>JBBPIC010000052.1:9865-46618 GCA_038040525.1 Acidobacteriota bacterium | reverse complement strand
CAGCGTTTAATTGTCTTGCTAAAAGCGATCTCGCTCGCGGGCGGCGCACCCACCCCCTACCGCGGGGTGGTACTGACTTCATGACACTGTAGCCGGAGTTCCACACGGTCGCCGAAGTCACGGTGTTAATGACCTCGCTCCGCGCGCCAATGGTATCGACCTACGATTGGACGGTTCCAGTAATTGATTCGAAACTAGTATGGTGCGATCCTAATGACCACAGGCAGGAATCGATTCCGTTTTCTTGATGCGCGCACAACGAGCGCCTGAAGCATTAGACAGCCTTTGTTCCCGCCTACCCACGCCTCTTTGATAAAAACCTTCATGCCGAAGCTCGACAAAGGAGTTGTAAGTGAACAAGCATCCTCTTCAATCCTTCGCACACTGCCTGAGCATTATTCTCTTATGCCTGGTTCCGATCCCGACGCAGGAAAGTTCTGCGCAATCAAGCCCCGGACAAACTCGTGCCCTTCAGACCTCACTGGCTAATCCCGATTTTGAACTGGGAAACCTGGGCCAGGTACCTGACGGTTGGATTTCGCCGACGAGTGGGGCCGGCTATGCCGTCGAACTGGTTGAAGAAAATCCAAAGTCAGGCAAACGCGCGGCGCTCATACGTAATGCGACCAACACGCAGGCGAATGCCGCCCCATTCGGCAACCTGATGCAGTCGATCGATGCCACATCCCTGCGCGCGCGGCGCGTGCGTTTCCGCACGGCCGTGCGAATTGAAGGCGCTGACCCGACGGCGCGAGCGCAGCTATGGTTCCGTGTGGATCGGCCCGCGCGGCAAATGGGCTTCTTTGACAACATGAATGATCGTCCCGTGACATCCGGCCAGTGGCAGTATTACGAGATTGTCGGCGATATAGCTGAAGATGCATCCACCATCAATATCGGGCTGATGCTGATGGGCAAAGGCAAAGCATGGCTCGATGATGTCTCGCTCACGGACTTGGGTAAGCCCGTCATGCTGGCTGAGCCTGCGCGGCCACTGCATGCGAGGGGATTGGAGAATCTGACCGCCTTCACGCGATTGCTCGGTTACGTGCGCCATTTCCACCCGAGCGATGAAGCGGCGGCGACCGACTGGAACGTGTTCGCGGTTGAAGGTGTGCGCGTTACTGAACCGGCGAAAGATGCTGCCGATTTGGCGCAAAAACTTGAAACGCTATTTCGTCCACTTGCGCCGAGCCTGCGCGTGTTCCCAACTGGAAAGCGACCGACGTCTGGAAAGGAGTTCCTGCCGCCTAAGAATGATCCCGCGCTAAAGATCACTTCATATCGTCACAAGGGCTACGGGCAAAAGAGCACGCAGCAATACAACATCTATCACAGCGAGCGGGCGATCAAAGATGCGCCGGTGGGAAAACCGCCGGCGGATTCCGGAGACCCGCAAAAGCCTTTTGCGGCTGATCTCGCAGGAGGCGTTTCGGTCCTGATGCCGCTCGCGCTTTATGTCGATGCGAAGGGGACGCTGCCGCGAGGCGCAGCTCCCGCAAAGAGTTCAGAGGCTGCGCAGCTTGTACAGTATTCCGGTAATGATAGAGCTACGCGGCTGGCTGACGTGGCGCTGGCGTGGAATATCTTTCAGCACTTCTATCCTTACTTCGATGTCGTCAAAACCGATTGGCCGCACGCACTCAAAGATGCGCTTACTTCCGCGGCCACTGACAAGGACGAAAAAGCCTTTCTCAATACTCTAAGGCGTATGGTTGCCGCACTCCATGACGGTCACGGCGGTGTTTACCATTCGAGTGAGGCAATGGCTTTCGCGACACCGGTCGTCTTCGCATGGATCGAAGATCGCCTTGTCATCACGCAGGTTGCTGCTCAGGGCGCCAGCGGATTACAGGCGGGCGATGTGGTTCTCAAAATTGACGGTAAGAATTCCGCAGAAGCTCTGGCAGAAGCGGAGGCGCTCATTTCAGGCGCCACGCCGCAATGGCGACGCCACGTGGCCTTGCGCAAACTCAGAGGAGGGGCGAAAGACTCAGAGCTAAAACTCGACGTGCAACCGCTCACGGGCACGCCTCGCACGGTGGTGTTGCGACGTGATTCAGAGTCGCTGGTTTTTGCGGAAATGCGCCCGCCGCCGGTAAACGAGATTAAGCCGGGCATCTACTATCTTGATCTGGACCGCATTAAGGATGAAGACTTTCAAACTGTCTTGCCAAAACTGGAACAAGCTCGGGGGATCATTTTTGATTTGCGGGGCTACCCAAAGGTTTCGCCAACGATCATTTCTCACCTGATAGATAAGCCGGCCGAATCGGCGCGCTGGCTGGTGCCCATCATTAATGTGCCTGACCAGAAAGGACCAACTACATACAACGAGGGTGGGCGTTGGACGCTTCCGCCGATAGCTCCGCGGTTAAAGGCAAAGATCGCTTTCATCACGGATGGTCGGGCCATCAGTTACGCCGAGTCCTACATGGGCATTATCGAGGCATACAAACTCGCAGCGATTGTTGGCGAGCCAACCGCCGGCACCAATGGTAACGTCAATCCCTTCTTCCTTCCCGGTGGCTACACGGTGGCGTGGACCGGAATGAAAGTGCTCAAGCACGATGGTTCCACGCATCATGGGGTAGGCATTCAACCGACCGTTCCCGTCTCACGCACAATCCGCGGCGTAGCGGAAGGGAGAGATGAGCAACTCGAGCGAGCGATCGCGATCGTAAGTGAGTAGCGCGTGTGATCGCTAGTTGAACAAATTCCAAAGCGCGACAGAGAACCCACTTGGGAATCTTCCGGCAGCGCCAAAGGCGTGGGATGTAACAGCCTGGGGCAACGCCCCAGGGAAGGTCCAACTGCCCTCTGAAGCGCTGAAGGCGCGGACTAGAAACAGGCAGAGCTTACATATCTCTCAGCGTGAGGGTTATTGACCTAATCCCATACGTAGCGTTCGTCATAATCGATTCCGTAGACTTCCAGGAATTTTCGGTACTCCTCTTGAAACGTCACGCGGCGATGATGCTCTTTCTGTCCGTGAATATATCGCTTCACATCTTCCACCTGTGACTGGCCGATCGAAAAGGCGCCATAGCCCTTCTGCCAATAAAAATTCTTGAACTCAGGACCCTTTGTCTTGATCCACTTTGAGCTTTTCGACTTAACTTCTTCGAGCAGATCAGCAATCGCAATCACTCGACCCAGTGAGAAGAGGATATGTACGTGATCGTAAGTACCGTCGATCGCGAGTGTAGGGGATTTCATTTTTCGAAATATGGTCGCCATGTACGGATGTAATTCCGTTTCGATCGCCGGCGTTATAAAAGATTCTCGATTCTTAGTGCTAAAAATGAGGTGGATTAGGATGGAAGACAGTGACTGAGGCATATTCAAAGTCTCTCCTGACAAGGTTATTTCGCGCCTTCAGCGCTTAAGAACTTTGGTAAGAATATGCCTTCCTGGGGCGTTACCCCAGGCTATTACATTCCGCGCCTTTGGCGCTTAATGCAAAGACCTTGGCTACTCGCGCGATCTGTAAACATCTCGCCTCTACAACTACGCTTCGTGGTAAATTGACTGATGTTTGCAATCAACCTTTCAATCGACCCATTCAGAGGAGATGAATGATCAAGGGGACAGATTACGAAATCAAACGCACAGCCACAGGCTTGGGGTTCTTCGCACTAAAGCCAATTCCAAAAGGAAAGCGGATTATCGAATACACCGGCCCATATCTCCCGAATGAAGTAGTTGATCAGAGAGATGGAAAATACTTTTTCGGTGTGAATTCGAAATGGTCAATTGATGGCACCCCGCGCAGTAATATAGCCCGCTACATTAATCACTCGTGCAGGCCGAATGCGGAGGCAATCATTACAGGTCGACGTGTGTGGATCTGGTCGCGAAGGAATATCAAGGCGGGGGAAGAGGTCACTTACGACTACGGCAAAGAATATTTCGAAGACATCATCAAGCCGATGGGCTGTAAATGCGTGAAGTGTGCCGGCTGAATACCAGAGCGCAGCAGGGTCGGAGGCCTTTAACTCTCTGTATAACAAGCGCTCAAGTTCTTGTTTTTTGAGCAAGAAAGTACGATCCACGAAACGACACGAACTGACGCGAAAGACGTTAGTGTTCCTTTCGTGTATGTTCGTGGATCGTCTCTCTCGTCGTTCTTTGCAGCGTCAGCCGCGCTATGCAATCTCTGTGAACTGAGGATGCATTTAGTAGTTCGTCAGAATTTCGTTAGGGGCGAAACCCATCTGGCCCAGGCGACCGCGCGTTTGCTCCATCATTTCCAAAGAACCACAAATGAGTGCGACGGGCGACTTCAGATCCGGCAGCACGTGGTCCAGAAGCGACTGCACATATCCCGTTGGCCCAGACCAGTCGTGCCCGTCAGGCCTGGATATAACCTGTCGTAATTCAACACCTGCATCTTCCCAACCTTCCGTCTCATCGCGAAAACAGAAGTCATCCGGCGTGCGCGCGCCGTAGAGCACAACGAACTGGCCAAAGTCCGGTTTCCGTTTCAGTACATGGCGAAGCGCCGAGCGCAAAGGCGCCACGCCCGTCCCCATCGCCACGAACACCAGATCTTTGCCTTGCTGTTCGTCCAGGGCGAAGCCATGACCTGCCACCTCAATCAACTCGATTCGTTCTCCCGGCTGCATGTCGAAGATGAGATTGCTGGCCCCCAACTTTTGCTTCACCAGCACCTCCAGTTCGGTGTCTTCCGGCGCGCTCGCAAATGCGAAATAAGCCGGTGCTTCGCCCGGAACAGAAAGCACCGCGACCTGGCCTGGAATAAACGATACGCCATGCGATTCTCTGGCGCCTTCGGGCATGAGATCGAACGAGCGCACACCCCGCGCCTGATCGCGAACTCTGGTGATAATCAACGAAGCCAACGACTACTGGTCCTCCAAATAAGGGCATTAATAAACTTCGAGCAGTGTAACCCGCGAACGAGCTTAAAGCATGTGCCTCAACAGGTGTTTAGAGTACAACCTTCAGGTTGCTTCTTCGTGAACATCCAAGCTTGCTTGTTTCGCGAGACCGCAAGCTAAAGCTTGTACTCTATGCGCCTGTTGCCAATTAGTTTGCTGCCGATGATCAGGGGCAAGGTGATACAATGGCCGCCACTCCTCGGCTTTATTAATGCCTGCAATAGAACCATGACGAAACAATCAAGAGTTTTACTAACGTGGCTTTTCGCTTGCGGCCTGGTATTGAGTTTCACATTGATGGCAGTGGCGCAGTCCGGCCGGCGTGTGATCAAACCGACTCCACAGCCGCCCGTCGCCACTACGACCGGGGCCACCACGGTTGCGAAGCCGTCGCCGGAAAAGCCTGCGCCCCGCGTCACATTAGTCGTGGGTATCGATCAATCTGACTCATTTTCGAGAATACCGTTGGGCGCCACCACTGGTGTGCTGCAAAGCTTTGTGGACCGACTTAAGGCATCGCCCTCAGTGAAACTCGTTGTCGACAA
The DNA here is from genome assembly GCA_038040525.1 of Acidobacteriota bacterium. Classification (GTDB taxonomy): domain Bacteria; phylum Acidobacteriota; class Blastocatellia; order Pyrinomonadales; family Pyrinomonadaceae; genus PSRF01. The sequence continues at coordinate 41,169 of JBBPIC010000052.1, read as the reverse complement.
CCAAAGTCTGGGACGCGGTGAAGCCGTCCGAAAAGCCAAATCCGAAAAAGAAGGACACATTGTCTGGTTACAGGTTGGACTCGATACTATGGGCGCTTCCCAGGGGGCCAATACGAATATCAGGGATGTGTTCATTGAGTTTGTCGTCCTCGCTCCCGGCACTGCGAAGACAGTCGTATCGGGTCGCACATATCCTTACACTTACCGGAGCCGGTCTGTTATTCCGAGCACCAGAGGGCCAGGCATCTATGGCGACTATCGGTACAACGAGGCAGCGCGAGAAGCGGCCGAGCGAGTTCTTGCTGCTTTCAGAATCTCGACGCGACCAATACGACTGCCTTAAAAGCGCCGAACAAAGAGGTCTTGGCTAGTAAAGGAACCGTTGTGAACTCTCAGGTGAGGAAGGTGGGCTTGCCCCCGCTCTTCGTTAGATTACCTCGGTCATGAAGATAATTCCCGAAACCTCTGCCACCACTCAGTTGAACAAAGCTGCCGATTTCTTTTAATGACCGGACTTGCCCGACAAAGAGCGGGGGCAAGCCCACCTTCCTTACTTGAGAGGTCACAAGGGTTCCCCTTTTCGACGTTGGGATAATGTGCCCTGTCAGGCGGTAGTGTGAAGTTCGGCTTCAGAGTAGAGTGCGTCGATCACGTCGCGATATTTTTCATCCACTACCCGACGCTTCACCTTCATGGTCGGGGTCAGCTCGCCACCATCGATCGTCATTTCGTTTTCCAGCAGCGCGATTTTCTTGACGCTCTCGTACTGCGCCAGCTCCGTCGTTAATGAAGCCACTTGCCGCTGAAAGAGGTCGATCACGCGCGGGTTCGTGCACAACTCAGCGCGGCTTCCGGCCTTGATGCCCTTCAGTTGGGCATACGACTCAACCCGCTCCCAGTCAGGGACGATTAGCGCCGCCGCAAACCTCCGCCCGTTTCCGATCAAGACTACCTGACTTACAAACTGTGAGCCTTTGATCATCTGCTCGATCGGCTGCGGTGCGATGTATTTGCCGCCGGACGTCTTGAACAATTCCTTCTTGCGATCGGTGATGCGGAGAAACCCATCTTCGTCGAGTGTGCCGATGTCGCCGGTTTTGAACCAGCCGTCCGGGCTAAGCACAGCGTCCGTCTCGGCAGCCTTGTTGTAATAGCCGCGCATCACATTTGGACCACGCGTTTCGATCTCTCCATCGCTCGCAATCCGCACCTCGACGTTTCTAATCGGCTTTCCGACAGTGCCCACGCGGTTGTCTTCCACTCTTCCGGCAGTGATAACGGGTGAAGTTTCAGTCAAACCATAACCCTGCACGATCGGCAGTCCAGCCCCGAGATATATATAGCCGAGCTCTTCCGGCAAGGCGGCGCCGCCCGATACCAACAGACGAATTCGCCCACCGAGGGCGGTGCGCATTTTTGAGAAAATCAACTTGTCGGCAATCTTGTGTTTCAGGCCGAGGAGGGCCGGAATCTTCTGGTGACTAACTGCTAACTTTGCATATTCTTTGCCGACCGCGACGGCCCAATTGAGCATGGCAACATTGAGCTTGCCTTTCTCGGCAGTCTTCTCGTTCACGCGCTCGAGAATCTTCTCGAAAATGCGCGGCACGCCCACAAAGATCGTCGGCCTCACCTCGCGCAGGTTCGGACCAATCATTTCCAACGACTCGCCGAAGTGAACCGCCATGCCGTGGTAGAGGTACATATACATTGCCACCCGCTCCAGCACATGTGAGAGCGGCAACACGGACAACACACTGTCGTCCTTTGCAAACGACAGATGGGCTGAAGAGTCGATCAGATTCGAAACCAGGTTGGAATGTGTGAGCATCACACCCTTGGGCTCGCCGGTTGTGCCTGACGTATAGATGATGGTGGCGAGATCGTCAGGCGAGATCTGCCCGATCAGACTCTTAATCAACTCCGGCTGTTCTTCAGCCATCGCAGCGCCGCGTTTTTCCAGCTCCGTTAGTGAAATCCCTTGCTCATCCTGCGCGGAGGGCGCATCGATGAAGACGATGTGTTCCAACGTCGGGCATTCCCCAACCGCGTCGCGAATCTCGCGGAACTTCTCTTCGTTGGAAATGATCAAGACCCGGGCCCCAGAGTCTTTCAGAATGTAGCTGACCTGCGTGGGGGTCAACGTGGGATAGATGGGGACGTCGATTGCGCCGGCAAACAGACAACCCCCATCGCTGAGGGTCCATTCAGGACGGCTCTCGGACAGCAGGGCCACGCGATCACCGCGCCTAACGCCCAACGAATAAAGACCGCAGGCGACGTGGTGTATGCGCCTCAACAGTTCATCAGATGAAATAGAAATCCAGCGGTCGTCGCGCTTGTAGTTGACTGCGTCCGGTCGATTGTGCGTCCTCACCGCATACTCGAAAACCTCGACCAGCGTCGTAGGCTCGTCGGGACTCAGCGGGACCCGATTTGCCTTGTTTACTTTCGATTCCGTTGGGGGTCGGATCATCGAAGTCACTTCGCGCTTACTCCGTGTAGAAAAATGTCCAATACTTGATCGGCCATTGGCGCCAGTTTGTAACGGCGCTTTGAGAGAATCCAGTTGGTAGCCATCTCGTCCAGCGCGCCAAAAAGTATCTTCGCGACTACTTTCGCATTGAGCTCAGACCGAAACACGCCCGCCCGCTGGCCCTCCTCAAAAGTTGACCGGATAAGATTGAGGTACTCACCAAAGCCTGCGGCCGAAAACTCTTCCATGAATTTGGTGGATCCTCGCAACTCGACCTGGAAAACGACTGCGAGATCGCGGTCAGCTCCTAACCGCTCGAGATGAAGGTGGGCAATAGCACGTAGTTTCTCGCGTGGATCAGAAAGCTGTTGCAGTTCCTTTCTTCCCTCCGCAATTGCTTCCTCCATGCCGCGGTCAAAGATTGAATGAAGAATCTCCTCCTTACTCTTGAAGTAAAGATATACGGTGCCATCAGCCACACCAGCCTCGCGGGCTATGTCGGCGACTTTTGAGTTGAAGTAGCCGTTATGCGCAAACACACTGATTGCGGCACGCAAGATCGCTTCCCGCTTGTCAGCGATCACAGGACGGTCGGAATTAATTGATCGTGCAGTTCGCATTATTAAAAGGTTTTGCGGAATGGTTCCGCTGAATGAACAATCACTCAGTGGCGCTAGCCTACCTTTAGTCGCATGTTTGCGCAACAAAGCGGAAAGAAGGGTGTCGGGTGTCGGGTGTCGGGTGTCGGGTGTCGGGTGTCGGGTGTCGGGCAGGATTGATAGCAGAAGCTCGTACAATAAAAAAGACTCAAAGGAGAACGATCCTACTTCAGCGCCAACACCCGGCACCCGACACCCGACACCCGGCACCCCGACACCCGCCACCCGCCACCCGACACCCACTCCTAACCCTGGCGTGGAGAGTTTCTGTCGTCGCCTGGTCCGGTAGACCCGCGACTGTCAGTCTTATCATCCGCGAGCAGATCGCCTGTTAGCTTTGCTACGTCCTGGGTTTTCACTAAAAACTCCTGTGTGGGAACAGGAATCTCGATGCCGCGCTCGCGGAAGAGTTTTTCGATGCGGTAATTAATATCGCTTCTAATCTGCGGATGACGGCTGGGATGACGCGTCCAGATAAGCAGACGAAAGTCGAGCGAATAACCGCCAAAGCTCAGGAACTGCACTTTGGGCGGCGGATCGGTCAGCACTCGATCCACTGCCTCCGCTGCCAACAACAGCGTCTCTGTCACCAACCGGATGTCGGAGTTGACCGCTACGCTGATTGGGATCGGAATTCGCGCCCGCGGGTCGCCATACGACCAGTTGATAACTCGCTGACTGACGAGCTTCGAATTCGGCACGATGATCGCAATGCGATCATTTGTAATCACCGTGGTGGTGCGCAGGTTGATACTCTGCACATCGCCTTCATCTTCGCCGATGGTTATGCGATCGCCGACGCGAATAGGCCGCTCGAAAAGCAGTATGAAACCGGAAGCGATGTCGGCAGCAATGTATTGCAGACCAAAACCGATGCCTACCGAGAGGGCGGTAAAAAGCACGGCTAGAGAAGTGAGATCGATCTTGAAGGCGACTTGCAAAAAGATGAGGACGCCAATGGCGGTGAGCGCATACTTTGTCAGCCGCCCGATGGTATATCCGATTCCCGGATCGATTTGGGCGCGTTTGGCAAGGCGCCTTTCAAGCAAAGAGCTTAGCCAACGAGAGACAATAAGCGCGAGGGCGAGTACGACCACGCCCTGAATGAGTGTGGCAACTGAAACCTCAATCCTGCCAAAAGTAAAAGGCTTATTGATGTAGTCCCAGATTCGCCAGAACGCGCCTTCCCCCTCCTGCCAGAGCAAGATTGCAGCGCAGAATTGAAGCTTAATGAGTAGCTGCATGCCTAACTCGAGAGTGGTCCAAAAGATTGATGCGAATAATACCATGCTGATTCGCCTGGCCGTTGCGGGCAGACGATAAACCTTATCCGCAGATTACACAGCGCCGCCCAGGCCGCAACCAAGCGAAGATAAAACACGATCCACGAAATCACACCAAAAGACACTTAAAATCTTTTCGTGCTGTTTCGTGTGGTTTCGTGGATCGTATTCATTCGATCAAAATCTTGCTCGAAAAACAAGAAGTTGAACGTTTGCTTCGCAGATTACAATCCATAGGAACCCCGATGCACTTTTTCCGATCCAGCGTTCGATTGTAATCTGCGTAATCAATGTAATCTGCGGATAGATCTTTGAGGTTGGAAAAGAGAGTGGCGGAGGGGACAGGACTCGAACCTGCATGACCTTTCGGTCGGCGGTTTTCAAGACCGCTGCACTACCAATTATGCGACCCCTCCGCGTTACGGAAACTATAACTTAGCTCGGCGTACCTCTCAACTTGCGCGCGCCGGAAACTGAATACGCCGCCGGCAAGGAGCATCTCCTTGGAGTGCGTCCGACTTGTCGGCGCTTTGGCCAGCGGCGGCTTGGCGCCGCGATTTTCAGTAACGGTGGAAATAGCTAATACTAAAGCTTGGGATCACGCATCGTGGGCCAAAGCGCCGACAAGTCGGACGCACTCCAAGGAGGCGACCTATTTCCGTAACGTTCATGCTGCGTAATCCAAGCAAACTAACAGTTTGCTTTACGCCGGAGGTTTGCGCGTTTTAAGAGCTAAGGTCTAAGATCGTGTCTCAAACAAAATGCGCGTCACAATCGGGCAGATAAATACTACTAACGGCGACTACGAGGGGAATACTGCCGCCATCATTCGCGGTATTGAGCACGCGAAGAAGGACCGGTCGGATGTAGTCGTATTTCCCGAGACCTGTATTCAGGGCTACACGTCGTTCGATTGGTTTCTGGATCCTGATATTGTCCGCTGCGTTCTGCAGCCGCTGGAAAAGATCACGTCAGCTACCGAAGGCATCACCGCCGTTGTCGGCACCGTGAGGCCCAACGATCAACCAACAGGTCGAAAGCTCTACAACTCCGCCGCCATTATTCGCGACAGAAAGTTGATAGGTTTTGCTGATAAGACGCTGTTGCCGGAATACGATGTCTTCGACGACCCACGCTACTTCGAGCCCGCGCGCGAGCGACATCTGTTTACCCTGGGCGACTGCAAGGTGGGCGTGGCGGTTTGCGAGGACTTTTGGAACGACAAGACGTTCTGGAAAGAGCGACTCTACGGCCACGACCCGGCGGATGAACTAATCGCTATGGGCTCCGAGCTGCTAATTTCCATCAATGCCTCGCCCTTCAACAAAGCGAAGATGGGCCAGCGGTGTTCGATGGTTTCACACCGCGCGAAGATGGCAAACATTCCTATAGTTTTCGTCAACCTGGTCGGCGGCAATGACGGAATTATTTTCGACGGCGCCAGCATAGTTTCGGATTGCCTGGGAAAGATCGTCCTGCAAGCCCCGCCATTTCAGGAATTTTTTGGCAGCGTCGATCTGGATTGCGGACTTGCAGACGAGCGTTGCCTGCCCGGTGATGACGTTGAAACGATTCGCAGCGCCCTCGTGCTTGGAATTCGGGATTACGCAGGCAAAAACAGATTTAGTAAGGCTGTTCTGGGTTTGTCGGGAGGAATCGATTCAGCCGTCGTGGCGGCGCTGGCTTGTGAAGCGCTTGGTGCCGAGAATGTGCTGTCGGTAATGATGCCTTCGCCCTACTCTTCGCCGTCGAGTATTGACGATTCAGTGGAACTGGGCCAGCGTCTCGGCATGAAAGTTATCGAGCGGCCGATCTCGGAAGCCTTCGAGGTGTTGCTCAAGCAGCTAAAGCTTCAGCCGCCCAGCGCGGGCAGCAGTTCACACGCCGCCGAGAATCTGCAATCAAGGCTCCGTGGAAACATTCTGATGACGATTTCCAATGATGAGGGGCGGTTGTTGCTTTCGACGGGAAACAAGTCGGAGTTGGCGTTGGGTTATTGCACGCTTTACGGCGACACCAACGGTGGTTTGGCGGTGATTGGCGACGTTTTAAAAACTGAGGTCTACTCCCTCGCCCGAGAACTTAATCGGGAGCGCGAGATCATCCCGGAACACATTATCGTAAAGCGTCCGTCAGCGGAGTTGGCGCCCGGACAGTTTGACGATCAATCACTGCCGCCGTACGACACTCTGGATCCAATCCTGCAAATGTACTTCGAGCAAAAGGCGACTCCGGATGAGATCGTGGCCGCGGGGAACGATGCGACTCTGGTCTACGACATCCTAAACCGCGTTGAGTCGCCGGCAAACGAATTCAAGCGTCGGCAGTTGCCGCCCACACTGATCATCTCAAGAAATGCGATCGGGATCGGACGGCGACGGCCAATTAGCCATCGCTATCGCAGGGATCCTTCTACGAGGTGTTAAGTAGGACAGACATTCCTGTCTGTCTGAGTCTCGGCAGATGTCAGTAGAAACGGATCCTTAATCTCCATCAAATCTCTTGCGAAAGTCAGACAGACAGGAATGTCTGTCCTACTACGACGCATAGCGGGCGTAAACGGATTTCACCTTCTCCAGGAAGTCTCGCCGGTCGACGACGTGATAGAGCTTGGTGTTTCCCGCGCCGCCCGAGAGTTTCTCTATCAACTGCTCCAGAATCTCAAACTGATCCCCCGCGGAAATCTCCTTCGCTTTCAGATAACCGCTGTAACGTAAACGTCGAATCAAATCCTGCAACGTCAGGCGGCCCTCAAATGTGCGGCCTCCATGAACATGTGAGCGGCTTACCAGATACTGAATGATCAAAACCTCATTATAGATCGGGGGCGATAGAAAGAGCCGCGAGCCGTCTTTCTCCCAGCCCTCTTGAAGCCGTTGCGAACGTCGAACTGCGCGGAGATCGGCGAACACTTCTTTCCAATCAGTCTTCGGCTCCAGACGCTCCAGATAAGCTCGTGTAGTTTCAATCAACCAGGCATCGTCATCCAGATCAATGTGACGGTTGAGTGTGTCCAACCAATCAAAGAAGATGGATCGTTTATCTGACTTGATTTCAATAATCTGAAACTGACCCTCTTTCTGAGGGAGCTTCTTAATTAGATTACGACGCAAAGCATCGGTCGCCTTTCCACCTTCGACACGGAATGTTTCCAGGCGCGCGTGCCAGCGCTTAACAGCCTTGCAATAAGGACAGTGAGGGTGCCTTTCTTCGGAATCAAAGAAGGGGCGTGCAGCTTTTGGGGCCGTCAGCTCGGCGATTGTGGGGGAGTATTTCCTGATTTCGGAATAGGCGGTGCGCGGAGCAAGGCCCAACTGTGCGGTGAAAATATCAAAGGTGCAGGCGAGACAAACAATTGTCGAATATTCGGTGACCGAACCCGGCGGGAATTCGCTGAGGTCGAGTTCTCGTTTTGAGGCCGACTTCGGCATGAATTGGCGTGCGTCCTTCACGACGAATAGTTACGATCCACTAAATCACACGAAGTGACACCAACAAAATTTGGTGTTGGTTCGTGTGATTTCGTGGATCATCTCACCACCTATCCGCCGGCGTAGATGTCAAACGGATGGGCACTAGAAATTGGTTTAAGTCTTCATCGAAATGCCCAACGGCGAGATCGAGCTCTGCCTCCACGTCCCCAGTCGCCGACTGCAGTTGCTTGAAGTCGAAGAGTTTGTGGTCCAGGAGATGAGATGGAATCGCATTGCCCAGCGCCGTGAGCATGGAGTTGCGAATGTGGGGGATTTCCTTTTCCAAATCGTCAATCAGTCGCTTAATGCGGGCGCGTTTTAGATTGGGCTGCGACCCACATAGATCGCAGGGGATGATTGGAAAGTCCCGGGACTCAGCAAATGCAGCAATATCTGCTTCTCGACAATAAGCGAGCGGTCTGATGACGGTGTTACGTCCATCGTTTGAACGCAGGACAGGCGGCATCGCCTTAAGGGAACCGACAAAGAAGAGGTTAAGTAAGAAGGTAGTGATGATGTCGTCGGCGTGGTGGCCCAGGGCTATCTTGTTGCAACCTTCCTCGACCGCAATGTTGTAGAGAATTCCACGTCTCAAACGAGAGCAGACTGAACAAAAAGTCTTTCCTTCCGGCACCAGGCGTTTGACTATTGAATACGTGTCGCGTTCAACGATGCGAAATGAAACGCCTTGCTGCTCCAGATAGTTCGGCAGAACGTGGGCGGGAAATCCGGGTTGCTTCTGATCCAGATTAACTGCCAGTAGATCGAAACGGACCGGGGCCCGCTTTTGCAAATCGAGCAGTAGCTCCAGCATGGTATAGCTGTCCTTGCCGCCCGAAAGACAGACCATGATGCGATCTCCGTCGGCGATCATGGCGAAGTCTGCTATCGCGTTGCCGACTCCCCGAAGCACCGTTCTTTTTACTTTGCTTGCCACTGACATGTCTTAATCCGTTATTCCCCTGATTTTCTTGACCAGAATGCCACGTCTGATTTGGTACTTACAAATGCGAATGAGCGTCCGGTTCCGAGCTCTGCCAATCCGCAAACGAGTGAAGCGAAACACGATGCACAAAGTAAGACGAAACGACACTAATGGCGTTGCGGCGAGAATAAACCAGCTTAACAGCAACTTGGTGCCAGCTTAACGGCACCTTGGTCAAACCACGGAGGGGCCTCCTGGTTAGTATCCAAAAGGCTTGTCGAGAATGTGTTGGTTGTGCTAGTGTGCGCGGATTCGTTGTGTTCCGGGCCCTGGGTTTCGATTCGACCCCGCCTTTTCAGGGCCGGCGTTTTATCCCAAAGAAGAAATCCGTCAAAGGGAACTGAATAGTCTTACTTTCGGAGAGTAGACTCTTGCTCGAAGTTGCGACAAAAGCCAACAAAAGCCAACCCGCCAGCAGTAGAACCCCAATCGGAAGGGTCACTGCAAGTCGGCGGGTATCGAGTGCGCTTGCAAGGAATGACGACGAAGCCGTAGTTCAAAGTCACTCCCAGCACGCGCCCCCGGTTTTGGCCAGGCAGCGGACGAAGACCCCGGTTATCACCGGGGAGGTCCAGTATAAAGGGATGATGCCGGTCGACGGCATCCTGGTGGGCCAACTTGGTGACAATGGCGGAAGATTAGAGGTCCGTCAGAAATCCCAATCAGCACTGCATTCTTCCCAGCCGGAACTTTCGGGTGAACTTAGCTTTAGAGATTTGGTCCGCATCAACGGCCATATTGCCGGCACTATTTATTCAGAGAACGGGACTTTGATTGTTGATAGCGGCGCGGCGCTCGATGCCAACGTGGATGTAGCGGTGGCCGTTATTAAGGGAACTGTCACTGGTGACATTGTTGCTCAACAAAGAGTTGAGCTCAGCGCTAGCGCAAAGGTATTCGGCAATATTTGGACAAGGTCCATTGCGGTAGAAGTGGGTGCCACTTTTGATGGTTTCTGCACCATGCTCGAAGATCGTTAATACCCACTGGGTTTCTGCCCGGGTCGCTTGTTAGTCATACAGCCATTAAACCAATGAGTACTTTCGAACAGGCAAACGTTCGGACGTCGGACGCCACTGAGGACCACCTGTCTCTGGCTTCTGTGTTTGATCCGGACACCTATTTTCGCGAGTGGTTGGCAGCGATTGAGGCTGTACGCGATCGAGAGCCGGAAGAACCTTCTGCCGGCGTGTTGCTAAACGGTAACGACTTGGATTTCGAAGGTGTGGTGAGCTTTGACGACCAACTGGCGGAAAAGCTCGAGGCGCCAGGCACGTTGGTGGTGGCTGAGCATGGGAGTTTACATGGCGACGTCTACGTCACCCTGGCTTTAATCAACGGAGTTTTCAAAGGAAACATAGCGGCGACCGAGGGGGTCGTGATCGAGAATCACGCAGTGGTAATCGGCGATATTTATACGCCCATGCTGACAATTCGCGGGGGAGCAATCATTGAGGGGAAATGCTATTTTGAAGAACCCAAAGAAAGATGGGGACCTCCCGTTTGGTCGGCTCTCAAGGGTAGTCTTGCCAGGGTCTGGCGAGGGCGAATCTTTCAATAGTTAGGTTCAACCCGGTTCGAACATCCCACAGGCAGGAAGCCTGTCCTTACGGGAATCATCTTCATTGCAGGCGATCGTAACAGCCGCTATTACATTTGCGTTGCAAAGCTAGACACTGCAAGGTTTGTTTGACTATTATGTTTGACCAGCTGCTCGGCGGTTGACCCAAAGCAATCATCAGGCTGGCATTTCCACTAACACAAGCCGCGTCGTTTTTGTTGTTCGACCGCCCGATGGCATCGGTGACTGAATCCCGCGGCCCCGCAAACTACGGAGGTTACTAATGTTAAGGATAGGAAAGAACCCAAAGGATTCGGCGGATTCCGAATCTCAAAACGAACGACAGGAAACCTCGCCCTATACATCTCCGAGGACATACTCTCAACAGCCGTCACCCGAAGTTAGAGCACAAGTTGATTACTCTTCGGCGTCGCCGAAAGCAATGACGGAAAGTGAGAGTCTGGCTCGGGAAATCAAAGAAGGTAATCTGAGCGGCTTTGTCGGCAGTGGCACAGTCGTTACCGGAGAGGCCAACTTTAAGGCATTGATGAGGGTTGACGGGCATCTGTCCGGGCGGGTCAGCTCGAGCACTGGGACCCTGATAGTCGGGGCTAACGGGAAAGTGGATGCCAACATTGAAGTCGCCATCGCTACGATTCATGGGTCAGTCAATGGCGATATCATCGCTACTCAGCGTCTCGAACTTGGCCGCGCGGCAAAACTGAACGGGAATATTCAGACGGCTTCGCTGGTGATTGAGCCGGGCGCACTTTTCGAAGGCACCTGTAAGATGATCAAGATGGCGAGTGTGACCGACAAAACCAAGAGCAACGGGCGCGACATTGAAATGTTCGATGCGGCGTCGTCAGTAACAGATGGTGCGGTTAGTACACAAGTAGTTGACGAAAAACCGGCAGATCTCTCGAGCGTCAAAAGCGCCTCGAGCGTCGCCAGCTAACCTAACTCCGTGAACGGTTGATCAGGCGCTTCGCCCTCCAGGAGGGCGAGGCGCCTTTTTGTTTCTAGTTCAGGATCTAAAGCCATAATCTCAAAGCGACCTAAACGATCCACCAAATCACACCGAAGAACACTAAACTCTTTTCGTGCCGTTTCGTGTGATTTCGTGGATCGCTCGATTAACCGACGGGCGAAAACGGCGGGCATCAGTCGGGGCCCCTGGCCTAATGCCGAGTAGGGATCAGTTTGGAGTTAGCGAAAGTGATCCTAATACCGGGTACTGATGCAGTTTGATTATTTCGGCTGAAACGCAATCAGTACAGAACCCAGTGTTGTAGCGCGGGATCCTTCAGGAAACTGAATATTAAGAAGTATTGCCGGCTAAGTGGCCTCCGGGATCCCGCGCTACCGCGCTGGGTTCTGTAATTAGGTACATTGCTCCAAACTGCATCGCTACCTAATACCGTCGCACCTTGACATTACTTAGTCGCCTCCCTAATAGATATACTGCAAGCCCCCTGGCAAAATGTCGAACCATGAACACTCTGCTTCTCTCGATCGGGTGATGCTGAAAACCTATAGGTCCCAAACGCCTTGTCCCGCTGCTCTGCTTTTTCGTTCGGACGCCCGCGCCATAGCTCTGTGCGCACTTCTACTCGTGTCAGCAGCGAATGCTTTCCCACAACGGCGCACCGAAGTATTACAAAATCCAACTTCCGTTACCTCCGTACCGAAAAACCTATTGCTGCGAATCGTTCGAGCGGAGGATGAGCGGCGCTGGGACAACGATCTGCGCGATCTGCTGTCTGCCCGGAGTGCTCTTGTCCGTAAGCGGGCAGCTCTGGCAGCCGGACGCATCGGCAATGAAGGATCAGTATCCGATCTGACTAAACTGCTTCAAGGCGACGACGAAACAGATGTCCGCGCAATGGCTGCTTTCGCTCTTGGAGAAGTTGAATCGCTGTCGGCCGGCGATGCTCTTGTCGCAACTTTGAAGGACACCAGGGACCGGACTTTGAGGGCCCGAACTCTCGAAGCACTCGGCAAAATCGCGGCGGCGGTGCCAAGTGAACAGGAAGCTCGCGCGCAGGGGATCCGCATCGCCATCCTGGATGCACTCAAACAGGAAGCGGAGCAACATTCCAGGCCAGATAAAATGACGATCTTGCTCGGCCTCACTGCGACCCTGCGCGCCAAGCCTGCGAACTCAGGTCCCACCATCGCGCGATTTCTGACTTTTGCAGATCCGCGTATCCGCGCCGACGCTGGTAATACTCTCGCCCGGCTTCGTTTAAACGATGGGAATGGCGAGCTGCGCAAACTGCTCATTAGCGATCCGGATCCGGTGGTTCGCGCGAACGCGGCTCGTGTGCTCGGAGCTACAGAAGACAAGGGTTCTTTTGAAGCACTTCTGGATCGCGCTTTGAAGGACGAGGATTCTCGAGTGCGCGTTACCTCGATTCGGGCATTAATGGCGCTGAAAGACTCGCGTGCGACGGTACCGCTTGTGAAACGTGGCGGGGAACTTCTGGCAACGGCTAATCCGAAGATATCACTTCCGTCTGAGTCTAATGAGATTCTGGAGATTGCTACGGCTCTGGGCCGAATAGCGGAGAACACGAGATCGAGGCCCGTGCTGGATTTCCTGGTTGCCGCACGTACTGCCTTTGGCCAAACATCGCCTGAAGTGGAAATAGCCAAGGCTCGCGTTGCACCGCAGAGCTATACAGTTGATCTGCAGAGGGTCCCGGCGGTTGACGCTCTCAACCCTGATGGCAACTGGCGTGTATGGTCAGCTATGAGCCAGGGAGCTGCTGCGCTCGCAACTGTGAAAACCGACAGCCCACTTCTTGATGCAAGTATCAAAAGCGAGACGATACGTAATCTGAGCAGTTTGTTAGCGTGCCCGCCCGCTGCCAAGCCTACCCCGACAGTCAGGACTGTAAGGATCAAGCCAGGAACAGTGTTTGGTACCCGCTGTACTCCTGTGCCCCCGGTGGCGCTGCCGGAAGTCATGCGCGCTTATGCCGGGTTCAAGCAACCAAATACCGCGGAGTTGATAAGAGAGCGCCTGGCTGAGAAGGATGTGATCGTCCGCGGGACCACAGCCGACTTGCTGGGCGAACTTCCCCCCGATCAGGCAAACGCGCGAGCGTTAATTGAAGCCCTGCCAGCGGCGTTGCGTGACCAGGAGCTCAACGACGCTGCGCTCTCGATTCTCGACGCGCTCGCTAAACAGAAAACGAGTCAAACTAACGAAGCGATCAAGACTGCGCTCGATTCCCCGGATCACCTAATCAGACGTCGCGCCGTAGCTCTTTTGAAAACCAATGGCGTCGGCGATTTTTCAGAGCGCATCGGCTCAGTAAAAACACTTAACACGACGGCGGATTACGAACGCGCGATCTCGAGAATAGGTAAGCCTGTCAGCGCTCTGGTTTCAACGACCAAAGGGCTTTTTACAATCAGCCTACTCCCTGACGAAGCCCCGCTCAATGTGGACAACTTCATTCGCTTGGCTAAACGCGGCTACTTTCGCGGCATCACAGTTCATCGCGTCGTGCCGAATTTCGTAATCCAGGACGGGGATCCACGCGGCGATGGAAATGGCGGGCCGGGATATCAGATTCGTTGCGAGATCAACGAAGCCCCTTACGAGCGCGCCGCCGTGGGGATGGCGCTCTCCGGAAAGGACACCGGCGGGTCGCAGTGGTTTGTGACGCATTCACCCCAACCTCATCTCGAAGGAGGCTATACGGTTTTCGGAAATGTTGTCGAGGGAATGAATGTCGTTGACGGCATTGTACGCGGCGACGTCATTCGTTCGATTGTGGTCAGGGAAAGCGCGCCCACGACGCCAAAACGTAAGCAGTAACTCTTTAGTATGAACAGCGTTAACGAGACTGAGCAGCAAACGGCAAAGTTCAGACCTGGGCTTAGCTTCATGATGCCGGCGTCTTGTTGCCTGGTATTTTTGGTTCTTACTACGCTGTCAGCTGCACCACAGCGACAATCTTCCGCGACCCCTTCGAACAATGTCTCGCAACAATCATCTGAAGCGAAATCAGAATCTGTTTCGCGTTATCAGATTCAGTTAAAAATAGATCTAGACGGGCTCTCATACACAGGCAGTGAACAAGTCCGCTGGACCAACAACGACGACCGTCCAACGTCGGCGCTCTACTTCCACCTCTATTCGAATCTTCGTCCGGATCCGGCAGGTCCGTCGACCAACATGTCTCGCTCCGCCGAAACTGAAGAACCGCGGATTCAAATCACGGAAGTGCGTTCAGTCGCAAACGGCGCCTCGCTTTCTTACTCAATTGATGACCACGGAACCATACTGCGGGTGACGCTCGCCGAGCCCATCGCTTCCGGTAGATCAACCGAAGTTATCATCGGCTTCAAGGGAAACGTGCCCGAAGTGGATCCGGAGGAGACCGGATTAACGACACACGTGGTGAAACAGGTTAGCGCTGCTCTGCGAGGCGAGCGCGAGGTCCGCCGGCCGCGCGATGTCAATTTTCGCTGTCGCGGCGTCATGATGCTTGGCACAGCCTACCCCGTGCTCGCGGTAAACAACGGCGGCGAGTGGTTGCGCAAACTCGAGCCCAGCGTCGGGGACGTCGTATTCAATGAAGTCGCCGATTACGAAGTCAGAATAGAAGTAGCGCCGGGCGTGATGGTTTTCACTTCGGCCCCGGAAGCTCACGTGCAAACCAATAGTGAATTCACTAAAGTGTTTTCCGCCCCTGCGTTGCGAGACTTTGCGATCGTCGCCGGCCGCAGCCTGCGTTCGGAGCAAACACAGGTTGGCGACGTCACCTTGCGGTCAATTTTTCTTCCGGAGCACGAACGGGTGGGAAAACGCGTGTTGGTCATGGCCGCAGATGCTTTGAAGATCTTCCAGGCGAAGTTTGGACCACTGCCCTTCAAGACAATCAATATCGCTGAGGCGCCGCTGGTTGCAGGGCTTGGCAGCACTGAGTTTTCAGGTCTCGACGTTGTCGCCAGCGCTTACTATGTCGATTTCGATTCCCCGGCGATGCGCAATCTTCCGGAGATCATTCGTGAACAACGTCCTTCGGTCGAGGAGAGTCTGGAATGGAGTGTGGCCCATCTGGTTGCGCATCAATGGTGGGGCGCAGCCGTCGGCAACGATCCGGCCCGCGAACCAGTGTTGGACGAGGCGATGTCCAGTTGGTCGGCGCTACTGTATTTTAGAGAACGACACGGTGAACAAAAAGCCGCGGCCATTCAGCAGGACCAACTGCAAGGCGTTTATCGTTTATATCGCACCTTCGGCGGCGAGGACATGAATGCAAATCGCCCATCGCGCGATTATAAAAACAGTTTCCAGTATGCCGCCCTGGTGACTACTAAAGGGGCTCTGATGTTCGTTCAGTTGGAACGGATCCTGGGTCAGGAAAAACTGCTGTCCGCCGTTCGTCGTTACTACCAGACGAACCTGATGAAAATCGCTGATATTGCCGAACTGCGCGGGGAGTTGATCGCGGAGGCCCCTGCGGGACAACGTCGGGCCGTGGCCCGGACATTTAATCGATGGTTGGCGAGCAGACGCGGTGACGAGGACATTGCAAAACCGGACGCGGCGCTTGCCAACTCACTTGGATTACCTTCCAAACCGAACCAGCAGCGTGGCGACCGGAACGCACTCAATGCCTTCGCTCGAGTAGGAAAATTCTTCTGGCAACAAATGACGCGAATCAGGTAAGTAGGACAGACATTCCTGTCTGTCTGACCGTCGGCGGAGGCCTGTGGAGGGAGGAGAATAATAAGAGATGGTCCATATTGCATTTTCCATTTCTCCTTTTTGTTGGTCGTAGTTTTTGGCTAACGTCAGACAGACAGGAATGTCTGTCCTACTAAAATGCAAGTTTACAAACAAGAATCAGTAGTTATTAAAGAGCGTACAGTCAAGGTCGACGAGAGTCTCGAGCGACTGAGCTGGCTGATGGACGACTTTATTCGGCTGCCGGTGATTGGCTGGCGCGTTGGACTTGATGCGCTGGTAGGACTCATTCCGGGCTTCGGTGACACTGCCACCTCACTCGTCTCTTTCTATGTCCTGGCGTCAGCGGTCCGCTACGGTGTTCCCAAAGTTACGCTCTTGCGCATGGGAATGAACCTTGGGATTGACTACGCCGTGGGGTCCTTACCTTTCGTGGGAGACCTGTTCGATGCCTGGTGGAAATCAAACCAGCGAAACGTTGAACTGCTGAGTAAGCGGGCAACTGTTTCAGTGGACGAAGCACGAGCAGGATCGATCAGTGACTGGCTGATTGTGGGATTGATTATTTTGCTGCTGATTGGATTGGCGGTGGGAGCGGCCGCTGTCAGCATCTATCTGCTGGTGCTAATCGCCGGGCAACTGGCGTAAGCCGAAGAATAAGAGCGCCCTTGCGATCTCTCAGGTTGGGAAGGTGGGCTTGCCCCCGCTCTTCGTCGACCCGGCTCAACCATGAAGATCTTGAGCACCTTTGCTCACATGGAGGATTAGCTGAGGTGCGGATCGCTTTCTGGAACTCAGTTAAACAACGAAGAGCGGGGGCAAGCCCACCTTCCCAACCTGAGAGATCACAAGGGCGCTCTTGATCACCCGACTGAAAGTTTTCAGACGCTCACTGAAAAGCCCGTCTGATGTCACGATCCTGCCGTAACTGTCACCTGGTTAAGCACGCGCTCAAGAGTTGATTTGAGTAAGTCCAGGCCCCGTTCCCCGGCTGCAAAACTGCGCAGCTTCCCCTCATGATCGAAGAGGTAGTAGGCAGGCACGTACCCCTGATCGTTCTGGAAGGCCTCTTTCAACTTGTGTTCGTTATCAACAGCGCACGGCTCAGTGATGTTGTGGGTGGCGATTGCCGCGCGAACGCCCTCGACATCTGTATCCGCCTCGTACCGAGGCATGTGGATCGCCACCACATTCAATCCACGCTCTTTTAAATCGTCACGCCACTCACCGATGCGCGGCATATTATCTTTGCACATCCCACAACTCATCGACCAAAAGTGAACCAGCGTCGGCCGACCCTTCGCTTCCACCTCAGCGTGTGACTGCGTCCCGTTGAACCATTCCGTTGCTCCATCGAACACGGGCAATTCTGTTCCGATTCTCATTCCCATAGTCTTACCTAAACAAGACCGACGACGGACGACCGGAAAGATTTTCCATTTACCATTTATCAATTCTCATTTGCCATTGCCCGAATATGAATAGTCAATAACCGTACTCGGATTGAATCCGAACGATGGCAAATGAAAAATAAGAAAATGACATTTGGAAAATCTTCCGATCGTCCGTCTGCGGTTGTCTTACGAGTTCAGTGTTTTCTGACCGGGTTTCCATTCTGCCTGGCAGAGACCACCGGTTTGCAATGCCTGGATGACGCGAAGTGTTTCTTCAGCCGAACGTCCCACATTGAGATCGTGAACGACCTTGTAACGAAGAATGCCTTCGGGGTCGATAATGAAGAGCCCGCGAAGCGCGATACCGCGGTCCTCTATCAACACACCAAAGTCGCGCGCGACATTCTTGGTCGCATCCGCGGCCAGGGGATATTTCAATCCTTCGACTCCGCCCTTATCGCGTGGCGTCTTGAGCCAGGCCCGGTGCGAATACACTGAATCAGTAGAAACGCCAATGATGTCCGCGCCGATGCCTTGAAAATCCGCATAGCGATCGCTAAAGGCAGTCAATTCTGTAGGACATACGAAAGTAAAATCCAAAGGATAAAACAGGAGAACTACCCATTGACCTTTGTAGTCCGAGAGCTTCACATTCTCATTAAGCTTCTCAATGTTCTTGGTTGAGGCCATATCGAAATCAGGCGCCGGCTGGCCCACCATCGCCCTTTCCATTGCTGTTGCTGTAGCTGCTGTCATGAATCCTCCACTTTCAAGTTTCTAAATTCTTCACTAAGACTGATTGATGGCTATGCCTTGCGACACTCAGGACACAATCCCCTGAGCGTCAAGTGAACTGACTCCGGTTTGAACCTGGATTTGCGTCCCGCCGCCTTTAGTAGTTCGGCTGCTTCTGGCAGGTCAAAGTCAACGAGCTTCCCACAATGATTGCAGATAGCGTGGTCGTGTCGGCAAGTTTCCCTGTCGTATCGGCTGGCGCTGTCGCCAAACTTAATCTCGCTCACAAGTCCGGCTTCTTTCAAGAACCGGAGAGAGTTGTAGACGGTTGCATAACTAATCGTCGGCAGGCGCACAAGCGCTGCCTGAAAAATGTCATTCGCAGTCGGATGATCTTCCCTTTCGCGAATGACCCGCAGAATCGCCTCTCGCTGGCGCGTCAGCTTCTCTTCGGTTCTAACTTCTTTGAACGGCTTAGCCATCAGTGGATTTAGACTAATTCTAAATAAGAAAGCTGTCAAGTAGCCACAATTGTGTTATCGCGGGGCGAGCAGTGCCATTACAGAACCGAGCGCGGTAGCGCCGGATGCTGGAGGCTACATTAGGGACCAACTGTCTTATATGCTTCGCAGACTCAGAACGATCCACCAAATCACACAAACCTCCACTAAAAGAAACCTTAGTTCGAGTCATTTCGTGTGCTTTCGCGGATCGTCTCATTCTTCCTAAAAGAAGCTGTCAACGGTTCTACGAAACTGGCCTTTAGCATCCGGCGCTACCGCGCTCGGTTCTGTATTGGACTGCCTCACCGGGGCGGCAGTCGGTTCACAGCGCCGGGTGGGTCGCAGCATAGCGGGTGATTGTCTCGACATAACTTTCGAACGGCGGACAGGAAATGCCGTGAGGCTCGAGTAACCTGGTGGCTTCGGATGTGGCATAGGTCTGTTTCAGGAAGAAATATGGAACGGCGGAGTGTGGCAAGTCGGTAATTTTGGGAGACAACGGAAGCATCAGCGAAGTTTCTACCAGTGAAGCCGGCAGCGTAATGCGCGAACCCTTACCATCGAGCGAACGTGCGATGGTCTCGAACAACTCGCTGGTTGTTAACGGTTGCGGATCGGCAAGCTGGATCGTCTTGCCGATTGAAACTGGGTCGCGTGCCAGCGCTGACATCGCATCCACGACAAAGTCAACCGGGACCAGATTCAACGTGACGCCGTTGTTGCCGATGTTGAAAGCCGAAAGTACGGCAGGCCACTTCAGCAGGTAACGAATCAAATAATAAATCCCGTCATACTTCGCGGTTTCGCCTGTTCGTGAATCACCACAAACAACCGAGGGACGATGAATAGTGATTGGCAACTCTGATTTCAAGGCATCAACTTCGGTCTCCGCCAGGTATTTCGTCTCTTCGTAGTGATTGCGAAATTCGGCCTGGTGGCGCAGCTCATCTTCAAGGATCACACCTGTACGTTTGCCGGCAACATAGCAAGTCGAAATGTAGTGGTAATGTTTCAGCCGGCGCAGTGAGCGAGCAAACTCGTTGACGTTGCGCGTTCCCTCGACGTTAACGCGCACCGCCAGGTCTCGCTCCACCGCGAGGTCGTAAATTGCAGCAAGATGAAACAGAATAGTGGTTTCCGAACGCGCGGTTTCCAAATCCGCCTGCGAAAGTCCCAGGTCAGGAGCGGTGATGTCTCCCTGCAGGAGCAGGAAATCTGATCTGTCTCTTCCAGTTTCCTGTGCGATGCTTTCCAGCTCCGCCTTAGCTCGTTCGAGAAAGGACGGTTGTACGAGCAGAAAGAATCGTCCACCTTCCCTTGCAAGCCGATGTAGCAGCCGGCCGGCAATGAAGCCGGGAAAACCCGTGACAAAGAATGTTTCCTGCTGGGACATACTCAGTTTTTCCGGGGACAGCTCCAGGTCAATCGAGCGCTACCCTGCGGCTGCCGCCGCACAGTGCGGGAAGCCTGTAGCTTTCCGGGCACCACCCTCCTTGTTCTTTCCTGGGGCTCAGCCTCAGGAAAGGAGATTAATAAAACGCCCCGGAAAGGTGTAGCCTTTCCGCACTGTGTTGCGCCAGACCCGCAGTTAGTGTCGCCCTCCATTAATTGGCCGAGTATAATCCAGTCCTTCGAAAGCAGCATAACCTCAGTTCAATTTAACAGCCGGCCTTGAGGCCTGGTGTCTTATGGAGAGAATGGATGTTTAGAATTATCGGATTTGCGCCGCGAAGACTAGCGCTGGTAACGGTCTTCCTGCTCGCCACCCTCGTTTCATTATCGGCACAACAGAAGCCGGACTGTTTAGTCACGGTTACGCTGTTGCAAGTAAATGATGTCTATCAATTTGCTCCTGTCGATCGGGGAACTCGCGGGGGTTTGGGCCGAGTTTTGGCGATGAAGAAAGAAATTGAAAAGGAGTCGCCGCATACTCTTTTCCTTCTGGCCGGAGACACGATTTCGCCTTCCGTAGAATCGATCACTTACAAAGGCGCGCAGATGATCGAGGCCTGGAATGCTGTTGGTCTTGACTATGCAACTTTTGGCAACCATGAATTCGATTTTGGTCCTGAAGTGTTGCGCGAGCGAATGAAAGAGTCTCACTTCAAGTGGGTCGCTGCGAACGTGGTTGATAAGAAAACGGGCAAGCTATTCGGGGACGCGCTGCCATACATCATTCGCGAGTTTGGCGGGGTGAAGGTGGGAATATTCGGTCTCGTTTTGCCGGAAACAAAAACAACATCACGTCCCGGCCCGGACGTCGAATTTCTCAATCCATGCGAGACGGCACGTAAGGTGGTTGGGGAATTACACAACCTCGGCGTGAAGAGTATCGTCGCTTTGACTCATCTTTCCATGGCCGAAGATAAGGAAGTGGCCCGTTGCGCCGATGTCGACGTCATCATTGGAGGTCACGAACATTCTTTGCTCGAGTCGGCGTCAGGCGGCGCTCCTATCCTCAAGATGACCTCCGACGCGCGGGAGCTCGGAAAAATAGATTTGAATATTTCGAAGGATACCGGATCCGTGGAAAGCATCGACTGGAAAGTGATTCCGGTAACTGCACAGACCAGGGAAGACCCACGGTTCGCAACTATCAATCGCAAGTATGGAACCCTGCTCAAGGAACTGTCTCAGGTTGTCGGCCGCACGGCGGTAGAACTGGACGCGAGGAGTGCCGAGGGTCGTAAACAGGAAACCAACGTCGGTAACTTCATCGCCGACGCCTTTCGCGCGGCTACCGGAGCTGACATCGGATTCTCCAACGGCGGGTTAATTCGCGCGGATGAGATAATTCGTCCCGGACCCATCACGAGAAGAGACGTGCTGGCCATTCTTCCCTTCAAAAACAAAGTAGTAAAATTGGAGGTCACCGGCGAATTGTTGAAGCGCACGCTGGAACACGGCGTGGCGCGAAGTGCGGAAGACGCCGAACCGGGCCGTTTTCCGCAAGTGTCCGGTTTGCGGTTTATTTTTGACGCGAGCCGGCCGCCTGGTTCCCGGGTTATCAGTGTGACTGTCAATGGGAAGCCGCTGGACGGAAAGAAGAAATATACTTTGGCGACCAGTGACTATGTCGGCATCAATGGCGGCGACGGGTATGAGATGCTGAAAGAAGCACGAGTGCTAATTCCGCCTGACCAGGCAAAGTTTGATTCAGATGTTCTGCGCGCGACGATTGCCGCAAAAAAAATGATTGCGCCTAAGACTGATGGACGCATCAAACGCCTGGATAAGGATAAAGGACCGAAAGCCGACTGTGGCTAATGAAATGAAAAACGATCTCTACCAGGATGATTCTCCGCCAGCCGCGAAGTATGAAGCGAAGCAGCTTTTTCAGGAAGCCTATCAGGCGCAACTAGCAGAAAATTTCGAGGAAGCAATCGAGCTTTATAAACGCTCCATCGAAATGTATCCAACTGCCGAGGCGCACACGTTTCTTGGTTGGGTTTACAGCTTCCAGGACCGTTACGACGAAGCGATCGAGGAATGTTTGGAAGCTATCCGGGTCGATGAAACGTTGGGAAACCCATACAACGACATCGGTAGCTACCTCCTGGCGAAGGGTGATTCTTACAGCAGCGTTCGCTGGTTTAAACGAGCGCTCTTCGCTCCGCGTTACGAGTCATATGCGTTTCCCCATTTTAATCTCGGCCGCGTTTACGAAACTCGCCGGAAATACATCGAAGCAGCCAGGCACTACGGCAAGGCACTTGAACAACAGCCAGGTTTCACGGAAGCAGCCACAGGGCTTCACCGCATGCAGGCGCTGCTTAACTAAAGCGGGAAAAATATCGAGCCTCGAGTAGTAGGAAATAATTGTGCGTCATAATTCCCTCGCCCACCCCTCAAGTATTCTTCTAGCCATCATTTCGATTTTCGTCTGCTCTCAAACCATCGTAGGCCAGGAGAAATGTCTTACTCAGGATGAGATCAAAAACATGGTGGCGCAGGTAAACTTGCGTAATCCTGTAATTCTAAACAAAAAACTCAGAGATGAGTTATTGAGAAAACCCCAGACTTGAACTTTTCTCTGTGCATCCTCTGTGTTCTCTTTGTCTCGGTGGTTAATCCTGCGGAGGAAACATCAACCACAGAGGCGCAGGGTTCGCAGCGCAACCGGTGCCACAAGCAAAGCAGAGAAAAGACGATCCACAAACACACACGAAGAAACACTAACGTTTTTCGTGGGAGTTCGTGTGGTTTCGTGGACCGTGTTTTTCTTGCCCAAAAAACCAGCGCCTGCGCCTCTGTTACCCAGATCACCAGAGATCCACGCTATCCTGCTCACTGGTGGACACCGGCGCCATCGGAAGGAAAACCCGATTGGGAGATCCTGCCTCAGGCAGCGGGACCGGGTGAAGTGATTCTTTCAAAACGAAACGAGCTGGGGCTGCTTTCAAATTTCGCCGCAACGCCATTCGTCTTTCGGGGCAAGCGTTACGCCAGTTTTGAAGGCTTCTGGCAGATGATGAAGTATCCAGACGGCCCGAATGATCCGCGGGCAAAGTTTGCTGGACTTGAATGGAAACACACTCGCGAACAGGTAAGCCAGATGACTGCGTTTGAAGCCAAAAGAGCTGGAGACCGTGCCAGCGCCAATATTAAGAAAATGGGAATCAGCTGGGTGAGTTTTGAAGGAGAGCGTTTTGGGTATCGACCCACTGTTCCCGGCCGGCATTACAGGTTGATCGTCGCTGCGACCTGGGAAAAGGTAAAGCAAAACCCTGAGGTCAAGAAAGTCCTGCTCGCGACCGGTGATCTGATCCTGAAACCCGATCATCATCAGGAGCCAAACGCGCCAGCCGCGTGGCGATACTACGAAATCCTCACTGGCATTCGAGCGAAGCTTAGGGAGGATCGATAGTCGGCACGCAGGAGTTTAGAGTCTAAGCTTTAGCTTGCGTCGCGAAGCCACAGCCTGAAGGCTGAACACTGAACTTCTCCAACTGGAAGGCCAACCTTTTGGCGAGACTGTGCACTAATTGACCGGCACTCAGGCGAGCGGTTGGCGGGGGCAAGCCCGGGGTCCCCGGCGGGGCAGCCCCGTTGGAGTCTGTCGGGAAAATAGATAATCGTCTTTCTCTGTGCATCCTCAGTGTTCTCTGTGTCTCTGTGGTGGCTGTTTTTCCTGGTAAATCCACCACAGAGACACAGAGTTCACAGAGAGTCGCACAGAGAGTTAAAGGTTATCCCGACAGACTCGCTGGGGTGGAAGCCACCCTTCCCGACCTGAGAGCATACACAGGAACTTGTTTGGCTTAACGTACAAGGATTCAACATCAGGTTTCGTCGCTGCGGACCATTTCCGTCTGGCAGCCCGCAGGGTTCGTGATAATTCAGCCCGGTTGTTTACCTCTCAACACTTATTGAAACCGGACCAACTACTTAACGTGTAACCGTTAGGCAAATCGCGGGTTTTCCAGTTCAGACACAAACTCGGGAACAATTCCGATAGACGTTTCCTGTCGCAGAAGCCTTATGTCACCTGGTTTTAAATCCTCGACGCTTCAGAGAATTCTGGCGTGGTGCTTTGTGCTTACCTTGCTGACTCATGCGTCTCCGGCCCAACAAACCACTGGCGCGATTAGAGGCACAATTACTGATCAGTTAGGGAGCCTGGTCATCAGCGCCGCTGTATTTGCGAAAGATGCCAGGGGCGTGGAACGCACGGTGACCACTAACCAATCCGGAAACTATGAGTTCAAAGCGCTAGCTCTCGGGCGCTACACTCTGCGCGTGGTCGCTGCGGGTTTCACCGACTTCGAAAGCAAAGACGTGGAGGTCAACGCAGGCAAGAGCACGACGCTTGATTTGCAGTTAGAACTCTTGCCGCTGGAGCAATCCGTTACCGTCGATAATAAAGACATCAGCACAGACTCTGATCGCAATGCTGACGCTTTGATTCTGCGCGAACGCGACCTGGAAGCTTTGCCCAATGATCCGGCGGCATTGGCTGCGGCCCTGCAGGCCATGGCCGGGCCTACCGACGGAGAAGGCGGGGCACAGATAAAGGTGGACGGATTCTCGAATGGCCAGATGCCGCCGAAGGAAGCTATCCGCGAGGTTCGTATCAACCAGAATCCCTACTCCGCTGAGAATGAGTTTCCCGGTTGGGGTGGCATTGAGATCTTCACTCAGCCCGGCTCTGATAAATTCCATGGCGGTGTCGCCTTCAACTTTAATGACGAGAGCCTAAACTCGCGCAACCCTTTTGCGCCGCGTCGCGCGCCGTATCAACACCGCGGTTTGAACGCAAACCTCACCGGACCGATCGTGCCGAAACGTGCATCATTTGCTTTCTATATGGGGCGTTATTCCAGTGACAATAATGCTGTTGTTAACGCCACAGTTCTTGATCCGGTGACTTTAAAGCCCGTTCTCTTTAATCAATCCTTTGTGACCCCGCAAGTCTCCTCGTACATGAGCACTCGAGGTGATCTGAAGATTGATAAGAAACACACACTCGTCGGAAATTATGAATACGGCCGGAGCACGCAGAATCTGCAAGGCATCGGTGGCTTCTCGCTTCCCTCTCGAGCGTTTCGCGGAGAACGGGCGAACCACACACTGCAACTGACAGAGACTGCCGTGCTCAGTGAGAAGATGGTTAACGAAACACGCGTGATGTTAAGCCACAACATCTATCGGCAGATTGCTGGTACCGCTCTGCCGGCCCTTAATGTGGCTGACTCATTCTTCGGCGGAGGTTCGCAGATTGGCGCGACGTCTAACAAACAAGATCGCCTCGAGGCGCAAAACTTTACTTCATGGTCGGTGGGTAAGCACTTTATCAAAGTAGGGGGGCGCATCAGGCACGTGCGGATCGAAAGCATTTCCCCGGGGAATTTCGGAGGCTCCTATACATTTGCCGGCGGCGTTGGTCCTCGTCTCGATCCGAACGATCAGATAATTCCTGGTGGAGGCACCATTGATCTCAGCAGTCTTGAACGTTACCGGCGGACACTCTCGTTTCAGCGTAGCGGACTAAGTGCGGCGCAAATCAGAAGTCTGGGCGGCGGCGCCACGCAGTTTTCCATCGCCGGTGGTAATCCGGAGGCGACAGTCAGCCAGAGCGACATCAGCTTATACGCACAGGACGAGTGGAAACTGCGACCAAACTTCACCATCTCTCCCGGCATGCGCTACGAGAACCAAACCAATATCCAAAGTTTTCTCAACTTCGCACCCCGCATAGGCTTCGCCTGGTCCCCTTCATGGGGCAGCGTAAAGAAGGCCTCCCCGGACACGAAAGCGATAAAAGAGCCGACAGAAACGAAGAACCCCGCGGATGGAAAAACAACTACAGCTGCTGCCGTCTCTCCGGCTAAAGCCGCCAAGCCTCCCAGATTCAAGAGCGTGATGCGTGGAGGGTTCGGTGTCTTTTACCATCGCATCTCGGAGAATGTGGTTCTGCAGTCGCTCAGATTCAATGGACTGAATCAACAACAATTCGTCGTCACAGATCCGGCAGTGCTTGATCTGTTTCCGGCCGTGCCGTCCGTCAATTTGCTGTCAGCGTTTGCTCAACCGCAAACGCGATGGTTCCTTGGGGAGAATCTGGCTCCGCCCGCCGTGCTTCGTTGGTCATTTAGTTTAGAGCAGCAATTGGATCCGAATCTGAGATTTACGATTGGTTATTTCTACACGCGGACGTTGCGCACTTTCCGCAGCGTGAATATCAATGCCCCGCTGCCGATGACTGACGTGCGACCGCTGGGCCACAGCGAAGGAAATATTCTCGAGTCTCAATCAAACGGTCGGAGTGTGAGCAATTCTTTGAGTATTAACGTTAACGGGACGATCAAAAAGGTGAGTTTTTGGAGTACCTATAATCTGAACAGCAGCAGAAACACTGATAGTGGGACAAGCAGTGCGCCTTTCGATCCGTATGACTTTAGCAACGAATGGGCACGGTCGCCTTTCACGAGTCGCCACAGCTTTTATGCCGGAAGCAACCATCAGACTAAATCCCTGCTCAGCATTAATGCCTTCATAGTTGCCATGTCAGGCAGACCATTCGATATCACTACCGGCCAAGACACGAATCGAGACAATGCTTTTGCCGAGCGTCCCGGGTTTGCCACAGACTTGAGCAAGCCGGGGGTCGTCCTAACTCCATTCGGCGCACTTGATCCGAATCCCATCGCCGGACAGCAAATCATCCCGCGAAACCTGGGAACCGGACCGAGTTTCATATCATTGAACTTCGGAGTAGAAAAAGTCTTTAAGTTTGGCAAGGCCCTGCCACCCAAATCACCGCCGCCCGGCGCCAAGGTTGTGACGACGGCCCCGACCCCAACTGGCGAGAAACTGCCCGCGAAACCACCAGTGCAAAGACCCTATTCCTTTTCATTCTCGATTTATGCTTCGAACGCTCTAAATCGCGCGAACAAGGCCACTCCCGTAGGTAACATGGCGTCGCCATATTTTCTGAAATCCACAACCGTCTCAAATAACTTCTTCTTTGGACCAGGCGGGGCTGCTGGTGGGAACCGACAGATTACGGCACGTGTGAGACTGAGCTTCTAAGCAGGAACGATCCACTAAATCACACGAAGCAACACTAAGCTTTTTTTCGTGAAGTTTCGTGTGACTTCGTGGATCGTTCGAATGTATAGGATGGAGTTACTCCCGGCCCTGCTTATAGATCACTCCATTCTTCATTACAAAAACGACCTTCTCCGTCGCGTGAATATCCTTGAGCGGATCGCCTGAGACGGCAACAATGTCGGCCCACTTGCCAACCGCAATCGAGCCCACGTTCTTTTCCCATCCCAGCAGGGTGGCGGCGTTGACGGTGCCGGCCTTGATTGCGTCCATCGGGCTCATGCCGCCCCACTCCACCATCAACACAAACTCGCGCGCGTTTGTGCCGTGCGGAATCACGCCCGCATCTGTTCCCAGGGCGATGAGAACTCTATTGGCGACGGCGATCTTGATCGCTTTGCGCATCGCCGCGGCAGCCGCCAGGGCTTTCTCAGCACGGAGTCCTCTCAGCACTCCACTTCTTGCTGCTCGCTCAACCGCTTCGCCCGCCATCATTGTCGGCACCATGTAAGTTCCGCGCTCGGCCATCATGCGCGCGCCCTCTTCATCAAGAAATGATCCGTGCTCAATCGAGGCGACACCTGCCCGCGTCGCAATCTTGATTCCTTCGGTGCCGTGCGCATGAGCGGCCACCTTCCGCTCGTGTTGGGCCGCTTCATCGACCATCGCCTTCATCTCTTCAAAGCTATATTGAGTGGTCCCGACCGCGTCTCCTTCCGAGAGCACCCCACCGGTCGCACAGGTCTTAATCACGTCGGCGCCATACTTGACCTGGTAACGCACCGCCGCTCGAATCTCGTCCGTGCCGTTCGCGATTCCCTCGGCAATAGATCGATCCAATAATCCCGGTCTGAAGCCGTTGTTATCACAATGACCGCCGGTGATTCCCAGCGAGTGGCCCGCGGTTATCATGCGTGGCCCAGGTATCCAGCCTTCATTGATGGCTTTGCGCAAAGCGATGTCATTGAATGGGCCGGAGGCGCCGACGTTGCGAACCGTGGTGAATCCAGCCATCAAGGTATTGCGCGCGTGGTTGACGCCGAGTATCGCGCCAAATGCTTCGTAGTCTTTGACCGCAGCCATGTCGCCTTCGGGATCACCCAGCACGCGGCCGATGATATGCGTGTGTGCGTCAATGAACCCCGGAAGCAAAGTGACATCACCCAGATCGATGACTTTCGCGGCCGGCGGTATCCGGACCGAAGCAGCCTCCCCAACTACAGATATTTTGTTGTTAGTGACGATAATGATCGCGTTACGAAGCGGCGGCGCGCCGGTGCCGTCAATCAGACGCGCGGCCCGCAGTGCAACCACCCCCTTGCCTTCAGGAGGCTCGGGGCGGATTCCTGCCTGCGCAGGATTCTGCGCCCTCAGAGAAACGCAAAGGCAACCGACCAGGGTTAGCGCCATCAAAAATGGTTTGTAGTTTTTCACTATAGGATTCCTCGGGTTCATTTGTGCGATCGCGAAGGGGACGGCCGAGGCAAGACACTAACTAACACTAAACGGGTTCGTGAACTTCGTGTTGCTTCGTGGATCGTTTCCGCCTTGTGCCGTCTGCAGGTTCAGCCTGCGAGATTCAGTTTTTGAAGGATTTCCTGAAAACGCGGGTCGTCTTTTATAGCTGAGAATCGCGGATCATCTTTGGTAGTAACAACTCTCTCTTCGCGGAGTTCGATACATCTCCGCAACGAGACGAGGGCCTCGTCCTTGCGGCCAATTTCACTGTCATGGTAGGCCAAAAAATAAAGCGATTTTGGATCTGTTTCTGACATTTTCTTAAGACGGTTCCGCATGGATGTCGCTTTGTCAACTTGCCCCGACTTGTAATAAGCGGTTGCCAGCATCGACGACCAGGCGAAATCGGTTTCTTTTGAGTTTGGAAACTCTTTGTTGCCTAATTCAATGACCTGGGCGTAATCGCCTTTGAGCAAGTAAGCGTTGGCGATGCCTCGACGCGCGAATCTTGAATCTTTGTCCATTTCCAGAGTCCATTGCAGGACCCTCAGGGCCTCGTCGAATTCACCGCGCTTTTCCAGAATGCCGGAAAGCGGAACTGCCAAATCCGCAGAGCGCGGATCAAGCTGCTGTGCTTTGTAGATTTCGTTGAGCCCTTCGTCGTAGCGGCCCAGAGTTGTCAGCAGACGTGAGTAGAACTGATGGGCATTGACGCTGTTTGGGTTGAGCTCGATCGCCCGCAGGAATGATTTCTCCGCGCCTTCCCAGTCCCACTCGTACCAGTGTTTAATCCGGCCAAGTGAACTGTGAGCATCGGCGAGATTCGGGTCTAATTCCAATGCTTTGCCGGTTGCTATTCTGGCTTTCCGGTAAAGCTCCGTGTCGGCGTCGCTCGTAAAACTTGCCTGCCAGATATAGGAATCCGCCAAGCCCGTGTAAGCCGAAGCATAATTCGGGTCGAGATTTATTGCCTGCTGAAATTCGGCAATCGCTTTTTCCGGGTGACGTTTCTCAAGAAAAAACCGCCCGCGCCAATGGGCATGAAAGGCTTCACGGTTTAGCGTGTCACGCCTTGTCAGGAGCTCCTTTTCCTTTGGATTGAGTCTGGTACCAAGTGACTGCGTGACCTGAAGCGCAAGCGCATCCTGCAGCTTGAAAAGATCGGTTTCATTTTCATCAAAGCTGCCCGACCAGATTAGCGCACCATCGCCGACGCGGAGCAAACGCGCGTTGATGCGCAGTCGACTATCGGTGCGCTGGAGCGTCGCCTCGAAGACGGCATCAACCTTCAGTTTGCGACCGATCTCAATCGGGTCGGGTGCAGCACCCGCATTTGACACAGGGCGAACCACGATTGAACGCAGGCTGCCGAGCCTCGTTAGAATCGTGTCAGTCAATCCCAGCGAAAGAGTTTTGTCAGCCTCTTCATTCCTCAATGGTTTCAACGGCAAAACGGCAATAGATTGAATCGCCGCCGGGGCGGCTGCGCTGGGTTGGTTTTGTGTTACCTGTCGCGGCAACAAAAACCAGGCAACTGCTGCGATTAACAGCAGCAAGGCACCTGCTGCGTAGACCAACTGATATTTTCGGGGCGACTGCACAGGCGGCAACACGCCCCTTTCTACCGGCACCTCAGCAGCTCCGGGAAACTCTCTCTCCTCGATCACAACCCGCGCGCTCGTATGCTTTTCAACGATGAGCGCTGGTACTTCTTCCGCAACTTCGCGCACGTCGGCTTTGAATCGGTAACCATGTCTCGGAACCGTCTGAATGTATTGCTCGCCGGCTTCATCCGTCCCCAGTGCCTTCCTGAGCACCGAGACGTTGAAATTCAGGTTGCCATCTTCCACAAACGTGTCCGGCCAAATAGCGTTCATTAGTTGCTCACGCTCTACCAATCTACCGTTTTGTTGAACCAGGACAAGCAACGTTTCCACGGCTTTGGGCGTGAGCGCTACAGGTTCGCCGTCTCGCCAGAGGCAAGGTTTTTCGGGGTCTAGTCGAAAGGGGCCAAACTCGTAGAGATGTCTGATTTGGCGGGACATCGGGGTTCTAACAAATTCTCTAACGTTTTCTACGCGAAGTTCAAAGGACTTTTTGACTGAGGGAAGGATAAAAGTCTGGCTACTGAAAGGCAAGAGCTCTTCGAAGACCGCGGGGGCAAAAAGGATGAGGCTTCGCAGACAGTTTGTTATTACCGCTGAAAAGACCGAGACCTACACCCTGCGGCAGGAGCCTCCCCAGGCCTTTGAGACGTTTTGCGAAAAGTGTGACCGGAAGGTCAGGTGTTTGACACTGGATCAAACTGTGACTGTAACCGGTTTGGGCGCGCGCACGATTTTCCGGTTGGTTGAGGCAGGAGAACTCCACTGCTACGAAACAGACGAAGGCCATCTGTTGCTTTGTCCAAACTCAGTGGCGCTATTTGTTCACCTGCAGTAGGACGGACATTCCTGTCTGTCCAGTAGGACGGACATTCCTGTCTGTCCAGTAGGACGGACATTCCTGTCTGTCCAG
>JBBPIC010000052.1:0-9765 GCA_038040525.1 Acidobacteriota bacterium | reverse complement strand
TAGGACGGACATTCCTGTCTGTCCACCTTTGAGTTAAGGAACCACCGACAGACAGGAATGTCTGTCCTACTAAGGAGACGATCATGAAAAGACTGACTTTGAGTTTGTTTAGTTTCGCTCTGGTGCTGGCATTTCTGGCTCCACTCGAGTCAATGGCTGGACAACGACGTCGCGTCGTGGTTCGACACGCTCGACCGGCGCGCGTGGTGGTTCACCGGCCGGTTGCTCATAGGAGGATTGTCCACACCAGGCTGGTGGTACGCAATGGACATCCAATCAGGCGAGTGTTGCCGACCACCGTCGTTGTGCGGCCCGCGCGCAGGGTTGTGGCGGTGGGGCCTTCTTTGGTGTTCTTGCCGAGGATGGTTTGGGCGCCGAGAGTGGTTTCCATGCCGGCCAGCGACCGCCTCGTGTGGCAGGACAACGAGAGCATCGAACGCGACGAGGGTTGGGTGGATACCAACTTCGGCGTAGACGATTCGGGCAACGCTTTGTTCCTCGATCTCAGCGGCACTACTGCTCTCAACTTCGGCGAAGTGACTTTTGCCAACGGCCAGGTTCAGGTCGTTGATTTCGACGAACGGACGCAGGGCCCAGGTTTCTACAAGTTCCTGGACTTCGCAAACAGCCGGCACGTGAAAAACGTGCGCCTCCTGGCAAAGTCGGAATCAGACGCGACCAAGCTGACTATATACCTCAGCAAGTAGTGTTCGGCGTTATCAAGGAACTTTGGCGCCTGTGTCGACGGGCAAAGGCGCCCGAAAGAATCCCACGTGGAGCTGTAATCGTCTGCCAATCGTCTTTTCAAGAGGAGGTCTCACATGCATCGAAAGTTTATCGTCGTCGGCGCTCTTATCGCCTGTGTTCTCTTTGCGGGATGCAAGAAAGATGCAGAAATTGAATCCACCATCGCGGAGCTACATTCTTTCTCGGAGGAGCTGACGAAAAAGGTCCAATCCGCGCCGACTCCTTCTGCCGGAGTTGATGACGCCCAAAAGCTGATGGATTCGCGCAAGGCTGCTTTGCAATCGAAAATGAAATCACTCAAGAACGTTCGGGGTTACCAGGTGAGCAAAGAAACGCAGAAGAAGATGACTGACACGCTCTCGAAAGATGCCATGAACGTTGCCGGGCTCCAAATGAAGTACTTCACAGTGTCAATCAAGGATCCGGCTTTCAAAGGGAAGCTCGACAAGCTAATTCGGGATTACACCGAGATCTTCAAGATCTAGCAAGGAGTCTGCAATGAGATACGCGCATTCCATGTTTGCACGCGGGGTAGTTGTGTTCTGTTTGTTCTTCGCCGGGCTATGCATGACCCGACCCGCGCTGGCTATTGAAAAATACGATGCTGTTTCGCTACCCGACGACGGACTTGGTAGCACGACAAAGGGCCTCACTAAAGTTGGGGCAGGCACCCTCGCCTTCGGCGTGGTCGGATCCAAGCAGAAAAGCGACGGCAGTGTGGGAGCTATGTATTGGGGCATCGCTGTAGATCCCAGCGATCCGAGCGGAAACACAGTCTACGCTACCGAACTTCCCAAGCCCTCAGGCATGAGCGCGGTGGCCACCGGAATCGCCTTTTTAAACGGCGACCCGAACCAGCCCATCATCTGCGGTTTCATCGGCACAGATGTAAGTGGTGCGTTCGATCTTGGGCGCGCCGTCATCTGGAGGCGTGATGCGTCGGGGCAGTTTACCAGCACAATTTTGGACGATCAGGCCGCGGTTGCCAACGGTATCGCCACGCGGGACACGCCCCTCGGGCTGATCATCGTCGTATGCGGAAAGTTTCGACTTCCCAATGGCGACTGGCACGCTGCGGTGTGGAAGATAACGAGCGGGATTGAACGCACTGATTTGGGAACACTGGGCGGTGGGAACAGCGAAGCGAGAGCTATTTCAAATATCGACGACCTGGCTGGCTGGAATATTGTGGGCAGCGCGGACAGGCCGAATGGTCGCACTCTTGCCACTTGCTGGATCGTTCGCTTAACGGGCAACGGGGGCCTGGATTGGTTCTTCAGAGCATTGCCGACCCCGCCCGGCGCAGAGAGTAGTGCCGTCTATGTTGGCGGCGCGAGTGGAGGAGTCTGGAAGATCAGCGGTTGGATCAGGGAACCAAACGGCAGGACATCCGCGAGCATCTGGATCAACCAGGGAGAGACTCCATCGTCGTTCCTTTCCCAGTTATACCGGGACGTACTGGGTCGTTCCGGCAACACCATAGCGAACGGGATTGTCGATTACATCGACCAGGACGACATCCTGGTCGTCGGCACGACGCGGAATAGGCAAAACATAAGCAGAGGTGTTGCCGCGCTACCACTCAATCAACCTTTCGACGATCCGTTCCTCTTCGACGCTCTCCGCAGCAGCGATCCTTTTCTGGAATGGAACAGTAACGCGCTCAACGCGGTCGAGCCGGGCGGCGCTATTGCAGGCGAAGGGCTTATTTCAAGCTCGACGACGCCCCAGGCGATGCTGTTCCTTCCGGCCAATGCCGAGGTGCCCCAGACATATACGAGCGTGCTCGGTCCCGACATCAGAGATGCTATCGGCAATCTCTGGCAGGAAGATGGGAACTCTGTGAACTTTCGGCCGCGCCGCGCAACAGGAGTTGAAGGGATTATGGCCGAATGGACCTCCACAAGGTTTGGTGCTGCGGGAGCGCCTCATGTGCCCCGGAGACTTACACTTGTGAGCCGCCTCATGCCGCGCAACGCGAATGCTACGCCCTCCGCAACACTGACGCTCCAACTTTACGACTCCGGCGCCGGACAATGGGTCAACGTCGCGACGCGCATACTGGCGTCCGATGAGTTTTTTAGCCTCGTAATCGAGATTCCCGACCCTGAACGGTTCGCAGTCGTTGGTAGCGAATCGCTGCGCTGGCGAGTCGG
Organism: Acidobacteriota bacterium; assembly: GCA_038040525.1. GTDB lineage: Bacteria > Acidobacteriota > Blastocatellia > Pyrinomonadales > Pyrinomonadaceae > PSRF01. The sequence continues at coordinate 6,862 of JBBPIC010000052.1, read as the reverse complement.
GCTCAGAGGCGAGGAATGGCGAGACTGGGGCGTTGACCTGATGGAGATGGAAGTCGAAGAGATGCCCTAAACGCCGTGCTCACATTGCGACTCGATGATCACACCAAAAAGGAGAGAAAGAATTATGAAACGCAGAATTACATTATCGCTCGCTCTCGTAAGCGTGCTCCTGCTGTCGCTGATGAACTCCTATTCGACGACAAATGCACAACAGCGACCGCAAAGATTCAGATTTGACACAGGTTTAATCATACCCGGACCTCATCAGATTCTTCGAATCACGGTAGCCACCGGATCGGGAGATGACAAACTCACCTTCGTCCGCTTTAGGCGGATGGAATATATGCAAGCCACTTGCGATAGTGCCGGCGTGTGCAAACACGTCCTGTCATCGCAAACTATGACTGATCCAATAATGTTGGCTTCGGGCGAAGCTGCGGTGTTTGACGTTACTGACGGCACTTCAAACACCATCTTAAGAGTTCGCGGAATGGTTGAGACAATAGACCAAATGTGACAGTCACTGCCCAAATCATCAGTCCAACGGGCGAGGTGACTTCCCACATCATCCTGGCAAATACCGAAGGTGACATCCATTAAGTTGCGGAGCCTGAATCCCCTGGGCATCCAGGTCGAATTGGATTAAATCGACAAGGGAGAAAAAACGTGAAACGCGGAATAATCTTTTCAAGCGCGCTCGTGTTGAGCGTCGTACTGCTCTCGGTCTCGGTGAAAGCGCAAGGGGGATTAAAACCTATTGCCGACTCGGGCATGATTAAGCTCGGTCCGAATCAGGTCCTACGAGTGTCGGTAACAGGGGATTTTGATGGCGATGGCGATGTGGGTGGCGCTGACTATGTTCGCGTCCGTTTCAGACGGATGGAGTACATGGAACAGGGCAATATCCATAAAGTTGTGTCTCAAAGCACATCGGCCCCGATCAGGTTGGCGTCGGGTGAAGGGGCTTCAATGGACATTCCGAACAACGGCTCTGCAATTCGCGGAGTTGTCTTGAGCAACAGTCGAAACGCGAAGGTAACGATGATAGTTTTTGATACTTCTACACAAAGGGTCGTTGCGATCTGCACTTTCATCCCGGACTAGTCTGGAAATGATGCCTTCAGATTGTGCCCTGCTGTATTGGTGTCTTGGTTTTTAAACGAGCTAGAAGGAAACGTGAGGAGGTGTTTATGCAAAAACGAAGTATATCGAGTCTACTGGCCATCCTGGTTTTAATGGGTGTCGGTTTTGTGAGCGCAGTCTCGGCACAACCGACTGACGCGCAAATCAAGAAAGACTTGACTGGTGCGAAGACCGTTTCAGTAACTCTCGGTAAGCCGGGCAAACTCGAGTGGAGCAGCACCTACAAAAAATATGTATGGACGCGCTCTTTTACGGCGAAAGTAAAAACCGACGAGCCGGGCGTTTTCGTTCTCGTGAAGGGTTACGCGTCGTATGACGTGATGGCCGGCCGATATGTCTTCTGGAGAACTTTCACGACCTCGAATAGCTATGAAGGAATTCCGGACCCAACCGCTGCGGACGTTCAAGAGTTGATTGGCAAGTTTGGTCTGGAAAAATTCATGGGAAACTACCATTTCAACCGAGTCATAGGCAGGGTCGAATCGATTGGACTCGCAGCGGAGCCGAAATACGTTTGGCACACGCCGAATTCGGTATCGTTCAATGTCGCGGCGGTGTACACGGAAAAAACCAACGACATCGGCGGCCGCGAGAGAGTTACGCGAAGATTCGAGATCCGGCTTTACCGCGACAGTGTTAACGCGCCCTGGAAAAACTTGATGTCAACCGACCGAGGCGTGAATTAGCTAAGGGTCGAATGATGAGTGCTGGGTAACAGGCGTATAGAGTACAAGCTTTAGCTTGCTGGTGGCGAAGAAGCTGGCTGAGCTTTAGGTGCATGGTTGCGAAGACGCAACCTGAAGGTTGTACTCTAAACGCCTGTTACTCATCACTCTTCTTGATCTTCGTCTTTCGCCGGTTCTCATCGACCGCAACGTAAACTACTTCAGCTTCAGTCACTCTAACTTCTTCGGCTCCTGTTCCCACGCGTTCCGCTTCGACGATGACGCGAACGGTTATGGACGTAGTCCCTATCCGCACTGTCTCAGCGTAGAAGCTTACCAGGTCACCCACAAAAACCGGCTTGTGAAAGATGACTTCGCGCATCGCAACGGTGACAAAACGCCCCATGCGCGTGCGTCGGTGCGCTTCAATTGCCCCTGCCATGTCAATGTAGCTGAGGATCACACCGCCGAAGATTGTGCCCGCCGAATTTGTATCGCGTGGCAGAAGAGTTATACGAATGGCTGGATCACGTGGTGATTTCATTTCATTGGATTCACTCATGTTAGTTAACACTAACCTTTGGAGTGCGGCGGCCTGGCGCCGCTTTGGTCTCCGGCCGCCGCACTGTCTGCTTTCCGTTGTTCAACTGATCTGAATCCTAAGTCGCTCCTGGCCCGCCATTGGGCCAAAGCGCCGCCTGGCCGGCGCACTCCAAAGAGTTACTTCAATCCGCGCACCGCCTTTATCTGGCTGATTATTGAATCAAATTCAGAACCGGATATTTCTTTTTCATGGCTTCGACAAGGTCGCGTATAAACACCGGGCCATCACCCGGCAAACCCCAGACGGCAGAATTAATTGAATCGGGCGCGACCACAATGAAGCCTTCCTTGTTCGCCAGATCCTTCCACTTTTCCGCGAGCGATAGTCCGATGTGGTTCGAGCCGTGGAGAAGAACTAAAAGAGCCACCGGTGACTCCGGTTTCACACTCGCCGGCACGTAAAGATAGAAATTTCTCTTCTTGCCCTCAGAAACAATGGAATCCTTCGTAATCTTTTGGCACACCACGGTCGCCGGCGATATGGCGGGAAGGATTGCGATCAAAATGAGCCAGTACTTAATCATGTTTCGCAAGCTGGTTATTCAACTGGCGCTTAATCCAGTCAGTGATTATCTGCTTTAGTTCGTCAAGATGGCCTGCAAAAAAGTGACCGCAGTCGTTTACTACATGTAGCTCGGCACTCGTGTGGGTCTGCAGTTTATCCAGCAGAATTTGAAGCCGGCCCAGGTCGCCATACTCGTCACGATTTCCGTGGACGAAGAGGATGGGTTTGCGACCGGCTTCAAGAAAGCTGAAGTCGTATTTGTTTACCGGTGTGCCGATGCTGATCAGATTCACGACTCGCTCATCTGATATTCCTAATTCCAGGCCAACTCGCGCTCCGAACGAAAAGCCGCAGAGCGTGATCGGGTGATTAGGAAAACTCTCGGCCAGATAATCCAGGCCCGCACGAACGTCTTCGAGCTCGCCGCGGCCTTCGTCATGTTCGCCTGTGCTTTGGCCCACTCCGCGAAAGTTTATGCGGAGGGTAATCAACCCCGCGTCATTCAGCGCGGCAGCGGCCCGGAATACTACCTTATTGTGCATCGTCCCGCCTCCAAGAGGATGCGGATGAAGCACGAGGGCAACCCCGGACGCCTGGATACGGGGCTCTTTTAGGATCGCCTCGAGCCGCCCGTGACTTGCCGGAATCAGTAGATTGCCTGCTGGATACATCGTTGCAGTTGTAACGCAAAGTGTTAGTCTGCGTAAACCGGGCGGACTGTAGCGCAAACTGTTAGTTTGCGAACTGGGGAAAGGAGGAATCTGTGATTCAAAGTTATTTCTTTGGCAGCGATCAAGCAAACTAACAGTTTGCTTTACCATTGGTTTGACTTCGCCACCGCGAAAGCTTAGGTTTCCTGAGTCATCCAAAAATATCCAAAAACTCTCATGCAGGCCCGGTAAAACGATCGACGAAGCCACACGAAATCTCACCAAGAAAAGTTAGTGTTGTTTGGTGTGATTTCGTGGATCGTATTTGCTTATCCTCTAAATTAGGAGACCACTCCCTGAACAGTTTTCCTAGACAGAAATTCTTCTTTCGGCTAAATTAAGTCCCCCCCCTGGAAATATAGCGAACTCCGGTAGGTATCGATGACAGAGACCAGCTATACGCCGATCGATCTCCGCACTCTTCTACTTTCGAATCAGTTTTTGCCGTCTCCAGAACAGCCGATTGATTCGGGAGCCCCGGAAACCCACTCCTCTATCAGTGGCTCCAGACAACGCCGTTGGGCGCTCGTGGTCGACGACGTGTCCGATGTCACCGAAATGCTCTCAGTATTGATGACTCACGCCGGATATGAAGTGTCTACCGCATCATCGGCGCAGGACGCCATCGCTCTCGCACGCGAGCACCATTTTGATGTAGTCATTTCCGATATCGGCATGCCGGAAATGAACGGATATCAACTCGCGGAGGCGCTGAGATTATTGCCCGGTTACGAAAGCGTACCAATGGTTGCGGTCACCGGTTATTCGATGTTTGACGATCGCAATCGCTCGCTGACCGCTGGTTTTAATGAACACGTAACCAAGCCGATAGATCCGCGTGCTTTCCTCGATCTTATCGACCAACTGTGAGACTCATGAGCGCTTGCGGCAAAACAGTTGGCCGGTAAATGAAAACCTCACTACATCTTCCTGCGGTTCTTAAATCTGAGTCTGCAGTGCGCGCCTTCCTACTGGTCACCGCGGCCATTGTCATCGGCATTATCTTCTGGAGACTTCAGTTTGCAACCAACGCCATTTGTTGCGGAGATTTTGACGGTTACTATCACATCAAGTGGAGCCGCATTCTTTGGGACTCCCTGCGACAAGGCACATTCCCGCCTCCTTTTACCTGGCTGCCGCTGACCACGCTTGACCCGCAACACTTCGTCGACCATCACCTTTTATTCCACGGTTTTCAGATTCCTTTCACCTGGTTCACTGATCTTCGTCTGGCCGCAAAGATCTCGGCGACCCTCTTCGCGAGCGTCGCGGTATTTTCCTGTTACTGGCTGCTGGTCCATTACCGGGTGCGCTATTCGTTGATCTGGCTGCTCGCGTTGCTCGCCTGCTCAGCTCCATTTCTTTACCGGATGAATATGTCCAAGGCCCCGCCCTTCGCCATTATTTATCTGGTGATTGGAATCTATCTTCTCTTTACCAGGAAGTATTGGCCGCTGATTCCGCTCAGCTTTCTATTTACTCTGACCTACGACATGTTTGTGTTGCTGATCCTGGCCGCCATCATTTGGACAGGCGTCATCGGCTGGACTGAACGTCGCTTTGAATGGCGGCCGCTGGCCTGGGTCCTGGCCGGAGCAGCCGCCGGATTGGTTATCAATCCATACTTCCCAAACAATCTGCGGCTTCTCTACCAGCACATTAGAATAAAAATCACCCCGTCAAACTTCTCCACCAGCGTAGGCAAGGAATGGTACCCCTACGACTCCTGGGAATTCCTCGGCAATTCTCTGGTAGCCTGCATTGCGATGGTGGTTGGCTATATCGCCTTTGACCCTTCAGACCGCAAACGGGCCCATCATTCATTGTTTTTTCTGATCTTTTCGACGGCGCTGATGCTCATGACTGTCCGTTGGAAACGAATCGCCGAGTATTGGCCGCCCTTCGCCGTGATGTTTTCAGCCTTTGCGTTGCAACCCTGGTTGATGGGCGCTCGTTCGACACTGACGCAATTGCCGACGGACATGCTGGACGAGCTGCAGCCATTTTTCGATAGATCGGAATCGGCGGTCCGGACGAAGGAAGATGAGACAAGAGCGTTTTGGGCAACCGCCAGTGTCGCCGTAGTTGCGGTGATTCTTGCGACCGTACTTTTTTTCAATCTGCGCGCGACGATCAAAGATATCGCTTCGAGTCGCCCGCATCATTACTACAAAAACGGCGCCGAATGGATGCGTACAAACGTGCCCGCCGGTCAATTGGTTTTCAATACCAATTGGGACGACTTCCCTCGATTGTTCTATTACGACCCCGCGCACAGTTATGTGTCAGGCCTCGATCCGACATATCTATATGATAGAGATCCGGAGCTCTCCAAACTCAACGATCGCATCACGCTTGGTGAAGTAGAAGACCCTGGGCCGTTGATTCGAGATCGTTTTGGGGCACGTTATGTGTTCACGGATAATTTTCACCAGGACTTTTTTGACAATGCTCGGCACAGCGGTTGGTTTGAAATAGTTTACGAAGATAGCGAATGCACCATTCTCCACATCCTCGATCAGAAGGAAGAAACGGAATTAGAAGAAGGGGAGCCCGCTGAAGATACTGGCGAAGGGACTGAGGACGATAATACTCCGTGAGCAGAGGCAGCAGACGATTGCCGAAACCGCACGAATGATCACGAAAAATTGTTAGTGCAATTTCGTGTGCTTTCGTGGATCGTATCGTCGCTTTACTTTATTCGCCTTCAAACCGCCTGCGTAACCTGCGGACTAATTCCTAAGAAGTTCCTTTTTGGATTAATATCTGAAGCTATGCCAGTCAAATTGCTTATCGCGACGCTGCTGCTTATGTTTTTGGTTTTGGCTAGTAGTGCCTGCAGCAAGAGTAGTCAGCCATCATCAAACGTCGAAACAGCCGGCAGTTCTGCGCCCGCTTCTGCTGCGTCACCATTGACCGGCTTCGAGCGGGACCTCGAATACGTCCGCAAGGGGCAGTACACCTACGTCTGGGTTTTCTCCAGAACAGACGGCAAACCATTCGACAGAGAAGACGGAGCATATCTAAGGACCAACGCGCCTCAGGTTGTTGATTGGGTAACTACAGACGGTGGGAAGAAAGTGATCGCGGGAACAAACTTCGATCTGGCGCAGGGTAACCTCGAGCTCCTAAAGAAACGGTTTCTTGCTGAAGACTACACGGCGCGGTAGGGCAGAGACAACTCCTTGGAGTGCGCCGCCTTGTCGGCGCTTTGGCCAGCGGCGGCCCGGCGCCGC
>JBBPIC010000151.1:0-2687 GCA_038040525.1 Acidobacteriota bacterium | reverse complement strand
TTTCTTTGCTCCGCCGGCTGGTCTCTGAGCTTGCTTTAAACTGCCTTCCTCAGGATCCTCCCTGCATCGAAGCTCTCCCCGCTCTTCCACACCGCCAGCACTGTCGCCGACAGTTTGCGGGCTACCGCAAGTCTCGCCATCTCTTCTCGCATTCCCGTCTTCACTAGCCCTTCGTAATACTCTCGGTACGCTCCGCAATGACACGCATGCGTCGCCGCACTCTTGAAGATCGACTTGAGCCGCCGGTTGTAATCCCGGTTCAATCCTCTGGTCTGGATCACCTGCTTCTGCCGCTTCCGTACTCGGCCGTTCTCAACTTCATGATCCGCTGTGCTTCTGGTCACCACCGCCAAGCCCGAGTAGTTCCAGAAGGGACGCTTGGTCCTAAAGCGCCAGGGCGTTTCTACGGTCGGGATGATCTGGGCAATTCGCACTGGCCCCAGTTCCGCTACCGTGCTCAACATCCGATACGCCGGATGCCTCTTGCTCTCCGCCACCATTGCCTTCTGCGCCGCTCGTTTGATCACCTTCAACTCTTCCAACTGCTGGAAGAACAGTTCGGCTCGGGTCCGCTGCCCCGGGTTGGGTAGCTTCGCCAACCAGCTCTCTCGCTTGCTGGCATGATACAACTCGCGTCCTCGCTGCTTGATCGCCTGGCTGTTGTAGATTGCCTTAAGCCGGTTCTTCACCCGGGTGATGTCTTTAACCAAACATTCATAACCCCGCATCAGGTGTTTGAGGGTCCGGGTGCCGTGCTCACCATGGTAGACCGGCTTGAGCGCGTTGAGTCGCAGCAGTTCGGCCAACTTTACCGCGTCCACTCGATCGCTGCGGCTGCCCTCTATCCGGTTGTGCTTTGGGTTACAAGCCACCACTCGTCTGACCAGTGGTTCAACGATGTCGTAGAGCCAGGCCGCGTGGTTACCTTCTTCGAAAGTAAGATGAATGTCTCCCCGCAGGTTCCGGAAGAAATCTCTCACCGCCTCCGTCGACGTCTCGATCACCGTGCGCATTACCAGTTTGCCGTAAACATCCAGCACCGCAATGGCGATGCTTAACTTGTGGACATCCAATCCAACGTAGTACTTTCGCATAGGGCTCTCCTTAATCAGTGGAAAACTTAGAGTCGGAACAACTCCAAGCTACCACCTCAGGGGCGCCCTTTCATATATCAGTTAGATGCGGCGGCAATAGACAGGCAGCTCTTATCGATTATTTCAGAACATCAGCCCCATCCCGGTTTTCAAGTGTGCGACTGACTAACGTGATAAATTCAACTTTCCCTGGAAAGCTGCCGGGTTTATCGGCCACGCCAGCCGATTTACCCAGTGCCCCCAAGAGACTCGGCACATTAGTAACCATTGCCGTAACAAAGCTACGTTCAGATACAGCAACCATTGAGTACACGGTTGGATAGGTCTTGGGATAAATCTTTCCTTGATTGTGCTCGAAATCGCGAGGATTCAAGGCAATGTTCATTGCCCCAATCTTTGGCTCGAAAGGGACGCCGTAAATATTCGATATGGCTTCCGGTGAAATACTGTTCTTTAATTGGAGCGTAATCATTACAAGTTTATCATCCAAGAAAGATAGAAAGACCTTCTTCATACCCTCTGGCTTATCGAACTGAACATTGCGAAAGATTTTCTCCTTTCGCTTCTTCGTTAGCCAATTATCAATCTCTTGCGCACTGACGCTACCAATCTTATCCTTCGCGGGCTTACCTAATACGCGGACTGCATCATCAAACGTGCTTTGATCCAGAATTAAGCCACGCCATCTATCAGGCATGGGTTTGTCTTGTTCCTGCGCAATAGCAAATGTGGTGGATACGAAGCTGAGGAAAACAAAGAGAGCAACTTTGATGAGGAGGTTCATACTTTCTCCTTTGAGTTTCAAACTCATATCCGACATTGTCGGGAGTCGTATTCGCTTCAATAGCGAGCATCTAACGCCGGGCATCAGCGGCGCGCACGAACCGCCGCCACAGACAAGTCCTGGATAAGAGACATGCTAATTGCGCGTCCGCTGCATGCCCTTGTTATCTTCGCGCTTCGATTCACGATTCAACTCGGATCTTCTGCCTTCGGATGTCAGGGTCATCTGCGCGTTCGTTTTCGGCTACAGGCCTCTCGGATGAGTCCGCGACGAAGCGAGATAACGCTGGCCTTCAGCTGCGGCGCGCGATCTCATCCGAGCTGAGGGGAAAAGGCTACTTGGAGAACATGCTGTCGCGCCGTCAGCTGCAAGGCTTTGTTCGAGCGCCCGTCATTACAAACTCAACTTGCTTTTTGCTTACCAGGAACAGAAAGCGCGGCGAAATGAATCCAATCTTCTGTCCAGGAACCAAGCCCCATGCCCATCACTCACTTCGCCGCGCGCCGCACCATTATTACAACCCTCGGGCGGTTCGTGGCTTTTCAAAAAGGTGTGTCGCGCGAACGCCGGGCATCAGCGGCGCGCACGAACCGCCGGTAGAGACAAGTCCTGCATAAGAGACATGCTAATTGCGCGTCCGCTGCATGCCCTTGTTATCTTGCCCATTGATTTAATCATTCAACTGCGCTTCCCACCTTTGGAGGATCAGAAACAACGTCGAGTTCGCCGTGTCTGGTCCCTTTACCGCGACGCAAGATAACGCTGGCCTTCAGCTGCGGCGCGCGATCATCTCCGAGCTGAGCGGAAAA
>JBBPIC010000109.1:0-9393 GCA_038040525.1 Acidobacteriota bacterium | reverse complement strand
TTGGTGGGCCGCTCATAGCACTTCTTCAAAAACTTATTTTGGACAGGTCTGGGCTGGGCCCTACCGTCCGGGAGTCTCCCACTTTGTTCCTGAGGCTGAGCCGCAAAAGCGACCGAGTCTTTCGCCAACCTGTGACACGTAAGCTATACTCTGCCCTTTTGCAGTATAGAGCTCTCCCCGACCTGGTGAGGACTGAGGCCGAAGTGACGCTGATTGAGATACAGGAGAAGTTAAAACAACAGGTGCGCGGCGCCGCACTCGAGCTTTTTGGCGTTGAGTTGGAACAACTCAACGCTGAGACGCCGCCGCGTCCGGACCTCGGCGACGTCGCGTTTCCAGTTGCTTTTGAGCTGGCGAAGCTGATCAAACAAGGCACCGGCGTGAAACTCCCGCCGCGCTCAATCGCTGAGCAGTTGAAAACCAAATTGGAGAACTCTGCGGAGGTTGCACGAGTTGAGGTGGCAGGCGCTGGTTACCTCAACGTGTTCTTTGACCGTGCCAGGTTGCTTTCGCTTTTCGCGGCTGACAAGCCACCGCTTCCCGAAGAAATACCGGTGCCGGAGCGACCGAAGATGATGGTGGAACACACCAGCATCAATCCAAACAAAGCCGCCCACATCGGCCATGTGCGAAATGCCGTGCTGGGCGATACCTTTGTGAAGATCCTTCAGGCTGACGATCAACGCGTTGAGGTCCAGAACTACATCGACAATACCGGTGTGCAGGTCGCGGATGTTGTTGTCGGTTTCCTGCACATCGAGAAAATGAATCTCGACGACATCAAAGCGCTCGACCGTTCTCTTCCCGCCGATCGTCCGTTTGATTACTTCTGCTGGGACCTTTACACGAAAGTTGGACTCTTCTATCGAGACGGCGAGCCCCAGGGCAATCCGAACCCTGAAAAGCTGAAATTGCGCACCGACGTTTTGCATGCGCTGGAAGAAGGAAGCAGCTCCACCGCGGAACTCGCTGACTACGTGGCGACACGAAACGTCGAGTGCATCCTAAACACCATGGAGCGCCTCGGCATTCGCTACGATTTGCTGGCGCGTGAGTCTGACATCTTGCATCTCCGTTTTTGGGACCGCGCTTTCGAACTGATGAAAAAGGCCGGAGTCATTAGGTATGAAACGGAAGGAAAGCACGCCGGCTGCTGGGTGATGCCTTTTGAGTCCCACACCGGGACGGATGAGCACGAGTCGGACAAGATCATCGTCCGCTCAAACGGCACGGTGACCTACACCGGCAAAGACATCGCTTACCAACTCTGGAAACTGGGACGCCTGGGTCTTGATTTCAACTACAAGCCTTTTCGTGCTTACGAAGATGGCCACGTCGTGTGGGTTACATCGACAGAGTCTAACGCTGAAATCCTTCCTGAAGTGCCGCGTCCGAATTTTGGTGATGGGATTAAGGTCTATAACGTCATTGATTCACGACAATCTTATCCGCAGGAAATCGTGGCCCGTGGCGTTGCGGCTGTGGTGCCGGAAATCGGCGCAGAGTCCAGCGTGCACCTTAGTTATGAGATGGTAGCGCTTTCACCGGGTGCTTGCGCCGAACTCGGTATAGCGTTGAGCGAGGAGGATAAAACGCGTCCCTACATAGAAATGAGTGGACGCAAGGGCCTGGGTGTCAAGGCAGACGATCTGATCACCCGCCTGGAATCGGACGCTCTGCGAGAAGTTGAAACCCGGCACCCGGAACTCTCAACCGGCGAACAGAAAGGCACCGCACACCAGATCGCTGTCGGGGCGCTGCGCTATTTCCTTTTGAAGTTCACACGCAACTCGGTGATTGCCTTCGACTTCAAAGAAGCTCTTTCGTTCGAAGGTGAGACTGGGCCGTATTGCCAGTACGCTGCCGTACGCGCAAATTCAATTTTCCGCAAGCTCGATAAGGAAGCAGTCGCCGGCGCTATGTTGTTCATTCAGAACGCTAACAGCAGCGCAGAGATCGGTGGCAGAATCTCTGAAGTCTTTGCGGATGAAGCTGGGACTGAAATCTGGTCACTGGTGACGCTGGCGGAGCAGCTTGACCAGGTAGTTGCCCAGGCGGCAGCCTCGGCTGAACCTGCCAACGTGGCCAAATACACATTTGCTCTCGCGCGAGCTTTTAACCTCTTCTATCATCGGCACCGGATAATATCTGAAGAGGATGAGACGAAGCGCTCGGTCTTGATTGCCGCTGCTGAGATTACTCGACGACGCCTGACAGCTGCGCTCGCGACGCTCGGCATCGCCGTGCCGGAGCGGATGTAGTTGACGTCTTTTTCGTGTCGTTTAGTGTGGTTTCGTGGATCGTCTCCGGCTGCAGTTGAGAGCGCGATCCACGAAATGACACTAAGCAACACGAACGAGGAACGGATCGAAACGAAGCAAACTAACAGTTTGCTTTACGAAGGAAATAGAAAGGGTTTTTAAATGGCCTCGAGGGTACTTTCAGGCATTCAACCAACCGCCGAGATGCATATCGGCAACTACTTCGGGGCCGTGAAAAATTGGGTAGAGCTCCAGGATCTGCACCAATGTATCTACGTAATCGTTGACTTGCATGCGATCACGATGCCCTATGAGCCCGCGAGGCTACGAGCTAACACCGAACGAATGGTCATCGACCTGCTCGCTTGCGGCATCGATCCTGATAAAGCCATCCTCTTCATTCAATCCCTCGTCCCGGAGCACACAGAGCTTTGCTGGATTCTCAGCTGTCTGACCCCCTTTGGCGATCTTCGACGCATGACCCAGTTCAAAGATAAGTCAGAAATCCTCGAAGGTGGGGATACAACTCAATTCGTTTCCGCTGCACTGTTTACTTATCCGGTTTTACAGGCTGCCGACATTCTCCTCTACCGGGCTCAGTACGTTCCGGTTGGCAAGGATCAGGAGCAACACCTGGAACTATCTCGCGAATTGGCGCGGCGTTTTAATAACCAGTTTGGTGTTGAATTCTTTCCGGAGCCGGCGCCTTTGTTTACCGAAACGCCGAGGGTCATGTCGCTTGTCGATCCCACCAAAAAGATGAGCAAGAGCTCAGGTGAACGCCACTACATCGGACTGTTTGAAGAAGAGCAAGGTGTCCGCTCGAAGATCAAATCCGCAGTGACGGATAGTGGTGATGTCTCAGCCGGGGTAATGAGTCCCGGCGTGTTGAATCTGTTTGAGATTCTGAAGGCCTGCGGGAAGACAGACGAAGCCGCAGCATTGATGCAGGACTACAACGCCGGGGACCTCAAGTACAGCAAGCTTAAAGAGGTTGTGGCGAATGCGCTCGTGGAACTCACCTTCAATCTCCGAGCCAGGCGCGCGGAGATAGCGAGAGACACAGCCGCTGTAAACAAGAAAGTAAAAGAGATGTCGGAAAAGGCGCGTGGCATCGCGGGCGAGACGCTGCAAGAGGTACGCCATATCATTGGGTTACCCGAAAGGAATTCGTAACGCAAACCAATTTTGGAGTGCGGCGGCCCGGCGCCGCTTTGTCCGGTCGCGGCCCGGCGCGACCATGACGCCATTCAATTCACCGACAAAGTTTATGAAGGCGGAAGAAGGCCAAAGCGGCGCCGGGCCGCCGCACTCCAAAGTACGCTCGGTTCTGTAGCGTGCTTGCTGTAGAATCAGCCAACGGACCAACAACTTATTATGCTAATTGTGATGAAAGTTGACGCGACGGATAGCCAGGTTGAGGCTGTCGTTCGCGTGATTGAAGAACTCGGCTTCCGGGCCCACCCAATGCCAGGGGCGGCACGCACGGCGATTGGGATTACGGGAAACCAGGGCGCAGTGGATCCCTCGCGCTTTGAGAATATGCCCGGAGTTTCGGAAGCAGTTCGCGTCAGTAAACCCTACAAGCTAGTCACGCTTGATCTGCGCGCAGAAAAAACTCTGGTCCGCGTCGGCGATGCCGTGATTGGTGGAGAGGAGCTGGCAATCATTGCCGGCCCATGCGCCATAGAGAGTCGCACTCAGGCTTTTGCCGTCGCGGAAGCTGTACGAAGAAGCGGCGCGCGATTCTTCCGTGGCGGAGCATTTAAGCCTCGCACCTCTCCCTACGCCTTCCAGGGTTTGGGCGAAGAAGGCTTGAAAATCCTCTCGGAGATCCGAGACGCGTATGGACTGAAGATAGTTACTGAAGCATTGGATGAATCGGGTGTTGACCTGGTCGAACGTTATGCCGACGTAATTCAGATTGGAGCGCGCAGCATGCAAAACTTCACCTTGCTGCGACGCGTCGGCAAATCACGCATGCCCGTGCTGCTCAAACGCGGACTATCGGCAACACTCGACGAATGGTTACTCGCCGCGGAGTACATAATGGCTGAAGGTAATTATCAGGTGGTCCTTTGCGAGCGCGGCATCCGCACCTTCTCCCACCACACGCGCAATACTTTGGATCTCGCCGCGATACCTGCGGTGCGGCGCATCTCGCATCTACCGGTGATTGTCGATCCCTCACATGGAACCGGAAAAAACTATATGGTGACACCTCTGGCTCGCGCCGGTGTCGCGGTTGGCGCAGACGGGCTGATAATTGAGGTCCACGATCAGCCGGACCAGGCGCTGTGCGACGGCGCACAGGCCTTGACGTTGGAACAGTTTGAAGAGCTAGTGCACGAGGTTCGGGCAATTCATGACGTGATTGCGCCGGCCGCTGTTCTTTAGTTTTCCAGAAAGCTACTGCGCACCATCTCCATCCCTTTTTCGCTTGATCTGACCCGCCAGAATGTTTGCCAGGTCCCGAGCAAACAACGAACGAGGTAACACCTCGTCGTAACCTGCCTGAGTTGCATTTCTCTGCAGCTCCGCCTGCACATGCGAGAAGAAGCCAAGCAAAGGGATTGCGCTAAAGCGGTCATCTGATTTCAACTCATTCGCCAGCGCAATTGGGTCGATCTTCTCATTGTGCAGGTCCACAAGTAATAGGCTCGGGGGCTCGTCATTTACCGTCTCTCGAAGAGCGTCGAGCGTGCGAGGAAACTTAACGATCAGACCCAGCGCTTTGCCGGTGGCCCGAATCTTCGACACGAAAAACATATCGTCTACCACTGCGATAACTGTGCGGATCATGAGTTGGTTTTGTAATATCCCTCGTTTCGCGTAAAGATAGTGAGCGATGCCTACGGCGATTCCCCCACTCACAGAAGACGAAAAGATTGAGTTTGGCGGCCCCAGCCCCGGCGAGATCGGAACTGATGCTTCACGCGTCGTGGTGGCATCATACAACATTCGTTACGGAGTTGGTCAGTATCTGATTTCTGGTGGACTGCTGCGGAAGGCCGGCCTCCTGAGCGCCGCGAATCGGCCGGCGCGGGTGGCCGCACATATCAAGACCGCTGCAGGCGCTTTCTCAGACAACAGCCTGCTTCCGAGTCCTCATGTGATTGCCTTGCAGGAGGCTGACAAACGAACCCAGCGTGCCGGCGGACATCATGTGGCCCGCGAGCTCGCCGAAAAATTGCGGATGGCCTGGGCCCACGCGCCTGCGGGTATTCCCCGTGGAGTAAGGCCAAAGACCAGGCAGTGGTGGCTCGACTTCGAAGAACCAATCGGACTCTATGATATGGGCGACACCGGAGTCGCCCTGTTGAGCAACTTGCCAATGAACGATGTGAGCCGAATTGACTTGCCCTGGCAGGAATGTCCCTGGCGGCCGCGATTGGCCATAGCGGCAACTGTCTCAGTCGGGTCGAGCAAAATGAGGATTATCAACGCGCATGTGGATCCACATGCGGCGGTAGGTGGCCAACTCGAACAGCTCGAAGTCCTGGTTGCGGAAGCCGACAACTTCGCGGGACCCACGCTGATTATCGGAGACTTCAATACGCTCTTTGGAAAGAAAGTTGAAGAAACGAGAAAGTTCCTGGAGTCGCGGGGCTATGCGACACCAATCCCTTCCGGGACCGCAACCTGGCGAGGCGCCGGATTACGTCTGCACGCCGATTGGATTTTCTATCGGAACCTGAACATCAAGAGATGGGGAGTGGTTCGGCCGTTGAACGTGTCGGATCATTGGCCCATATGGGCGGAGATTTCATTGCCCATTAACCCGGAGGGTTAGACAGAAAGTAGCCGGTGGTCGCAACGCAGCGAAGACCACCGGATCGCGGGCCCTCTCGATTGCACCCCGGCGGGGTGCCAGAGTCTTCTAGCACCCCGCGCGGGGGTGCCGATTCTTTTCGGTTGCCTGCCGTGCGATCGTCGCGGTTACAGAACCGAGCGCGGTAGCGCCGGATGCTTCGAAGCCCCGCGGCGATGAAGTCAGTACCACCACGCGGTAGCGGGTGGGTTCTTGTGCCCGGCACCCGCTAGTCACGCATTTGGACTTAGCACCACCGACACGCTGACCTCCCCTGCGAGGCCCACCCGCTACCGCGTGGTGGTACTGACTTCATCGCCACGGGGCTCGAAGCATCCGGCGCTACCGCGCTCGGTTCTGTAAGTCAACACGAAGCTCGCTCCAACTTATGATCCACATCACCAGCCGCGACAATTCTCTGCTCCGTCAGGCGCGTGCCGTGCGCGACGGAAAGGTCGACGAATTCATCTTCGTGGAAGGCCTGCGTTTGTGCGAAGAGGCTTTGCGTTCGAGTTTGGCTATCGATGCCGTGATCGTTTCCGAAGAGCTGGCACAAAAAGAGAAAGCCGCATCGTTGTTAGCGAAGCTTGTAGGAAAGTCGATACGAACCGCTACGGTCAGCGAGAAGCTCCTCGAATCCATCTCCTACACCAAAACTCCCCAGGGGATCGTTGTGCTCGCGTGCAAGCCTGATTCGCGCGCAGAGCATTTCTCCGCCATTCAGCAGGGGAACGCTCTGATTGTGGTCATGCACCGAATCAATAATCCCGTGAATGTTGGCGCCATTCTGCGAACAGCCGAAGCGGCCGGTGCGACAGGCGCAATCGCCACGCAGCAAACCAGCGATCCTTTTTCGCCCAAGTCCTTGCGCGGTGCCATGGGCTCGGCGTTTCGCTTGCCAATATGGTTTGGACCGACCTATCAGGAAGCTGTCGGCTGGTGCTCTGAGCGCGGCATCCAGACCATCTGCGCCGATGTTCATTCCCCGACCAGCTATGACGAAGTGGATTGGCGGCAGCCCAGTGCCTTGATTCTCGGGCCGGAATCGAGCGGACTTTCGCGTGACGAGATAGATCTTGCAGACCAGGCAGTGAGGATCCCGATGCAAGCTCATGCGGAAAGTCTCAATGTCGCTGTGGCCGCGGGTGTTCTGCTTTATGAAGCGGCCAGAGTGCGCCGCTGATACAAGAACGATCCACTAACTGACACGAAATCCCACGAAAATAAGTTTAGTGTAATTCGTGTTACTTCGTGTGAGTTCGTGGATCGTTTCCGGTTCTGATATCGGCGCGCGGAGCTTCGTTTCGCGAGTCCAGGAGAAGCCAGAAGTAGGGGAGAACTTCGCTGGCCATTCTTCCTGTTCGCCCCCACATTCGATTACGGTGATCGCCATTGTATTCTTCGAAGATATGAGCAATACCGCGGGCAGTCAGCGCGGTGGACAACGCCTTTGAGGTTGGGGGGATATGCGTAAACTCGTCCTCATATCCGGAATCGAATCTCAACCCCCGCAACTTCCGCAGATTCGCCTCATACTTCTCAACCATATAAAGCGGCATATTCTCCTGCCATTTCGAAAATGCAGGCTCAGCAGGTTGAAGTTGACCGTCAACCATCATAAAAGGAAGGTCGACGAACAATGGTGGCTTGCCTGGATTGGGCGAAAATGCCTGACCAACGACGATGCTTCCCAGAGCGTAGATGCCGCCCTTGAACGCTTCTTCCCGGTTTGTAACCGGGTTTGTCAGAAGAAACTTAAATGAGGGGTTTTCAACCGTTAGGTCCCTTCCCCAACCAAGCACTGCCGGATTGATGCCATAAACGACGCTGTAAAGATCCGGAAACTTCATTCCCAACTTGATGGCCCCGTAGCCTCCCATTGAATGTCCGGCAATGCCCCGGCTTGAAACGCGCGCTAGAGTGCGATACTTGCCATCGACATAGTTCACGAGGTCCTTGACTGTGAAGTCTTCCCAGTTTCCTGTGACGGACGAGTTGGTATAAAAGCTGCCACCCCACCTGGTAAGTTCATCGGGCATCACAACTATCATTTCACCAAATCGCTTCTCCGCGATCCCGCGATTCATCACACCCGGAATCGTTTGCCATGGATCGCCGCTTTTCGTCCATGGGAAAATCCAGGTCCCGTCGGTATCGGTGATGCCATGAAGGAGATAAATAACCGGGTATCGTTTCTCCGGTGAGGTGTCGTAGCTTGGTGGAAGGTAAATACTCACCCTGCGGTCGGCAGATTCCCCGGTAACCGTCTTCTCGAGCGACACTCCATGCACCTTCTCACGAACAAGCCGGCCCTCTTGCGAGAACGCAAAGCCCGGAACAGCCAGAGCCAACAAGATGAGTAAAACGAGTCGAGATGCCCTTTGCGCGCAGGCATTCGCCAACGTTAGTCTTTGAGCCATGCAGACCTCCAGTGAACTGAGAGTGGACCACCAAAATAGGACAGACATTCCTATAGTCGGTGGACGTTTGGGGGGGTCACTTCGTTAACAACCCATAGAAACATTCCTGGGATTTGGTGATCAAAAGCTAAAACGATCCACGAAATCAAACGAAACGACTTCGAGTATTTACTGAACAGCGACCCGTCTAAACTCCAATTCCTTAAAATCGAAGTCGGGATTAGGAACATCTATCTTCATCTCATCCGGTCGAGCTTGTGGGCCCAGGGTAAAGGTGACAAAGCCCTTTGGAAATGGATACACAATTGAATCACGCCACTTCACCCGGAACGTGTCAAAGTGCCAATGCTCCAGATCGCCGACGAAGAGTGAAGACGCCACCAGACGCAGAACCAGCTTGCCATTTTCCTCGGTCACCTTCGCATCGCCGAACATCGCTCCGGTGTATGTCCCAGCATACGCGGCTAAGGGAAGTGACGGTTTGGTATTGGGCACGCGGCCGTCTTCGAGCTTCTTTGCGGCAGCACTCGATGCTTCCTCGCTTCGTTTCGAACGCGCCTGGAATTCGGTGCTCCAATCTCGCTGCGCCACACTCAGGAACATATCGAAAACTCTGTTTGCCAAAATTGTTGACAGCGGTGTTTCACTATTGGTGAGAACTACTACTCCAAGCTTCTCTTCCGGCAGAAGTGCCAACTGCGACGTCATACCGTCTAGTCCACCGCCGTGCGAGACCACGATCCGTCCTTGATAATCGCTAAGGAGCCAGCCAAGCCCGTAAAGACTGAAGTGTCGTGTCGGATTAAACTTCTCCGCATCCTCACTGATGCCGCTGAAAACCGTGTGCGGGGTCCACATTTCGCGTGAACGATTGGCGCCAAATACCTTCTGGCCCTCATAG
>JBBPIC010000051.1:0-47309 GCA_038040525.1 Acidobacteriota bacterium | reverse complement strand
CTTCATTAGGCACGTCCAATGTAAAGAGCGTTTTTGCCGGTTCGAAGTTTTTCACGTCGCCGTCGTCAAAGTGAGGATAGACGCTAAAGACCGGCAACATGACAGTCTGCCCAGTGGCGTCAATCCCAAAGCCCGATAAGATAATCTCATCGTTTCCCGCACCTTCAGTGACCCAGTTGCCGCCTGTTTCGTCACGGCATTTAACTCTTTGAAGTTGAAGAGAGATTTGTTGCTTACTCATGTTTAACTCCTATCTAGTTTTGAATGAGTCTCGCAGGTCATTCGGATTATTAGACAAGACATTTAATCTGATCTCCCGTGCGAGAGCCGGGACGCATCAGTTGTCAGGATCCCAGATTTGGTGGCGCGTTCATCCGGCAGAAAAAACAACCAATGATTTCGAGAGGATCTACCGGATGACCGCAACCTGGGCAAATTCTCGCTTATTCGATCCTCAAGAGCCGTGGGGCCCGGAAGCGGCATTCATTGGGCTCTTCACTCTGATATGACGTTTTCAGAAAAACATTTCGCTAGCGCCTTGGCTTTGACTTGGGATCGCTAGCGGGCGGGATTGGCGGCTTTCTGGAGGGGGAGTGTGCGTGGAAGAAGACAGCGGATCCGACGGAAGCCAGAGGTGGACCCAAAATGAGATCGCTACGCGTAACCTCACATTCGCGAGTGAAACGGCGCCCTGCCCCACCGTAAGCAAACTAACAGTTTGCTTTACACAGGAAGGGCTGGTCCGAGACGATGCGGCCGACCGGGTAAAGATTCATTTGTAGATCCCAATACGGCGAGCAGCGATAAAAGAACTGCAACCTTTCATTTGGGTCCGCCGCAAACGCTGGATCGGTAGCCAGCTTGAGCTCAAACTCTGCGCGCAGTTTCGGGTCCTTCGCCAACATCTCGCGCGCCAACTTCTCGAGAACATAGCTTTCGCCATATTCCTTTTGCTCGAAGGTGGCGTTGAAAAATCCCCACCGGACCAGGGAATCGGGTGCGTCCGGTTCCAGCAGGTTAATTGCGACTCTTGCCGACTCCTGGGCCAGGGAGATAACAACAGATCCAGCGGGAAAGGTTCGCTTCTCCTGAATTGACTCAGCCCGGAACGAGGGCATCTGCCGGCCCTCAAAGGGGCCACCTGGCCATACAACATCGTGGAAACGATAACTCTCTATGTCGATCGATGCCGGCGCAGTCGTGGTTAACAGTTTCAGTCCATGTGCTTTGATAACTTCGATAACCTCTTGCCATTGGGCCGGCACAATATAAGAGAGAGGCGGTGCTACAGCGGCGGTGACGCGCAAATCGTTATACATCGGCACCGTCGTTTCCACCGGCTTCGTGCCGAATGTCACGTAGGGAGCGCCTGAGATTTCACTCCTCCCCACCTTCGAGTCAAGACCGCGAAAGTTATACGGCACAGATTTCTCTGTTAACTCGAAGTCGAGAGGAAACTTGCGTTGCGGATCGTAAGTAGAACCGATCTTTAAGGTCTCATCGTCCGCTTTCTTCCCTGCTCTGAGTAAAGCCTCAGGATCTCTGTTGACTTCTGCCAACGTAAATCGCAGAAAATCGTAAGTGCCAATCACCCTGGGGCGGTACGGCTTCAACATGTGAGTCTCGATCAGAATACCGGGCCGATTTCTGAGGGGCAGATAGCCGGTAGAAAAGCGTGGGCTGCCGTTGAAGTCCCGAATGCCTTTGGAGAAATCACGGTTATCGATGAACTCCAGATACCACGAAACAATGTTGCCGGCAGCTTCTGTTGCCGGCGCTACTCGACCGTCAATAACCTTTCGCTCCCAATCCAGCACACTAGCAGGCACACCAGCGTGGTGCTCGTGTTGATAAGTGATGTTGTATTGATAATCGGCGCCGTTAGTTACATGGCAGTCGATGAAAAGATCGGGCTGCCACCGGTTCCATAACGCCAGCCAAGACCTGGTTTCCGGCGTATCTGCTTTCATGTAGTCCCGGTTTAGATTCTGGTAAATGGTTGTGGTGCGCCAGCCCATCTCCTCTGGACCGTTTTGATTGATCCGATTGTAAGGACTGGAACGCTCATGACCGTCAGCGTTGTAGATCGGAATGAAAAGGACGACTACATTCTTGAGTAAATCGTCGCGAGTCTTTGTAATCGCAATATCGCGCAGCAGCGCCAGTCCAGCATCTTTACCATCCGGCTCGCCGGCATGTATGCACGCCTGGATCAAGATCACTGGTTTACGCGCGCGCCGAGCAGCTTCCGGCGTGAAAGTCTCACCTTCGGTGGCGATTAGCAGCGGCAGGTCTCTTCCCTCGCCGCTCTTGCCAAAGGTCTCAAACTTTATCAGCGGCGACGCCTCGGCCAGCCGTCTGGCATACTCGATCGTGGCGTCGTATCTCGGCGTCTGACGATAATCAGTTTTCTCGGCATGCGTCAGCCATTCAGGAGGTGTGGGGGTCGTTTGATTCTGTGACATCGCTATAGTTTGGACCAATCGACAAGATCAGAGCTGGTTTCTACCAGAAACAAGTCAGAGGAGGATACGATCCACGAAATCACACCAAACGACACTAACGATGTTTCGTGTTGCTTCGTGTGATTTCGTGGATCGTTTCTTCGACCAAACTCTCCACAAAAAGGATCTCTCTCCAGAAAGAACCTTCTCGAAACCATTGGGGCCCCAGCTTTTCTCAAATTAAGAGAGGTTTTTCTGACACGAGCGACATTCGCTGCGTCGCCTGGCGTTAAGAGTTCCGCAAGCCAGGCAGCGAATGTACATCGCGCGGGCAAACCAGGTTGTAATGATCCAACTCAACCCGAGTATTCCTACCAGCACAACCAGGTTGAGCAGAACGTCTTTCAACTCCTGTATCTCTCCTGGAGAGTCTTGCGGTAGTCCTGCCCGCGTCCATATCCGCGGCGGAAGGCCTCGGCTGACTCCGCAGTCTGCGCTGTTTCCGCTTGTTTGTTGAGCGCGGCCTCAAATCCGCGACGGTAACTGGCCTCGTCAGTTTGAAAGTCGCCGCCAGAGGTTTGATAGTGGGCCTCTTCGGCATCTCTTAAAGACAACCACCAGCTCTCGCGAGCGGCATCTATGCTCTCCGCACCGGCATTGGCTAGCGCTTCTTTGGCTGCCTCTCTGGCTTCGTCCGTCTCAACGAAAGCAATGACAACCGAGCGCCCATGCTGAACGGCATCTTCGTAAAGGTACAACTCATCGTGCGGCAATCCATGGACGAGGCCTTCCTCGAGCGCTTCGCCGGCTGCCATTCCAGTCGCTGTGCCACCGATCCCCAGGATAGCAGCACCAAGGATAGCTCCAGCTATCACCGGCCCCACTCCCGGCACAAGTAAACTCGCGGCGGCCGCACCCAACGACGCACCTCCTGCTACGCCCATCGCTCCGCCGACTGCTCCTCCCATTGCTTTTCCCATTCCGGGTTGCTCGCTGTCCGCCGTGGGGACAGCGTCCTCGACACTTTCGTCTGTCATCCCCGGCGTCAATAGCGCTATTCTGTCGTTTGGAATTCCCAACGCGTGAATTTGCTGAACGGCTTTCTCGGCTTCGGCGCGTGAACGAAATACTCCCGCAACTGTTTCCATGCTGGTATCCTCCTTAAAGTTTCAACTAACTTGTAACCCTTCGCGAGCACGCGGGCAAGAGTGCAATACGGGCGACACAAATCGTTGAGGAAATTATCAGAGCTATGTTAGAGTCAAGTGATTTTTATTCGGCAATTCCTCAGGCTCGTTTAGAAATAGCGAACAGAACCGCAAACGATATGTACGACATCGTAGATAAACACTGGCCCATGTCAGAGGGCGACGGCAAGGCCGCGCGTAAAAAGAGACCGCGAATACTCGCGATCACGACCGACTGCTGCACCGGGTGCGCGGGTTCGCCGGCTTGTATCGAGTATTGTCCCATCGAAGCCTGCATGTTCTGGGTGCCCGATGAAGATCATCCGCCATTCGGACGAATCGAAGTCGATCCTTATCTCTGCATCGGCTGCCAGAAATGCATCAGCAAGGGACCCGACGGCGCATTCCTGGATGGCTGTCCCTGGGACGCGATTGAAATGGTTCCCACCGATGATTGGGAAGCTGTGCACGGGATTACACTGCCGGACCTTCCTCCTGCTCCGCCGGCCGCCTAACATGTCTATACCCGCAAAGGCCTGCTGCCGCTGAAAAACACCACTGACTTATGAATCTGTCCGCCGCTGCTTCGGTTGTCATAAACGCGGTTCTACTGCGCTTGTTTGCTTCGGCTCTCTATTGATTTGTACGTCAATCCCGCCTGCTGGTTTAATCGCTTGGACACTGGGTGAGAACGCTTGCCGTAAAACTCAATCGTCGGTAGGTCTGATAATTGACCAACCAGGGCGAGTCCTCTTAGCGCTTCCCAAACACTCCCTTCATCTGAGTTGATTGTCATTAGGACGGTTCCGGGAACAACTCTCGAACCGCTGGAAGCTAGTAGCCGTTCCACTTTCCCGGGAAGCGGGGACCTTACTTCGATTGTCTTTTGATCCGCTTGAGTGATCCGGCCAAGCAGGGTCCCGCGCGCTAATTGCGAGCCTTCCTTCAGGGTGCTCGCGACAATGCCTTCCGTCGTCGCTTTTAGCTCATAAGGATTTAGCGTTGCCAGTAGTTCAAGACGACCGCTCGGATCATTAAACCTCACCAGGGCCAACGCTGCGTTTCTGCGCACAATGGGTTCGGGATCGTTAAGCAACTTCAGAAGTGCTTGATGAAATTCTGAAGACTTATTATCGAAACCCATGAGCCAGGCGACTGTCAGACGAAACTCGGTTTCTGGGTTCTCTGAGAGAGTAAGGATCTGCGGATACCACTGTTTCGCGCTCGGGTTTCCTTGTTCGATACGTTGCTGAACTTGCAACAGTGCGTGCTGCACCCGGCGGGGGTGCTTGTTATCGACAAGATATTGAGAGATATCCGCGTCGGAAAGGTCGCGACCAAACCAGGTGAAATACCAGGACAGGAAGGCGCCCACAACAAACAGAACGGCGAGTAATAGAATTGGACCAGACGCGCGGACACGTCTCACCGCAGGGGCCACAATCTTGACGTCGGGGTTGTTGCCTTTGTCTTCCATCAAGTAAAGCAAACTGTTAGTTTGCGATGCGGCTCAAAGCAAGCCGCTCAATTAATGCACACAGATTCGTTATCGCAACGATCGCAAACTAACAGTTTGCTTTACATTAATTCTCAGGGCAATGGGGTCGGATAGAAATGGTAAAGCATCAAGTAAACGATGACGCCGGTTACCGACACGTAAAGCCATAAGGGCAATGTCCAGCGGGCTATCCGACGATGTCTGATGAAGTCCAGCCGCAGCGCCCTATACAGGGTGACCAATACGAGGGGCACGATCACGATTGCCAGGATCACATGCGTGATCAGGATGGTGAAGTAGAAAGGGCGAACAATTCCCTGCCCCAGAAAGGGGGTGTCACCATGGTAGTAGTGGTAAGTGAGATAAGAAGCCAGAAATATGGTTGATGTGGCGACCGCTGTTATCTGACAATTTCGATGAGCCTGAATACGCCCGAACTTGATAAACAAATAGCCGGCAATCAGAAAAAGAGCACTAGTTGAATTGAGAAGGGCGTTCAGATGAGGCAGGTAGGAAATGTATTCAGGCATGCAATACTCGATGAACTCTCAGTTTGGCGTTGGTTACTAAAGAGCTGTTCGGGTCTCAGCCTGGAGGCTGGCAGATTCGCTCGCTACCGAGACTGTGAAAACTTTCAGCGCCAAAGGCGCGAAATGTGAAAGCCTGGGCCATCGGCCCAGGTGGGACCATTCGAAAATCTTCTGAGCGCTGAAGGCGCGAAATATGGTTGACCCCTGGATAATGACAACTATTTTCGAACGACCCGTACGTATTTCGCGCCTTCAGCGCTTCCAAGAATTAATGAACCTTTACCTGGGGCGCTGCCCCAGGCTGTTACATTTCGCGCCTTTGGCGCTGAGACCCGGGACTTTTCACACAGTCGCTACCGCGCTCGATGCTTTAAGAACCTTCTTTACCCTGCTCAGTTAGTGAATAGAAATCATTGCCCTCTTCCTGAAGTAGCCCGTCAGCCACAAGTTGTTCCACGGCATAGAACACCGCCGTGCGCTGCTCAGGATCGTTTCCTCCGGCTTCAAACAGCTCGTGCAGATCGAGCTTTTCTTTGCCCCAATAGGAAAAGCTTCCCAACACGCGTTTTTGGATTTCATTCACGGCGGCGTAGCACCAGAAGAGCGGATTGTTATGGTTGCTTCTGTTTCATGTTAGCGACCATCGATCTTACGTCGGGAGGGACTGCACGACCCTTGGCGTCCAACAGCGGTGGAGTTGTGGAGGCGGGGACCTGAGCTGCAGACCGCCGCGACAGCCGTTTTTGAAATGGAATAGGGAGCTTACCTTCGGACTTCAAATAAAGCAGTGGATTAGCAGCAAACAAAAGTGCCATGACCAGGCACACCATGGTAACGAAGAGATTGTCAGTTGTAATCAACTGCGGCGAGAATAATGCGTTTAGCGCCGCGAGCGCTATAAAGCCGAGGGCGATGATGATACAGATCAAATTCAGTAATTTGAGTTCAGTCGTCATGCTTCGTGTTTCGGTTGTTGCCATTCCCACTGGGTGCTCCTGAAAGTCGCTAATGCATTTCACGGTTCAAGCTCTAAGCTTCCATTACAGAACCGAGGGCGTTAGCGCCGGATGCCAGAGTCACCTTGAACAACATTGATTCTCTTCGGCGTCCCATAATACATCCTCCTGAGTCTAAGGTTCATTCCTGCATCCGGCGCTACCGCGCTCGGTTCTGTAGTGGAGGCCGCTACTGAGTTGTATTCAAAGACCGACAGGCAGGAATGTCTATCCTGCTCGTTCAATGCTTCGTCTTACCGACCGGCTTTACACGCTCTGACATCTCTTCGTAACCACATCGTTCGCACTGCCAAATGGGAAACAACGCGTTAGGGTCGGCCGTGCTCTGGTAAACAGCACGATCCGACGGAATGATTTTACCATCGCATTGCGGACAGACTCTGCCCCGGGTAGTCCGCTTTTCGACATCGATGCGTAGGAGGTTCTCTTCAGCCATACGTTAACATTCTAACTACTGAGTACTGATTAGTAACCCGAATTTTCGAGCCTGTCGAACTGAACGCCACTACAGAACCGAGCGCGGTAGCGCCGGATGCTAGAGTTAACTTTGAAATCAACCAGGTTGTAACCAGATATTATTCGCAAAAAGGCTTATCGCTCACAGTTAAACACGAACGTTAACTCCCGCATCCGGCGCTACCGCGCTCGGTTCTGTAATGAGTCATCGCCAATCGGGTCGTCGCGTTCAGACGTTTCAACTCCAGACTCGTTCTTATAGCGCTTCAGCGCGAAAAAGAGCGAACAAAATATCGTGACCGGTGGTATCAACAACACCAACACGCCGATATTGAAGTTTCTGATAAACAGAGCGTTGTTAGAACCAGTCAAAGCCGTCTTGCACATAGAACACTGGCCAAATGCGGAAGAGCTGAAGGCAGCCACTACCGCAAGGGCAGCAATAATCAGCACGATCCGCTTTGGATGCATCAGTGTTCCTCAGAAGTCGTGATCGGTGGTGTCTCTTTGAATTCGTAACGCAACCCAGCCGATCTAAGGGCATCCGGAAAAAACACAAAGAGCAGGCAGATACATACCACTAACATCGGCACAATGGTTAGCACGAGACTCAAGCGCTCAAACTTAAGGTGCATGAAGTAAGCAACAATCAGCGCGGCTTTGACGATCGACAGCCCCATCAAAATGGTCAGCATCAACACTACCGACATAGGCTTGTATGCCAGGAATACTTCGATCGCCGTGAGCACCACGAGCCAGATCCAGATTGAAATAAAGAGTTTGTTACTTCCGGCGAAATGTTCTTCAACGTGTTCGCTCATTCCAGAGTCCTCCGCGCTAAGCTATTTGGCTGGCTACTTCGCCAGGTGACCACCCACGTCAACCGAAAGGATGTAGATCAGCGGGAAGACAAACATCCACACCAGATCTACAAAGTGCCAATATAGTCCGCTGATCTCGACGTCCTCGTGCTTGAGTTTGTTCACTCTGGCTGCCACGACGGACAGGTAAATTGCTCCGGTAAAGACGTGGAACATATGCAGACCAGTAATGGTGAAAAACGTCGCCCCAAACAACGGCGATGGAAGTTGCCCATTGGTCGTGGTGAATGCCGTTACCCAATCGGCCGGCAAGCTAAATGGCCTCAGGCCATCGTGGATAAGATGGTTCCATTCGATAAGGTGCAGAACAAGGAATGCCACGCCGAAAAAGATGGTTCCCAAAATCCATTTTCGCGCCTTCGACTTGTCTCCTCGGCTCGAAGCCGAGACGGCAAACACCATCGTCAGACTCGAAGAGAGCAGGCAGAAGGTCATCAGCGACGCGAAGAGGATGCTGGGACTAAAGGGGAACGGTGTGGGCCACACGTTTGAAGCGCGTAGATAGGCATATCCGATCAACAGCGCAGAAAACGTTAATGAGTCGGAAACAATGAACAACCACATTCCAAGCTTGCGATGACCAACGCGATAGGGGTGGACCCCACCGTCCCAATCAGCCGCCGGAAAATGTACTGCGCGTGCTTCAGTACTCACCTGTCACCTCCAATAGCGCAGACTCGGAGTCTGCGGTGCTTAGAATTATCCAACCATTTGAGGAACACTGGACGAAAGTCCGTGCCACCTATCTCCAATAAAACAGCAGTATGAACAGGTAGATCCACAATACATCCATGAAATGCCAGTAGAGCGTTACCGCATCCGCGGCGGCCTGCCCTTTCGCCACCGCAAGTCGGTCATCGTTGGAAGATCGAGTTCTAAGAGCCAGGTAAATCAAGGCAACTAATCCCCCGAACAAGTGGACACCGTGAGTGGCGGTCAACAGATAGAAGAATGAGCTGTGTGGATTGCTCGAAACGTAAATGCCCTGCCGCACAAGTTGACGCCAGGCCAGTAGTTGCGACGCGAGAAATCCAAGGCCTAACAGTACAGTGATTAACAACCAGCGTTTGTGTGCGCCCGGCGCCGATTCCTTGAGTTTTCTCCTTGCTGTTTCCAGCGTCCCGCTGCTCAGGACAATCAACGCCGTGCTAATCAGCAAAATTCCCGGCATCGTGAGCGGTTGCCAGTCGTTTGACGAAGCCGAGCGCACGATGTACGCGCTGGTCAAGGCGGTAAACATCATGAGAATCGCCGCCAGCGCGACCCACATCCCGATGCGATAACGACCGGCAGAAAACTCCGGCGTGAACGACTGGCCGTTTCGCTCATGCGAACCGTTGCCATTCGGACGCGGAGATTTTGGCCCGCCGCCAAAACCCGATCTGGATCGTGGCTTAGTGCTTGTGACCGTTGTGGCCATTTCCACTCACTCCAGCCGGTTGTTCGCCCGGCTCTGGTTCAGTTTGCATTACGTAGTCGTGTGTCGCGCCTGGAACCGCAAATTCATAGGGACCGCGATAAACAGTCGGCAAGACTCCGGCAAAGTTGTCGTGCGGAGGCGGACTGGAGGTAACCCATTCGAGGGTCGTCGCCTCCCAGGGATTGTCGCCCGCCTTTTTGCCTTTGAAGATGCTCCAAACGAGATTGAAGTAAAAAAGAATCTGCACGAGCACCGTGAGGATCGCTGCAATTGAAACGAACATCACGAGCGGGTGCAGCGACGCCAGAAATTCATACTCGGTAAACTGCGCGAAGCGCCGGGGCATTCCTACCATTCCCATTGTGTGCATGGGAACGAAGATGCAATAAACGCCGACGAACGTTACCCAGAAGTGAAGCTTGCCGAGACCCTCGTGCATAAAGCGCCCAAACATCTTTGGAAACCAGAAATAGGTCGCGGCAAACATGCCGAAGATCGAGGCCACACCCATGACGAGATGGAAGTGCGCGGTCACGAAATAGGTGTCGTGCATTGGCAGGTCGAGAGATGTTTGGCCCAGAACGAGACCGGTGATTCCGCCGGCTACGAACAGCGAAACAAATCCGATAGCAAACAGCATGGGAGTATGGAAACGAATCTTCGCGCCCCACAACGTCCCCAGCCAGTTAAAGGTCTTCACCGCTGATGGCACGCCAATGGAAAGCGTTAGAATGGAGAAGGTCATCGCCGAGTAGGGGCTCATGCCGCTGATAAACATGTGGTGACCCCAGACGAAGAATCCCAGTAGCCCGATGGCAAAAATGGCAAACACCATGGCGCGATAACCGAAAATGGGTTTGCGCGCGAAGGTTGAGAGAATGTGTGACGTCGCCCCCATGCCCGGCAGAATCGCGATGTAGACTTCCGGGTGTCCGAAGAACCAGAATAGATGCTGCCAGAGAATAGGTGAGCCGCCAGTGTGTGGTGGAAAGTTCGGAGAGGTACCTGCGAGCACGCCACTCACATAGAGTCCGCCCGGGATAAAGAAGCTCGTACCAGCCACGCGATCGAGCAGCAAAAGGATTCCGCCACCCAGAAGAACCGGAAACGATAAGAGCGCCAGGACTGCGGTCGTAAACCAGGCCCAGCAGGTCAAAGGCATGCGCATCAGCGACATTCCTCGTGTGCGCATGTTGAGCAACGTCGTGATGAAGTTGAGCGCGCCCAGCAATGAACCGATGCAGAAAATCGCAATGCTTATGATCCACAGGTTCATACCCATGCCCTGCCCCGGGCCGGAGTTGGGCAAGGCGCTAAGCGGAGCATAAGCGGTCCACCCACCAATGGGTCCGACGGTGGATTCAGCGCCAGAGAAGAAGATCGCCGCGAGGATGACGATGAAGCCGACTAGCGTCACCCAAAACGACAACATGTTGAGCACCGGAAACGCCATGTCTTCCGCACCAATCTGGATAGGAAGAAAGTAGTTTCCAAATCCGCCCTGAGGTGCGGTTGTCAATACGAAGAACACCATGATGGTCCCGTGCATAGTAACGAGGGACAGATAAAACTCGGGCGTCATCATGCCGTCTGGCGCGCCACCTGGAAAGAGGGTTCCCAGGATAGGCCAATTGGTCCCGGGCCACGATAGATTCATGCGCATCAGCACTGACATCGTCATTCCTACAAGCACTGCGACGAGCGCCAGGATGATGTATTGAATGCCGATTACCTTGTGATCCAGACTGAAGATGTACTTACGAATGAAGCCTGTTGGCGGCTCGTGCCGGTGAACTGCTCCGTGCGTTTCAACTGACATCTCTCTAATCTCCTAGTGGTAAAGGCGAATGAATACCCGAGCCCCGTAACCTAGTTGTTGGCCGGCAGAGGATACTTTGCCAGCAATTCAGTCATGCGCGTCTGAAACTGGTCCTGCGGCAGGCCCATAAGTGCCTGGTGTTCATCTTCCGGCAGCACCAGCATGAAGCTCCGCATCTTGAAGTGAAGCTGCCCGCAAAGCTCGGCACATGCGAGCTCGTATTTGCCGGGCTTGTTCGCAGTGAAATGGACGCGAATAGCCATGCCGGGGACCAGGTCCTGTTTGAACCTGAGCTGAGGCACCCAGAAGTTGTGAATTACATCCTTGGAGCGAAGAATCAACTCGACGGGCCGGCCGGAGGGGACGGCAATGACGCTGTGCACGGCGTCGTCTTTGGCGTTCGGATCTGTCTCATCAAGCCCAATGAAGTTGAGTGCGGAATCGTCGATTAGGCCCGGGTCGGTGCGGCCAAACACACCATCTCTTCCGGTGTAATGAAAGTTCCATTGAAACTGCTGAGCCACAACTTCGATCGGGAACGACCCGGCGGGAGCTTTGTTGAAGTGTAGTGAGGCCCAAACGCTTTGGCCCATCACGGCCAGACCGATAAAGATCACGGCGGTCACTATGGTCCAAACAACCTCGAGACGGTTGGATCCATGCGAGTAGAGCGCGCGTTCGGTCTGCCCACGATCTCGATACTTCCAGACCATGTATCCCAGGCCAACCTGTGCGGCAATAAATGAGATGCCCACAACTATGATTGTCAGGAGAAACTGCTGGTCAAGGGCGGCAGCGTGTTCAGAGATGGCGGTCGGAAACCACCATTTCTTAATGAAAAAGAGACTTACCGAACCCAGTGTCAGGATCCAGATAATAACCGCAAGAGCTCGTCCCATCGGTTAGATCTCCTTAAAGGTGAATCGTAAATCGTAAATCGTAAATAGTGATTCCAAATGTGAATGCTTCAATAGCCCGTCGCAAGTTCTATTCACGATTTACAATTCACGATTTACGAGTTACCTGTTTATGACCATCAAAATGAACAAGAGCGGTAGGTAGATCACCGAAGCCAGCAAGAGACGTCTCGCCTCCTGACGCGACTTCGAAAGCGCAGCACGCAGGCTGCTGTAAAGAAAGAGCAATCCGAGAACAATTGCGCCGTAGAAATAGATTTTGCCGGAGATGCCGAGTGCGGTTGGCAATAAACTCACGGGCAGAAGAAGCACTGTATAGACGACGATCTGCTGCGCGGTGACGCGCCCATCGGGTTCAACCACCGGCAACATCAGAATATTGGCCCGACCGTAGTCTTCGCGATACATCCACGCGATGGCCAGAAAATGTGGAAACTGCCAAAGAAATAGAATCGCGAAGAGCACCCAGGCTTCAATACTTATTTCGCCGCGGGCGGCAGCCCACCCTATCAGCGGTGGAACCGCGCCAGGAAAGGCCCCCACCATGGTTGATAAAGACGTTTTGGTTTTGAGTGGAGTGTAAGCAAACAAATAACCCGAGATTACGGTCAAGCCGAGTAGTGCCGTTAACGGGTTCACCAGGACGGCGAGATAAATCTCCGCTGTGACTGTTAATAACACGCCAAACCAGAGGGCTTCCCAGGGCAATAGTTTTCCAGAGGGCAACGGCCGCTCGGCGGTGCGTCTCATCAGAGCGTCAAGGTCACGCTCCATGTACTGATTGAGAGTGGCGATGCCGGAAGACAGTAACGCAATGCCGAACATGGCATTGAGGAGTGCTCCGTAGTTGATGCGTCCCGGAGAAGCCAGTGCGAACCCCGCGGCTGAGGTAAGCACGATCAGGAATGTGATGCGCGGTTTGGTAAGTTCCGCGTAAGCCGCCAGCCGCTCACGAATGCTGAGCCGCTGGAATCTAACAGCCGCACTGCCGTCAAGTTCTATAGCAAACTCTTCCATTTTAGAAAATGTAGCCTCTAGTATTCAGAACTGCGCGTGGTAGAAAGTGTGTGAAAACCGCCGCCTCAGCGCCAAAGGCGCGAAATATGAAAGCCTGGGCCATCGGCCCAGGTGGAACCTGTTAAAATCTTCTAGCGCTGAAGGCGCGAAGTATTGCTGGCGGCTTGTTCATCACAATTATCTTTGGACGCCACTGACGTATTTCGCGCCTTCAGCGCTTCCAACAGTTCGTGGGCCTTTACCTGGGGCGCCGCCCCAGGCTTTCACATTTCGCGCCTATGGCGCTGAAGCCTGTAATTCGCACAGTCTCGGTAGCGGCGAATGGTGAAACTAATCCCACTAAGCAGACCGCACTAGCACGCTCTCTAAGACAAACTAAGATCTTTGTGGCGACGCCGACAAGCTGATTGCGACTTCAGGAGCACGCAGCACTCTAAACGCCCGCAGCGTCAAAACTATCGTCGTTGCGAATACCAGAGCGCCACACGCCACATGCGCCACCGTGATGCCCACCATCGGCTGCAGAGGCTGCGGGTCATTCGGTGATATCGTCCTGGTCCAATAAGCCGCGATACCCAGCAGTAGTTGAAACACCAGCAACGAAAGTGCAATTTGCGCAGGTCTCGCCAGAAATCGTTCGTCACCGTGGCGTCGCAGAATGATCAGACAGGTGCTTCCCAGAATCAGGGTGACTGCGATGGCGCCGGCTATGTGCGTCAACACCAGATCTGTCGGCAAAGGCTTGTCCCAGGTTGCTGAATGTCGCAGCGTTGCCCCCAGAATCAGCTGTAAAAAGATCGTCGCAGCCGCTGCTACACAAAGATAACGAACGGGCACACTTCCCTGCTCTTCGATCATTGGACGGCTTTTTATCCAACTTCTGGAGGTAAAAACCGCCAGGCTGACAGTAGTACAAAAGAAGAGTTGGGCCAGGGTAGCGTGGGCGCTGGAAACGGCAAGCGGCAACATTAGTTTTACGGTCAAGCCGCCGAGCAAGCCCTGCGCGATGACTCCTGCCAGGGCCACTAAGCCAAGGCGCCGCACCCAGGTTCGCTTCTCTTTAGCATACAAAAGAACCACAAGAACGATGGTTAGGAATCCGACTGTGGTGGCCACCATGCGGTGTCCATGTTCCCAAAACAGATTGCCAACCATGTTAACTCCGGTCGTACTGATCCCCAGGAATGAAACCTTCGGAAGAAACCGGCCGTCGGTTAGCGGCCAATCTGCCGTCGCCAGGCCTGCATCGTGGCTGGTAACCAGCGCTCCGGCGATTATCAGAAAAAAGGTCGCGCCGGCTACCAGCAACGCGAAACGATGCACACCCTTACTCATTGCCAATTCCCAATTTCCGATTGCCGATTGCTCGTTGGTGCCGATCTAGTCATATCGCGATACCCAACCGTCGGTTCACGGTTTTCTGCAAATCGGCAATCGGCAATCGGCAATGCTCCTCAGTGTCTGCCGATCATCGGTATATCAAGCGCCGGCATCATTTGCAGGCCAGACTTATTGGAGGCCGCAGCGGCTTCGCCAAACGTAAAATCAGCCTTGCCACTACCGCTGGCGGCAACGGTGACCTGCATGGTCTTCTCAGTGCCATTTGGCCCACCCTTTTCATGCCATGCGGCTACCGTGTAGGTTCCCGGCGGTACACCCTTGATTGTAAACGTGCCATCCTCGGCAGTGACGGCAAAGAATGGGTGTTTCAAAACGCCGACATATGACTTCATCCACGGATGCTGGTTGCATTTGACGGGAATCAGAACTTCGGCACGGGCGAATGTCTTCTCAATTGGGGCCGCACCGTTGGCCTGCGTCTGGTTCCATTCAGGATTGCTCTTGGGCGTGGGATGGACGTTGTGCTGAGTCGGGTCGCTGTTAGTGACTCGAAGTTTCTGGTTTGTCTGGAGTCCCATCACATGCGGGACGTAATGACACCCCTTTTGATCCAATGTCACAGCATCCGTCGGAGTAGTGTAGGTATAGTCACCGACCTTGGTGCCATCTGCTGTGGCTCCATCCTTAATATAGACAAAAACGTTGGCCAGTTTTCCATCTTTAACAACAGTATCTTCTGTCGTCAGGTTTGGATTTGCTGTTCCGCATACCGGATCGGCTGATGTATCGATCTTTTTGGGAGCAGGTGGCGCACCATTGTATGCGATCACGCCTACGACGGTCCCGGCATTAGCGGGCGGCGTAAACGCCTTACTGCCGGCGGTCGGGGTTTCTGGTCCAGCGTCATTCGCGGTCTTGCTGCATGACGCGCCCAGCGCGAGCAACCCCAGGATCATGGTCAGGGCAAGCCAGACCTTTATCTGCTTAAACATAAATCGATTCCTCCAAACTAAACTTTTTCTTTTAATAAACTTTAACACGAGGGCTCGCCGGAAGTAGAACCTAGCCAGGCGCCGTGGTCAACTAAAGACCCGGGGCGCGCGTGTTGTGGCGTCTGCTTCCTACTCGAGCCAGAACATTTCCACGTTTACCATTCCGGCGTCTCTGCGCCCCGCTATCGCTGCCGTTTTTCGGCGAAGTCCGTCGCGCCTGAGCATTAGTATTGGCAGCCGGAGAAACCGGGCCCGTTGCTGAGAGGCGTCTCTGTTCGTCGGGCGTCATGAGAAGCATGTAACGCACCAGAAGTTGCGCATGATCCTGCTGATAGTCATTAGCGCTTTGGGGCGGGTTAGGCAAATTGATGACCCAACGCTCGCCTTCTTTTCTGAATAACCCCGACGGCATTGCAGTTCCCGGACTAATTTGGGCCGGGTCGAGTAGCCAACGGAAAGTCCAATCGGGCTTAAGCCGCTCTCCTGCGAGAAGGAAACTGGGCGCTATTGCCGTGGCATCATGGCCCGGCTCTCCCGTGATATGACACTTCAGGCAGGGAGTTCCGGAAGTGAACATCTGACGTGCGACCAGTTTCTCCTGCTCAGTTAAAGGCTGGATCGGCTCTTTGATATAGGGCTCCTGCTGACCTGACAGGGCCATGAAGAAACGCACCAACGTCTGAAGCTCGTTTGGCGAGAAGCTAAATGTTGGCATGCGCGCCTGGAGATATGGTCTCACGCCATTTCGATCCAAGCCTGGTTGGGCTTTCACTCTGGCACCCGTTGTATTTGGAGTTGCACTCGGAGTCGCAGGTGCGCTTCCGTTTTGACTTCTGGCGCCGTTAGGGACAGCACGGGGTGGCTGCGTTGTGCCTGCAGGTTCTGTGACGGGACCTCTTCCTTCACTCATCGAGGGATCCTTCAGGAACCGCAGCAACCAGTTAGGATCTACGCGAGCCCCTTCACTGGTCAACCTGGGTGGCAAGAAATCCTTACCTTCTGGTGTCTGGAAGAGCGGCACGTCCATTAAAGCCGATTTCTGCCCAACCTGAATCTGATGGCAGCCCACGCAGTTATATTTCTTGATGACCCACCACCCATTTTGCACGTCCTGCCGGCGCTGGTCCTGCGGATCATAGAAGAGCGAGCGAGGCACATTGGATCCTTCCGTGCCCACGCTGCCCAGCAGGAAAGTGGTAAGGGCCGTGCGCCATTCCGGCGTCAGGAATGGCTTGGGCATTCGCAGCTTGTCTTTGGGATCTTTCTCTTTACCCAGATCGTAAATCGAAGGCTGAGCAAGTTTGTGTTCGAAGAAACCCTTGTGGTTATACCAGGGCTTCTCCGAGTGCTCCCCATGTAACTGCAACGGGTCGTGGCCCTTTTCGGCATCATGTGTCAGGAGAGCGAAATCCAATCTCTCGATCGGCGTTGCACCTTCAACCGTGAGCTCTTTGCCGATACGCTGCTCTTCTTCAAAACCTTTTATTTCGTGGCAACCCGCACAACCGTATTGTTTGATCAGCGCCTGTCCTCTGGGTTTCAAGTTGGGATCGTCCATAAACGACGCATTCGGATAAGACGGCGGCGCGGACAGTGAAAACAGGTAAGTAGCAATATCTCGAGCGTCCGCGTCACTAAGCCTGAAGTTCGGCATGACCGTCATGTTCTGGACCTGAAGCTCTGCGCCGTCGTTAGGGCAGGTTGAATTCAAATCAGTGTCAAAAACATATGGCTTGTTGTTTTTGCTGTAGTCTTCGGGCGTAAGGTCGCGCTTCTCTTTGGGACAATAAGGCGCCCAGCGCTCGCGCGGATTATGGATCCAACGCACAATATATTCGAAGTTACTCTTCTCACCCACACGTTGCAGATTGGCAGCGAAATCACCACCGATGGGACTTTCCGCGTCACCAGTGGAGTGACATCCAAGGCAGCCACGGGTTTCAAAAAGCTG
Organism: Acidobacteriota bacterium; assembly: GCA_038040525.1. Taxonomy (GTDB): domain Bacteria; phylum Acidobacteriota; class Blastocatellia; order Pyrinomonadales; family Pyrinomonadaceae; genus PSRF01. The sequence continues at coordinate 29,840 of JBBPIC010000051.1, read as the reverse complement.
CTTACCCTTGGCAGCGTTCCCACGACCTTGCTCCGGCACTTTGCCATCGAAACTCTCTTGCCAGAGATATGCCGAGATGGCCTTAATCTGGTCCGCTGCGTCGCTGTCAGGCTTCACACCATGTTCGTCCTCGCCGACGCCGAATCGCCAGAAAGTCGGCATCTTGGTCCGGGGACGAAATGCCTGCGGATTCTCCAACCAGACAGGCACCCATTCCTTGCGAAGCTTAAGCCTCATGTCTTTCAGGTTTGGCCCAACCTTCTTTTGGTCCTGCATTAGATACTTTGACTGCAGGTCGAACTGATCTTTGCGGGCCGCAAGTAAGCTATTCGTGACTCTGAGCGACTCGGCGTGGGCCAATAACTTTTGGGCTGCGGCATCATCAGCAGCCTGATTGGCTGCTTCCGTGTCCTCGCGGATCAGCTTTTCGTTGGCGGTGATTTGATCTTGAAGTTGGGTGATGCCCTGTCGAGATGCCGACAGCGAATCTGTCTCGCGATCGAAGCCTTCATAGCGATGGCAGCCTACGCAGCCGCGCTCATTGAAAAGATCACGGCCGAGATTCAGAGTTTCGGCTCCCTGGGTCACTCGATCTTTGGCATGGCACTGTTGGCAGCCCGCCTCAATGTTCTCGCGCTCGAACAGAGGCCATAGCCAATACTTGTGACGGCCATGCCCTTTGACCTCACCGGTAGTCGCCCGTCCGTTACCCCAGTGGCAACCCGAGCATCCGAAGCGATCCGGGTTGTGAATCTGAAGCAGCTCCTTGCTGGGGTGACTAACGAATGCCTTCGCCAGGCTGTCCGGCTTCTTGCCTGGCCCATCGGGCGCCAGATCTTCCGGTTTCAGGTTCAGCGGCTCGCGGATGCCCACATGGCAAACCTGACACCGATCGACAATGCCTGCTGAATTCACACTGATCTGGTGTGGCAGGATTGAGTAGTCGAACGTATCCATCTTGCGGAGCAGCCCATCAATTTGAGCCGGACCTAAACCGATCACATTGTGTTTCAGGTAATCATCGCGCATCTTAGCGGCTTCGGTTGGCGCCTTGAGGATCTCGGCCTTGCGCCCAAGAAGTTGCGCCTTTTCGTCCCGCAAGTCGTTGTAAAGCTTCTCAAGCTGGGCGTAGTTAATTTCCTGAGTATTCTTCTTCCCCGAACCATCATTCGCAGGTAGTTCTACCTCGACCGTTTCATTCCTGGTTTCCTCAGCCTCACGGCGATACTTTTCTTTTGCAGAACCGTGGGCGGTTTCGATGTTGTAAGCAATAACGGTCAGGTGTCCGCGCTGGTTCTGAAAAGGCTCGGTTACCGCATCCAGCTGCTTTTGGATCGTTGCAACCTTCTGGTCAATGTCAACCACTTCAGGCTTTACCTGGTCCATCGCCGCCCGAGCCTCGCCATCGAGCTCCTGGTATTCGGAACTTTGTTTGACCTCTGTTTCGGTCTTGCCTGCCTGCGGCTTGATGCTCTTGAGATAGGTGGTGTAACGGCTGACGAATTGTTGTTGGATTCCCTTCCAGGGTCGTTGACCAAAGGCCTCATCCCACAAGGCCCAGGCGAGCGAGATCGTCAGCAACAACGCGCAAATCAGCATCCAACCGCTCGTGGACTTGCTGACGATCGGATCGCTTGCCGGCAATTGCGGCTCAGTCTTTACTAACGACTCTTTGGTTTCCGGAGTGTCTGCCACTCGAGATTGTCCTCCGCCCTCATTCACACGTTGAACCAGGGAGTCACCCAGACGTACTTGATCGTAAATACCAGTCGCAAGAGCAGTTTCACCGGCATCGCCAACAAGACAGTGATCGCAAAAAACTGGAAAGTCATGTACTGCAGCAAACTCGTCCGCGAGAGCAGTTTCTTTTCGAACTCATCGGGAGTGGTCATCCAGAGCTTGAGGCGTTTCCACCATGGCAGCGAACGGTCAATACGTTCGAATCCGCCACGCAACAGCAGCCAATGGAAGAAGAGAGCGCCGGCAAGGAAGAAAAGCGACACGACGATGAGGCCGAAGAGTGCTTTGAGCCACCATGCGCTCGATAGCATGGTAAATCCTGTCATATCAGCAACTATGTCGTGCAGGTCGCGGTTGCGATCGTATACCACCGCATTGTGGTCCCACGTCTGGCCAGGCCAAAACCAAATCCACCCGGGGCCTCTTATGAATGTGCCGATAACGATCAGCAAAATCCATTGGAGGAAGCCGATGGCAAACATGCCCACGGCAATTCTGCGCTGTCTGAAAGTGTAGTAACCGTTGCCCAGAGGGTTCGAATCAACGTATGGAAATACCATCAAGCCGACCATGATGAGCGACGGCATAACCACGCCGGCGATCCACGGGTCGAAGTAGACCAGCATCTCCTGCAAGCCGAGGAAATACCAGGGGGCCTTCGACGGATTCATAGTCAGGTTGGGGTTGGCGGGTTCTTCGAGGGGCGCGTTGAGCGTAATGGACCAAACAAACAAGATGATGGTGACAATCACCGTCGCCAGGAATTCAATCCGCACCAGATAAGGCCAGACATGTATCTCGCGCGCCCACCCCGGTCGCCACGGCTCAACCTTGCGATGATGTGATTTCGCCAGCTTCGGATCTTCCTCGAGTTGTCGGATAAGCTTGTCGTTTGCCTGTGACTGCCTTACGCCCAGCCAGGTGAAGAAGGGCACGAGAAACAACATCGCGACAATAGGAACATTATCGGGCGCCGAGGAGATCTTCCACAGTTGATTCCAGTCCTGGACGGCCCATACGGCGAGACCGGCCAGGACGACAACCACCAATAGGGTTATCAGCTTGCCTCTGCTTAATGAAAAACGTTTCGCCATGCGTTCAGGATTCGATGAGTCCGACAAGCAAAAACCGCGTCGGCAAACTTTACTTTTTCTTTACTGCCTTCATTTCCGTCTCGAGCATCACCGGTGCCGGGCCGGAGATGCCTCCGTCCTTTCGTATCCTCCAGAAATGGACAGCCATAAAGATCGAAGCTACTAATGGAATACCAATGCAGTGCCAAATATAAGAACGCAATAAAGCGTTCGAATCGACAATAGACCCACCCAGTAGTCCAAACCGGACGTCATTAAACGGCGTCATTCCCAACTGAATGCCGAACGGCCCCTCGGAACCTAACATCGGTGTAGCACGCGCCATGTTGGTGCCTACAGTCACGGCCCAGAACCCAAGCTGATCGTCTGGCAGCAAGTAACCCGTAAACGAGAGTAGCAGCGTGAGCACAAGCAGAACGACGCCGACACACCAGTTGAATTCTCGCGGACGTTTGTAAGATCCCGTCAACACCACGCGAAACATGTGCAGCCAGGTCGTGATCACCATTAAGTGAGCCGCCCAGCGATGCATGTTGCGGAGCAGTTTGCCAAAGGGAACATCATGCTCCAGGTAAAGGATGTCCTTAAACGCATCCGCCTTGGTCGGATGGTAATAAAACATCAAAAGCACGCCGGTGAAGGTGAGCACAATGAATAGGTAAAAAGTGATGCCGCCCATGCCCCATGTAAACGGGTAACGTACGGCATCACGATTGATTTTCGCGGGATGGAGATGAAGAAAAACGTTCGATAAGACAGCGAGTGACCGGTTGCGCGGGTCGGAACGATCGTGGGAAACACGAAAAATTGACTTCCAAAGCTGCGTGTCCTGAGGGTCTTTATAGGTCTTGGCTTCTTCAAGAGCTCTGTCCTTTAGAGATGTCGCGCCCTCACGCACCTTGCCGACCAGGCTGGTATTTGCCTTCTCTCCCTCGGTCAATTGCTTCGTGTCTTTTTTGTCTGGGCTTTCTTCCATGGTTCTCTTTCGAGATCACGAATACAAACATCACAACGGGATCGAAGCACCAGGCTCCTCGAACTCGTTCTTTTCGCCTTTGGTCCAGTCATAAAGCCGCGCAACATCAACTACGATCTGGCCTTCGGCGTCGATCTCAACGTGCGCGCGATCCATTGGTCTCGGTGCTGGGCCCTCGAAGGCTATCCCTTCGCTGTCATAACCACTGCCGTGACACGGACATTTAAACTTGTTCTCGCTCGCCTTCCAGTCAGGCGTGCAACCCAGGTGAGTACACCGCGCATAGATTACGAATAACCGGTCGGACGTCTTAGTGACCCAAATGCGATACTGCTGCTGCCACTTCGTATCAACGCCCAGAGCGTAGTCATCCGGAGAACCGATACGAAAAGTAGTGGGTGGTTCAGTGATCGATCGGGGCAGAAAAAACCGGAGAAACATCAGAAAGCATACGGTTAGGAATCCCGCAATACTGGCCCAAACAATTCGGCGCCTCATCTTGTTCACAGCCGGATCTGGCGTGCTTTCGACGATGTTTTGCGGAGCAGGAGGCGTCTTTGCGACGGCAGGCAGTGGCGGCTTTGCGGGCGCAGATGCAGCGGGAGGCGCACCGGCGGCAACAGTCTCGCCCGGTGTCGGAGTGGCGGGACTCGTAGCGCTTTTGGCGGATGGCCCTTCGTTGGCCGTCGTATCCACTAGGCGAACCTCCGTGAGACTGAATTACACACTTCAACGCTGCATCAGAGTGAAAATCATACAACTCCCCGCATTGCAGGGATCACTCTCTGCGCAAGAACACGTTATTCTTCTATACATGAAGAGCACCGTGCCAATCAAAATACGTATGAACGGGGCGCGGTGCTGGTACTTATACCCTGTTTTTCAATTTACTGGCAAGAAATTTCTAGCTTGTTTGTGTTCGCGTAATTTCGTGGCATTTCGTGGATCGTATTTCCGGTTCAGCCAGGAACGATCCACGAAGACACACGAAATCACACGAAACTAGACATCTTTGATCTTCTTAAGCAGATACCTCACGGACAGCGAACGCGAAGCGCTTGAGGGAAGACTTGAAAAGTTGCTGGCAGGTATCCAGGTAGTTCACCGTCGACTTCAAGTTCGATTCTCTGTTCGGTGTCAACCGGCCGAGCAAGGACTTTTTTGGCCAGGGTGTACCCAATGTCGGCGAGCCCGAGATGCGAACCGGCATACAGCCGCGGTGCGTTAGTCAAAATTCTTGCAGCGCCGAGGTCTCCAATGCTGACCACGTCAAGTTTTCCGTCAGCCAGGTTTGCCTCGGGCGCGATCTTCATTCCCCCGCCAAAGTAACGGGCATTTGCCACGCAAAGATTAGCGACCGTCATTCGTTGTTCCGAATGATCGTCCAATTGAACAATTACTTTAGTGGCTGCGCTCTTCAAAGCGCTTTCCGCCATCGCCAGGCTAAAAGCGATTCGCCCGGTTAGCCATTTTGGGCCCTTTCCTGGGAGCCAGTCCGGACCCCTCAGCTTTACTCTTTCGATAACGTCGGCGCTCATTCCAAACGAGGCGACGCCCAGGAAGTACCGGCTTTCGTGGTCCCCGGTATGATTTGTGTAAGTTACTCGCCCAACATCTATCTGACGCGTGCGCCCCTTTCGAAGAATGCTGGCAGAGTCCTGTGTGCGCGCTGGTATGCCGAGTGTTTTTCTGAAATCACCTCCTGTTCCGCTCGGTAGTATCCCGAGTTCAGCATCGCCACCTGCCAATAAGATTCCGTTTGCCACTTCGGAGATTGTTCCGTCGCCACCACAGGCGATGATTAGTCTTCCCTTTTTAGCGGCTTCGGCTGCGATCTCAGTCGCCTCTCCTGGCGCACGCGTGAACCTGGGTTCGAACGCACCGAAGTGTTTTGCCAACTCGCTTGCGATCTGAGGCCAGGCATTGCCTGTGGCCCCTGAAGCGGATTCAGGATTAACTATGACTAAAGGCAGACTCATATATCACGTCTTTCGTAGAACCCAGCGCAACGGGTCATGCCGGTACCAACCGCCAAGAGGTGCGATCGAGAAACACGAGGCCCTGTGAAGACTCTCAGCTGGAGAAGGGTGGCTTGCCCCCGCTCTAAGTTTAGTAGCTCAGTTCGTATGAGGTACTAAAAGGGGGCAAGCCCTCCTTCCTGACCTGGCGGGGTCACAAGGGTTCTCTAACGTCCCCGACAGTTTTCATGTCCTCTCTACGTCTCGCTTTTGTAACGCGACCATCGCTCGATCCTGTTCTCCAAGTTCGGCGATCTTCTGCATCACAAATTCTGAAATCTCTTTGTAAGTCCGGACCCGGTTCAGTTTTAACAGGTAGTCTGAAAGATCGAGCTGAGGTCCAAAGTGAATGCGGATCTTCTCGCCGCCTCGCCAATTCCCTAGCACCTGCTTCGGCAAATCATTTCCCAGTCCGGCTATGAAAACCGGAATAACCTGAGGCGCGGCATCCTTGATCAGTTTCCCTACGCCCGGTTGTGCCGGCAGAAACGTATAGGGATCATTACCTTTGTTGCGAGTACCCTCCGGGTGAAAGCCTATGATGTTTCCCGGTCCTTTGCGCGCGAGCTCCGTGAGTGAGCGAAATGAAAACCTATCGAAGGCGCGTTTTTCCGGAATGGGATTATCACCCGACGCAAAAAACGGCGGATACATCGACCACCAACCCATCACCAGACTTACAAACAGGCCGAGCGGCGACTGATAGAAGAAACGTCCACGAACCGGAAAGAAGAGCTGCTTACGCCAGGATGTATTTCGGAAAAGAACGGTCGACACCGTGTACATGTCGAAAAAAGAGCGATGGTTGGCAACTAACAATATGGGCCGGTCGCGCGATGCGGCGTGTATATTTTCCAGGCCATAGACCTCCATGAGGTTGTATGTCGAGATTTGAATCCAACCTGCGCCGACAGTTTTTTGGCACCAGGTCCAGAACACCTTCCAATTCCCCTGGTTCATCCGGCGAACCAGGCGAAAAGAAAACCGCTCGAAGGGTGATAATACAGCTAGTTCTTCATGGGTAGGCTCAAGCGAATGTGTATGTTCGAGAATCGGCTGCTCGGCGTGATGCTGATCCTGCTCAACAGTTCCAGCAACTTCGCGGTTTGAGGTTTGTACTTCAGCCATCGGACTTTGCCTAAGATAACGCGGACTCAGGCAAATTGTCCCGTAGCCTTTGGGTAAAGCAAACTGTTAGTTTGCAAACCGTTGGGTGGAGACAGCAAACGGTTAACACTTAACTCTACCGTCTTGACGGCTCAACGTCCGCAAACTAACAGTTTGCGTTACTATTCAATCGAAAAGTATTTCGCTTCCGGGTGATGGACAATAATCGCGGACGTTGATTGCTCCGGATCGAGTTGAAACTCTTCCGTCAGCTCTACGTCGATTCGTCCCGGATCGAGCAACTCGAACAACTTTGCCTGGTCTTCGAGGTTGGGGCAGGCCGGATAACCAAAACTAAATCGCGAACCCTGGTACTGCTGCCGAAAAAGTTTGGTGATCTCCTTAGCGTCGCCAGTGGCTATTCCCAATTCTTCGCGAATCCGCTTGTGCCACAGTTCCGCCAGTGCCTCAGCACTCTCCACGCTTAAACCATGAAAATAAAGATAGTCGGCATAGTTATCTGCTTTAAACAGCTCCTGGGAATACTGACTAGCTCGACGCCCCATCGTCACGAGATGAAAACCGACAACGTCCATCCGACCAGATTCTTTCGCAGCGAAGAAGTCTGCCAGGCAAAGGTGTTTTCCCGAAGGTTGGCGCGGGAATGTAAAGCGCAGGCGCTCCGCTTTCTCGTCTTCGTTGTAAATGATTAGATCATTGCCTTCAGACTGCGTCGGAAAGTATCCATAGACAACACGGGGCTTAAGTAGCGCTTTCCGCTTGGTTCGTTCCTTCAGCTCCTCATAAATGGGTCGCACCTTTTCGCGGACGAGTGCTTCGTATTCCTCAGCCGGACGGCGCCCTTGTTTGAATTGCCACTGTCCTTTAAATAGGGCGACTTCGTTTACGAAAGAAAACACGCCATCCAAAGAAATGTCTTCGACAACCCGCGAACCATAAAACGGCGCGCGCGGAATCGCGACATCCGGAGTGACATCTGAGCGCGTCGTGTGGGTTGTATCCCCTGCAGGTTTTGTCGCTCCGCGTGGCTTCAGGGGTTTTCTAAGGCCCAGTTTGGCCTCTTCACCGACGAGATCTTCCGTATCTTCCACGTCCTCGACATTGTCGTCGGCAGACGCACTCGCAGCTTTGGCCAGGCTGTCCGGCATCACGTGGTCACCATTAGAGGTCACCAACTTGTCCATCGTATGAAGCCCGGCGAAGGCGTCGCGCGCATAGAAGAGCCGTCCTTTATAGATGGACTTAAGATCGTCCTCCACATAGCGCCGTGTTAATGCAGCACCCCCCAGCACAACCGGCACGGTAATGCCGCGTTCGTTCATGAGCTCGAGGTTATCCTTCATGATCAGAGTGGACTTCACCAGGAGTCCGCTCATTCCGATCGCGTCAGCCTTATGCTCCTCATACGATTGCAGGATGGCATCAATCGTTTGTTTGATTCCGAGGTTAACTACCTTGTAACCGTTGTTCGTCAGGATGATGTCAACAAGGTTTTTGCCAATGTCATGCACGTCGCCCTTGACGGTCGCGAGTACCATCGTGCCCTTGGCGGTGGCGCCACCCTTCTTCTCCATGAAGGGCTCGAGAAAGCGGACCGCAGCTTTCATGGCTTCGGCTGACTGCAGTACGAACGGCAACTGCATTTGGCCGCTGCCGAAGAGATCGCCGACCACTTTCATTCCCTGGAGCAGGATGTTGTTGATGATGTCCAGTGCGGAATAGCTTTTGAGCGCAGTGTTTAATTCATCTTCCAAACCAATCTTTTCGCCGTCGATGATGTGGTTCTTCAGACGTTCTTCAACGGTCTCACCCTTTGAGGCTTTCTTGGAAGACGTTGTTTTTACGCCCTCAAACAGCTTTGTGAATTCGATTAACGGATCATAAGTGCAAACATCGCCTTCAAATTTGCGCTGGTCGTAGATCAATTCCCGCGCGACCTTCAGTTGTTGCTCTCCAATTCGATTCAATGGCTCAATCTTGCTGGCGTTGACGATTGCGGCATCGAGGCCCGCTTCAACAGCGTCGTGTAAAAACACGGAATTTAGGACGACACGGGAAGCCGGATTCAGGCCAAAGGAAATGTTTGAAACGCCAAGAATAGTGAAGCAGCCCGGCAACTCTTTTTTGATACGCCGGATACCCTCAATAGTCTCGAGCGCATTTCTACGATCCTCTTCTATGCCGGTCGAAATAGGCAGCGCTAGCGGATCAAAGAAGATGTCGCTGGCGGGAAAATCAAATTCGCCGGTTGCCTGCTGGAATGCCCGTTTCGCAATCCTGAACTTGCCTTCGGCTGTGCGCGCCATTCCCTCTTCATCGATAGTCCCAATCACAACACTCGCACCAAAGGTCTTCGCCAGATCGATCACTTTTTTGAACCGCGGCAAACCGTCCTCGTAATTAGTCGAGTTGAGAATGCTCTTGCCGCCGGCGTGTTCGAGGCCCGCTTCCATCTTTTCCCACTCGGTAGAATCAAACATCAGAGGCAGCTTGATGTTTGTTACCAGGCGCGACGCCAACTCGTGCATGTCGGCAACGCCGTCGCGGCCTACGAAGTCGACGTTGACGTCGAGGATGTGCGCTCCCTCGCGTTCCTGATCCTTTGCGAGGGCGACTAAGCCATCCCAGTTCTCCACGTTGAGCAGATCGCGCATCTTTTTCGAACCGCTGGCATTTACTCTCTCGCCAACGATCAGGAACGAGGCATCCTGGACGTAGGGTTGCTGGAAATAGATCGACGATGCCGCCGGCACCAGCGACGCTTGGCGCGACCTGGGCGTAATGTGCTGCATTGCCTCGACCACGAGCTTCAGATGGTCTGGAGTCGTGCCACAGCAGCCGCCAACAACATTAACTCCGAAGTCGTTGGCAAAGTGGACGACCTGAGCTGTGAATGTCTCAGGAGTCTCGTCATAGTGCATCTTGCCATCTACGACGGAGGGCAAGCCGGCATTCGGAAGCACTGAAACAGGGAGCGGAGCATTTTCACAGAGATAGCGAATGCTCTCAGTCATGTGCCGCGGGCCGGTGCCGCAGTTCATTCCAACTACATCGATGGGAAACGGTGCTAACGCCGTCAGCGCCGCTCCAATCTCCGTGCCGTTCAGCATAGTGCCAAAAACTTCGATGGTTACCTGAGCGATCACCGGCACGCGTGTGCGAGTTTGCTCGAAGTGACCAAAGATCGCCGACAATGCTGCTTTTGTTTGCAGTAAGTCCTGACAGGTCTCCACGATCAGCAAGTCTGCGCCGCCATCCAGTAGACCGCGCACCTGCTCGGCGTAAGCGGCTTTGAGATTGTTAAAGGTAATGTGGCCGAGCGTAGGCAGCTTTCGTCCGGGGCCCATCGAGCCCGCGACCCACCGGGGCCTTTCTTTTGTTGAGTAGTCGGCAGCAACCCGTTTGGCCAGCCGTGCCGCCAGGACATTCATCTCGTAGGCCTTGTCGCCGATGCCATACTCCTCAAAATCGATAGGCGTACCATTGAACGAATTCGTCTCAATCACGTCACAGCCGACTTCAAGGAACGCCGTATGGACGTTCTCGACTGCATCTGGTCTGGTGACGAGCAGGTTCTCGTTGCAACCCTCAAATCGCAAGCCCCCAAAATCCTCGAGCGTGAGGTTCTGGACCTGCAAGTTGGTCCCCATCGCGCCGTCAAAGACGACGATCCGATCTTTTAGCGTATCGAGAAAGTTAGCCATAAGCGGTAACTGGTAAATCGTAAATGGTAAATGGCGGCCGTGTTACTCAGGGCCTCTATTTACCATCTACCATTCACCATTCACCCAAAGAGAAAGCCCCGCGCCAAACAACGCGGGGCTTTCAGAACCCTATTCGATTAGTCTCTTTTAGAAAGACTCGCCGAGCTGTTTAGCGGATTGTTTTTCGTGGCCGCAAGTCGCCTTAACTCACCACGTTTCTGCCGGGGTTATTGAAACACCGCGACCCCAGGCTGTCAAGGCACGCCCGCGGGGATATTGGTGTAGTTTGAGGCCGCACGTTCAGCGTTCCGCCTTTAATCTGCCGCTTCGTCAGCCACCCAATGCCAAAATTCAAACGGCATTAGTGCCCCGAATGGCATTCCTCTATTTACGATTATCCAATTACCAATTAACATTCACAGCAATGCGACGCGCCATCTTCCCCGGCTCCTTTGATCCAGTAACTAATGGTCATCTTGACATTATCGAGCGGGGCTGCAAACTCTTCGATGAGATTATCGTCTCAATATTGGTCCATCCGGAGAAGCAACCGTTCTTCACCATCGATGAGCGACAGGAAATACTTTCGGAAGTTCTGAACCAAATCGATCGTGGATCCTGTGAAGTGTGCGTCGACAGTTTCCAGGGGTTGCTGGTCCATTACGCCGTTGCCAAGGAGGCTAACGCGATAGTGCGTGGTATTAGAGCTATTTCAGACTACGAATATGAGCTGCAGATGGCGTTGATGAATCGGCGGCTGGAACCTAGTATTGAAACTGTCTTTATGATGCCTGCGGAAACTTATTCCTACGTCAGCTCCCGCCTGGTGAAGGAAGTCTTTCAGTTGGGCGGAAAACTCGACGGACTGGTACCCCCATTGGTTGAAGCGAGAATGAAGAGCAAATCAGGAAAGAATGCCGGTTCGGTCAAGCTCCAGGTCGGTTCAGAGTTCAGTCTTTAGGTTTCTGCGCAGTATCCTGATCCGGTAAGCACCTAACGCTTGTCCTTTTGATCGCAATAATAACCGGGGACGGTATGACGGATGTTGGTAAGTTTGTAGTCTGGGGCTTTTACAGAACCGAGCGCGGTAGCGCCGGATCCCAAGAGCTACTTCAAAAACATGTGTTCTCGCATCCATACAATTATCACTAAATAGACTTTAGGATCCGGCGCTACCGCGCTCGGTTCTGTAAGCAGGCTGCCTAACTGAGTTCAAAACTGACGCAGTACTTTTAATAGTAGGGTTCGTTCGCACAAAAGCAGACATGACTACCAAGCTCGCAAGTTCACAATTCCAACCATCCCACAATGTTGCGAAGATGCAGGCATCATCTACTCTTGCGGCCATGCAAGCTGCAGATGCGCTGAGAGCTGCCGGTGCGAACGTTGTTGACTTCGGCGCCGGCGAACCAGACTTTGATACGCCCGACAACATCAAACGCGCCGCCGAAGAAGCGATGAGGACCGGCAAAACTAAATACACTCCAACCGGCGGGACTCGAGTTCTGCAACAGGCAATCATCGACTTCTACCAGAGAGAGTTTGGTGCCAGCTACGAACGTCCCGCGGTCATGGCCACTTCCGGGGGGAAGCAAGCAATCTTTAACGCCATCGTTAGCCTGGTAAATCCTGGCGATGAAGTTTTGATGGCGAAGCCTTACTGGGTGACATTTCCCGAGATTGTAATTTTTGCCGGCGCTACCCCGGTCTTTATTGAAACTGAAGAGAGTGGCTTCGTCCTTACGGCGGATCAAGTTGAACGGGCAATAACACCGCGCACCCGCCTTATTATCCTCAACTCACCCTGCAATCCCTCGGGTCGAGTTATTCCTGCACCGGAGTTTGAGCGAATTATGGATCTGCTTTCCGAGCGAGGGATTTACGTCGTCTCAGACGAATGTTATCTCAGATTCGTTTATCCACCGGGACAGGTTTTTAGTGCCGCTAGTCTTCCGTCGGCACTGCGTAGCCGACTTTGTATCGCAGGTTCATTTTCGAAGACTTATGCAATGACGGGATGGCGGGTGGGCTACGCGCTTGCTCCCGCCGACTGGACGCGGGAGATGCTAAAAGTCCAGGGTCACTCGACCAGCAATCCGAATTCAATTGCCCAGAGCGCAGCCGTGGAAGCATTGAATGGTCCACAGGATTCGGTTGCGGCGATGCTTGGAGAATACACGGAGCGCCGCGCCTGGTTCCTGAATGCTTTGCGTGAGATCCCCGGACTTAGTTGCAACCAACCGGAAGGCGCGTTCTACGCCTTTCCCAGCGTTCGCGAGGTATTGAGCGAAAACTTAAAGACGTCCGAAGACTTCGCGCGACGTTTGATCGAGGAGGAACAGACTGTTGTTACTGACGGCGCGGCCTTTGGAGCAGAAGGTTATGTTCGTATCTCTTACGCAACTTCAATGGAGCAACTTAGAGAAGGTGTAATGAGAATCAAACGATTTGTGGAGCGTTTGAATTAGTTTCTGAACCAGCTCAGAACCCACAAACAAAGAAGGCGCCGATTGTTACATCGGCGCCTTTCGATTCTGTTAGCCTGGTCCTTAATAAAGGTTGAAGTTGTATTCCAGTTGGATGTACATGGAGACCGGCCGGCCATCCTTGGTCGCGGGAACAAATCTAATCTGCCGTGCCGCGGCTATGGCCCTCTCCGTCAAGCCATTAGGAAGACCTGAGCGAGCGCTAATATTGGTAACCTGACCACTCGAGGTGAATACCGCGCGCAGAACCACCGTTCCAGTTACCTGATTCTTTCGCGCTTCTTCTGTGTACTGCGGTTCAGGTTTCGAGATCACACGGGCCTTGGTGTTGACGTCCTTGCCACTGAAAACCTTGTTGTAGTCAGTTCCGCCGCCGCCCCCGCCTGGGCCACCGCCGCCTTCGCGGTAGTCACCGCCCCCTATGTTGCCACCGCGGCCCGGCCCGAGACCCCCGCCTTCACCGGGTCCCATGCCGCCACCTTTACCGACTCCCATCCCGTTGCCCGTGCCGGGCCCAGACGAGGGATCGGTGCTCTTCGAATCGCGGAGTCCATATTGCAGATTTCGCGGGTCCGGCGGAACCAACAACGGATCAGCAACCAGAGTAGCCGCTACTGGTAGCGAAGGATTCTTAATCGTGGGTGGTTTCGGATCAGGTGCTACGACCTGCGGAACCGTTAGAGATGCCTGCGGTGTCTTACCGAATGAGGCCGGCTTAGCATCTTCACGACCCCCGCCACCACCTCCGCCGGGTTTCTCCTGCTTCGGTTTGCTTCCGCCGCCAGTGCCCTTATTAAGTCCGGCAGGGCCTTCATCCGGCGTTGGTTGTTCTGTGGGAATATCAATTAAGTTCTCGACTATCAGCTCTTCTTGCGCCGCTTGTTCGACAGCTTGTTGTTGCTGCACGCGATCGAGCCACATCAGACCTAACACCGCTGTAATCATTATGAACAGCGCCGTCAGCACGCCCGTCGCTACATTCGGCTGCGACAGAAAACGCCAACCGGCCTGGCCGTAGCCGACCACCATTCGCTTCGAAAAGCCAAATGGATCTCGTTTGAACTCTGGCCACGTCAACTCAGATTCGTGCGCCACTTCCTTAACCGCATCAGCCAATCGAGTGAAGAGCCCAGCGTCATCCATGAATGTCACGTGATACTCGCCACGCGGCACAAAGCTACTGGCACCGGCAGCGGCCATGACTGATGCACCCTGCTGTACAGGGGCGCTAAAACTCGCCGCGCTAACAACCGGTTCCACCGGTTCCTGCACGGGCGCGTTTAGGGGAGTTCCATCCACGGGACAAAAGCTGAATTTGTCAGCGAACTCTTCCTTACATGTAGAGCAAAACTTCATCGTTACTACCTCTTTTTGGCTCTGGGGTAACAGTACTGAAGACTGTGCCGCGGCATCTCTGCTTTCAAGCGCCATATAATAACTGTTTGCGACTCTCTGATCGAGACTTTTTGATGGCTCTGGGGCAGTCCATTGCTCCAACAAACCCTTCAATTCATCCTCAGACATAAATCTTTCGCCTGGCCCATCGGGCTCAATGGTGCTACTCATTTCAAGTCTTCTCCAAAGTAACAATTTCCCGAGTGGTGTTCAAATAAGGCTGAAGCGTACTTCTTAGCCTCTCTCTCGCGCGGTGGAGGCGAGCTTTGATGGCCCCAACGTCCGTTCCAACCAGATTTGCAATCTCGCTCAAGGCTAGACCTTCGTACTCAAAAAGGACCAACGCCTCTCTCTGTAAAGGGGGTAGGCTTGAGACGGCGTCTTTGACTTTTGAGCTTAACTCGTCATCCAGGACTCGCCGCAGCGGTTGTCTGCTTACTTCAACAAACTGATCGTCTGCGAACTCGTCCAATGCTAATTCCCTACCCAGCGTTCTTAGTTGCTTATACCAAAGGTTACGCGCCGCCGATAAAAGATAGGTGCGTAACGAGGCGCGTCCGGCGACGAAATTTCCGGGCTTTCGAATCAAGCTCAGGAAGCAATCATGAGTGATGTCTTCCGCCGTTTCGACGCTTCCCGCAAGTCTGTACGAAAACCGGAATACAGAAGCCCGATGCCGTTCATAAAGCTGAAGGAAAGCTGCCGGATCACCAGCTCCAGCCTTTTCAAGCAAAAGTTCGTCTGTGTTTCTATCTGGCAAACAGCGCTCAATTCCGCAGGAATCGCTTCCTACTAGTATTACCGACAAACGGCTAAAGGATACGCCCTTCCCTCAACTACTTCCTCCAAAAGCAGACCCCATTTCAAACAACAACCGAAAATCCCTTGGTTGCCGCTTCCAGAATCGAGAAGAAAATACGCCTCCGGGGTGGCAAATCCTGTTCAAACCATGGCGTTGGATGCATTTAGATGCCAAACGGTTGACGACTAAATTATCGGCATTTAAGATGTTTTGCGCTCCCTTTTTAGTCCTAACTTGAATTATTCGGTGCCGATCGGGGTAGGCACTACTTATGAAGTCGTTAGTATCAAGGGTTTTCCTTTCAAAAGTCGCGGTTTTTATTTGTTCGTTCGCTCCATTCCAGGCCCCAGTGCCGGCGCAGATCTCCTCTGAACCGGTTCGAACTCAACTACTCAACGGCCTGCGCGTAGTGTTGTTGCCACGGCCAGGGGATCAGGATGTCCTGATAAAACTCCGTATTCATAGCGGCGCAGCCTTCGACTTAGCGGGTAAGGCGGGCGGAACAGCCCTACTGGGGGACATTCTGTTTCCGGATCCCAGCACTCGGGAATACTTTATCGAGGAAATGCAGGGGCGTTTGAACGTGGCGACCGATTACGACTCAATCACGATTACCATGCAGGGTCGCGCACGCGAGTTTGAGCGAATCATCGAAATATTGAGGACGGCGGTCGTTACGCCACAAATAACGCCCGAGAACTTTGCCAAGGTTCGTGAGGGTCGAATCAAGGTCACCAAAGAAACCAGCATTTCGCCAACAGTAGTTGCTGACCGGGCCATTGCCGCGCGGTTGTTTGGAGAGTTTCCTTACGGCAGGCCCTATTCCGGTACTGTTGAGTCGTTGGAACGAGTGGAACGCACTGACCTGATGCTGGCGCGAGATCGTTTTCTGAATCCGAACAACGCGACTCTAGCCATCGTCGGAGGCGTGCAACCCAGTCGCGCTATGCGTGCCTTGCGACAACTTCTCGGCGTTTGGCGGAAGAGTGAGCAACTGATACCGGCTACTTTCCGCCAACCTCTCGCACCGGATCCCCGAATCCTGGTAATCAACGCACCAGCAGATCAAAGCGTCGACGTCCGGCTGGCGCTTCGGGGCTTGGCTCGGAAAGATCCTGATTCGATACCCGCGGATCTGCTGGCGCAGGTGGCGCGTCAGCGACTGGAGAAGTCAATTCCGGAACTTTCGCGAAGCCCCGTTTTTGTAAGGCATGACGCGTTTGCCCTGCCCGGGATGTTCGTGATGGGTGCTAGCGTCGAACATCTGCTGGCTGGTAAGTTTCTCAACGACGCGCGGGAGGTGATCAGTTCGCTAGTTGGTTCTCCCGTCTCGGTCGCCGAGTTGGAGCAAGCAAAAAACGAAATACTGATTACTCGAAACAAGGATCTGGCGAAGCCGGAAGGAGTGGCAGACGCCTGGCTCGATATTGATACTTACGGGGTGTCTTCCGCGGTGGAGCAGATTCGCGCAATTAACTCCGTGACCCCAAATGATCTACAACGAGTAGCTATTCGGCTGTTTCGCGACACGGGCATTGCGTCCGTCGCGGTGGGAAACTCAGATTTGGTAAAAACCAGCGTCGAACGATACGGCAAAGTAGAGCTCATCGGTGAGGTTGGATCGAGTAATCGAGTTAATTCCGAGCAGCTTACTGGAAAGCCTCAGACTAAATCCGGGTCTAAGCCTGAGTAATCACAAATCATTCGCAATCTGCCTGCAACCATATCAATACCGAAATCCGCTTAACTGTGTCTGGTAGCGAAAGTGCAACGGGAACCGAACAATCGCGGCGCGTTCGCGAAATGTTCGGGAACATTGCAGCTCGTTACGATCTCTTAAATCATCTCTTGTCTGGCAATATCGATAAGAGGTGGAGGCGCCGCGTTGCGAAATCGCTGTACGCGGCTTTGCCTGCCCAAAATTGGCGTGAGGCTCGAATCCTGGATGTCGCCTGCGGCACCGGTGACCTATCGCTAACGTTGTTTGAAAATGGCGAGGCACGAATTATCGGGATCGACTTCTGCCGCCCGATGCTTCAAATCGCCAGTTCGAAAGCTTCTAAGAAAGGGGCTGAAGTCCCATTCATTGAAGGCGATGCGCTTCAACTGCCCTTTTCCGAGCACGCCTTTGAGGCTGCCACGATTGCCTTCGGACTGCGGAACCTCGCTAGTGTGGAAGCGGGCATCAAGGAACTTTTACGAGTGTTGAAGCCGGGTGGAAAGCTCTTTGTTTTGGAATTCTCGAAGCCTGAGACTCCGGTTTTGCGATCGCTCTTCAAGGTCTACTTTAAAAGGGTGCTGCCAGTCTTGGGCGGATTGATAAGTGGATCGCGTGGTGCCTATGACTACTTGCCCGACTCGGTTTCGCGTTTTCCTGATCAAGAGGCACTGGCCTCCATCATGTCCAATGCCGGTTTTAGTGAAGTGAGTTTCCAGAACCTGACTGGAGGAATTGCGGCGCTACACAGTGGTACGCGCCCAGGATCATAAGAGATTGGTTGCAAGCGACAGCTTGCGACCATTAGAGCGCAGCCCGGAGGGTTGCCTTGCGAGCGTGCGGTTGTCGGGGCCACGCGACTCATTTAAGGCTTTCCTTTCGGGCTACGTTCTTGTTCTCCCTGTCAAATGCTCCCAATCAGTCGCTGTGATATCATCCTCACGAATTCTATCCCTTCAAAGGTTAATAGAGACACGCCAGAGTGCGTTCAGCTTTCAAGCATAAAGTTTTTGGTGCGTTGCGGCGCTTCGCGATCTTTCTGCTTGTAGTTTGGACCGTGGTTTCGCTGGTAACTCTTTTGATCGAACTAGTGCCGGGGGATCCGGCAGTTTCAGTATTAGGTGAACAAGCTACTCCTGAGCAGTTTGCCCAGTTTCGAGAGAAACACGGGCTGGACCGTCCTCCGTTCTTCTTTTCCTTCCCCAGAGATTTTGAGGGTAATCGACACTTCCAATGGCATGGTGCCAACAACCGGTATACGGAGTACTGGCTGGCGTTGCTCCACGGCGACATGGGCCGTTCGTTTCGCACTGATCGACCAGTTATCGAATTGATCCTCGAAAGATACCCGGCAACTATTCAACTTGCGGTGGCTGCACTCTTCATTGCAATCTTGATCGCTATACCACTCGGCGTGATCGCTGGAAAGAATCGAGGCACGTGGATAGACAATCTGGCATCAGTCGTCGCTTTGATTGGCATTAGCCTACCGGGCTTTGTTATCGGGCCGATGATGGTTTATGTGTTCGCAGTAAAACTTGGCTGGCTCGCACCTTCAGGTCGCTTCGACTGGAGTGATCTTATTCTCCCAGCGTTCACTCTTGGGGCGGCGTTATCGGCCATCTTGACTCGAATGGTTCGCTCATCGGTGATTGAGGAGCTGGGTGAGGACTACGTTCGGACTGCGCGGGCCAAAGGTCTCAGCGAAACGCAGGTGGTCTATAAACATGTTTTGAAAAACGGCCTTATTCCGGTTGTTACGATTCTGGGCCTCCAACTTGGCATTCTTTTAGCTGGCGCGATCATTACAGAAAAGATTTTTGGCTGGCCTGGCTTGGGCCTTTTGCTGGTGGAAGACGGAATAGGTAAGCGCGATTACCGTGTTGTCCAGGGATGCGTCCTTGTGATTAGCATTACCTACATTGTAGCCAACATGCTGACGGACACCCTGTATCGATGGCTTGATCCGCGCATTCGAGTTTCGTAAGGGCTGACCCTGGCGCTCCTGATTTGCGGGTTTAGTCGAGCAATAATATGAACCGGTTAACCATAGTTGGATTAGTCATTGTTGCGGCGCTGGTGATCGTTGCCCTCTTTGCTCCTTGGATTGCCACCCACGACGTTGGCACTACTAATCTTTCCCTGCGTTATCTTTCCCCGTCGGCGGAGTATTGGTTTGGCACTGACTCAACAGGCCGCGACATATTCTCGCGTGTGGTTTTCGGCGCCCGCATTTCTCTCGAGGTCGGGCTGGTGGTGGTATCAGTTTCAGCAGTTGTGGGGATAATTCTGGGAGCGCTGGCCGGCTACTACGGTGGCTGGATCGATCGAATCATTTCCGGCTACGTATTCAATGTCTTCCTGGCTTTTCCTGGTCTGCTGTTGGCAATCGCCATGGTCGCATTCCTGGGAGCGGGTTTGAACAAACTGATCTTTGCTCTCTGTATTATAGGTTGGGTCGGCTATGCGCGTTTGATCCGGGGCCAGGTATTGAAGGTTCGTGAATACGATTTCGTCCAGGCCGCTCGAGCGCTCGGTGCGAGCGATGCTCGCATACTTCTTCTTCACATCTTGCCGAACGCGATTCAACCTTTGATCGTTCAGGCTAGCCTGGGAATGGCTGGTGCGGTCTTGTCAGAAGCGTCTCTGTCCTTTCTGGGGCTTGGGGTACCCCCGCCAGCGCCGTCTTGGGGCGTTATGATCGAAGAGGCTCGCGATCTATCAACGCTGCAGGCCGCCCCCCACGCGCTCATATTTCCGGGCATCGCCATAGCTCTCACTGTACTCGCCTTCAATTTCATCGGTGACGGGCTTCGGGAGTATCTCGATCCTCGGCAACGCGCCCGATGAGTCGTTATTCAAAGTCTGGCTCATTCGAAGTAATCGCCTGACAATGCGAAGAATATTCAAGAGTTTGATTCTGGCATTTCTGGGTATCCTTCTCGGCGTCATTATCTATGAAGCCTACATGTTTACTCGAGTCTGGCGCTTACGGGCGGAGAATCCAGTTTCGACATCATTGATTGAAGCTCGTGCAAGCGAAGCCCGCTCACGCGGAGAGCAACCAAAGCGACAACAGATTTGGGTTAGGCTTGAGACAATTTCGCCCAACCTTCAACGTGCAGTGATTGCCGGCGAAGACACAAACTTCGTCACACACAACGGCTTTGACTATAAAGCGATTCAAAAAGCATGGGACGACGCACTCAGCGACGCAGCCCGCGAGGCGAAGAAAGAAGGGGAGGACGATGATTGGCTGCCAAATATTCCGGAATTCAAGCGCGGCGCCTCGACCATCTCTCAGCAGTTGGCGAAAAACCTTTATCTCTCGTCACGCCGATCTTTTTTTCGTAAGGGGCAAGAGGCCATGCTTACGCTGATGCTCGAGCGCACGCTCACCAAGCGTCGAATTTTGGAAATCTACTTGAATATTATCGAGTGGGGGGATGGAGTCTACGGAGCCGAGGCAGCCGCCCAATACTACTTCCACAAGCCCGCCAGTGCCCTAAACGCAAACCAGGCAGCATTTCTCTCGGCAATGATTCCGAATCCGCGGACTGTCTTTAATCCGCGAGTGAATCCTCGGCGTGTGGCTCGCCGGCAAAGAATTATCTTGCGGGGAATGCCTTATGTTCGGATTCCCTAGACATCAAGCTCCGAAATAAGAAAAGCCGCCTCTGAGGAGGCGGCTTTTCTGGTTTAGTTTGGAAACGCCCTAGACTGTAAATTCCTTCGACATTTGCAACTCCGCTTTGCGTAGCTCAAAGCGCGCTCGACCAAGGTTGCCATCCGGGCTGATCGCCAGGACCACAAAGTAATCGGGGCCGAGTAGCCGCACTAGGACTACTGCACCATCCAGGGAGATGACAAGTTCGCGAAGACTGCCGAGTCCCGTATCTTTCCCAGCGCGCTGTGCATTCCGCACCAGAGAAGTAAACTCAGCAGCGGCTACATCCAGATTCGCTTCCTGGCCTGCTTCTTTTAGCGAGCGTTCCACGGCGATACCGTCGACGCCCATGATGAGGGCACCGAGGCTTCCCTCGGTGCGCTCAATGATTGTTTCAAGTATTTCTTTAAACATCGCGTTTACCTATGGCCGCTGGCCGCCAAGCACGCCTGGACGAGCGGTGGTTGCACCGGGTCCGGGTACCGCGGGAGTTCCGGGTACTGCCGAAGGAGCCGGCATTAAGTTGCCAGGATTGGATTGCGGCGCGGGTTGTTGCTGCAGTTGCGTCGGCGTCGGTGTGTTGCTAGGCGGATTGCCTAAAGGCACAGGCTGCGAGATTGTGGTGGTCCGCTGGCCAGTGCTCACCGTGCCGGGGGTAGGCCGTCCCTGATAGTCTGGACGGTAAATACGTGGAGTAATGAAGAAGAGGATTTCACTACTTGAACGAGTCGTGAGTTTTCGTTTGAAGAGATTTCCAAAAACCGGAATCGAAGCGAGGCCGGGCGTCCGTTGACGGGTCTCACCTTCGGTATCGGAAAGTACACCGCCCATCACGGTTGTGCCGCCATCTGGCACCAGAACTTCACTCTGCATGCGCTGAGTGTCAATTCCGGGAACGCCACCGACTGCAATACCCGTGTTAATCGTGTTGTTCTCAACAGTGACTCGAAGAATCACGGTTCCTACGTCTGTGATCTGGGGAGTGATTGAGAGACGTAAAGGCACCGAAACGAACGTCGTTGTGACGACGGCGGTGCCGCTGGCTGCTTGCGTAGTTTGAACCGGGATCTGCTGACCACTTTCGATCTGAGCCGGTCGATTGTTCAAGGCGGTTACCCGGGGCGTCGCCACTGTTTTGGCTTCGCCTCTTGACTCGGCCAAGGTGATAAGGGCGCTGATTTGAGCGGTACCGAAGATGCCCGTGGTCAAACCGATTACGGTGCTCGCAGCGGCTGCTCCCAGAGCGCCAAGCGGCTGGTTAGTGCCAGCTAGTCCGCCAAAGACGCCAAATGGATTAGGACCGCTCTGAATTCCCTGCGCTCCTGTTCCACCGCCTGAACCCGCACCCGTTGAAGCTGCTGCCGGTAGGGTGGAAATATTGCCTAAACCACCACGGCCCAGGTTGAGAACTCCAGCTGAAAGCTGAGCGCCGAGATCTCGACTGAAATTTCGCTGGGCGATCACGATGCGGGTTTCGATTTCAACCTGCGGCTCTGGCTGGTCCAGAATCGCCGCCAGTTGGCGAATCGCCTCGATGTTCTCTTTAACGTCAGTAATTATGAGCGTATTACTGCGACCGTCAACCTCGATCGAGCCACGGCGCGATAGTCTGCGCGATATGATCGGCAAGAGGCCTTGATCGCCGCTGCCCCCGGTGGCATCCCCGCCCGCTCCACCGCTGAAGCTGAGGTTGGTAGCACCGCCCGAAAACGCACCAGTAGAACCAGCGGCCTGTGCCAGAGTTCCCGAGGCGCGAGCGTAATTCAATCGGATAAATTCGGTCACGAGTGGCGACGCGTCCAGCCGGGAGTCATTGATGATCTTCTGGGTCTCTGACTCCTTAGCGAGCACGTCTGTTGTTGCCACGCGCAATATATTGCCATTCGCCTCAATGCCCAGACGATTCGCTTTCAGCACCGCGTCAAGCGCGACGTTCCAGGGAACATCTTGAACATTGACAGTTACCGGGACGGCGGCCACAGAAGAGTCGATCACAAAATTAACGCCATACTGCTCGGTAATGTAGTTGAGTATGTCGCGAATATCGGCGTTAACCACATTGAGATTGATTGGCTCCCCCACAAACCCAGGCTGACCGTAGTTTCGTCCCTGTTGAGTCTGAGAGGTAGCCCCGCCTGGCGCGGCGGAAGGCGTCGGGGAAGGCTGCTGCTGGGGGGCAGGTTCAGTTGCGACGGCCGTGTTTAATTTGCCGTCGGTTTTAGTTGCGTTAGTGCTGTCTGGAGCCGCGAAAGTACTAGTGCTGCAGATACACATGAATACCAGGACGAGCGCTGTCCTTTTTGTGGCATTTGTGATTCGAGACTGATAAACCATCTTTTCCCTCCTTAAGGGAATTGCAGGACGTTTGTCGCCACGCGCTACGCTCGTTGCTGCTGCAACCAAAAGCGCGCGCCGCACAGCGCGACTTGGTCCGGGTTGATTGTCAAACTACGTAGTTTGCGTATTGCTTTGGTAATAGGACAACTACGCGCGGAGAGGGTTCCGGATTTAGAGCGTATCTCTAAAACGAAACCAAAAAAGTTAAGGCTTGTCAGCGGCTGGCTTTTCTTCCGATGATTTTTCGGAGGCCGCAACCGCTTGGTTGGTGGCAGGAGTAGATTTGACCGACGACATTGCTTCGGCTGGGCTTGCCTGTCTTAATGGTTTCATTTCCACTGAGCGTTCACGGCGACCGTCCGTGTAGACTGTTTCACGACGGAATACCAGACGGTTGTCTTCGATGGCAACCAACTGTCCGTCATAAAAACGCTCGCCTGGATAAATAACGTATGACAACTTGATCGGAGACGCTTCTACAATTGCTGCATAACCACGCGGCGAGCGTGATATTCCCACCACTTGCATCTCACTCAATAAGAAAGCTGTGGTTGGTTTCGGCGCCGCGACACGCGCGCTCATCGCGGCTTGTTTTTGGGCCTTGTACTGAGCGATGCGTTCCTGAATGGAGGGGGGCATGACCAGGCCGCTGCTCTTAACCGGAATGCGCGGCGGCACGTACTTGCTGAATGGATCGCGGGCGCCTTTATTGGATCGGCTGCGAACTGGTTTGGCCTCGGTCTTGTCTTGACCGTTGGCCGTTAGCACGCTTCCAGTCAGCGAGAGAGTAAATGCAGCCAGGAGGACAGCTAAAAGGTATTGAATGTTCTTCGTTAAAGGCTTCATGATGGTTACTTTCTGAGAGCGGTTTACTGGTCGTATTCAGACTATTTAGCGGCCTGTGGGGCGGGTGTCGCCGGCACCTGACCTGACCCGGCAGGCTGAGCGGCAGCCGGCTTTTGAAGTTTTTCGGCTGAAACGTAATAGGCAGTTAGATCAAATGTTGCTTCTACCGTCCTCGATCCCGACTGCTTATCCGACTGAATAAGTTGGAAGTTGGTAATCGAGACAATGCGCTGATAATGGGCGAGTTGCTCGAAGAAAACGCGCAGAGCGGCAAACGAACTCGTCACGCTGACCTCAATCCTTTTCCCGCTATAATTTTCTTCCTGTACATCGTCCTTAGGCATGAACTTCTTAAGGATCAAGCCATTAGTCCGGGCACGATCTTGAACGCCTTGGAGGACCATCGTTAGCTCGCGCTGTTCGGGAAGCAGAGCTTTGAGTTCCTCATACTCCTCTTGTCGCGACTTATAGACAGCACGAAAGTCGTTCAACCTCTGCGACGCGATTTGGGCTTGCGCGTTCCTTGGAAGAAGTTGTGCTATTTCGGCATTAACGGTCTCAGTCTCGGCCCTGGTTGGCTTGGTGATGAAATACCAAAAGCCGGCATACATGACCGTCCCAACAGCTAGAAAGATTCCAAACCGCAGGTACCATGGCGTTGTTTGAAGATTACCAAATTTCATCTGTTAGTTCCTTCCCCGAACGAGTGGGGCTGTATAGGGATATCGGAGCGTGAGTTACTTCTTTGCCACTTGATTCGCATTGGCGTTTGCGCCTGTCGGCGATTTTGTTTTCGCCCCGTAATTACACTTGACGGTAAAGCCAACGACTTCTGTAGCCGCAGCCACGGGATCATTGGATGAGGCTGCCTTATCGCCTGATGCGCCCTGGACCACTTCACGCTGAGTTTCGATGCTCAGGTTTGTAAATAACCCGGAGGAGAACTCAAGGCTCTGGCCGAAGCGTGTGACTGTGCTCTCGTTTGGCGAGTGGCCTTTGATGGTCAGTTCGCCATCCTTGTGTTCAACGCTCCGCAAGTAAAGGCCGGGAACGCTGTCAAATCGGGCATTTATTTCGCGAAGTACGGCGCTTGGACCCTGCTGAGATTCGCGCAGTTTCTTTATTGCATCGATGCGGCCTTGAATATCCTGAGCCTTTTTTTCGAGCTCAGCTTGCTCTTTATTTACAGCAAGCATTTGCTGGTTAATGCGCTTTTGATTCTCAAGTTCGTGATTCGCGGCTGCGTGCGCCGATCGCGAACTCACATAATCGTAGCCGGCGACTACCATCAGCAAACCAAATACTGTTAGTGCGAGCAACAACGTTTGTGCCCTTGGGCTCGCTACTTTGGCCTCGACCATCGCCGCCCCCGTGGGGCGCTCCGTAACCGATTCAAGTAAATTGATCTTGATCATGCCGCTTCCACTCCTCTCAAGGCGAGACCGACGGCGATTGCCATGTCAGGGACGATCTCTTTCATGTAGTCCGGATCAAACTTTCTGCCGTCAACCTGAATTTGGCGAAAAGGGTCAAAAAGCTCAACGGGAATCTCAAACCGCTTAGCAAGATATTCCTGCAAACCCGGCAGTTTGGAACCACCACCGGCCACCAAAATCTTTTGGATCGCTTCCTCAGTTTCCTCAGCAGTAGCACGGTAGAAGTCCATCGTCTTCCGTATCTCCAATGCGAGGATGTCCGAGACTGTCTCAATGATGGGCTGGATTGGCCGCGCATCGACACCTTCGGGTAAGGGGTATCCGCGTTTCACAGCTTCTGCCTGTTCGAACGTCAAACCCAATTCCTTTTGTAACAGGCTCGTGTATTGGTTACCGCCGACGGAAGCGTCACGCGCAAATACTGATCTTGTCCCATTGAGGATGTTGATATTCATGGTGGAGGAGCCAATATTGAGGAGCGCCACAACTTCGCCACCCTGTGGCTGGTAGTTAAGTTCATAGCAGTTCTGCAAAGCAAAAGCGTCAACGTCGATAACGACCGGCTGCTTTCCTGCCAACTGAATGGCCTGTTTCACGTTAGCAATCTTGTCGCTCTTGCACGCTGCCATCAATACATTAAGCGCGTCTGGAGAACTGCTCGTCACTTGATAGTCCAAATTTACATCGGAGATATCAAAAGGAATGTGTTCTTCAGCATGCCAACTAAATGACTCTTGCAGTTCATCCTCACTCATCTGTGGGAGGACGATGTTTTTTACGATTACAGAATGGCCGCTCACTCCCGCAGCAATCCTGGAGGTCTTTATCTGGTGCTCGGTAAAAATGCTTGTAATCACGTTGGCAACGTTATTGAGCTCCATGATTTGCCCGTCAACTATCGTGTCAGGCTGGAGATTCTCGAATCCGAGATGCACGAGCTGAAGGCTGTTTCCCCGTTTCTGAAGCTCAACGGCTTTAACCGAGCTCGAACCGATATCGAGGCCAACAAGATTCTTTTTGCCCATAGTTTTTTTGAACATGATCTATTTAATCCTCGCGATAAGAAGAGAGCGAATCTTGTGTTGTTGACGGAGGCGGGCTCGGGCTTTCATCGCTCTTGAGAGCCGGCTCTTAACTGTCCTGGCAGGGGTGGGTGGCTTGTCGTTTCTCAACACTGTCAACCTTACGTGCATTGGTAGAAGCTGCTGAAGGTAGAGATGGGAGGACGCGGAATGGCGCAACTTTAGGTTTTTAATTTACGATGGATTTCCTGGAAGACACCCTCTGCAAGTTCGAAGGCTGGGCGAAAACGGGACGAGAAATACGGGCAAGGGCCTAAGAGAGGCAGCACCTCGCTGCCGACTCGAAGCAGACTAACCTACGCCCAAAACATTGTCAACTAGTATTTTGCAGTGTTTAACTCCTAGTGCTGCAATAGTAAGTAGCATTCCCGCACGCTTGCCAGCAACGATAATAGACATTTCCTGGAATGAAAGTGCAAAGTTCCAGAACTCAACCCTTACCATTTCGCAAACTTGCGGGTCACAGAAAGTACAGTTAGGATGCCCCGAATGAATCGTCTTCGCAGGATCCTGCTTTGTGTTGTCCTAGCACTCTTGCTAGCCGTAGCCTGGTTCCTCTGGAGTCGTCCAAAAAGAGTCGATATGGCGGCCTATGCCCCGGCCAATACCTTGTTGTACCTGGAAACCAACGAACCTCTGGCGGTGGTTCAGGCGATTGTCGAAACGGATGCCTGGAAGCTTATGGACAAAAATTCTGAAGCCGGTTGGACTGGTCAGGGAAACCGGTGGCTAAGACGGTTTATCGAAACAACAGGAATTGGCCCCGTTCATACCGTGGTGCTTAGCCGGGCCCAAATCGCCATTGTGGTTACAGATCTCGGCACCATAGAAGAAGGCGATACGCTTACCATCAAACCGGAGATTGCGCTGATTATCGAAACCCATACGTCAGAATCTCGAATTCGCAGTCCAGCTGAACAAGCTCTCAAGAAGTTGGCCGAGTCGACATACGATAATCCAACTTTACGACGGACCTTGATAAATGGAGTTGAGTTTGTCGAGTGGAGGAGTCAAGGAGGGTCACGTCAAATAGTCGCCGCCATAGTCGGTAGTCTACTCGTTGTGGGAAATAGTGAAACGGCCGTTCAACGTTGCCTGGACAGCGCTGCCCGGCGTTCGCCAAGCCTCAAGGATGACGCGAACCTACAGCGGTTGAGACGTGAGTTAGCGGGAAACCGTAATCTAACTTTTGGATATGTTCCGCAAGAGAAGAGCGCCCATCTGCTTTCGGTTGCGGTGCCACTAATCCTTGGTAGGGCACCAGGCGACGCAGGATTTCAAAAAATTGTTTCTACGGGAGCATCGAAGTTGTTAGGGAGCATTTCATGGAGTTCACAGCCTTTCAAAAATGGAATAGAAGACCGTTACCTCATCTCCCTGCAGCCTTCCTTCCTGCGGCAACTTAGGCCTGCGCTATCACCGATCAGATCGAGTGATGGGGACCGTCGGATTCTACCTGAGGATACCTATTCGGCCAGTTATTACAGATTTCAGGATCCTGTCGGAGCATGGGAAGGATTAAGAACCGCCGTCTCATCCAACATCGATGCTTTGTCTGCCGTCGTCTTTTCATCGCTATTGAAATCGGCCCTTCGTTCTTACGGAATAAATGAACCAGACGCCTTTCTTAGAGCGGTCAAGGGAGAGATTTTGACGCTGCGGGTGGATCAGAATGGAGAACATACGCTGGTTATCGGAGGGGTCAAGGACCGGCCAGCCATGCGTGGACTTATCACTAAAAGCATGAAATTCGAGCTTGAAAGCAAGCCCGCTGATCATGACGGTGAAGAGCTGTTTGCGGATGCACAAGGTGAGATGGGGGTCAGCCTCCGCAACGATATAATCATAATGGGGACGTTATCAGACGTTCGTCGCTATTCTGAGAAGGTCAACAAGAACGACGCAACAGAGGGTGAAGAACAGTTTCGGCGCATGACATTCTTTGCACCTCTTTCGGACTCAAGTCCAATCGTAACTTATACGGCCGATAGCGATCGCGTTCGAAATTTTATTTCGGTGATCATGGCCGCCGGAGGCTCACCTCCGAAAGAGCCAGCGAATTTTGAACAACGACTCACCCAATTACCTTACGCTGCAACTGAAACGAAGCTCGTCGATCAGGGTTTTCAGCGCACTACTCGTTCTCCGCTCGGACACTTTAGCACTCTCCTTCCCTTACTTATGCCTAGTGACCGCCGGCCAACGGCTACCAGCCCAACTTCGCGATAACGTTACATGGTTTTTCGCCCCCCACTTGAACTGCTCGCCGGCACACGGAATTCCGGCAAGGTTCGTGAGATTAACGAAATCCTGGCAGACTTGCCCATAACACTAAGGAGCCTGGCCGACTTTCACGAGATTCCCTCAGTAAAGGAGGTAGGCGATACGTATGAAGAGAATTCAAGCCTGAAAGCATTAAGCTACGCAAGATGGACTAAACTGCCGACCCTGGCAGACGACTCGGGCCTCGAAGTAGATGCACTCAATGGGAGACCAGGCGCATTATCCGCGCGATTTGCGGGCGTCTCGGCGTCAGATAGCGATCGGACCGGCAAACTCCTGCGGGCCCTGGACCAACATCAAACTCAGCCGCGGACGGCACGTTTCGTTTGCTGCCTCACACTGGCTGGATGGAATCGGGGTGAGAACGCTTCGAGCACTGATCCGATCATCTTGAATGTTGCCAGGGGTGAACTCGAAGGGCACATCAGCACGGCACCGCGTGGAGATGGTGGATTTGGCTACGATCCGGTATTTGTGCCGAATGGGTATGCTGAGAGTCTTGCCGAACTACCCTCTTCGGTGAAGAACAGCATCAGTCACCGGGCAAACGCGCTGGCGGCAATGCGAACGTTCCTGGAGAGCTGGCTTAAGCAAACTTGACCGTTCACTGACACGCCCATAGAATGCTCTACAGTCTCATGCAACGATTCGGGGCGTAGCACAGCCTGGTAGTGCGCTCGGTTTGGGACCGAGAGGTCGGAGGTTCAAATCCTCTCGCCCCGACCAAAAACTTCACACACATCAATAATTTAGCGCAACGAAGTCGAACCTGGTGTGTTTTACCGGGTGGGCAAGTTGTGACCGGAATTGCCAGCACGCGACGTGTAGCGAACTGTACTGCATGGTAGGGAATGTGAAATGTCGAGTATTTTCCAGGCCAGCAACTCTTGAAACTGGAACTATTTGCGTTGGACCGGTCACTCGGTCGATAGCCGAATGGTCGGGAGGTGCTAATGCTCTCGCCGCGACCATTCAAGTGAACGACTTACGCTTAGCAGGTTGCAGCCCTATTTCGCTTCACTGGTGAACCAGACGTAAGCCTTGATCCTGGACGGGGCTCAGTCAAGTAGTGCTCTGGCTCCAGCGGAGCCAAATGTCCTATGAAAGGGGGTTGTCAAGAAAAAACTTC
>JBBPIC010000150.1:0-2726 GCA_038040525.1 Acidobacteriota bacterium | reverse complement strand
ACGCGGCAACCCTGGGCTAAACTACATAACCGCTTCGCGGTACAAATCCAAGCCGAGACTTATTCAGAGCTTCCTGAAGTTTATCGGACACTCTCAACCAAACTGACCACTACCGGCAAATGAGCGGCATTCTGCGAATCTGTAGATGCCCATACCGCGCTTTTGGAGTCGCTGTGTAATAGAATAAAATCCTCGATGAGCGAGCATTCCGTGCCGATGATGTCTTTTCATCCCAGCGTCAGACTGACGCTCCTCTCTGTAAGCAGAGTGGCGTCGTGTGGAAGTGTGCCCTTAGCCGCGTGTACTCTCGCGTGTCTGTTATCGCTCCCTGTATTCGCACAGCAGGCTGATCCTAAGGGCCCAGTCGTGGTGCAGCCCGGCGCGCCGGGCCAGCCCACTCGAACGCTGCCCCCTTCGACAAGGGCCACGTTGCCGCCGCCCTCGCCCGCAGATGTGCAGTTTATGCAGGGTATGATCATGCATCATGCCCAGGCGGTGGAGATGACGGCGCTCATCGAATCGCATACGCAGAACAAGGAGCTCCGAACGCTGGGAGAGCGAATCAGCAGGTCGCAATCAGATGAAATCAAGTTTATGAAACGGTGGCTGGAGTTTAGGGGTAGGCCAACTTCGATGGCGATATCACATGGGTCACAGGGGTCGCATGGGCATGAAAGGCACGGCACCGAGATGAGTCATAACATGCTCATGCCCGGGATGCTTACTGCCGAGCAGATGGTCGGTTTGAGAAAAGCGAAGGACAAAGAGTTTGACCGTCTGTTTTTGTCTGGAATGATTCAGCATCATAATGGCGCTTTGGTTATGGTGAAGGATTTGTTTGATACTCCCGGCGCGGGCGAGGACGCTGAACTCTTCAATTTCGCCACCGATGTCGATAGCGGCCAGCGCGCTGAGATCAGAGTTATGGAGAAGATGTTAGAAAGCCAATCGTCGAGAGGCAGAAGTCAGATGAGACCGCTTTTTTCGTGACTCGCACTAAAATATTCACTGACGGCCCTTCGACCCTCAATTTTTCTTAACTGCACCTTAAACCACGACCTGACGGTCGCGCCTATTAAATGACGGCCCTTCGGGCCTGCAGAGGATCAACTAATGAATCGAGTACACGAAATCATTCCCCGTTTGTTAATAGCTTCCTTTGTTCTGTGCTCTTGTTTTGCTGTGACGACGTTTGCGCAAACGCCGTCGCCTTCGCCGTCACTGGACGCCACGAAGACGCCAGACGCAAAACCGACGCCGGAAAATCCGTTTGCTCCGGAGAAGGCGGATCCGCTACCAGCGGGAATGACGGGTTCGGATGTCAGTGACCCACGCGCCAAACTGACGCCGGGCATCTACGACGCGGGTGAAGCAGCGATGG
Source organism: Acidobacteriota bacterium (assembly GCA_038040525.1). Classification (GTDB taxonomy): domain Bacteria; phylum Acidobacteriota; class Blastocatellia; order Pyrinomonadales; family Pyrinomonadaceae; genus PSRF01. Next base: position 1,345 of record JBBPIC010000150.1, on the reverse strand, counting down.
GCATCAAGCATGTCTTGCTGGTCAAGAAGCCTGACGCCTTCCAACTTGCCTCCAGTGATCCTGATAGCCCGGAGGTGAAGAAGACCCTTGGCCTGCTAGGCATCGGCGACCCATCGAAGCTTGAAAAGTCGGCACAGTTGCCAACTGCGCAACTCGCCTTTGCAAACTCTGACCTCGCATTTCAAGGCAATCGCCTGTTTATGGGAAATTTTTATGGCCTGAATATCTACGATATTTCGACTCCGGCGAAAACCCAATTGTTGACTTCCATGATTTGTCCGGGAGGTCAGAACGATGTGTCGGTTTACAAAAACCTGCTCTTCCTGTCGGTTGAAATGCCGAACGGCCGGCTCGATTGCGGTACCGGAGGGTTTCCGCCGCCGCCACCGCCGCCCGCCGGACAAGAGAAGAATCCGCCTCCGCCGCCTGCGCAAAAAGATCGTTTCCGCGGCGTGAGAATCTTTGACATCACCGATATCAGAAATCCGAAGCAGATGGCAGCAGTACAAACCTGCCGCGGCTCGCACACGCATACGCTGGTGGTCGATCCGAATGATAAGAACAATGTCTACATCTATGTATCGGGAACCTCGTACGTCCGGCAAAGCGAAGAGTTGGCCGGGTGCTCGGGCGAGAAACCGGATAAGGATCCAAATACGGCACTGTTTCGGATTGAAGTGATCAAGGTACCGCTGGCGAAGCCGCAGGATGCAGCGGTCGTCTCTAGTCCTCGGCTGTTTATGGATCCACGGACCGGCGTTCTCAACGCTCTGAGTAGCGGAGGCACCCACGGCAAAGAGCCAGAACCGAAGGACAGCGATCAATGCCACGACATCACGGTGTACTCACAGCTTGGGCTGGCGGCCGGAGCCTGCTCTGGAAACGGAATTCTCCTCGATATCAAAGATCCAGTGAATCCAAAGCGGATCGATGCGGTGAACGATCCAAACTACGCGTATTGGCACTCGGCAGCGTTTTCGAATGATGGGAAGAAAGTTGTGTTCACCGATGAGTGGGGTGGGGGCTTGGGAGCGCGCTGCCGCGCGACCGATCCGAACAAGTGGGGCGCCAATGCAATTTTTCATTTGCAGGATAACAAGTTGAAGTTTGCGAGCTACTACAAGATGCCCGCTGCCCAGAGCGACACCGAGAACTGTGTAGCGCACAACGGTTCGCTCATTCCTGTTCCGGGGCGAGACATCAAAGTGCAAGCCTGGTATCAGGGCGGCATCTCCCTGATGGATTTCACTGACGCGGAGCATCCGATTGAAATTGGATACTTCGATCGTGGACCGTTTGATCCAAAGCTGCTTGTGCTCGGCGGTCCATGGTCTGCGTACTGGTA
>JBBPIC010000149.1:0-2727 GCA_038040525.1 Acidobacteriota bacterium | reverse complement strand
TTCTCCTACAAAGAATCCGCCACCGATCAGGTTAAGCAGTGCACGGTCACGGCGGAGGAGTTCATCCGCCGCTTCCTGCAACACGTGCTGCCCCCGCGCTTCATCAAAGTCCGTTACTACGGCTTGCTCAGTCCCCATCATCGGCCACGGCTGCAGCTTGCCAGGCAACTGCTCTCAGCCACCAGCAGATCAACGAGTGCAGTTCTAAAATCCACCGCGCCCCGAGGGCCGCTTAGTTGTCCCCAATGTCGCGGCCCCCTCACGCTGCTCGCGCCACTCACTCCCAGAGGTCGCGCCCCTTGAAACCACCGCCATTGACCACTCCCGTTTTCCTGTTCCCTCAAGCCACCGCGGCCCACTACTCTCGCCGTCACTGCCGCCCTCTGTCTGTCAGCACAAAAACTCTCTCGGCGCTCGCCCAGAATCTGTCTGCGAGCTCAAAAAAAACCAGCCTCACTCGCTGGCTTCCGGCTTCCTCAGACTCTGCCGGTCCCCACTCACCTCGGCTTTGACTCCCGCCACCCATCCTGCTCACGCCTGGCGCGCTCTCCACTTGATCATTCAAACTCCAAGTAACCGCTGACCCGGCTTAGTTCAACACAGAATTGTGTGGCGGCTTCCTCTCCCGTCACTCGTCTCTTCGCCACCACGCCCCACACTAATTCTTAATACGTTATGCTTCGCCCTCAAGCGGAGCGCGAGCCTCTTTCCCCTGATTCGCTTTGCCCAGAAACTCTTCAATGAACCTCAGATGCTCTTCTTTTGAGAGGTGATAGTCGAAGATTTCTTTCAAACCGAGAAAGTCTTCGACGCTCAGGTAGTTGTGCAGATTGTTTCGGATGCGAGCATTCGTTGGTAGCATTTCATAAAATCCTACAATCGCAGCGTTCTGGCACTCTTCATCATCAGACAAGAGACACCATGAAGCATAACGAAACAGGCTTGATATTGCGTCTTCGCTAAGCGGTTCGTCGCCAAAGCCCTCCACTTCACTCCAAAGGTCAACCCACAACATTGATACACTTTCGGCGGCGACGACGTTATCTCGAAACATCGGAAGGAATTCGTGAGCTGCTTGTCTCCATTTTTCATTAGACATCTTTTTCGAGAAACATCAGCACTAGAAGCATAACGCCGCGCTTCAGCGGCCGGGAGACAACGACACTAGACGCAAGTTCTCGATGAGAGGCACGCTGATTCCGGTCCGCTGCAAGCGCTTGTTATCGCGCCCTTTGATTAATCACTCAACCTACGCCTGGAACCTTGGAATATCAAAGACAACTTTGAGTTCGCCTTGTCTGTTTCATATCAACATCGAAGCGAGATAACGCTGGGCATCAGCGGCGCGCACGAAGGGCCGCCACTGACAAGCCTCGCATGAGAGACATGCTAATTGCGCGTCCGCTGCATGCCATTGTTCGGTGTCGTCGGTAAGGAATAGGCCGCTCGCAATAGCGACTTTTCAACTGACCTTGGTAAATCCACAAAGACAAAATACTCGGCTGGATAGAGGTAATCTTCACCGCTTTCATCCACGACGCGGAGGTCACCCTCGGTGGCTGCATCCTCATCAGGCAGCACACGATAGATCTTATGAAGCTCGAGAGAAGCAGGGTAGTCAGCATTAATAATGCAGACTGCGAATTTGAGAACTGGCTTTCTTTGGCTCATATGAGTTAATCCAGATAGGAAAGACACCGAACGCCGGCCTTCAGCTGCGGCGCGCGATCAGCATTCAAGCCGCGAAGTAAAATACTACTTGAGAAGCATGCTATCGCGCCCTCAGCTGCAAGGCTTTGTTATGCGCAGCGCGATCACTCATCTTCGGACAGAACATCGTCAAAGCTGCCAGCCTCTCGAGCCTCGCAGGTTTCATATCCAAGCATCCCTTCCTGCTCTAACTCCATAAGCTTGTCACACACTGCTTGATAATCCGCTTCGGGATGAATATCTATCGCCACATAATGATCGTCGGCGCGCTCCCAGGAGATATCGAGATACTGAAGCGATGACAACATAGCATCCTGGGCCGTTTGGCTTAACTCCTTGTTCAAGAATATCCGGAGGGTCTTATTGCCGCTCGGTGCTACTACCTCGCGAACTTCAGGCTTCAACGTCGGGTCCTGGGAATGCGCGCGGACGATATCGCCCCAATTGATTCCGTACGCATAAAAGGGAGCATTACGAATCTCATAGAGATCACCTCCCAATGGCAACGCCAACATCGATTCGCCACCCGTCGCCCAGTGATTCGGCAGATCAATGTACACTTTGGTGAGTGATTCTTCTTCGGTACCCATCTATCAAGTTCTGCGCATAACGCTGGGCATCAGCGGCGCGCACGAACCGCCGCCAGCGACAATCCTTGCATGAGAGACATGCTGATTGCGCGTCCGCTGCATGCCGTTGTTTTAGGCGGCTTCGGGCAATTGGAATGAGTCTGACATAGGACAGACGCGCCTTGGGGCAGAGTTGAAACGCGCCTGCCGGGTAATCACTTCGCCTTGTAGCCAGCCGTTACCTCGTCCTTATGCGCTGCGAAAGCGGAGAGGACTTCTCCCTTCTCACGCGCAGGCACTTTGGCGAAGTCAAGCGAGCGCCCTAGCTCGGCCGCGACCTCGTCAAATTCTGCTGACGAGATTTTGAGATCACGATGCGCCTCCTCAAGACCCAATTCAGTCTTTCCCGGTTTTGTTGGCGAGAATTTGAATGGCCCGCCCGTGACCT
>JBBPIC010000148.1:0-2735 GCA_038040525.1 Acidobacteriota bacterium | reverse complement strand
TCACCGTAGCTGAGTTGCTGCTCTTCGAAGATCACCGCTACGGCATCGGGCGCGCGCTCCACCTGCGCTTCAAATAGTTTGTGGACGCAATTGTCCTCCGAGTAATCTCTGACAGTGTCGTTCCACTCAACCAGCAACTGTCTCCGCTCTTCATCGCTTAACAACGGCAGCGATGAAAGGCGCTGCTCCGTATTCGTGACGATGCCCTGCAACAACTTCTGGAAATGATCGGCGAGAAGCTCGATGGTTTCGGCATTGAACAGAGCCGTGCTGTACTCGATGCCGACTCTCAGTCCTTGCTCGATCTCCTCAGCTCCAACTGTCAAATCAAACTTTGCCAGCCCAGTGTGGACACCGAGTCCGCCCACCTTCATTCCCTCCAGCCTCAAGACCTCTCGCGGCGCGTTCTGCAACTGGACGACCGCTTGGAATAAGGGCTGGTGGTTCAGATGGCGCTCAGGTTTTAGCTCTTCCACCAGCTTCTCAAAGGGTACGTCCTGGTGCGCGTACGCATCCAGAGTGACTTCACGCACCCGACCCAGAAACTCTTTGAAGCTCGGATCGCCCGACAGGTTTGCACGAAGCGCCAGCGTGTTGACAAAGAACCCGATCAGGTTCTCTATCTCAATTCGATTCCGACCGGCCACAGGAGTTCCTATAACCATATCTTCCTGGCCTGTGTAGCGGTAGATGAGGACCATGAAAGCAGCCAGCAGCGTCATGAACAAGGTCGCATCTTCGCGCTGGCCGAGGGCCTTAAGCGACTTACTCAGCTCCCTGGAGATCATGAAGAAGTGCTGAGCGCCGCGAAAAGTCTGAAGCGCAGGACGCGGCCGGTCCGTCGGCAGCTCCAACACTTTCACTCCCGCTAACTGCCGCCGCCAATACTCCACCTGCTCCGCCCACACTCCGCTCCCCAACATCTCCCGCTGCCAGACTGCATAATCCGCATACTGGATCCCCAACTCCGGCAGCTCTACTCCGGCACTCCCGCTCACATGGCTTTCATATAACTGTTGCACCTCCCGCAACAACACTCCCAGCGACCAGCCATCGCTGATGATGTGGTGCATCAGCAACAAAACTATCTGCTCCTGCTCTGCCAACTTTAAGACACTCGCTCTTAACAACGGCCCGCTCGCTAAATCAAATCCTCTTTGCGCTTCCTGCTGCGCCAGCTCTCGCGCCGTTCTTTCTCCGTCGCCGGCCGGCAAGTGGCTCAAGTTAACTACCTTTATGCGGAACTCCTGCTGCGCTGCGATTTGCTGCCGCGGCTCTCCCTTTACTTCCACGAATCTGGTGCGCAACACTTCATGCCGATCGATGATCTGCTGCAAAGTCTGCTCCAACGCTGCCACATCAAGCGCGCCGCTCAGACGAACCGACAGCGGAACGTTGTAGATCGCTTGTTCCGGACTAATCTTTTCCAGAAACCAAAGTCGCTGTTGCGCATATGACAACGGCAACTCGCTTTCTCTGGAGACAGCACGAATGGGCCTTACAGCGGATTGCTGTTCTACAGAGGTAGAGTTCCCTTTTCTCAACCAGAGCATCAGGATGGCTTGCTGCTCTCGAGAGAGGTGCTCAAAATTTTTAAAAGGGAGTGTGGTGTCCAATTTCTTATTGCTGAAGGGCTTTCAAGGCCACAAAGAGGCACAGAAAGCACAAATGAGTTTTTGGCGATAGATTTCTTGTGCTTTTTTGCGGCCCAAGGAACGAGTCAACTTAAGACACTTGATCGAGCGGGTGAGCAGCAGCCTCCAGGATATTCTTCATTTCATCTGGCGAAAGCTGTGTCACTGTCTCCAACATCTCTGCCACCTTGGTCTTATCCACCTGTTCGACCTGCTGCATCAAAATGGCTTTCGTCATTTCCGCAATTGTCGGCGACTTGAAGAGGGACCGCAGAGATACATTCATTTGAAACTTTTTCTGAATCCTCGATGCCAGTTGCGTGATCAATAACGAATGACCACCCAGTTCGAAGAAGTGATCGTAAATCCCCACTTTCTCCACCTTGAGCAGTTCGCGCCAAAGTTCAGCCAGTTCTTCCTCAATGGGCGTTCGCGGTGCAACGAACGATCGCGTAGATACCGGCGCGACTTCGTCAAGGTTTGGCAACGCACGCCGATTTACTTTGCCATTCGGCAGCAAAGGCATTTCGGAGAGCACAACGAAAGCCGAAGGGACCATATACTCTGGCAGCTTTTTCTGTAGATGGCGGCGCAAATCGTCGACCGCAATGGTTTCCGATTCTCCGGTCAAGTAGGCGATTAAACGTCGCTCATTAACTTCTTCGCGGGCCACCACTATGGCTTCGCGCACGTTCGCGCACTCTCTGAGCGCGGCTTCGATTTCGCCGAGTTCGATGCGGAAGCCTCTGACTTTGACCTGCTGGTCTGCGCGGCCAAGGAACTCGATGTTGCCATCCGGCAGATAACGGGCCAGATCACCTGTCCGGTAAAGCCGCGCTCCGACTTCCGACGAACTGAAGGGATTCGGGATGAAGCTCTCAGCTGTCAACTCTGCCTTGCTCAAATAACCTCTGGCCAAGCCGTGGCCGCCTATATACAAGTCGCCAGTTGCCCCGACGGGTAGAGGTTGCAGGCGCGCGTTCAAGATGTAGATTTGCGTATTCGCCAGAGGTCGTCCGATTGGGACGACGTCCTTCAACCATTCTTGCTCGTCTTCCGCACCCACCTCATAGACGCAGCAGCCCACCGCCGTCTCCGTTG
>JBBPIC010000050.1:0-48288 GCA_038040525.1 Acidobacteriota bacterium | reverse complement strand
TTCCGGAAAGGCAGAGCCTTTCCGCGATGTGCGGCGGCTAAGCCGCGGAACCCGGTACTCTTCTTTGACTTCTCGGGCAAGGCCAGTTCAACCTTTAGGTTGCGTCTTTCGCGGCAAGGCGCAACCTGAAGGTTGTACTCTGAACGCCTGTTACTCAATCATAATCTCGTCCACGAAAACCCAGGCGTCACCGTTATGACTTGGATGCCATGAAGGAATCTTTCCGTAGCTGTGTGCGCGGATGCGGACGTAGCGGGCTTTTTGCGGCTGAATCTTCGTGATGAAGTCTTTAATGACAACCCCGTATTGCTTTTCCGGCACGTCGCCTGGTATCGACGCAGCGAAATGAAAGTCGCGGCCATCAACAGAGACTTCAAAGTCTACTCGTCGCGGCATCCAAATCCACGAACCGACGTCCTGCAGAAATCCGGCACCCAGCTTCGACACGTTTTGGATCTGTCCAAGGTCGACGACCGCAACGAAATCCTGACCCTGATAGCCTTGCCATCCTCCGCCGCTCCAGTTAGCCGTGCCCCTGATGCCATCGATCAAGGCGAGGTCTCCGCCCCCCGTATATTGCGAGCTGTACTTTGAAATCAGCGCGATGTTCCAGTTGTGAGGAATGCGTAGAAACCGGGCCGTGGCAACCAGACTGCGGGCGCCCTTACCATCAATCGCTATCGCTTTGATGGTCGTGTGGCGATCGATCAGGAACGGTTTAGTGTATAGCGGCGATCGTGGTCCGGGTTCCGAAGCATCAGTTGTGTAACGGATCGTCGCCGGACTGGAGAGGGATTGCATACGAATCTCGAGACGGTCTTTAAAACTCTTGCCTGCTGCCTGAATCACCGGCACCGAAACGATTTGGTTATCCGAAATGCGCGATACAGGAACGCCGGCGTCTGTTGAGCCCCAACCGTAGTTAGGTCGCGCGCCCATCTGGAAAACCAATTCGCCCCCAGCCATTAAATCCTTATGCAACAGATACGACTTACGATAAGGCTTGCCGTTCAAACGCGCCGCCTGAATGTAGAGACTCTTCTGGGAAACCCCACGAGCTTTGATCACAAACGTTTTTCCATTCTCGAGTTTGAAGCGCAACTCAGGAAACAGCGGAGTGCCAATCGCGTAGACCGGCGCACCCGGAGTAACCGGGTAAAAACCCGCTGCGCTCAACACATACCAGGCCGACATCTGGCCGCAGTCTTCATTTCCGATTAATCCATCAGGTTCAGGCTGGTAAAACCTGTTCATGATCTGGCGCACGCGAAACTGCGTCTTCCAGGGCTGGTTCGCATAGTTGTAAAGATAGGCAACGTGGTGACTCGGTTCGTTGCCATGCGCGTACTGGCCAATCAATCCCGTGATGTCTGCCTGCTCGCGTCCGGTCGTTTTACTCTCGGCATCGAACATCTCATCCAACTTGCGGGCAAAATTTTTCTTTCCACCCATCAGTTCAATATGGCCGCTAATGTCCTGTGGCACGAAGGACGTGTATTGCCACGAGTTGGCTTCCGTGAAATTGAAATCAACTTCGCGCGGGTCAAATCTGGCGAGCCAGCCGGCATTCGTGCGAGGCCGCATGAAGCCTGACTTGGCATCGAAAACGTTCTTGTAGTATTGCGCGCGCGAAATGTAGCGCTGGTAATCGGAGGTGCGTCCGAGCATTCGCGCCATTTGAGCGATGCACCAATCGTCGTAAGCATACTCAAGCGTCCTGGACACTGATTCTCTCTCGTCCTCCAGATTGATGAAGCCCTGGCTGGCATAAGACTCGAGACCGAAGTGTTTAAGTTCGGCGCTGTGCTTCATGGCGGCGAAGGCAGTCTCAAGATCAAACCCTCTGATGTCTTTAGCGGCTGCATCAGCGATGACTGAGACGGCGTGATAACCGATCATCGTGTCTGTTTCATTCGCGGCCAGTTCCCAAACGGGCAAACGTCCCCCTTGTTCATACTGCGCGAGGAAGGTCTTGATGAAATCCAGAGTGCGCTTCTGATCGATAATCGTGTAAAGCGGATGGGTCGCGCGAAAAGTGTCCCACAGAGAAAAGACTGTGTAGTTGTCAAACCCGCCGGCCTTATGGATCTTGAAATCGCGTCCGCGGTATTGCCCGTCAACGTCCATGAACAAATTGGGAGCGATCATGGCGTGGTAGAGGCCGGTGTAGAAGTTCTTGAGTTCAGCTCGGCTCCCACCTGTGACCTGGATCTTGTTTAGTTCGGTATTCCAGGCGCGTGTGGCGTCGGCTTTCACCTTTTCGAAATCCCAGTGGTCCAGTTCCGCTCTCAGATTTTTAAGCGCGCCCGCGAGACTCACGGCAGAGATTCCGACCTTGACCATCAGCGGGTTACCACCCAAGGCGTCAAATGTGAAATATGCCTGGACGTTTGGTCCCTTCAACTCCCGCATTTGAGGCCGCCTCTGTCCGTTGAGTGCAACACCCCAGTCGTTGAACGGCTGCGAGAACTCGGCAGCGAAGTAGACGACCTGGTCCCTGGCCCAGGCTTCAGACCTCCTCCATCCCACGAAGGTCTTGCCGCCGGTAATCCTGACATAGGAATCGATGACTTTGTCGCGATGGGCCAGGTCCAGAATGACGTTGGCCTGGGTGGTCGCCGGGTAGGTGTAACGATGCAGGCCTGCGCGTTTGGTGGTCGTGAGTTCCACCTTGATGTTCTCGTCGTCGAGTTTGACTGAGTAATAACCCGGTTGGGCTGTCTCATTTTTGTGATCGAAACGCGAGGCGTAACCCTTCGTCGTGTCACCAGGGTTATCGGCGTTGATCGCGGAGAGAAAGAGTTCTCCGACAGTGGGCATCAGAAGAATGTCGCCATAATCAGAGATGCCGGTGCCGCTGAGATGCGTGTGACTGAAGCCGTAGACGATGCTATCGGAGTAATGGTATCCGGAGCAGCCGTCCCAACCTGTCAGTCTCGTATCAGGACTGAGTTGGACCATGCCGAAAGGCACTGTTGCGCCGGGGAATGTATGCCCATGTCCAGCGGTACCAATGAAGGGATCGACATTACGCGTGAAATCTTGCTGGGCCAGCACCTGGAACGACAGGAGCAAGACGGTAAAGCAAACTGTTAGTTTGCTGCTGTGGGGAGGAAGTTTCACGTTAGCCGATGTGGCCTTTGCGATATTAAGGAAAGATACGATCCACGAAATCACACTAAACGACACCAACGATACTTAGTGTTGGTTCGTGTGATTTCGTGGATCGTCCACTTCTCAACCGTTTGCCCTACGACGCACTCGACGACTCATCCATGGCACGGAAGATATCGATCAGCGTCATAGTGATGGCGAGCACCACCGGACCCAGCACGATACCGAGCACGCCAAAAACCTGCAGGCCTCCGAGCACGGCAAAGAAAATCAATAACTCGTGAAGCTTTGTTCTGCTGCCCACGAGTTTTGGGCGGAGGAAGTTGTCGATCATACCGATCACCAACGTACCCCATAAAACGAGGAGCAGAGCTTTGACATAGTGCCCAGTCGCCGCCAGGTAAATTGCCGCCGGGACCCAAACCAGGAAGGCCCCCAGCATGGGAATCATTGAGAGGAATGTCATCAACACTCCCCACACCAGCGCCGAAGGAACGCCCAAGGCCCAAAAGGCCAGACCTCCAAGGGTGCCCTGTATGATGGCGATTGCCAAAACCCCATACACGCTGGCGCCAATCACGTCGCGTGCTCTTTCCATGATGGACACAGCCTGTTTTCGCTCAACGGGCAGCGCGTCTCTGACCGTGTTGAATATGCGATCCCCATCACGGAAGAGGTAGTACATGGTGAAAATGACAAAAAACATTTGCACGATGGCGCCCACCACGCCGCCAATAATTCCCAGCGTGCGACCGGCAATCTGACCGCTCACTCCCTTGAGTTGCTCGGTCAAATATTGTCCGGAGCGAATCTGCTCTACGTCGACGTATTTGGAGGCCCAGCGCAGCACGCGTCCGGTGATCGGAGAATTGGGATCAAACAGGTAAGCAATTAACGCCTGTAGATTCTGTGTGGCGCCGGAAAGTTCGTTGAGCACGGCCACAGTTAGGAGGATGACCGGGATCAGAATAGTCAGAATCACCAGTACGCAGGAAAGCAAAGCACTCAGTGCTGGACGTTTCGTGCGTTGGACCAACCGCCGGTGTATTGGATAGAACACAATGACCAGCACCGTGGCCCACGCGAGCACACCGATGAAGGGTTGGACCATCAGCCAACAGAGGTAGAGGCAGATGACGGTCACAGATAGTAAAACCCACCAACGAACTTGCCGCTTATAGTCGGGCATCGTGATCTCCTGTGGCATTTCCGAAAGCCTGCCTTATCTATCATCGAAGCCGGTCAGATGGCAACGCCTCCAGTAGGACAGACATTCCTGTCTGTCACTCTAAGGTCAAAAGGCCGTTGAAGTGATCAAGACCGGCAGATTTTCCATATCTCATTTCTCAGTTCTCATTGTTCATTGCGTGCCGATCCTGGCTGAGTTGATCGTTAGTTAGTGATTAGTGTTATTTCGTGTGTGTTCGTGGATCGTTTGCCCTTATTGACAAGAATCCGATCCATGTTGTCCGCAGATTACGCAGATTACGCCGATTGATTTAACGGCTACCGGTTGAGCTTTCCAATTGTCTCGTTTGAATTTGCGTAATCGGCGTAATCTGCGGACGGGTTTTACCCGCGCTGTAAAAGTGCGATAATCAGGCCCGGCCCGAATTAGTCAACCTTGGACCATCCACCACCCCGGTATGGGCAGTCCCGACACGGTCTAAGTTCAATGGAAAGAGCCCACAATTATGAGCACTGCTGTAGAAGAACCAAAAGAAGTTCCTCAGGAAACCACCAACAAATGGGTCTACGTCTTTGAAGAGGGCGACGGCCAAAACAAGTCTCTCTTCGGCGGAAAGGGCGCCGGCCTCTGCGAAATGACCCGCGCGGGCTTACCTGTGCCGCCAGGGCTTATCGTCACCACTGAAGCTTGCAACGCCTTCTTTGACAACGACAAGAGTTTTCCCGAAGGAATGTGGGACCAGGTCAAGGAAGGCCTGCAAAAGATTGAGGAGAAGGTAGGAAAGAAATTTGGCGACCCGCAGAATCCCCTGCTGGTTTCGGTTCGTTCCGGGGCAGCTTTCTCGATGCCGGGAATGATGGACACGGTCCTGAACCTCGGCCTCAATGAAGAAACGGTACAGGGTTTGGCAGCACAAACAGGAGACCTGCGCTTTGCGCTCGACGCCTATCGACGCTTCGCCTCGTTGTTTGGCGAAATCGTTATGGGCGTGGCCCATGAAAAGTTTGAGCGGGTCATGGATCGTTTCAAAGCCCAAACCTCCGGCGGTCGCGATACAGACCTGAAACCCAACCACCTCAGAGAAATCATTGCCGCCGAAAAGCAGATCATCGGGGCCGAGCAACATCCCATCCCCGAGGATCCTTACGAGCAACTCCGCGTAGCTATTGCCGCTGTCTTCAATTCGTGGATGGGCCGTCGCGCAATCGACTATCGCCGCGTTAATCGTATTCCTGATTCGCTGGGAACTGCAGTAAACGTCCAGGCAATGGTGTTTGGAAATATGGGCGAAGGAAGCGGCACCGGTGTGGCGTTTACACGCAATCCTTCCACTGGCAAGAAAGAGCTTTATGGCGAGTATTTGCTAAACGCACAGGGCGAAGATGTGGTCGCCGGCACTCGGACGCCTAACCCCATTAGCCAACTCAAAAAAGAACTGCCGAAAGTTTACGATGAATTCGCCTCGATTGCCGGACTGCTGGAGCAGCATTACGGAGACATGCAGGACTGCGAGTTCACCATCGAACGAGAGAAGCTTTGGATGCTGCAAACGCGCACAGGCAAACGCAGCGGTGCAGCTGCCGTGCGTGTAGCTGTCGAAATGGTTGGCGAAAAGCTCATCGATCGCGCGACCGCGGTCCAACGCGTCACACCCGAACAACTCGATCAGTTGCTGCATCCCACCGTCGATCCGAAAACCAAAGCAACGGTGCTAGCGACCGGATTGCCAGCCAGCCCGGGCGCGGCGCAGGGCCAGGTAGTGTTCAGTCCTGACGAAGCAGAAGAATTAGCGCGCGAGGGCGCGCAGGTTGTTTTGGTGCGCCATGAAACGAGCCCTGATGATTTTCACGGGATGGTGGCTGCCCAGGCAATCGTCACGGCGCGCGGCGGCATGACCAGTCACGCAGCCGTAGTCGCACGCGGCATGGGCAAGACCTGCGTCAGCGGCGCCAACGACATTGAAATCGATTACAGCCAACAGCAGTTCACCGTTAACGGCACTGTAGTCACCAAGGGCGAGTGGATTACGGTTGATGGCTCGCTTGGCCGTGTGTTCCTGGGTAAGGTCCCGACCGTGCAACCAACGCTCGGACCGGAATTCCACGAGCTGATGCTGTGGGCAGATAAATATCGCAAGCTGCGCGTGCGCGCCAACGCCGACACACCACGCGATGCAAAGGTTGCGCGCCAGTTTGGCGCTGAGGGCATCGGACTCTGCCGCACCGAACACATGTTCTTCGGCGATCAGCGACTGGCCGCGATGCGCGAGATGATTCTTGCTGACGGCGTGGGGGCCAGGGAGAAAGCGCTGGATAAATTACTGCCGTTACAGAAGGGCGATTTTGTCGGTATCTTTCGCGAGATGTATGGCCTGCCCGTGACGATTCGTTTGCTTGACCCGCCCTTGCATGAGTTTCTTCCTAATGCCGAGGAGTTAATGAATGAGCTTAGCGAACTTAAGATGGCTGTTCGCTTGGCCACGACTTTGGGCGACATGGACAACCTGCTGGATCAGATCGATGAAAAACGCCGCCTGCTCAAACAGGTAGTTCGTATCCGTGAAGCCAATCCGATGTTGGGCTTTAGAGGTTGCCGTTTGGGCCTGCTGTTTCCCGAAGTCACGCGCATGCAGTGTCGCGCAATTTTCGAGGCCGCCTGCCTGGTCCACGGCGAGAAAAAGAAGCCGGAGCTGGAGATCATGGTGCCGCTCGTTTCCCTCAGCGAAGAGCTGCGTCAACAACGAGAACTAATTGATCAGGTCGCTCAACAGGTGATGGGTGAACACGGAATGACCATCGAGTATCGCGTCGGCACAATGATCGAGCTGCCGCGCGCTTGTCTGACGGCGGACAACATCGCGGCGCACGCCGACTTCTTTTCGTTTGGCACAAACGACCTGACGCAAACTACCTTTGGTCTGAGCCGCGACGACTCGAGCCGGTTTTTGCCCAACTACGTGGAGCACAAAATCCTTCCGGATGATCCTTTTCAGGTGCTGGATCGCGAAGGAGTGGGGCAGTTGATTCGCGAAGGCACCCAGCGTGGACGGAGTGTGAAGCCGGACTTGAAAGTTGGAATCTGCGGGGAGCATGGCGGCGACCCGAGTTCCATTGCCTTCTGTCACGAAATTGGACTTAACTACGTAAGCTGTTCGCCATTTCGCGTGCCCGTCGCGCGATTGGCCGCGGCGCAAGCAGCTCTCGCTGCGAAGTCGTAAGGCTCGGGAAATCACGGAATATTGCCGGAAGTTCAGAGTTCAGCCTTTAGGCTGTGGCTTCGCGACGCAAGCTAAAGCTTGAACTCTCAACTGCTAGCCCTTGCCGCGAATGCCAAATGAGAAATGGAAAATGATATATGGAAAATCTGACTTGCCTTGATCCAGGTAGGACAGACATTCCTGCCTGTCTAAGGTTGGTTGAATGCAGGTTAGGCATTATCACAATCCCAAGTGAGTATTTCTGTTCTCCCTACGTTATCTGAAACTAACGACCGACAGACAGGAATGTCTGTCCTACTTAAGGAGTCAACATGCGTAAGTTCTTTTTTCTATCTGCAATTCTGGTTATCACCGCCGTTGCTGTGAGTGCTTTCAATGCGCCAAACGAGGTTCCCTCCGCCGGCGCCGATGCGCCCGGTTTCAAGCTGGTTACCAACGAAGGTAAAGAAGCTAGCCTCTCAGATTTCAAAGGTAAATGGGTAGTGCTTTATTTTTACCCGAAAGATTTCACCAGCGGTTGCACGCTCGAAGCACGAAACTTTCAACGCGACCTGGCGAAATATGACAAGGCCAAGGCGGTGATTCTTGGTGTCAGTATAGATACCGCCGAATCGCACAAGAGTTTCTGTGCCAAGGAAGGCCTAACCTTCAAACTTCTCTCGGATACAGACGCTAAGGTTTCCGAGCAGTATGGTTCCGTCATGGAATACAACGGCAACAAGTATTCGGCGCGCAATACTTTCATCATCGACCCGAAAGGAAAGATCGCCAAAGTGTTTATGAAGGTCAGTCCGGGCGGCCACAGTGATGAGGTTCTACTCGCGCTGGCCGAATTGCAGAAATCCTAGGAGCAGGGTTTTGATCGAATAAGATACGATCCACGAAACCACACGAAACAGCACGAAAGGTTGTTAGTGTCTGTTCGTGTGATTTCGTGGATCGTATTTTATCTTACCCAGATAAACGGTTTGCGCAGTTCAAGGCCCACTATACAAAGCAATTGTCGATGGTTTCGACCGGCAGGGCTCTTGTTGCAGACCACTTTAAAAGAAAGCCCGAAGAGGCATGGAGGCCTATGATTGATATGGGACTCAAAATGCAATCGGCATTAGCCGTGCTCTCCACAACTACGGGCGGATGGACGGAATTCCTGCAGGATTCCTCGCAGGCCTCTGAGATCTACTCGCGTATCTTCTCAGACATCAACCGTCGCTACGTGGTCGGCTACTATCCGACAAATAAACAGCACGACGGCAAGCGGCGAAAGATAAATATCGAAGTGAGAGGTCATCCAGAGTACCTGGTGATGGGACGCAAGTCATACTATGCGCCAGGCGCGGAACAATAGGTGGACCATCTCAACTAAACGATAAGGCTACTCGCAGCGGACCGCGAACCGGCTCTTTGCGGCTGGTTGGTAACGTAACCCAAACTGTTAGTTTGCGGATCGTTCGCGTGAAATCAGGCCGCGTTAATCCCCACGTTTCGCAAACTAACAGTTTGCTTTACTACTCAAATCAGCACTGTGGTCTGAAAGCGTGCGCAGCGGCTCATTTCCGGCGTTATGCTTCATCAAGCATGAAAGGAGAAGCACAAATGTCGTACTGGTTATACAGAAAAGGATCTGGAGGTCGCCGAAGTCTCTATCTTCTTGACGGACCTTGGGAGTTGGCACTCCTGCTCATTGGTATTATTCTCATGCTAATTGTCCCAGTCCTGCGCCGTCTCGGCTTTATGCTGTGATTCGCATGCATCTGACGCTCAATACGTCCCCCCTCTATATTTCGTCGGCACTTAGAACATGAATACTTTGGAGCAATCTTTTCGCCCTGCAGGATTTGCCCGGCGCCTGCTCGCGTTCGCGATCGATTTTTTACCGATCGCTGTCTATATCCTGGCCCTCGTTGGAATAGGAGTTGGCACCACCCACATCACAGGTGAATTAGTGATATTGGCGTCTCCATGGACGACGGATCTGCTTGCCTTTTTGGTGCTCATATTGCCCGTCATTTTGTATTTCACCCTCCAGGAAAGCTCGCAGCGGCAAGCAACATGGGGCAAACACAAGATGGGAATTAAGGTAGTCAATGCCCAGGGACTGAAGCTGAGTGGACGTCAGGCTTTGATACGATCTGCGGTCAAGTTTTTTCCATGGCAGTTGGCACATACCTGTGTGATTCAAATTAA
Organism: Acidobacteriota bacterium; assembly: GCA_038040525.1. Lineage (GTDB taxonomy): Bacteria > Acidobacteriota > Blastocatellia > Pyrinomonadales > Pyrinomonadaceae > PSRF01. The sequence continues at coordinate 38,581 of JBBPIC010000050.1, read as the reverse complement.
GTTTGGCCAAACCTCGCCCTGGTTAACGATTGGAGCGCTACTGGCCCAGGTCTTAGTAGTGACATACGTTCTGAGTATCATAATAAGCAAGGAACATCGCGCGCCCTATGATCGACTATCCGGCGCCTATGTCATCTTTAAGAAATAAGAGCGGTGCGGCCTCGCCAGCGCTTTGCAACGACCGGAATCACATGTCTCTCATCGACAACCTGCCGCGCGAATAATTGTGGGGCAGTTGTTGCCCGACCGCTGAACTGCGGCTGTGCGCTACTTCTGTTGACTAATACTGTTAGCTTGCAATTGTTTTCCCTTCGATGTAAATCTTCATTTTAATCGCGAAGAACAGCAAAGGAGATACTCGCCTACCCTATTGAGCCAACATGGGTAGAATCAGGTTGAGTGCTATTGCGAATTTTAGAGATAGCAATAGGCATAATCCTGTTAGGTGGTGCGGCATGGACCACGATGAGGACCTATAAAAGGCGCGGTACGTCGTCGTTTCTTATTCTCGCCTTCGCCCTCTTCCTGGTAGGCCTGGGTTTGTTTTTCCTCTTTGGCGCTTTCGGCGCGTTGCTGCGGGACTTCAGGTTCGGCTCCGATTGGATCAGGTGAAATCAGAGATGGGACGTTTGTGAGAAGTAACCCATCATTTCTTAAGCAAGTAGTTAGGCGCAGGTGGCGTTGTCTCAGCACAGCCGCACACAACAATTCATTCAGGCGGACGCCTGGGTAGCATTCCTTTCATCTTTGTCTGCTCTCGTTTGCGTGAATGCGGTTCGCCCAGCCTCAGGAGGGTTAGAGTTATGGGCCTGGACACAATTGAACTTGTCATCGGATTCGAAGAGGCCTTCGGCATTGCCATTCCTGACGAAGTTGCCGCCCAGTTGACAACTCCAGGAAAAGTCACGGACTACGTCATGGCGCAGGTAGTTGTGAGCGAGGAGCCCTCTTGTTTATCCCAACAAGCCTTTTATTTTCTGCGGCGGACCTTAATACCGTCTCTTAACATCCCTCGTACAGATCTGGCACCCAGTACCCGACTTGAGGACATTATCCCGCTGGAGAACAGGAGAATGGTTTGGGCGGGCTTAAAATCCCAAATCGGACCTGCAGTTATCCCCGACCTGGCTCGTCCAATATGGTTATTCGCGCTGCTCTCGTTCATGACCGCTTTTGCGTTCATCTCTGCTTTGATTCATACGCGGAATAACCTCGGGCTTGGAGCAAACGTCGGTTTTTACTTTGGCTTGCTCACAGCGGTTTTCGTAGGTTATGGAGGCACACTTATCACGCGCCGGTTTAAGCGAAATTTTCGGCCCATGTGCGAGTCTCTTGGCGATCTGGCAAAGCATGTCAGCGTGCATAGCCCACATATTTTCAAGACTCAACAGAGGGGATGGACACGAGAGCAGGTTGCGGCAGTAGTGCGAGAAATAATCATTGCTCAACTGGGAAGAAAGGATTTCACGGAAGATTCCCATTTCATAGACGATATGCATCTCAACTAACGGCACGCTTGAACGCGACCTGAATTGTAATGAACTAAACTAAAACGGAGTAGTGGCATGAAACCGGTAAGGCTTGCGTGTCTGGTGTTGATCTTCCTGGTGAGCACAGAGGCAGAAGCTGACGCACAGAACTTGAGTCGTATCTTCGGAAATACGGACGGCGCTTTTGTTCTATATGACTTGAAAACGGGGCAAACTATGAAGCGATTCGTGACGAGCGGATCGATCTGACCAAGCGAATACTGGCCGAGTTAGGTTATCTGCCAAACTAAGAATCGCGCTGGGCACTTTTCGCAGCCGATCAAGTCATGTGGCGCATGTGTGAGTGATCATAAATGGCGATACTGAGTATTAAGAAGTATTGCTGACCTTACGGCTAAGTGGCTTCCGGGATCCCGCGCTACCGCGCTGGGTTCTGTAATTAGGTACATTGCTCCAAACAGCATCAGTACACTAGATTACACTAAGCAACACTAACCAACATCCAGACTTTAATCCGACAGGCGTCTCAGAAATGCTGCGCTTTGCAGCTCATGCTCATTGATTTGCGGTCTGCCGCGAAGAAAAGATTGGATCAGATATTGCTCCGCTTACTCGTTGAGGAGAGTAAGCATGAATGCCTGTCTGAAAGTCTCATCTGCTATTACAGTGCTGCTGTTATATGCGTTCGCTGTAGCCGGCCCACAACAAGTTTCCATTAAATCCACCTGGACACCCCCAGCGTCGCGCCCAGCGAAAACTCTTTTCGCTCCTAAACCACCTGGCGGAGACAATATCTTCAAAGGTGAAGCCGAGATCTGGCTTGCGGAAGCGGTTGAAGAGTTGGAAGGGGGAGTCTTTACATCAATTGATGACAAGGTCGTGCTTGATTATGTATCGCAGGTTGGTAATCACCTCCTTTCATATTCAGTCGCTCCAAGGAAGCAGTGTGAATTCATCGTTACCACCGATTGGACCCCAGACGCGATGACCGCTGGCGGCGGTCGCATTTTCATAAGTCGCGGAATGCTTGAACAAATTGAAAGTGAAGATGAATTGGCGGGGATATTGGCGCATGAAATTGCACATGATGCCTTCGCGCACGCCTCAAAAACTGTAACTCGACAGATGTTCTGGATTACGGGTACCAGAAAGGTCCAAACATCTGCTGAAGTTGAATCAGCACTGGCGAATCTTTTGAGCGAATATGAAGAGAAACCGATAGCTGTCATTGGCGAGAGTCTGCTCGGATTCGCTCGCTTCGACGAACTAGAGGCCGATCGTGCTGCTTTCTACAACACTTACAAAGCCGGCTATAATCCCCACGCACTAGCTACTGTCTTAAAGCGCATGGCCAGGCAGAAAAAAGAAGAAATGGGTACGGACCAATACCGTCAATATCAATTCCTGGTTCTGCTTTTTGGTAATCACCCGCCTGGTGCACAGCGCGAGATGGCTCTTGCATGGGAGGCTAACTTCGTAAAAATGCCTGCTAAAGATTCCCGCTATCAAAGCGTGGCCTTCGATGCCATGAAGCTAAGAGTTACAGATATGTCAAAGCCAGACTGAATTGGTTATGGTGATGCGCAACCGCCCGGACGCCTCGACCGCTTGGGAGCGATCTCATTAACAGCGGGCCACGGTGTTATGAAACGACCATCATTGTATGGGTGTCCATCTGTGTGTTCATTATCAAGACAACTAACACCTCTGTGGGCACCCCGCGTCAACGTAACGGACGGAGGGGTGTCCACGGAGTGACACCCCTACAATGTTACTCGGCTATGTAAAATGGACCAGCCTCAATCGGTCATTTGGTTGCGACTGGAAACTACATTGTGAAGACTATGAAAAGAATTCTATTTTCCGTGATTGGCATGACAATGCTAATGGCTGTCAGTCAGAGTGAAGGTCTTGCCTGCACCTGTGGATCTTCTAGCGGCAATCTTTCCATCAAGCAACAAGTAAAGGAGGCCCAGAAGCAATCACGGGCGGTCTTCGTTGGCAAAGTTATGCAAGTTTTTCAACAGCCTGACGCCTCTGGTGTCCTGGTGAAGTTTCGCGTTGAGAAATCCTGGAAAGGTAGGCTTACGCGGGAAGTGACCGTGGCCACGGGCCAAGGCGGCGGCGATTGCGGGTACAGGTTTGAAGTTGACGACAGTTATCTGGTCTATGCTTACGGTCCAAATGAAAACAGTTTGGGCACCAACATCTGCCAAAGAACTGCAGCTCTATCGGAGGCCGGCACCGACATTAAGCTCCTGGGGAAAAGTAAAACTCTCATTAAGAGGTGAAGTAGTGCAGGCCTTTCAAGCGAACTCCTGCCAACGTTTGTAACGACGCGACAGCCTGTTTCTCGAGTAACCTTTTTCCTGCGCGCGGACTGCTGATCGCCCGCTGCTGAAGCGTGGCGTTGGGCAGCTAAGACTAGTCGGTTTCCGCGTTGGAGAGATTGCTTTGTTGAAGCGTATACTCTGACAAAGGAGGTTTCTTATGACAGTAGACGAGCAGTTCAAGGAAATCGGTGAAGGACATATCAAAGTACTAAGTCATACTCGTGATTCATGTGATAAGGAAAACCATATCACGATTACCTCAACCACCGATGGAGATGTTGTCTTAATCCCAGGCGACACTAAATACTTTAAGATAAAGAAATTCGACGGTTACACTAAAAGTGGCGGCTGGTATTGGAAATGTGGCAATACTCCCGAACAATCTCGCATCAAAGGGGGGAGTGGAGTCGTCAAAGCGATTCGCAAATCCAATGGAGTGGTCGACTGGTACACAGTTGTAAGTACAGCGCCTTAGAAGTCTGTCTCATCGAACGCGTAATGTCCTAATGCCGGGAGTTCAGGCCAGGCAGGAATTGGATTGCGTTCCCCGGGCCGCCCGACAATCCACCTGAGCCGTTTGAGTCAAAGAAATTTTTAGATCGTTTTTAGCGGCATAAACCAAGAGCAGCGAGTCCTTCCTCCTCAGACACTCAAAGATACTCTTTCCACTGCGTTCGGCGCGGCTGAAGCGCATCAGCGTCGGCTCTTAATTGATCCCTGCAATAACTATCTTTCAGGTGTCGCAAACACACTGGCGAAAAAAGTTTGTTTTGTTTCTTAAGATGCCGCTACGGGCAATCAGTCTATGGCGTTTGAATTGCTCCCTTTATTTCAGCGATTCTAATTTTAAGAGGAGAAAGTATGCTCAAAACATTTCTATCTTTGGTGATAGTTGGATTGCTGGTTAACATTGCCGGGACTGTCCCTGCCTATGCTGACTCTAAAGCAGAAAAAGAGGCTCACTTTGTAGACAAGATAAGAGAAGGCGTCCAAAGGCTTGGCTCAGGTGAGGCGGCGCGTGTTGAGGTTAGCTTGCGAGACAAAACAAAGCTGAAGGGTTACATAAGCGAAGCAGGCGAAAACAGTTTCGTCATAGTGGATGCAACTGCGGCAAGTCATACCGTCACCTACCCTCAAGTCCAAAAAGTTAAAGGTCAAAACCTTTCCACCGGTACTCGAATCGCTATTGGGGTTGCAATTATCGCAGCAATACTTACTCTTGCTGTGCTTGCAGGAAGGTCATAGAGCGCTCAACGGTCGGGCCACTGCCCCGTGCACCCAGACTCTACAGCGCCTTCGGCGCCTTCCGTGCGGAAAGGCTGTGCCTTTCCGAGTGCTCCACTAGAAGCTGAGGCTCTGCCTCCCTCGGCTGAGGCGTAGCCTCTTGTGGTCGCCCGTTTTCCAATACCTCGAAATCCTTCTCCGAGAGATCAGTCACCTGATTGCCATCCTTGTCAGTAACGACCACATCCAGTTGAATCAGGTTGGTGGTAATCCGGACCACGTCGTCGTAGTCCAGGTCTGGTGATTCCGGGGTGGGTGACGAACGCGGCGAAGCCGAAGGCGCGGGCTCGGTAGATGCCGCAGGCGATGTCACCGGCGTGGGCGCAGGCGAAGGTGGCCTTTGTTGCCCGAAGACATTTGCGAGCAGGGCGCAAGTCACACCGAGACCGAGAATAGTTCTTTTCAATGTCAGGTGATCCTTTCCTGTCGACTAAAAAGGTGGCTGGGTGTGGCTGTACGTTGCAACCTCGGGGAGAATGGGCGCTACACACAGGCCGTCCGGTAGCAAATAAAGATGCGCGGGAAGCCGTAGTGTCAAACCAGTATTCTCAACATTCACCAACCGTGCGTCTGGGCGCCTCCTTGGAGTGCGCCGCCTTGTCGGCGCTTTGGCCCCGCTGTCGCGTAACCGAGACTCTCAACATTCACCAACCGTGCGTGTGGGCGCCTCCTTGGCATGCGGCGGCCTGGCGGCGCTTTGGCCCACCCGTCGCGTAACTCAAGCAGCGCCCTATCCTCACTCCGGCCAAAGCGCCGCCGGGCCGGCGCACTCCAAGGAGGCGCCCCATTAGCATGCGGGTCTTTATTCTTTTACCTCATCTGCGAACCCTTTAAGACGTCTCCGGATATCGTCACGCACGCGACGAAAGACGGCCAGTTGCGCAGCATCATCGCCTGCGGGCGCAACCGGGTCTTCCACACTCCAATGGATTCGCTTTGTTTTGGCAGGAAACTCCGGACAATGTTGATTCGCGTGATCGCAGACAGTGATTACGTAATCCATCTCTTCGCCAAGGAATTCATCAACCGACTTGGAGCGGTGATGCGAAATGTCGATACCCAGCTCGCGCATCACCTCGATCACTCCCGGCCGCACATAACTCGGATTCAGGCCGGCGCTAAACACTTCAAAACGGTCGCCTGCATCATGCCGCAGGAACCCTTCAGCCATCTGGCTCTGTGCCACATTACCTGTGCATACAATCAGGACTTTCTGTTTAGTCATCGGGTCTTGGCATTCTTAGTGAAAGCAAACGATCCAGCAGAGGAAATAACTAAAACTAAAACTTCTTTTTCGTGCCGCTTCGTGTGGTTTCGTGGATCGCTCTTACTCTGTACCCGTAAGTATTTCGCATAGTTTCGCGAAGTCTATATTCCCGCCCGAGACGATACACACAACCTTACCTGTGCCGGCTTTGCCCGCCAACGTACACGCAACCGCACAAGCTCCCGCGCCCTCAGCAATAATCCGGTTGCGTTCGGCCATTAATCGCAATGCAGATGCAACCTCGTCCAATTCGGCCACGAGCACGCCATCAATCAACTGTTGTGCGCGCTTGAGCATTTGCGGAAAAACAACCCGGGCGCCGATCCCGTCCACGAAAGACGGTTTGTAGTCCACAGTCTGTGGCGAACCGGCTGCCAGCGAAACCACAAGAGGCGCCGCTGTCGCTACTTCAACTGCATATATCTTGCACTTCGAATTCAGGGCACGCATCGCGGCAGCAATCCCACACGTGAGCCCACCGCCACCCCAGGGGACCACAACCGCATCGACATCCGGCAGGTCTTCAATAATCTCCAGAGCAATTGTGCCATTGCCGGCCATCACATTCAGATCATCGAACGCATGGATGAAAGTCGCTTCGACCCCGGGAAAGCTGCGCGTTTCAAAAGCCTTCCACCACTCTTCGAATTTCACCTTGATAACACGTCCGCCGAGCCGTTCGATGGCTTTGATCTTTGTCTCCGGCGCGGTTTCGGGCGCAACCACCGTGCATGGAATCCCAAGATCGCGGGCACACCAGGCTACTCCCTGGGCCATGTTTCCCGCAGAAGCAGTAAGGACCCCACGCGATAGCATCTCTGGCGCTATGTGGCCCATCGCGTTTGTTGCCCCACGGATTTTGAATGAACCTATCGGCTGAAGGTTTTCGAGCTTGAGATAAATCTCAGCCGGCGCTTTCCGGACGTTGAGCCGCACGAGCGGTGTGCGGATCGCCGAGCCCGCAATCATTCGTCGAGCGTCCTTAATGTCAGCAAGCGACGGCAGCATCATCATTTCCATGCGTGGTCATGAAGTCAGTACCACCACGCGGTAGCGGGTGGGCTCTTCCATTGCCAATTGTCGATTTCCGATTGCCGATTGACCTTACCGAGACAGCCAATCGGCATTTGGCAATTAGCAATCGACAATGCGAATGACCCACCCGCTACCGCGTGGTGGTACTGACTTCATAACCACGACACTTTAGCTTCTCACCCGAACTCAACCCAGGTACCCACGTTCAACTCCCTGGCTTTCCGGTATAGGTATTCCGCTGCCGCAAGATCCTCGATCGCCAGCCCCAGAGATTTGAACAATGTAATCTCTTCCGGTGAAGTTCGACCCGCTCTATCTCCGTGAAGCACTTCGCCAATTTCAGCACGAATATGATCGGGACCGATTGCGCCCTCACGCGCTGGGATTAGATAGTCTCCGGCTTCGTTGGTGGTTGATTCCCGGCGGTCCACAAACAGACTCGATGCCGCCATCGTCGCACTGTCCACCTCGCGCGCCTTTGGAGTGCACGCCCCTACGACATTTAAGTGAGCGCCGGGTGAGATCCATTCGCGCCGCACGATTGGCTCGATCGCAGAGGTCACGGTAACAATCAAGCTCGCGCCTGCCAAAGCGTCTTCCACACTGTCAACTGGTTCGAGCGGAAACGCAAAGTCTGCCCTCATCTCTTCAGCAAATTTCAATGCGTGTTCAATCTGTCGGCTGGCTATCCGGCAACGCTTGATGGAACGAACCTGAGACATCGCTGCGAGATGTGAACGTGCTTGCACGCCGGTACCGATGATCGCGAGATTGCACGCATCTTCTCGGGCGAGCAAATCTGTCGCCACCCCGGAGACAGCCGCTGTGCGAATGGCCGTAATCGCTGAAGCATTCATCATGGCGAGGAGCTCCCCAGTATCGGCACTAAAAAGAAGTACAGCTCCCTGATGCGCATCCTTTCCCTTTGCGGGATTGCCGGGGAAAATGCAAATTGCTTTCAAACCGAAGGCACCACTATCGCCTGAGATGTACGACGGCATCAGTCCCATAAGACCGGCGGCGTCGGGTGGTCGAATAATTGTTCTTAGAGGCTGGTGGACCTTACCGGCGGCGAGCGCGCTGAGGGCGCCACGCATAACAGCGATGCATTCTTTGATGGGAAGAAGCTCTACGACTTCCTCATGACTTAGCACCAGTGTCTTCATGCGCTCTGTCCGTCTGGTTATCAAACTTTAGCTGCTTGAACTAACTCTCTCCGTGCGCCCTCTGTATGACAGCGTTCGAGTTCTTTTTTTTTGAGCAGGAAAATACGATCCACGAAACGACACAAACTGACACGAAGGACTTTAGTGTTCCTTTCGTGTTTGTTCGTGGATCGTCTTCTGTTGAGGACCCACTCATACAAAGAAAGGTATCCAAAATTGGATACCCTATCTGATCGAAACTATTGGTGCACCCGGCATGATTCGAACATGCGACCCCCTGATTCGTAGTCAGGTACTCTATCCAACTGAGCTACGGGTGCCCTTTTTTGGTAAATAGTAAATGGTAAATCGCGAATAGTAAAACGCGCCGGAGTTGACGGCATCAAGAGTGACGCGCAAGGCGCTTCTAATTAGAGGAAGACAGACAGGAATGTCTGTCCTACCTCAACTCAGCGTGCGAAATAGCCTGGCTTGGTGCGCGCTATCAGCTCCGGTTGACCTACTTCCACACGTATCTCGTGCCACTTGCCGTCACGCGTCCGGCCGTTCTGAGGTTGATAAGCCAGTGTGTAGAGTGAGCGCAAGTCTGCTGCAACTTCAGCGTATAAACGGGCCATCTGGTCGAGTCTTTGAATCTCGTTGAGCCGGCCTCCCGTGCGATCGGCAATACTCTGCAGTCGCGTCCGAGCAGCGCTGTAGATGGCAGTGATCACGGGATCTGGTAAAGGCAGGCGCTTCGGATCGCCGGAGGGGAGAGCCAGCGGATAGATGGTCACACCCTGCTTGTGAGCCTCAGTCAAAACTGCGTTAAGCGCGCCGCTCGACATCGGATTGATAGCTGCCACGGCTTCGGCGTCGGTTTGGGCCCTTGATGCCGAGGCGCGGTCGGCATTACGCAGGTGTGTATCGAGCCCATCAGTCAAAACGACGATTGCCTTCCGTCGCTTCATTCCTTCCTTATCCAGTGCACTCAAGGCGGTTTTCAGTGCGTCGTAAAAATGTGTCTCCCCCGCGCCCTCTGCAATTTCAATCGCGTAGGCTGTCTTTTTCCGGTCCGTTGAAAACCCCGCCAGAGTTTTTACCTTCGCATTAAACTGAATTACCGCCACACGATCGTCCGGGGCCAGCGCGTCGAGAAAACGCCAGGCAGCCTGTTTCAACTGCGGCCGAAAGCTGATCGTAGAGCCCGAGACATCCAGCATGAGCACCAAGCTGAAAGGCGCGCTGGTCGGTTCGAAATAACTGATCGGCTGCTTGACGCCGTCTTCGTAAACAGTGAAGTCGTTCCGAGAGAGCGACGTGATAGCACGACCTCGCGGATCGACGACGCCAATGTTCAATTGGACAAGTGATGTGTCCGTTCGAATAGTTTCATCCGGATCCTGTGCCGCCGCCGGGAGTGCACAACAGATCAACAGAAGCTGAACGAGAAACAAGGTCAGATAGGATCTACACCCGATCTTAGAAAGGCGGGTCTTAGGGCAAGCGGACTTTAAAGAGTATGCGTTCATCATTTGGCAGAAATTTTTACGGAGTATTGAGTATCCCGGCAAGCAAGAATTTTTGCAATTGGTCAGTATGGACGTTTGGGGATTCTGCTAGCCATTTTCGGACGCGCGCGGCATGCTTTGCGTTGCTTCGGGTGAGGAGAAGAATTGTCAGCGGAGCCGAAAAGGGCTGTAAAGCAACTGGTAGTTGCGTTCCGCACCCTGAAGACATGAGAGGCCTGTTTGGCGGGATCAGCAAACTAACAGTTTGCTTTACAGGGGTATTTACCGGTTTCCTTACGATGTACAAGCCAAACTTCTGCGCGGAGTGCGGCACTAAGCTGCTGCGCCTGCGATGGCATTTTTGGACGAGCCGCAAATTCTGCAACGATTGCGCGCGCCGTCTCAGGAGAGAGCGTTTTGGACCCTGGTTAATCGCCGCACTCACATTGATCAGCGCCGGATATGTTGCAGGCCGAGTAGGACGCCCAGACTCGCCGCCGCTTACGATTATTCGCAGGGCCGATTCTCCTCTCACCAGCCCGGAAGATCCCGGGCCGCTAACGAAAAGAACATCGTCGGATTCGAATCCGGGGGCCACCGCTCCGGCGACGGGAGAAGAGGTGTATTTATGTGGAGCACGAACAAAGAAAGGGGCTCCTTGCTCTCGTCGTGTGCATCTGCCTGTGCGGTGTTGGCAGCACAAAGGCTCACCGGCGATGTTGCCGCAGGAGAAACTGTTGGTGAAGGGCTAATGGCCTTTGCAGGTAATGGGTAGCCTTCCCGTTGGTGAGACTGTGCAGATCGCTTCGCGGGTCGTCAGAACCCCACCTCATCAAGAAGGTCGATAACATGCGGCTCTTCGTCTTCCTCAATTAAGCTGACCTTCTTCTTAAACTTTGGATTATCCTCAAACAGCGCCGCCAGACTGTGCTTCTTGCGCGACCAATTCGGTCTCACCACCTGGCTCGGCTTTGTCTCCTTCTTTTTCTTCTCCTTTTTCTGCTCAATCGCCCAATCTTTCTTGCGGTCTACGTCAAGTTCGTCGATTGGATAAGTGAGGTGGACAGTGTAATCATCGTTACCGCGCGCCTGCAGCAGCATTTCCAGCGCCTTACGTTCGGGATTGCCATGCTCGCCATTGCCCGAGAACACATAGTGGTCGGCAGTGATCCTTTCGAAAAAGTCGTCGTCCAGATTGTTGGCACTTCCATGATGTGGAACTTTGAGCACATCGACATGCATTGAGCCGCCTTCTTTCACAAGGCCCACCAGCTCCAATCCCTTCAGGATCTTGTCGCCGCGGGCGTCCCCAGTCAGGAACATGCTTTTGCCACCGGCCTCAGCCAGCACCACGATGCTCGACAGGTTGTGTACTGACTTGTCAATGTAAGCCGCCAGCACTTCCGCCGGCGTCTTGCCCGCTTTCTTCAGTTCTTTGAGCCACGCCACGTGTTTGGCATGGAGCTTTTTCAGCTCCGGGAGCAGGGGGCCGACCACCGTAAACTTGAGCCCATGGTCCATGTCGATAGGTTTTCCCTTTTTCTTCGCCAGGATTAGCTTGCCGTCGAATTCAGGATTAAGGGGGAAATCCAGCCTCTCCGCGTCTTTGCGCAACTGCGCACCCTGCGGGATGCTTGCCAGTACCTTGAGGTTGGAGACGATCGTCTCCTCATCTTCGTCCGCGTCCAGCGTTAGGTCGTTGGGCAGTTCGCCGGCCACCGATGCCGCTCCGAATTGACCTTTGAAGGCGGCCGTCAGCTCCTTCGGGGTGTGGTCGATGAGGTTCTCGAAGCTGTTGTGCCAAAGGCTGAGGACCTGCACGAGTTGCGGGTCGTTATCCATGTCCGCGGTAATCAGCTCTTTCGTCATCTCGAGAATGCCCTGCATGTGGTCGTCATCGACATGGCTAACCATCAGCAAATCGACCTGGAGCGGTTCTTGATCCTCGATCTCGCGCGCTTTCCGGATTGCTTCAATTCGCGGTCTCAGGTGCGGCACGTACACGTTCTTATGGCCGCCATCGATCATGATGACTCGAGGATCGGCTTCCGAGCCGTAATGCAGAATTAGGCAATCACCCTTGCGAGCACGCATAACATCCAGACTGAACAGCATGGTCCTTCCCCCTTAACTAGATAGATTGAAAGGCACGCAAAACGTCGAGCATGCCGTGACCCTGGAAACTGCGCTCGCGCCCCAGATCCGTCGCGCTGTCGCAAAGGATCTGCTTAACGCGTCGGGGCTGTCCGATCAGCTCTGAATAGCGGGCCAGCAGCATGGCGGCCGCGCCGCTCACATGGGGCGCGGCCATGCTGGTGCCGTCAAGATCGCCCCACTCGTTCTTGTTACTGGAATCCTTGTTAAAGACCGGACCGTGTATTCGTTCGCCCGGTGCCACCAGGTCCGGCTTGATCCGGCCGTCACCGGTGGGCCCGCGACTAGAAAAAAAGCTGACCCCATAAGTGTGCGGCCAGAAGCGGTGGGTTGAGCCCACGGTAATCACACTATCCGCATTACCCGGGTCGGTGATGCTGAAAGCAGCATAGCTCTCGTAAGAACCTTCCTTGGTCTCGAAACTCTTGTATCCGTGGTTACCGGCGGCCGCCACCACTACCACACCACTTTCCACCAACCGTTCGGCCTCATCGCAGATCGGAGTGCGTCCACACGCATAATTGCGCACGTCGTGCGGGATTGAGAGGCTGAGATTAACGCCGTGAATGGTGAAGAACTTGTCCCGATCATTGAGGTACCGGATGAACTGAAGCGCGGCAATGATCGCAAACTCAGTGTCGCGGATGCCGGGCCCCAGCACTCGAAAATCATAGAGCGAAATATCCGGACACATGCCGTCGGCAAACTCCTCCTTTGCCGGGCCAACATTCTTCGCAGCTTCTTTATCTGCGCCGATGATTCCCGCGACGTGGGTCCCGTGATTGCTTGGTGGCTCCGTATTGGGTTTGATCTCCACAAACTTCTCGACCAATTCCCAATGGATAGGGCCGCGGTTTCGCGCATCAACCGCCAACCGCTCCAGGTCGCTCTCCAATTCGCTCTCCTCTTTTTTGTTGCGAGGGCGATGAAGCAAGTCGTCATTAATAAGCGTCTTGAGATTCTTCTTTCTGATCACCGGCTTCGCATTGCTTAGGCTCACGATCTTGCGAAAACTCTTGAAATCAAAACTTCGCTTTACCCGGCTGCCATTTTCGATTCCGAACGCTGGGTGACCCCCGTAGATTCCGGAATCAATTACGCCCCAACCGATCCTACTGCAATCGACTTTGAACAAGGTCCTCGCCGCATCAGCCTTGACAGCCGCAGTCGAACGGCTAAGAGCCGGCATTGCGGATCGATTGAGTGAAACCTGGTAAACCATCGGTTCGCGCTCCGGCTCCGCCAACATTTTCTCCTTCAGATCGGCAAGCAGACGAGTTACCTCGTCGAGGTAACGGTCTATCTGCTTCTCGTTCGAATTCTTCACAATGAAATCAAGGGCATCGTCGGGTTTTTTGGAAGGATCCTCGTCGCTATTAGTTTGGCCAGCCCAGAGGATCAGGCCCGCCAACGCTACAAACCGATCTAACGCCGGTATCTCCTGCATACTGAAGGCGCCTGATTTAGACTGCCAGTTTCTGACAGACGCGATAATCTTGCGCAATACCTCTTTCACTTTTCTGGCACTGTAATCCGACAGCTCGTGTTTGCGGGGAGCAGCTCGTTTCAGTTTGCCGGCTCTGCGCCGGGAATCACCACGACTGCCTTGTTTCGTCGAACCATTGGCATCTTGCTCCCACTTGCTGATCCACCATTGCGTTTTAGGCACCACCAGTTGGGCCACCTCTGCAAAAGTTAAACGGGCCACGACCAAACCCTGTAGGTAGGCCACGTTCGGCTGTTCGTTATCGTCCTTCAGCACATCGATCTCATTGTCCTCGTCGGCCAGCCCATCCTCGATCTCACCAGCTACGGCGCCGGCATGCTGACCTCGATAAGGTGAAATGAGAAGGTCGACTCGCCTGGACGGGTTCTTGCCAAACTCAACCCAGACGTCGCCGAGAATGGGCGAGTCCTGTAACTGGCGGCGATCGTCCAGGGGCCCCAGAAGTATGAACTCGACTAAATTCGTGGGAATTGGAATGGCCATGTTTGCGCTCCGCGTTGCGGTATAAGGGAAACCATGGGCCCTTCGAATGGGCCGGCTAATCGTTCTGGGGTTCTACCTCCGGTTTGAATGCGAGAATAACCTGAGCGTCGGGAAGGCGAGCCGCAGTTCCTTCAAATTGAGGCGCCAAACATAATCCAGATGATATTTTTATTCAACGATTTTGAGGGGTGGCAAGTAGCGTAGAGAGGGTCTGATTTACACAGCGCGGCTGACGCGGCAAAGAACGACGAGTAGATGCGATCCACGAACACACACGAAACGAACACTAATGTCTCTTCGCGTCAGTTCGTGTCATTTCGTGGATCGTAGTCTGTGTATCTCTAGTTACTATCGAAGGGTCTTCACCGGTCCCGCTGGTTTTGCCGGCAACTTCACGGGTTGTTTTAACTTAGCCATTACCTCCGCAATACCCCGCTCGAGTTGAGGATCTCTGCCTTCAATTTCTGACTTGGGATCGTTCTCTACTTCAATATCCGGATCGACGCCATAGCCTTCGATAATCCACTCGCCGTTTTTATTGGCTAGGCCGGAGCCGGGGACGAAGATTGTGCCGCCATCAATTAGTGGCCCGCGGTTTTGAATGCCGACTACGCCGCCCCACGAACGCTTACCAATCAATGGCCCAAGTCCCGCTTCCTTAAACATGTAGGGGAAAATGTCGCCGTCGGAAGCTGAGTTCTCATCCAGAAGGGAGACCATGGGTCCGATGAATACCTGGTCGGGATAGGTATTCGCTTCGTCGTCAGTGCGCGAGTAATTGACGGCCAGTAGTTTTCTCCGCAGCCGTTCGATTAGCATGCGAGAAACATTGCCGCCGCCGTTGGCACGCACATCAACTACCAGGCCTTCCTTGCGGATCTGAGGGTAATACCATTTGATAAATTCCCGAATGCCATTCGCTCCCATATCGGGAATGTGTATGTATCCAACCCTTCCACCCGTCGCGACTTCCACCTTACGCCGGTTCTTAGCGATCCAATCGAGGTAAATAAGATTCCCTTCATCCGTAATCGGCCGGTAGGAAACGATTCTCGAGCCATTGAGAGAAGGTGTCTTATTGACGGTCAAGCTAACGGGATTATCCACCTTATTTCGCAGCAGCCGGTAGATATCGTCAGTGCCCTTGAGCTCTTCGCCGTCGATCGCCAGCACATAGTCGCCGACCTTGACGTCTACTCCAATCTCCGTCAATGGCGAGCGATAGATATCTTCCTGGTTCTGACCTTCAAAGATCTTTGTAACGCGATACCTTCCCGATTGCTTGTCGACTTCAAAACGCGCGCCCGGCAAACCTACTCGCGGTCTGGGAGGAATCTGGAAATCCCCACCTTCGATATAAGCGTGCTGGATCGTCAACTCCGCAATCATTTCACTGATGACGTAGTTGAGATCAGAACGATGGGAAACATATTGCAGCAAGGGTTTGTACTGTTCGCGCAAGGCTGCCCAGTCGTATCCGTGCATGTTAGGCACGTAGAACCAGTCACGATAGCGTCGCCACACCTCGTTGAAAATCTGGTTCCACTCTTCCACGGGTACGCGATCGACAGACAGACCGGCGGTCGAAACCGGCTTTCTGGTTTTGTCTCCCAGAGGTGTCGCATCGTAAAGGTTATATCCAGGACCCTGGGCCACCAGGACTTTCGAGCCATCGTCGGAGAGGACGTAGCCACGAATGTCTTCGGCTATCGTTGTCTCCTTACGGTCCTTGAAAGCAAAGATTTTGAGAATGGTCGGGCGATCTCCCGCGCGGCCATAGTAGAAAGCAGAACCAGTCGCATACAGCAGGTGACCTGTTTTGGCGGTCAAACCGCCGTAGTTGTCGGCGCCCACTGGCACCCGCGCCACTCTTTCGGAGATACCATCAAAGTCGATGGTCATTGTTGTCGGCGGCTTTGGAGCCCCGGCGGCAGCGGTGTCAGGCTTCGTCTCGGCAGCCGCTGGTGCGGCCGGCTTTTCTGCTTCTGGAGTCGGCTGTGCGCCAGCCGGTTCCTTTTTCACTTCCTTGCTGATCTCTTTTGCCGGTGGCTTGGGTTCAATCGCCGGAGGCGTTCCCACTGGTTTGGGTGCCTCATCAGTTTTGGCAATCGTCACCTCGTCGCTCTCCGGCGGGAAAGGATGTTTCACATCCTTGCGCAATGCGATCGCGTAGATGTAAGAAGTGCGGTTCGTTGCGTAGTTAAATTCAATCTGCGAGATCTGCGGCTGAAACTCTCGATCGGAGAGGAAGTAAATATAGTTTCCCTGCGGATCCCAAACCGGATTGTTCGAATTAAACATGTAGTCTGTGAGACGTCGGACCTTGCCGTCCGCTGCGCTCCAGACATGGATCGCCGAAAAACGGTTGGAATTCTCGTCCAGGCTGAACGCCAAAAAATTGCTGCGCGGTGACCAGGTGTAGTCACGAATCTGACCGTGCCGCGAATCGGCGATTTCAACCACTTGGCGATCCGCAAGCGTGACCACATACAGCTTCCCATCCTTGTCGCTGAACGCGATGCGTTTGCCATCCGGGGCCCATTCCGGTTGATACCGCATGGCGCTGCCGCCGCGAGTAACTTGCTGAGGCGGTTTCAGACCATCCTGTGGCGCGATGTACAACTCTTCCTCACCAGTAATGTCGGAGATGAAAGCGATGCTGGCGCCATCCGGCGACCAACTGGCCCATTTGTCATGGGCGCCGGAAGAATGCGTTAGATTGCGTGTCGGGCCTTTTTCAATCGGCGCGGTAAACACGTCACCGCGCGCGACAAATAGCGCCCGTTCGCCTTTTGGACTTAGCCCGACCGACTCGATGAACCCAGCAACTGGAATGCGACTGGGCCGCTGCGCCAGGCCTTCATCGGGAACAGAAATGGAGATGCCGCTGCTGCGACCACTCTTCGCATCGAGCACTTGCAACTCGCCGTTGAGCTCATAAACGATCCGGCTTTGATTGTCTGAGCCCGGCCAACGAACATCCCACACTTTATTGCTTGTTACCTGAGTGGTCTTACCGCTGGGCACGTGATAAGCGTAGAGGTTGAAGTGTCCATCTCGATCGGAGTTGTAATAAATGGTGTCGCCCACCCAAATTGGATCGCGGGTTGCGCGTGGGCCTTCAGCAATCCGCTTGGTCGCATAATTCTTCAAATCGAAAATATAAAGAGCGTTTGCCTGGCCGCCGCCATAACGCTTTTCCGGTCGGAAATCGCGTGATTGTGGCGAATAAACAATCTGCGAAGAGTCAGGTGAAAAATCTGCGGAACCTGCAAACGGCATCGGCAATGGATCAGCGGGTCCGCCATCAACTGAAACCCAATAAAGACGCGCGATGGGTAACGCCCAGGAATCCCGCTGAGACTTGAAGAAGATTCGCTTGCCGTCGTTGGACCAACCGTAAACCAGGTTGTCCCAACCCCAACGCGGCGTCAGTGGGCCTTTGGCTGGATAGAACGTCAGCTGGCGTGGAACACCACCCGTGGAGGGCACGACGTAAACCTGTTCGTCGCCGTCATACTGCCCGGTGAATGCGACCCATTTTCCGTCAGGAGAAAACTTGCCAAAGACTTCCACTCCCGGGTGCGACGTCAATCGAAGCGCCGCGCCGCCGGAAGCCGCTGCAGTCCACAAGTCGCCGCCGTAAGTAAACACGACCCGATCGCCATGGATGTCAGGAAAGCGTAGAAGCTTGGTTTGGGCCAGCGCGGAGTCGGCAGAGAACATCATTAGGCCCATGAGGGCTGCGGAAAATAGTGTGCGCGTTATGATGTTTCGAGAAAACAACGAAATAACCTCCGGGTGTTTTGAGCAAAATGGGAGCTAACAAATTGAAATCTGGTTTCCGTGAACACGTCCCTTGATTTTAAACAGGATCTTGATCAAATAAGCACGATCCACGAAACCACACGAAACAGCACGAAAAGATCGTTAGTGTCTTTTGGTGTGATTTCGTGGATCGTATTTTATCTTCGCTTCGTTGCGGCCAAGCCCCCGCTGCGCCCGACGGGACGAAGAATCTTTACTTTCGATTCTTGAATGCGTCGTACAGATCCGTATGCCGGCTCGTCAAAGGAACCTGGCGACCATCGATGAACAGATGGCGCACATGCGTTCGCGTCTCGAGCAAGTCGCCGTCTGTGACGACGAGATTGGCCATCTTGCCCACTTCAATCGAACCCAGTTTGTCGCCAACATTCATAATCTGAGCTGGATAAAGTGTCACTGCCTTCAGGGCTTCAGCCCTGGGCAAGCCAAACGCCGCGGCCATCCCCGCATAAAACGGGAGATTGCGAACGTTAGCGCCGCTGTCTCCACTTGAAATAGCGAAGCGTACGCCTGCCTGTTGCAGCTTGGCAGCGTTTTCGTAAAGCGTGTCGTAGAAGTCGTCTTCGCGTGAAGGCAAATCGAGGATCCCCGTCAGGACCACAGGCACATTCTTTTCTTTCAAAAGCGCAGCAACCTTCCAGGCATCATCGCCACCAAGAATGATCGGTTTCAATTTCATCTCTTCCGCGAATTTGATTGCAGCGCGAATGTCGGTTTCCCGATCGACACGAAATATGACCGGACGTTCTCCCCGAACATATGGAACCAGCGATTCCAGCACTATGTTTCGATCGGCCCGCGGTAATGTTTGATCTTTCGCAACTGCGTCCTGCGCGCGCCCATAGGCCTCAGCGTCGCGCAGCATCTTGCGTATCTGTTCGACCTGTCGATTCGCGTTGGCCAGGGTTTCGCTTAGGTTTGTTTCCTGTATCAAGGCAAAAAAGCCCCCACCTCCGCGGGCGCTGCTGCGCGGATAATTAATGACCAGGGCCGCCATGGGCACCACCGCCATTTCAAATTGATTAGTGCCGGCGAGATTGATGATGGCCGCTTGTCCGGAAATCAATCCACCCAACGGAATTGAGACAGCGTTAGTGACACCATCCACCCGGGTCACGGCGATATGAGCACTATGTGGGTTGATAGCGAAGATTGCCTTGGCGTTGGGGTTGAGTTCACCAACTTCGGAAGTATCGACAGTACCCGGCGCGCCTTGCCCTACTTCAACCAGGCCGAGCGACGTCCCGGCATCAATCATTCCGGGATAAACCGAAAGACCGCGCCCTTCTATTATCTGCGCCCCGGACGGAACGCTAACGTTTGGTCCCACGGCTTCAATTCTTCCATCGCGCACAACGACGGTCCCATTATCGATATCCGCACCGCTAACCGTCACAATGCGAGCATTGCGAATCGCGTAAGTCCCGCGGGGGAAGTTGACGCCATACTGGCTCGTGGGATTACCGATTTGCTGCGCTAATACTTGCGTCCCGCACGCCAGAACGAAGATTCCTACAAACAAGAATGATGCGGGTCTGAATTTACTCATTGTCGTCACCTCCGTCCCAGTCATCATGGGCGTTGGTGGGCGGACGTCGTCGCGGCGCTTGCGGCGACGCGCCACCGCGCGGCGGACGATTGGGTTCTGCCTGTTCGAGCTGAGTGCGTTGCTTCAGAAACTCGGCACGTTGGGCCAAGTCCTGCACGCGGTCAAAGAAAACTTCGCCATCAACCAGCGTCGTGTCCACCCTGGAATAGACGCTAAAGGGGTGGCCGTTCCAGATGGCCAGGTCGGCGTCTTTACCAACCTCGATCGACCCGACGCGATCTTGAATTCCGAGTTGCCAGGCCGGATTCCAGGTAATCATCTTGAGCGCTTCCTCTTCGCTTACGTCCCCATAGCGCATCGCTTTGGCAGCCTCGATGTTCAAGCGTCGCGCACGCTCATCGGAGTCGGAGTTCATGGAAACATTTACGCCCGCGCGAGTCATGATCGCGGCGTTGTAAGGTATGGCGTCGTAAGCTTCAATTTTGTAGGCCCAGTTGTCGGCGAAAATCGAAGCGCCCGCGCCATGTTTCGCGATCTCCTTCGCCACTTTGTAACCTTCAAGAGTGTGTTGGAAGGTCTTGATCTTGAAACCAAACTCGTCTGCCACATTGATAAGCATCAGAATTTCATCTGCACGATAATTGTGGGCATGAACGAGTCGCTTGCCTTCCAGGACTTCGACCAGTGGTTCGAGCTGAAGATCGCGGCGAGGAGGAATCAGATTCTTAACGCCACGCGCGGATGACGCACGGTGTTCCTCCCAGCCCCTCTTGTAATCGCGCGCGCGCGTGAATGCCTCTCGTATGACTTCTTCCACGCCCATTCGCGTGGCCGGATAACGACGCTGCTGTCCAGGCTGCGGCGTAGAGCTTGCGCGCTTCGGGTTTTCTCCCAGGGCAAATTTGATCCCCGGCATCGCGCCCGGAAAAACAAACTCCTCCACCGGCCGTCCGAATTTGATCTTCACTACCGTGTTGAGGCCGCCGATAGCATTTGCGGAGCCGTGTAGCAAATTCAAAGTGGTTACGCCGCCGGCTAACCCGCGATAAAGATCAACGTCATTAGGGTTGAGCACATCACGCGTGCGGGCCATCGAAGTCACGGACAGAGAGCCTTCGTTGACGGCGTCGAGCATTGAATGGGAATGACAGTCGACGATGCCCGGCATTAGATATTTTCCTGTGGCATCAATTACTCGCGTGTTCGCACCAGGATTCTTGAGATTCTTGCCGACAGCCGCAATTTTGCCGTTGCGTATGAGCACGTCTGTGTTCGCGAGGGTGCCGCGTGTGATTGTCAACACTGTCGCGTTTTGTATCAGGGTAACCGACGCACTGCGTTCCTGCGCGAAGACTTGCGGCAACGAAGAACCCGCAAGCATCGAGCATGCGAGGACAGTAACAAGCAGCCTTTTCATTTGGAGAGACCTTTCATCTTTTTTGCAGTGCGGCGGCCTGGCGCCGCTTTGGCCTGCGGCGGCCCGGCGCCGCAATGTCGCCATAGAGTCATGGTTTACTTTCAACGGATCCAACCTAACCAAAGCTGCGACAGGTCGCAGCGGGCCAAAGCGGCGCCGGGCCGCCGCACTCCAAGGAGCCGCCAATTACAACGGTCACGGCGTAGGCGAAGGTTCGGCTTCCGGCGACGGCGTACCCGAACGCGTCCCCGTGAATGAACCCGGAGTGCGGCCCACAATACTTACCGTGCCCCGCATTTCGTTGCCATCGATTCTGCCCGAGAATGTTGCCTCTGACGTTTGACCTTCAAGCGTAATCGGGACCGTGAATCGGATATCTCCACTGGGGCCCATAGAAGCGTTGGCTACATCGCTGCTTCCCAATCCACCCTGAATCGAGCCGCGGAGGCGTTCCCCCATCTGCTGAAGAATCAAAGTGGCGCTAATATCACCCGCACCAAGATCGAGGCTTAACGACCATGTCCCCGTAGCCGAACCGGCACCGGCCGTAGGCGTCGCCGGTCGCAAGTCCACCTGACGGCCATCGATAAAGACATGCGTAATGTGCCGGTTGCGAACGAATAGATCGCCGCGCGTTACTGTTAAATTGGCGATCTTGCCAACCTCGATCGAGCCCAACCGATCCGAAACGCCCAGGATCTCTGCCGGCCAGATGGTCAACGCTCGCAAGGCATCGTCACGTACCAGGCCATTCTCAATTGCGCGGACGAGGTTTGCGTGAAAGTCGGTCATGCTAGTCAGACCGCCTGACTGGAAGGCGAACGGAACTCGAGCGCTTGCGAGTTTGCCTGCCGTCTTCGGAGCTTCAACTCGTTCACGCAACACCCTCACCGGTTCAGGATCGGCTTCAGGCAAAGCTGCAGTGGTCCGTCTGGGAAAGTTTAGCGAGAGCAACACCGGGACCTTGCTTTCGCGCAGTCGAGTCGCAACTTTGTCTGCCTCCATCCCGCCGGCAATTATCGCCTTGAGTTTGAACTCCTGAGCGAGGTCGAGGGCACGACTAATCTCGCGCTCGCGATCCGCGTACATAATCACCGTCATCGCGCCGTCAAGAACCGGCAGCAAGGCCGCCAGCGATCGGTTTTGGTCCGGCCGTCTTAACCCGCGGGGTGAACGGTCGTAGATCTGTTGGGCCTCGCGATAGCGCTGAGCGTCGAGCAACGATTGCCGCAGCGCCGCAAACACGCCCATCAGTGAATTTGGGAATGTGCCCGCGCGCAGCGGCGTGAAGCCAACGTGCATTGCCACCGGCGAACGCACGATCATCTGTTGCGCGTTGTCTCCCGAAAGATTAATAAGCGCGGACTGGCCCATCCAGATTCCACTGCGCGGCGCACTCACAGCGGTGGTGATTCCGACATTGCGCGCGGCTTCGATCTGCTCTCCCCCAGGCCTGATGAAGTCCTCGACCATCACTTCGGGCTGTAGCCCTGGCGGCTGAGGCGAGTTAGGCGCGCTGAGGAAACTTTGCGGGCGAAGCAGAGCAGCAAAACCGCCTCCTCCTCCTGCTCCGGGCGAGGGTGTCGCTGTCGGCGAAGGCTGTGGAATCCCCAGCGCGGTGCTCGAATCAATTAGCCCTGGATAAACCGTCAAGCCTGTTCCGTCGACCAGACGAGCATCAGCAGGCGCGGCAACATTTTCTCC
Organism: Acidobacteriota bacterium; assembly: GCA_038040525.1. Classification (GTDB taxonomy): domain Bacteria; phylum Acidobacteriota; class Blastocatellia; order Pyrinomonadales; family Pyrinomonadaceae; genus PSRF01. Next base: position 15,874 of record JBBPIC010000050.1, on the reverse strand, counting down.
GACTGCCGCGATCAGGCCGTCGCGGATCACCACGGTGCCGCGTTCAATCACCGGTCCTGAAACCGTCACAATGCGAGCGTTGGTAATCGCATAAGTGTCGATCCCACTGCGCTGAGCTTCGGAGTTGTTAAGTGAAAAAACAGAGACAAGAAGGGCGAGCGAGAAGAGAGACAGCCAGCGGACTTTTGGCATAAGCGACCAAATCCCCATCAATTGATATTGCGAAGAACCGGATTCCAGACTGGAGACCGAGCCTTCGGGTTGGAACAGAATGGCGAAAGCTTAACTTAGAAACTCCGAAACAGTAAATGTCTGCGGGGGATCTCCTGGGAGATGTTGTCACGTGGAACTGCAGGAACGGGTTTCAATGAAGGGAAGTCCATTACAGAACCGAGCGCGGTAGCACCGGATGCTGGAGTCACTGTGGGTGATAAGCAGGGCACCCGCTGGCCTCTATATTCCTCCCATTACCGAGGTTGACTCTATGATCCGGCGCTACCGCGCTCGGTTCTGTAAAAGATGGCGTTCACCACTTCACGCTGCCCTCTTTAGTCGTGTCGATCTCAGCTTGTCCGGCCATGGGCAGCGACTCTCCAAAGAGGTATCCCTTGATGTTATCGAAAAGAAAGTTTTGCGCGTCGGGGTTGGTGAGATCCAAACCATAGTGATTGATGATTTGAGTTTGCTTCTGCAGCCAGCCACTCCAGCAAGACTGACAGATTTCCGCGGCAATCTTCTGGCCCAGTTCGTTGGGAAGTGGCGCAAAGCCCAGCGCCGGACGCTTTTCACCACAGTGTTTGCATTTTACTTCGGCCATGAATGATTTCTCCTTAGGGGCGGAATTATACCTTTTGAGTCAGCTACAAACCATTGCGCCCGGATTTGGGTAACCAGAACAGATACGATCCACGAAGTCACACCAAACAACACTAAGTTTGTTTCGTGCGGGTTCGTGTACATTCGTGGATGCCTTTACCGCCCATTAGGTAACACCGATTCTTTCACTTAGCCGAACGGCAAATGTTGAGTTAGAGGGCGCAGCCCCTTCGGGCGTCCGCGCAATTCCAGGTACTGATGCAGTTTGGAGAAATGTACTTAATTACAGAACCCAGCGCGGTAGCGCGGGATCACCGAGGCAACTTCGCGCAAGGTCGGCAATGCTTATTAATACTCAGGGTCCGGAAGGATCCCGCGCTACCGCGCTGGGTTCTGTACCTGAACTGCGTTTCAGCCGAAATAATCAAAACTGCATCAGTATGCAATTCCACCTATCGTTGCGCAAAACTCTCTTACACCGGACAATATCTTTGAATCTGTGCCCGCGCCCCCTATCTGAAGTGCAATGATAACGAATCATTTCAAAAGGTTATTGTTTAAAGGCCTCAAGCATGATCTGCGTCTTCGGCAACTGGGGGCGGCACTATTCGCCGTGACCATGATTGTCATGCTTTCACCAATAATTGTTCATGCCGTTCCCATATATGCAATTACGCAGTCCGGAAAACTTGTGCTTTTCGACAGCCAGACCTCGTACGAATTCACCAATTCGATGACAATTGCCGGACTCCAGCCGAACGAATCGGTTTTGGCGATTGATTTCCGCCCCGCAACGCGTCAGCTCTACGCCCTCGGTAGTACCAGCCGTCTGTATGTCATAAACACCTTCACAGGCGCGGCCACGCCGGTAGGCGCCGGCCCTTTCGCGCCGGTCTTGAACGGGAAGTTTTTCGGTTTCGACTTTGATCCCGTGGCTGATCGGGCACGGGTGGTAAGCGATACTCACCAGAACCTGCTTCTTCATCCGGAAACGGGCGCAGTGACCGCTGTCTACGAGCCGACTGCTTATGTTTCCGGTGACCTACATGCTGGGGGCATTCCATTAGTAACTGGTTTGGCTTATTCAAACAACGTCGCAGGAGCGAGCGCAACCACCCTTTATGGTTTTGATTTTCGCCAGGCCGGTGTGCTGGTGAAGTTTGACCCACTAAACTCGGGGAAGCTTAAAACAGTAGGGCCCATCAGGGAGATTAACGCCGTTGATGCTATCGGGGATCACCTCGCCGCCTTCGACATTTCTGATAGCGGCACGGCCTATCTTGCATTGTCATTCTTCGACATGGACGTCGGGCCGATGAAGTATTTCTGCACCATAGACCTGGCCACGGCCAGGGCTACAAATCTCGGATTCATTGGTAGCGGAGAGTCTGTTCGCGGCATCGCAATCAACCCGACAGGATTGCCCACGCCTGCGCCCACGGCCTTGCCCCCAGGGACCCCAGTGCTCCTGAGGGAGTTGAACTCTCCGCGTGCGATCGCTCTGGATTCAGTGTCGATGCTGCGCGACCCTTTGCCGGTCAAATCCAAATACAATTTCAGCTCGGACAAGCGCACCCGTTTAATGCTGTTCGCCTCAAATATCGAATTGATGGCCGGGGAAAATTCTTCAGTCATTACGGCGCAGGCCGAAGACTCTAATGGCATAGTTTATCCGCTGACTGTTGAGTTTGTGGGGAAAGTGCCAAACTTCGACTGGCTGACTCAGATAAACGTCAAATTACCTGACGGTCTCTCGACTGACGGCATCTTCGGGCCTGATTACATATGGGTGACCATCAGTCTTCGCGGGGTAGAGGGCAACAAAGCGCTGGTCATTCTTGATCCTGACGTTGTTTAACTCTGCGCTTTCTTTATTGCTTGAATAACTGCATCGTCCTTCGGGCGAAACAGGCCGAGCGGTCTCACGTCGCGATGGCGAATAATCCCCTGGGCATCGATCACAAAAACGGAACGGGCAACTTTTCCCGGGATCAGCGACTGCGCCCCGTAGAGCTTCGCCACTCCTCCGTTCGAATCCGACAACAGTCGCAGAGGCAAACTGTGATGCTCGGCAAACTTCCTGTGCGACTCGACCGAGTCAGTTGAAATTCCTACCACTTCTGCGCCGGTCGCTGCGTAGTCCTCCCAACGATCTCTAACGGAACACATCTGACGCGTGCAGATAGGTGTTTCGTCCCCGGGATAGAACAACAACACGACGACCTTGCCGCGATTGCTGTTTAGGCTCCACGAATTGCCGTCTCCGTCGTTCAAACTGAAGTCGGGCGCCGCACTTCCCACTGGACTGTTATTTTTGCTCATAATAAATTAGCCGTTACGGAACCGAGCGCGGTAGCGCCGGCTGCAGGAGTCAACTTAAAACTTCTCAGGGCTGCTGAAAAAGTGTGGATCATGTCGATTCTTACGAGGGAGATTAAGCCGATCCACGAAAGCACACGAAATGACTCGAACGAAGAGCTTTTTTCGTGTGGCTTCGTCTCATTTTGTGGATCGGCCTTAGTTTTTCCTGGCCTACCAGAAGTTTAAGTTGATTCTGGCATCCGGCGCTACCGCGCTCGGTTCTGTATTAACAGCCTTAGACCGGACATCATTTCAGCCATCGATGGCAGCCACCCTGGAGAGGTCTCCTGGGGTGGAAACAACACGCTGCTCTGCCCTGACCCATTCTCGCCCTGCCGGACAGATGCCGAGAAAGTTACACATCCGGCAATGCATTGCCGGTCGAAAGGGGAACTGGCTTGGCTGAATGGAGGAAACTATATCTATCATCGCACTATCTATCGCTCGCGCGCACGTTTCGGGTGAAAGCAGGTCGCCGGGAAAATGAAACTCAACGTTGGGCTCGAGAAAATGCAGCGTCGAGATAATTGAAAAGCCCGCATCTTTGAGTCCCGGCATAAGCCCATCCATAAGCTCAGCCACAGCCAAGGCGTAAGCCTGCATCTGCAACTGGTAATCAGCCGCCGTAATGCGCACCTGCTCATCAACAGAAATCTCGCTTTGGTTTAAGGCCGAAGACGCGACCACCGGTGCTTCGAAGTCGAAAGTTATCTGCCCGGGCGAACGCCCGATACCGCCTCCTGCCTCCTGCCTCCCGCCTCCTGCCTCCTGCCTCCTGCCTCCTGCGTCCTGCCTCCTCCCCGCTGACCTCTGCCCCCCGATTCGATTCGTTTTGAAATCAATTACCTCAACATCAAAACCCGCTCCCGTCGTGGACCTGGTAATAAGCAACTTATCGATTGCCCCAGTTAAGATTCCCAGCGGTCGTCGTAAACGAAAGCTCAACTCGCTCCACAAGCCCACGCCGTACCCACCCGCTAACGCAGGTGCTACTGACAAACCCTTGCGCGCTCTTTCAACACGTTCAAATACATCACTAGACAAATAGTTCTGCGCCAGGGGGAACAAATCTGCGACCGCCTCTTCCGTATTTATTTCCACCAGCCGATCGGCAAGCTCAGCCTGTCGTGCTCGAACCACGTCTTCAAAGCTTCGTCGCAGTATCTCTTGGGAATTGTCTCCCGAAGAATACGTCTCGCAGAACCGGTGAATCACCGCGCCTTTGAGCGTCGCTGTTAAATTGGCAGGCGGTTCCGGCGCCTCCGCATTATTCCACACGGCCATTTGATCGGGAGTCGGCACATGCAACACACGATCGAAATAGTATTGGCGTGGGCAGCGCTGGTAGTTGATGAGTTGCGTCACGCTCAAACGATGTATTGCCCGTTCGCGTTCCGGTTCAATTGAACGTATCAAGGGAAAACTTTGCGCAAGGTCGCCCGTCAATACAATCGATCGCGAACCGCTCTCGGTGGTTTCCAAACCCAGCGTTTGTTTTTCCTGATCGATAAGATTGACGGTGAGCTGAAGCCCTGTCTCTGTGTCAAGATCCACGAGACCGCTTTGCCAGCGGGTCCCAAGGTCGAGCGTTTGCCAAATCAGCTGCAGCCAGCTGTCGTCACCTCTTGCGAGCTTGCTTACTTCTCTGGTCGCGCCTGAAAGAATCAAGCGGTCCTTCGCGCGGGTGGCCGCCACATATAGCAGTCGCATACTTTCAAAATTCTCGCGCCACTGTGCGCGTTCGTTAAAAAGCGTAAACGTGCGGCCTGACACCATCTGCCCACGACCGTTCGGCACCTTCAAGGTCAATCCGCGATGACGATCAAGCAGGAAGTATCCCTCCCATGAAGGCCGCAGCCGGTGCAGATCGGGAATTATCACAACTGGAAACTCCAAACCTTTCGCCTGGTGAATGGTCATGAGCTTCACAGCATTCGCCGAATCATCGAGTTGCCCCTCACTTTCACGACTACCAATCGCTTCGAAGTCGCGAACATATTTGACGAAATCGCGAATCAGATGAGCGCCTGAACGTTCAAACCGCTCTGCCAGGTTGAATAACTTCTCAACGTTGGCCAGCCGTTGAGCTCCGTCATAACTCGCTGCAATCACAGTTGTGTAAGCAGACTGTTCGACGGCAAAGCGGAGCAGGTCACCGATTGGATAACGATGGCGTCGTTCGATCAGCGAAGCGAGGAGAACGAACGCCCGCTCCAGGGCCTGCCGTTCGTCCTCGTCTATGAAGTCGATATCTCTCTGCTTGCGCAGCGCATGGAAGAGCGGGCGCGGATGCCTGCGCGGTTGCGGAATTTCGCCAGGCTTGCTTTCGCTGACGCGCGGCCCAAGGCGCAGCGCGAGTAAGGTGTTGTCCGAAATGCCAACTAATGGGGAGCGCATCACGGCCGCCAGGGCGAGTTCATCGGTTCGATTATCGAGAAAACGGCAAAGCTGAATAAGATCTACGATCTCTTCGCGTTCGTAAAAGCCTTTGCCCAGCACCGTCTGAAACGGAATGCCGGCACGGCGAAACTCTGCTTCATAAACAGGCACGTCGGTCATCGCTCGAAACAACAAAGCAATGTTGCGATACTGAAACGCTTCGCCCATCGCTGACTGTTCATCCGTCTCCGATCGTTCACCCACCCCCAACCGTTTAGCCGCGGCACTTGTGCCGCCCAACGTGGTCGTTGTCAAAGAGATAATCCGTTGGACCAACTGCTTCGCGTCGCGTTCGCGCGCAGTTTGTTTCGCCTTGGGATCGTCTTCGCCGGAAAGCGCATCAACTATTAATTCAACCAACGGCGGGGCATCACGGGGCTCGCGTTTGGCCTCGCTTAATTCATGCTCGACATAACCCAGTTCACCAAGGTCGGCCTTGTTGATGTCCTCGCCTGGTCTGAAGAACCGCGAGAAGAGATGGTTGAAGAAGTTGATTAGCTGGGGCTGGCTGCGGAAGTTGAGCGGCAAGGGGACCAATTGACCGCCGGTCGCCAGCAGTGCATCCGTCATCCTGCCAAACACGTCCACGTCCGCGCCGCGAAAACCATAAATCGACTGCTTTCGATCTCCGACTATGAAGAGGTTCGCGCGTCCTCCGCCCTTCAGCACGATCGCCTCCAGCAAGTCGCGCTGCAAACCATTCGTATCCTGGAATTCGTCGACGAGGAAAAACTTATATCGTTGCGAGGCGCGCAGTAGAACCTCAGGGCGTCGCAACAGCTCGAGAGTTCGCACTTGCAAGTCGTCAAAATCCAGCGCGGACAGCTCCTGCTTCTTTTCGTTGAAACGTCGATCAATATTCTTCAGCAGATTAACCAGCGCGGTAGCGTAATCCCGTGCGAGCAGATCAAAACGCATCTGCGGCAACCGCCCGAAACACTTTTCCTTGCTCTCGCCCCAGAAGAGTTCGTCAATCTCTTTTACCAGGCCTGATATCTTACCGCTGGCGTTTGGACGGGCGGCCTGCCGAAACTCGTCGATCGCCCCACAGTAATCTGCGAGTGAGACGTCCTCACCACGCAAAATCTCCCTTAGGTCCGGCCACCCTTGTTGAGCCGCTGCCCTTTTCTCATCCGCACGGCTGGTGAGGCCTCGATAAGAAATCAGCGCAGGCATCAGCCGATCCAGCTCGTCGCAGAGCGCATCGTAATCCTGCTGCGCGGAATGGCTGACGACAGTCTGTTTCAAGATCGCTTCAAATGAGAGTCCCTGCCCTCGAACTCTCAAATACATCTCCCAAAGCGCAGTCGCCAATAACGGTCTGCCTATGCCGGCCGTCAATCTTGAAACAGATTCGTCACGCCGGCCAATTGCCTCCGACAGAGATTCCTCGACAGCAGCCGCCAACAAAGTTGCCGCACGATGCTCATCCAGCAACATGAATTGCGGATCCAGGCCGGCCTCCACCGGAAACTCGCGCAGCAAGCGCATACAGAAGCCGTGAATCGTGGTGATGACTGCGCCGTCGAGCGTGCGTTTATAGCGCATCCATCGTTGGCGTTCAGCGCCGCTCGCGTTTCTGAGTAATTCGTCCAGCGCTTTGCGCAGGCGCTCGCGCATTTCGTTAGCTGCGCGGTTAGTAAAGGTTATGGCAACGATTTGATCGATTGAGGCAGGCTTCTTTTCGCGCAGGATGTGAAGGTAGCGCTCGACCAGGACAGTGGTCTTGCCTGCACCTGGACCGGCCGTTACGGAGATGTGGCGGTCGAGCGTGTAGGCCGCGGTGGCCTGGGCCGGTTGTAATTCGCGCTTTGGTGTTGGTAAAGACATTTGTCGGAATTTCTATCCGCAGATTACGCCGATTATACAGATTTGGCAGATGGTCTCTTCGTCATTAGTAAGGCGAGACGATCCACGAAATTACACCAAAAAACACTAACAGGTCTTGGCTCTAATCTGTGGAATCTGCGAAATCTGCGGACAGTCTCTTCCCGTCGATGCGATAACGATCATAGCGACACACTGCCGAGTAGTCGCAGAATCTGCATGTCTTCAAACCCTGCGATGGCCTGACCCGAAAGTCGCCTGCTCTCATGCCGTCGAAAAACTCCCAAATCTTTGCAATCACTTCAGCTCGGATCTTATTCCATTCAACATCAGTCAGGATTGAGTTTTTCGCCTGCAGGCCGAGGTAATCGCCGAAGTCCTTGCGATAGATGCCGCTGTTGCGCCGCCCAGGCTTCGCTTTGAGAATGTAATACCCACCACCCGCGATGGCCTGTCCGGGAAGCAATAGATGCTCGAGCGCTTCGAGATAGATCGGGAGTTGCAGACTGCGACCGGCCTTCATGTCATCGGCATCGGCGCCCGTGGAAAGTTTGTAGTCGTAGGCAATCAGGGTCCCGTCTTCAGCCTGGTCAACACGATCGATTTGTCCCTGAATCCTGATTACCTCTTCACCGGTGCCGGTGAAACGCGTCAACTCCAGTTGTTCAGTTTTTGACTTTGGATCGGCGCCCTCTCTTGGTGTCATGCCAAATGCGACTTCAAAATAACTGGAACGGACGTCCGCACGCGTCTGCTTCTGCACACCCAACTCGTAAAGCAGAACCTGGTCGAGAATTATCTTTCTTATCTCGCAGTCAATCTTCCAAATATCGGGGTTCAGCGGCGGGACCGCGCGTTCGTGTTCCTTGAACACCTGATCGGCAACGTCACGAAGCTCGATTCGTAACGAGTCGCGATCTTGTTCAATCAAACTCTCGCCCCGGTGCCGTTCAAAAAAGCGGCGCAAGACGTCGTGCAATAGCTTACCCGCATCGATTGCCTGTAGATCGAGGGCCGCTTCGCCACGCGGCTCAAACCGCAGCACGCGATTCGCAAAGAAGCGATAAGAACAGTTGCCATAAGTGCTCAGACCACTGGCGCTGTGCACATACCCGGAGCCAAGTCGCTCTCGCAGCATTGCGACCAACTCGGGAGTGGTAATTTGTCCATCATATGGACCAAAGCTTTTGCCCGCTCTTTCGCGCTCGATACCAACCCGACGCATCGTGGCTGGCGACAAGCAGCCGTCCCCCATCAAGCGCATACTCAATTCTTTGAGAAGCGCGACCGGTTGCACACCGTCGCGTCCCGCTTTGTGACGATGCCGCTCATCCTGACGCACAAGCGAGACGGTCAATTCCGAAACCGTAGAAGCGTCGAAGATTTCAGTCCCATCAAAGTCACGCCGCACCGGCTCGCTCTGGAGTTTGAACGGTTTGATAGCGCGCGCGAGTTCGTTGATGTAGTAGGAGCCGACTGTCTCCGTGCCGTCGTCAAGTAATAAGGGTCGGGAAAGATAAAGGCTCTCGGTAGCGCGGCAGGCGGCCTGATAGAAGTAATGCTCTTCCTTTAGCAGTGTTGCCGGAGAAATGTCTTCCAGTGTCAGGTCGTAATCCCGTTTGAGGCGTTCACGTTCTTCGTGCGGATAAATCCAATCTCGGGAAGCGCGCAGTGGGAAGCCGCCTTCAACCAGCCCGGCAATAAAGACGGTGCGAAAACGGAGGCCGCGCACGTCAGTGGCTTCCAGTACGCGCAAGCCTCCACGTTCGGCAGTTCTTCCAATCGATACCTCAACGTCAAGTGCGCGTGCCACTTCACCGAGAAAGGTAACAAGCCTTTGGTCACCGAGCTTCACTCCAAAATCTGCCGTTACTTGAATACTCTTGACGGCGGCCACAAACGAACGGCGCAAAGCCTCCAGTCCTCGCAAATCGAGCATCACGTGCGGCATCTCATTTTCGTCGAGGTCGCCACGCGCCGGTCGTCTGATTTGGGTGGAGAATTGCAACCGCTCAAGCAGAGCCATCACACCAGCACGCAAGTCGCTCGGTGCACCTTCGCGCACCACGCTTTTTACAATGTCGCTGAGCCGTTCCAGCACCAGAGAGGCCCAGGCGATCGCCGCAGGATGTACGTCGCGCGAAGGCCGCCGCTTCTTTTCTACACCGCGGTCGTCAGTAGCAACCTTCTCGGCATCTTCGATTTGATCTGTTTCTTCGTCGGCAACGCCATTCGCGGTCTCCTGAGCGACCATGTCAGTGGTGGCCTGGACCTGCGGCCAGTTGGACAACAGTTTGCGCGCCCGCTCAAGCCAGGAGGCCATGCCGAGCGCGCCACCGACAAAGGCAATCGTGTTTTCCAGACTGTCAGGATCCCAACGGCCCACACCAAGTGAATACTTGAAACGCTCGCCGTGGACGGCATTTTCACTATCGTCAAGGAGCCCGCCATATCCATGTTCGAATCCTTCACTGAGCTCCGCCAACTCCGAATCATTAATGCAGAAGTATTCCGACTTGATCAGATCGGCCAGGTCAGCAACTTTCACCTCCGGCTTTTCCTCACGCCCTATCTCGTCAAGCATCTCGAACAGCTTGCGCGCGGCGCGCACCGAAGGAATCTCGGTAACGTTGACGCGTGGCTCCAGGTTGCATGGAATTCCTTCGTCGCGCATGACACGCACGATCGTGTCTGCATACGAAGCCCGCTCACGCACCACCAGGGCAATGTCTGCCAGTTGATACTGATCCGCGATAACCAGACGTTTGATCTCCTTGGCAATCTTGCGAACCTCAGTTTCACGATCGGCGCAGGTAAACAAACGAATGTTCTGCTGATCGACTGAGCTGTCTTCCTCGGCCGCCGCGTCACCGGGCTTGAAGAGCTTTTCGCGCAACTCTGCGAGCGAGCCCTCGGCAGGCGCGGCGTCCGTGCTCTGCACAAGCTTGAAACCCGCGATACTCTTTAGTTGTTCGATTGTATTGCTGAAGGGTTCGAATATCGCGGGGTTACGGTCGTCGCTATTGAGATTGACGATGACCTCCGGAACCTGGCGAATGAGTTGTCGCAACATCTCACCCTGTACGGGAGTGAAGTCGAAGAAGCCATCGAGTACGAGCAACCTCACATTCTCGAGCCATGGCAAACGCACTTGGTGATCCTCGAATTCGCCTTTGAGAATTGCGTGTGCGCGCAACTGGTCGGCATCGGCATCGGTGAAATTGTTTTGCTGCAAAAGACCCGCGTAAGTTGAGTAGACCAGGGCCACATCTCGATCGAAATCAGTCTGCACCGCAATCGTTCCGGGGAAATCCAGCGCTGGTCCCGATCCAACCATCGCTTGATCGCGCATTCGCTTTTGGACAATCTCGCTTAACTCATCAGGCATCTTTCCCGCACGCTGTATCTCGCCGACGAGCTTAGTCATCGTGTTAACGCAGCCTTCGCGGTGCGCCAGTGATTTGATGGCCGTGAGTTTTCCGTCGGCAGCCAGCTGCCTGAGGATTTGCGAAATCAGGCTTCGTTTGAGGGGCAGCTCTTCGCGATCAACAGGAATGCGAGGCTCGAGGCGATGCCCCGTTTGTTCGTCAACGGCCGTGGAGAGAATACGTCTAACGAAACCGCGGAAAAGATAGACCGGCAAGTCACCCCAGAGTCCAGCGTTCTTCGAGCCATCGAGAATTTGCTCAGTTACAAGCTCCAGTAGCGGGTGGGAAGCGGCCAGATAAAGGAAAGAGTCAGACTTACCCTGGGCGACAAGCTCTGCACAACGCTCAACCAGCTTCGAGCGATTATTGCCGAGGAGAGGACCGAGCAGAATTTCTTTTGACAAAAGCTTTCTCCGCAGATTACGCAGATTACACCGATTTCAAATTGCATTTCACGCTCTGCGTAATCTGCGTAATCTGCGGATAGATCTTCAGATCTCACCAGCCCCCGCGCCCTTGGCGTTGAGGAGCGGAAACGCCTCATCACCGTCAGTTTCCGCAGCAACCAAATCAGGGAACAAGCCGCCTTCGTCCAAACTCAACGCTCGTGCCGCCTTGTCGATAGGTTCCAGCGTATCTATGTCTTCGCCGGCTAGGGCGCCACGCTCTTTAAACTTTCGTGCCGTCACCAATACTCGCGCCTCGAGGGAACCCACGCCTTTGTTGTAGGCATCGAGTGCTCGATCAAGACCTCTGCCAATGTCGGCAAAATAGTTTGTGAAGACACGCAAACGATCGTAAAGGGTCTTCCCGAGATCGCTTACTTCCTGAGCGTTTTCGGCCATCTGCTCCTGCCGCCAACCGTAGGAAACTGCTTTAAGCAAAGCTATCAAAGTGGTAGGCGTGGCAATGATTACGCCCTGGTTCACCCCGTCTTCTATCAATTTCGGATCGTTTTCAAGAGCTGCGCTATAGAACGTCTCCCCGGGCAAAAACAGCAGGACAAACTCCGGCGTTGGTTGCACCGATTCCCAATACGACTTCTTGCTCAGATAATTGATATGGGTCCGCACCAGCCGCGCATGGTCTTTTAGCCTGGCAATCCGAATCACCTCGTCGGTCGTGGAAATTGATTCGTAAAACGCTTCGAAAGGCACTTTCGCATCGACGACTATCGTCCGGTTGCCGGGAAGGCGCACGATAACATCGGGCCTGATACGACTGTCTTCAGTAGGGACTGTTTCCTGCTCAAAGAAATCGCAGTACTGAAGCATGCCGGCCATCTCCACTACGCGCCGCAACTGGATCTCTCCCCAACGCCCACGCACGTGTGGAGTACTCAAAGCCTTTACGAGGTTGCCTGTTTCCGCCTGGAGCTGTAGCTGCGACGTCGCGAGCGCCTTCACCTGTTCTCGCAGTTCGGAGTAGGCGCCGGCTCGCTCCTTTTCCAGCTCGCCGATCTTACCGTCAACCTTTTCCAAAGATTCCTTGAGCGGCTTAACCATTTGGTCAATCGCCTTCTGCCGGTATTCAAGGTCGCCGCGCGCGCTTTCCTGAAACTTCTCGAGCGTGGTGTGGGCCAACTGCAGAAACGACTGGTTGTTGTCTCTCAACGCATCACGCGACAATGCTTTGAATTTCTCGCTGAGCTCTTCAGTGGCCCGATTAAAAGAAGATATCCTTTCCTGGGCAGCCCGGCGTTCACCTTCAAGCTCCGCCTTCAATTGGGCATTATCCGCTCGGGCATGCTTGTGCTCAGCTACTTCACAATCCATCGACTGCTGTAAACGCTGCAAGTCGTTTTCCCTGCCCACCAGGCGTTCTTTCAGTGTGGCCTGCTCGGCAGCAGTTATCGCTCCAGCTTTTGCTTTGAGCAGCAGCCAACTGACGGCCGCGCCGAGCCCAGCGCCCAACAATAAGACAAGAACGATCATGAAGATTTGAGAATCCATCACAGGTTACAAAGTCTAACAGAACGTGTTGCGGAAATGAAACAACGGCCCGCGAACGGGCCATCCCTCCGAGACATACGCTTTAAAGATGCTTGAGAATTAATCCATAACCCTCGCCGAAGTTGGTCCCAAGGTCACAGCCAAATTCCAATAATTCTTGAACAATGTCGGGGTCTGCGAAATCCCTGGAATTTTTGGTAATGAAGCACTTGGGTTCTTCCTTGGAAATCTCTGTCACATGGGAAAGAACCGAAGCATATATTATTGAATCCTGGGGGCTAAGCCTGTTCCTTGCCTGAATCTCGATGGCGCTTATTATTACGTCGGCCTCGATAGCGATAAGTTCAGACTCTTTCAAGATCTGACCGATGGCAGCATCTAGTCGTGACTTTTCTTCCTCGCCACTCACAAGCAGAGTCTTTGTTATGTCCTTGAATTCCTCGCGGGAGCCCACATAAGGTTCTGAGCGTCCAAGTTCACGCAACTCCTGGGTGAGTTCACTATGCAAAAGCTCGCGTCGTCTCTTCCTTCCCACCCAAGCCGCAAAAGGTTCGGCAATGGCGAAAGCCGGTAAGATAAGTTGAATTTTTCCAGATTCAGCCAGCTTCAGAATTCTTCCGCAGTTCTCATGTTCTTCTTGGAGGTAAGCTAATTCGAGTATGAAATTGGATTCGACGTAAACGATCATGAGGAAGCTTCAGTTTCTATCGAACCGTGCTTAATCGCTTCATAGAGTCCTGAATCAAATAACCACTTTTCGGATGGCGGTGCACTCTCTGCGGTGAGCTTAGAATTTATAAGAAAGCTGAGCCAGGATGTCAGTATCAACTGGAGACTGGAATCGCTGATCTGTTCACGGGAGATCCGGGTGTCTTTGATGTAAGGATCAACGATGGGTCGGGCGTCTACTATCGAGTCGGGGGCCTTCACTTCGGGAGAGTCTGAACCATCTTTCCAAATGTAAAAATGTTCAGGCGTCGCAAGAAGAAAGAAGCGCGCGCCGGGGGGAATGGCTGAATGGGCGACAAGGTTTCGGCGCATTTGAGCCGCCCATTCCGGAGTTGCCCCAGTCTTACCTTTGACCTCAGCAACCAGCTGAAGACGGTTATCGGGCGAATAGACGGCGATGTCAGCGACCTTAAGCATCTTGATTGGATTTTATCATAGAACACACTGTTAAGATGCCGCTCACTCTGACTTCAGCGCCCAAAACAACCTACCATGCGCTCGTAAATCTTGCGGGTTACGCGCACGTCGTTAAGGTTGTATTCGCGTATTTCAGCCAAGCGGCCCTGCGCGTAGAGATCGAAAACTTTGCTGCCTTCCACTTCCGCGGTCTTGCTCGATTCGATGCCCAGGGCCCAGGCAATGTCATCGAGGCTGACGCGCGCGCGGCGATCTCCCAACCACCAATGGCGCATCGTGTCGAAAACGCCACGCACATTGTATTCGCGCAGATCAACCAGTGGCTTCGCAGACAGACAGTGAACTAAGCACCGTTGAAAAATGAACGGCAAGTCGAAGCTGATCAGGTTGTGGCCAACAAGCTCGTCGCTGTCAGGATCGAAGCTTTTCATGTATTGCAGAAATGCCACCAGAGATTTCTTTTCGTCCTGCTCATTCCCGTCTTCATCTATCCCGAACACGCTCTCGCGCTGCAGTTGCTCGATCCCGAAGTCGATACCGGCGACGGGCCCCTCGTGTACTGCAATGGAGAGTATGCGGCCTGTCGTGGCGCTGAGAGATCCAAGCTGGTAACAGCGCTCCTCTTCTATGGCGATGTCCTCGAGATAGCGTTGCTGCTGTTCCAGTCGCATGTTGCCCAACTTCAACAATCTTTCGAGTTGTGGCCCAACTCGCTCCCGGAAATCAGGCAGCGTAAGCGTCTCAATGTCCATCGTGTAAGCGCGCGGCAAGACCGGATCAGCGCCTTGATGTTCGCGATACTGTTCGATCGTTATCGGGCGATATTCTGCCACCACAAACTGTGAGCGGTCCTGAAACGTCTCGAGCTTTCCGGTGATGCCCCAAAGGCCCGGCTTGATCTCCTTCCAAACCTCGAGCGTCTCGCCCCAAATCTTCAGCGCCAGCCCGCCCGTAGCATTCCGCGCCGCAGCGTCGCAGAAGCGTTTGCCTTGTTGGGTTCGTTTTTCGCGCACCGAAGTGATCACTACCATCAGCCAAAGCTCTTCGCCGTGCGGTATCTCCGGTATGGGGACGTTTCCTCTCATTTCACTTCATTAACCTTCGTCATTAACTTCAGAGGGCTATTCTATACTGCCGCCGCGATAAATTATCGAAGATGGCTGGGTTTTATCTTTAGGTCGGGACGAAGACGATCCAAGGACCTACACCAACTAACACCAAATGTTGTTGGTGTTGTTTCGTGTTATTTCGTGGATCAAATCTCTGCGGCCAGATTGGGCGACTGATAGAACGAAGGCCGGTTCAATCTTTGCGTAGCTGATGGCTCTCAGCGTGGCGACTCCGCTCAACTTCCGCGCTAATCTTCCCGGTCAACATCATCCAGATCATTTTGTAGTCACCCATGAACGACCACAGAGGGTATTGAAATGTGGCGGGTTTGTTTTTCTCAATAAAGAAGTGGCCAACCCATGCGAGTCCATAACCGGGAATCAACGCGAGAGGAATGAACCACCATCTCCCGGTGGCGAGGAGGTAAACAATGAGGGCAATAGCGATTGTGGTACCAATGAGGTGGAGTGTTCGCGTTTCGGGCTTGCTGTGTTCTGCAAGATAGTGTGGCCAGAACTCGGCAAATGATTTGTATTGAGATTGAGACATCTGTCGTAGGACAGACATTCCTGTCTGTCTGACCTTAGAACAAAAGCTGTCGGAACAAAGCAACCGTAGATTTTAGCACTGCTGTTTGAGTATTACAGCTGAAACGCAATCAGGTACAGAACCCTGCGCGGTAGCGCGGGATCCGTCAGGTACCTGAGTATTAACAACATTGCCGAAGTTGCGGCGAAGTGGCCTCCGGGATCCCGCGCATCCTCCACCCCAGCGAGTCTGTCGGGATAACCTTTA
>JBBPIC010000004.1:96971-182023 GCA_038040525.1 Acidobacteriota bacterium | reverse complement strand
ACTCAAAATCGCCAATGCACTCATTTGAGCTTCGTACAAGCTCAACACTACCGCGTTGCTCTCGAGTCACGAGCAATCCGGAAGTTGAACCGCCCCGCTCCGACACCCCGGTACTGAGTTGGCTGTCAGTAGATTTAGGTAATGTGTACGCGTTGTCAGGAGAATTACGTAACGCTGGCCAAGCTGAAACGGACTACACCTTTTCAATGTCTGCAACGGTTTAACACTTGGATTGTGTCAGGACTTTTAGGTAACCGGGCTCATGAATAATCTCCCGTCCCTCCTCGCCCCAAAATCGCAAGAATAGGAAATTTAAAGCAAAAGGAGAGAAGCCAGTTACAGCGAGTTGTTGCTAACCTCCTCCTCACAATGCTGGATGGTATAGGAGGTTAAGAACGATGGTTCGTTCTTTAGCACGAAACTGGTGGGCTCTTGCGCTGCGTGGCCTCGCTGCTGTCATCTTCGGCCTGTTGTTGTTCGTGTGGCCATTTATCAGCTTGGCGGTTTTGGTCATTCTATTCGGAGCATACGCGATGGCGGATGGCCTATTTTCCATCGTTGCGACGGCAAAGGTTTCAACCAACTCAAGTCGTTGGTGGTCATTGCTGATCGGCGGTGTGCTCAGCTTCGTCATTGGCTTGCTGACTTTCATATGGCCGAGCATTACCGCCCTGGCACTGCTATACCTGATAGCCTTGCGTGCGATGGCGATCGGCGTCATCGAGATCGTCGCTGCGTACCGGCTGCGGCGCGAGATCACAGGCGGGTGGGTGCTCGCCCTCAGCGGAATCATTTCGATTCTTTTTGGTCTGATGATGTTTATTTATCCAGCAGCCGGCGCGCTCGTCGTCATCTGGTTTATCGGCCTCTACGCTTTCATCACTGGTGTGACGCTTGTGGTGCTTGCCTTCAGGCTCCGCAGATGGACCAGTGTGAGGGAGCAGAGCGTGCTTGGCACAGTATGAAACTTGTTCTGCCACAAGAGTGTTTCATTAACGAACCGGCGGCCCATATGGCGCGTGTCCCGAACAGATGCGCCGGCGCATCGCCCAAGAGGTGTTGTCATGACTGTGCTTGACTTACTGATTCTGCTACTTATCGCGGGCTTGTGCGGTTCTATTGGGCAGGCAATTGCGGGTTATTCACGGGGCGGCTGCCTGGTCTCAATCGCCCTTGGGTTCGTCGGCGCGATCCTCGGCCTGTGGGTAGCACGTGGCCTCGGGCTGCCTGAACTGTTCGCGCTTCGCATCGCCGACACCAATTTTCCGATCATCTGGTCAATCCTGGGCTCAGCGCTCTTCGTGGCGGTCATCGGCCTGCTGACACGGAGGCCGTAGAGAATGCTCTTTGAATCGCCGTTAACCATAAGCGAGACGCGCGTCTTTAAAGACGTCACATGCTGAGGGAGCGCAACACTAAGAGTTTTCGGCAAAGGAAGGTGTGACTTGAAGCGATTCCTTGCCGCGACAAGAGCAATTCCTTGCCGCAAGTCTACGAAATTCGAGCAATTTCGAACATTAACTTTCGACGTGGTATTCTATTTGGAAGTTTCTTTTGCCGAAAGTGCAAGTTGGAAGCTACGCCTTGCCGAAAGTTCAAAGGATGTAATTCTCACTCGTTGACTTTTCGACACAGGCGGGCTTATTGTTCACCCGCTAATCAAGCGAGGCTGAGTTTCTCACGAGCCTCTTTCCTTAGATACTCGCTAATCCAGCCTCGAATTAGATTGTTTAGTCAATGTGTTTTCTGTCAGCCCTCCAGTATTTGTCCCCTGCTCTCCGGCTTTCGGTACGGATGCTCAGCAGGTGTAGCCAATCTGAATTCAAATGGATGGTGAGTTTATGGTCGCCCAACCCTCAATACTGTCACAGTTGAAATCGCTGTTACTTCGATATCGGTTCATCATCATGGCTCTGGTAATGACGATGTTTGGGTTCTTGCTAATCGTCTTCGGAAAGAATTTTTCTCATGGAGAAATCTGGCGAGATTTCGGAATAGCCATCCTAACCGCAGGCACGCTTGGGCTCGGGATCGAGTTCTACACTCGAAGACAGTTCGAAACGTTAATCGCTGATCGTATGCTCGATGCGATTGAGATATCGTCGCTACCTACTAGATTGGACAACGTACATCGCCTCTTGTCCTTAGGGGACGAGATGACTTCTCTTGGACTCAGGAAGATCCACACTATTAATTCCCCGGCGATAGATTTCTTTGGCTTGCTTGAAGCAGCGGAGCCGGGAAGCGAGATTCGGCTCTTGGGCGTTTGCATGATGAGTTTCACCAATGGGCCAATGCAAATGCTTCTTCAAAGGAAGCTAGAGCAAGGCTGTACGATCAAACTTCTCACGATGGACTCTGAATCGGAGTTCGTAAAATTAAGAGCCCAGGAGGAGGTGCGCATGCTTGAAGACATACGTGTCGAGATAGAGGCAACGAACAACCTACATCGTGGCTTTATCAATTTTCGTATTCCAGCAAACTTACGAGAAAATCTCGAACTTCGCCACTATGATCTGCCGGCAACGTATTTAATAGTTAGCACAAATAAAACCATGATTGTGGGCTTTTACCTGAGAAGAGGTAGAGGAGAGCTCTTCCCACATCTCGAACTCGAAGCAAAGGGAGGAGGAATCTACGCCTCATTCCTGCAGCATTTTGATTCAATGTGGAACGAGCCGAAGCAAGCGCGAATAGAACAGAGCGGAGAAGCTGCCAGCGCAGCGGAGGTCCTGTCTCAGCGTCGAGATTAAATCACAGGGGGGACCCGACCATAATCGACAGCAATTCGCGGAAGCCAGTGGAAGCAATAGAAGCAATGTTGCAGCAAGCTGTCAAAACTCTTGGCTAGTGTAGACATTACTGGCGAGGCAAGTATGACGCCACCGTGTCGAGCTTGCCCGCGCAGGTAGCGCTTATCTGAGACGCAATAATCCGCATGAAAAATGCTTCTGAAAAGGAAAGTGTTTCAATGACATTCCAACGTCATTCAACCATTAAGCTTTATCTATCGATGACGATATTAGTGGTTACAGCGTGTTGTTCGCGATCTGGCGACAGTTCACTTACACCGCTTGGCCCGTTTTCTCCTGCCGAGTGTAGTGAGTGCAAGGTTAAAGCAGTTTCAGGTATTCCATCAAATGTTGTGTGCCTTGAACGATCGTGGGAGAGCAATGGAGAACGTTTATGGCTACGATACTATATACGAGATAAGGATCTTCTGCTTGTCAGCCGCAAGTTCAGCAGTTTCTCGCTTATTACAAATAATAATCTTCTTGATCCGGTTGTAGCTGTTACTACAGTTATAGCAAGTAGTCTTGAAGGCAAAGTAAAAACAAGAGGTCTCATTCAATGGATGGGTAAATGCGTGTCCAGTTATCTTCAAGGCATAGCTGTCGACGATATCTATACGGAGAACGAAATGAGTTTTCGATTCCTTACTTACACGGAACGAATAATATTTGATTATGCAAAGACCGATACAATGAAAAATCTTACTCCTTCGAGAGAAGACTGAGATTGGTCTTCCGCTATCAAACGCCAAGTGAGTTCGCCCGGTGTAGAATTAACACCCTCGTTTCAGCAACCATGCTCCACGGTCATGCGGGCTCACGCCCCGTGCGATATTCTTTTACTCTCTGAGCAGAGAGTGAAAATCCTGGCAGCACCGACCCAGGAACTGTCTACGTGTTGTGTGCACGGCTTGGCACGGAATGTTGCGGTTTTAGTTACCACTCTTGCCTCACGGATTCCAGCAACGCGGAGAAGTGTTGCGGAACATAGTCAGTGTGGAAACTCGAATAGAAGGGTGAAGATCACAACCCGAATTCTCCTGACACGACCCGGCTTCATAGATAGTTGGTTGAAAGATAGGATAGTGATAGATCGAGCAAACAGTGGGAAAGAAAGTCGGCGTCTGTCCGGTCTAATCTAAGCAGACTTGATTATGAAGGGCGCAGCCTCGGCATCGCGACGTAAACAACGCTGCGAGCTGACTGAGTTTCTGTTTGCAGCAGATGGCGAAAGATTAGAGTTGTAAGAGAGATTTCTGCATCCAAGGTATGGCAGGAACGAGGGCATTCTTGCGCTACAGGTCATTGCTGAAATCGAAGTGACGCTTCTTCCGTGACCGTCAAGGCCGCAACCAATAGAGGTTTCCGGCAAGTAATACAAAGATCGCTGACATCATTTGCGGTAAGTTTGATCGCCTTTTGTTTCTCGGTCAAATAGGAGAATGATGACTCACAGTGCGGCACGGAATCAGGAGTGCGACGCGAGACTTACCGAACTCAAGGGTCGGGGGCGCGGGAAAGTTCGCTGCTTCTTTGCGAACCTTGGTCCCGGACTCATTACCGGCGCAGCCGATGACGACCCGTCAGGCATCTCGACTTATTCAACCGCAGGCGCAAGTTTTGGTTTTGGACTGCTCTGGACGGCGGCCTTCAGTCTGCCGCTGATGGCATCCGTGCAGTTGATGTGCGCGCGCATCGGGCTGGTGTCAGGGCGCGGTCTGGCGAGCGTGCTGCGGAATTACTATTCGCGGCGATTGCTCTGGTTCGCGTGCCTGCTGCTGCTTATTGCCAACACGGTGAACATTGCTGCCGACCTCGGAGGAATGGCGGCGGCGGCTGAACTGATGACCGGAGTGCCGTCATTGATCTTCACTCCGTTGTTCGCTGGAGTCATTGTGCTGCTGCTGGTCTTTTCCTCTTACCGTACGCTGGTACAGGTCTTCAAGTGGCTGACGCTGGCGCTGTTCGCCTACGTGATCACTGCGTTCCTGGCGCGCCCTGACTGGACCGGCGTGGCCCGCGCCACATTCTGGCCACGCTTCTCATTCACCAGCGATTATCTGATGACGTTCGTTGGCATTCTTGGCACAACAATCTCGCCTTATCTTTTCTTTTGGCAAGCGGCGGAAGAGGTCGAGGAGGAGAAGAAAACAGGCAAGATGACGATCGGGAGACGCAAAGGCGCAACACGCGAAGAACTGCGCGCCGTGTTCAGGGACACCGTGATAGGAATGTCTTTTTCCAACCTCATCATGTACTTCATCATCCTGACGACCGGCGCGACGCTTTATGTTGCCGGGCAGCGCGACATTCAAACTGCACAGCAGGCTGCGGAAGCCCTGCGTCCGCTGGCGGGAAATGCCGCCTACTTACTTTTTTCTGTCGCGCTGATCGGAACAGGGTTTCTCGGCGTTCCGGTGCTGGCAGGCTCGGCCGCGTATGCCGTCGCGGAAGCAGGCGCGTGGCGAGGCGGAATGAACGAGCGTCCGCGCATGGCAAAGAAGTTCTACGGCGTGGTTGCCGTTGCGATGTTCACCGGGATGGCGATGGACTATGTCGGACTGGATGCAATCAAAATGCTCTTCTGGTCCGCGGTACTCAACGGTGTGCTGGCTCCGCCTCTGATCGTTATCATTCTGCTCGTGTGCAATAACCCCCGCGTGATGGGTGAAAATGTCAACGGAAAGCTCATGAACGCTCTAGGCATGACCGCGGCCATCGTGATGAGTGGAGCAGCGTTGGCAATGCTCATAGTCTGGACGAGTTCGTGGCTGAAATACTGAATGCCGTTCCCGCCGACAAAGCGTTCAAAACCTTCGGCGGATGTGGTCTAAGGAACTGACATACCGTGCTGGTTTAAAGTCGTTCAGCGAATCGATGGGGATAGCCGCGACGAAGGCTATTGACTATTTTCCTCAACAATCTTAGCCCAAAACATTAGCGCAACGGAGTTTACTCCGTTGCGCTGGTCCAACGTCAATTGAAGATGTGCTCTAAGTTATTGATTTGATTGGTGCCGAGGGCGGGAGTCGAACCCGCACGACCTTACGGACAACGGATTTTAAGTCCGTTGGAAGCGGCATCACTTAGTCTTACGAAACGATACGAACCAGTATTTGCGCGCTTAGCGGTCGTCAAAGTATCGCTTCGTCTGGCTTCATATCAACACGTCCCGCCACCATCTTAGCCCCATCTTCGTCTTCTCACACACAGAGAAATCCGAAGCCGGGGACGAGCCATCCCAATGTCCTATATTGCAGGGGGTGTGGGCACGTTTAAGGAGCGTTTTCCAAGCATGTGGGGGCACTCTCCGGCGCGCTTGTGTAAGATCTAAACCGGCCTCCACCGGCAACCCATCGTCGAGGTAAAACCCGGAAGCGACGCTCCGACAGATTTCGTCATCGTCAACGACTAAATGAGAGGGGAGACTAGCCGTTCTGACCCTTCATCTTTGATGTAAGGTATGAATCAGCCAACTCTTCGACACTCACGAGACCAAGCTTGATGCCGACCCGTCCGCGAACAAACATCACTGCCAAGTTGACTTCAGTTTCCTGCACCGCACTTACGGTTTGACTTTCTGCTGCTCTTCGCGAAGACGGCGCTGCTCCTCACGTTGCTCAACGACCTGCGCCGCCGCCAGATCGTCGAGGTCATAATGCGGAGTCTGTTCCCCTCCCACCCCTTCGATGCCGAGCCCCACAGCCAGCCGAAACCCTCCACATTCAACGGCCATATCCGTCAGATCCTCTTCGTCGCGGATTACTTTGTTCTGCCAATTATAGAACGGCTTCCAATCCTCCCGAACAGACAACTTTGCCGCGATCACCGATAGAAACTCAAATTTGTCAACCCACTTGTTTGTTACCGGATACGCCACTCGAACATAAGACAGCCGGCCATCAGTGAACTTGAGAGCAATGCTTTCGACGCCCTCGAAAAATGAACTGGAGCCGGCCAGGTTGCCGATGTAGGTCGCTTTCAGTTCAGCATTAGACACGCCCAGTTCATTAACCGCACTGATCTGGAGGCTGGGCACTAGCTGCTTTACTTCGCTCTCGGTCATCCCTAAATAAAATCGGTCAATCTTCGGCGCTTGTTCGCGCCCGAGGCCGCAAGGTGGTGGCGCCTTCATCCCAAGCTGAATTACGGGAGCAGCCTGCTTGCCAAACATTTGAGTCGGATCAAGCTCGAGCCGCGCGCGGGCGGAATGGTAGTCGACGACCGCCTGGTAATACTTTAGTCGCGTCGCAGAATAGTCCGACTGGGCATCAAGTACTTCCAGCAGGTCTGCTTTCTTTGAACGATAGCGATCAAAGGTCAAGCTCATGTTCTGCTGAGCGGCGGTCGCCGCCTGCGCTGCGAATCCAGTGCGATCCAGCGCCGAGAGCGCGCCCGCGCGGGCCGCGTAGAACTCCTGCTTGAGTTGCAACACCTGGTTGTCCCGTTGGACGTCGAGCGATCGTGCGCGTAACTCAGCCTGCTTCGCGCGGCTCTTGCTCGCCCCGAAATTGAAGATGGGAACATGGAGTGTGATGATGGCGGAGCCTCCGGCATAGCGGCCCAAAGGTTTGAAATCAGCAGCATCAAAGCCACCATTCAGCGTGTAGCTCAACTGCGGCCAGAGTTCCCGCCGCGCCGCGCGGGCGTCTTGGAGAGCGGCGCGCTTTTGCGCGTCGAGCTGGGCGAGTTCAGGGCGTAACATAATGGTATCTTCCTGGTAACCGAGAAGGTCAATCACCTGCGGCGCACTGGCGCCGAGCTTGGCCACCGTAATGTGGGTTGCGTAGTCCAGTCCCGTCAATACTCTCAACTGGCTCATCGCTAATGATTCAGAAAGTTGAGACTGGGCGAGCTCGTCTCGACGCGAACGCGCGGCTGAGCGAGCGCGCAGAACGTCTGTTTCTTCGGTAGTGCCGAGTCTCTGCTGTTCTTCCAGGGAGCTGAGAAAACCCTCCGCTAGTGCCAGGGCTTCGTCAGCCAGGCGTCGTTGCTGCCCCGTTAGCGCGAGGCTGTAGTACGCGTCGATCGTAGCGAGCACCAGGTTTCGGCGCGCGGCCGCGGTCCCGGCATGTGCCGCCGCGAGCAACGCGCGAGATCTACGTAATGCTGCGCGCTGGCTGCCGGAGATATCGATCGTGCCAGTCGCGCTCAACGCTCCAATGCTCTCGTTAATGGCGCTCGACGCAACAAAACTGGCAATCCGTGGATCACCGGGCTGCCGGACTATCGATGGCGTTGTGCCATAGTAGGTCAGCGGCATGTTGAGTTGAGGAAGCAGCGCGGCCCGCGCTTGCTTGACGTCTTCGCTGGCGCTTTGCTCGTCGAACTGCGCCTGTCGCAAACTCGCGGCGTTAGCGAGAGCCACCGTCACCGCCTGCTCGACTGACAGCGTGCGATTGTTCATCGTCGTGCTGCCATATGGGTAGTCGTAGTAGGGTGGAAGCTGCTGCTGGAACTGACCGGTCTGACCTGGGCTGGTTGGCGATTGAGGCGCCGAAGTAATCGCTGGCGGCGTGCTTTCCCGAACTACCGTTGGTTGCTGGCCCACAGAATTAGTCCCGGCCGAAATCGCGACAGTCAGCGTTAGCGAGAAGCGGATTAGCGCATTCTTTTTCAATTTACCCTCTCCTTAAACCAGAGTGAAAGCGAATAAAGTAATCGATTTTTGTCGAACATGGAAAGTCAGCTTATTAGTGCGGGCCGCGTATGCTTCTCGGTGTCGCCACCACATTGGCAATCGGCTCACCTTTATTGCTTAGGGGTTGTATTCGATCCCCACTCTCGCTCGCGGATGAAGCTAATCGCCAAAGTGAGCTCCGGAGTAGTGAATCCAAGGAGAAGAACGAAGTAGATGCGGCGAAGAAGCGTCCATACTACAAACCACAGGGTGTAGGCGTACGCGGCTGGATGGGCATCGAGCTGATCCCATCAGCAACAGGAGCTAGCTACATTCGTCTTAGCTGGCGGACGAAGCCAAACCTCGTTCCAGCTTTTCGAATCGCGCCATCATTTGCTCATGAATGCGGTCGGTCTTTTCGTGCAAGTGGGCCACCTCGAGTTCGGCCCTTGATGTTTACGTCATATTCAACGTCGGAGTGAACGCGGCCCTTTCTGCTTGCCGGTCCTGGCTAATGAGCATGAAACAAGACAAGAATATGGCTTCAAGAGACACGATCATCGTGAGAAGTCCGAATGGATAAGGATCGAAGCGGGAATGCCGACCGGAAACGTGTTGATGACCAGGTGATAAACCAAGTGCCGTTAATAAGTAAATTGCTAGACCGCATCATAAAGAGGTTGGTTTCAGTGCCGGCCGTCGTAACCGAAAATTGGGGACGGTCAGTGGCCGGGTTACTTGATAGAAGCGATTAAGCCCGAATGGGCCAGTCTGTGGAATTCTGAGGCTTACGAAGCACGAGAGCGCGCCAACGTCGACCACTCGAAGGTTTATATGGCGGTCTTAATCCTGGAGGGCATCAACGCCGCAGCGCAGGCGTCATGATCACGACCGATCCTTATGACCGCGACAATAATGATGCCATCTACATTAGTGCTAAGCGAGGCTTAGGCATAAGCGTAATTGAAGGTAAAAAGATTGCCGAACAGATTATTTTCCGCCGACAAGCCAACGCTGTGCAGGTCCTCACCAGATCAGCAGAGGACAGCTTGCTACCTTTTGACGAGAAGGGCGGCATCAAGGAAATCCCGATCACAGGGCGAGAGTGCAGTGCTTACGGACGACATGGTTCGCAAGCTTGTTCGCGCGGCGCAGATCATTAAACGTGTGTTCGGAGAACGCGATCAGGACATCGAATGGATCTACATGCGAGGACAGCTCTACATCGTGCCATCAGGCCCGTTTATCACGGGCGCCCCGAGCGCGTAAGTTTGTCCGAAAGCCACGGCAGAGAAGTAATCATTCCCTGTGGATTGAGTTGGATGAGTGATAGACACAGTCAAAGACGAGTACTTACTTGAAGAGGCGAGGAATGGCGATCAAATCGCTTTCCTCCTGTTGTATCAGCGGCACGGGAATGCGATCTTCCACTTTTTGAACCGATTTCGTGGTTCGGCTGAGATTGCTGAAGATATTACGCATGATTGCTTTCTGAGTTTGATCAAAGGTTCCGAAAAGTCAGAGTCCTCCGCGCCAGTTCCCTTGCGAATTGGTCTTTATTCAACTGCGCGAACGCTTGCGATGGAATACTCTCGTAAGTCAGGTCAAGCACGAGTTGAGAAGGACAGCGTGCAGGTTGATTCGAGTTCGAGTGGAAACAAGCCAATTAACGCGTCACAGGATAGCAGGTTGCCTTCAGGGGCAGGAGAAGCTGTAGCTAGTCTGCCAACAGTCGAACGTGAAGCTCTAATACTTTCGGAGTACTAAGGAATTTGAACTGGACGAGATCTCGGCAATTGTTGGGGCGGGCGTCAGCACGGTGGCCGCGAGACTTGAGGGCGCCCGCATACGGCTGCGAAACGTTCTCGCGAACCATCTATATAGTTAACTGTAGAGTTCTCTCAGGATGTCTTTTATGAGATCGCGCGTCGGGAAGTCTCACCAATCAATATCCTTCTTTGTTCTCGGCGCACTCCTTAGCCTAACTTCAACGTCATTGTTGCAGGCTCAGCATAATAATCGGGTTCCTTCACCTAATCGGTTTCAAACTTCTCACACGGCTCGTATTGCATTTGCCCCATCAGGAAAATCATGGGATCAGGTGAAGGACGAGCGACCTCTAATAGTCAATGCCGATCTTGTGACGTTGAACGTGAGCGTTGTTGACGGCTGGGGCAGAGCCGTCACAGGGCTCGACAAACGCGCATTCACAATCCTCGACGATAAAGCAGTATTACATAGGTTACCGGCCTCAGAACTTTACTGGTGATGGGAGGTGGCATCGCATTAAAGTTAAGGTTACTCCGCCGAACGGAACTGCGCATTTATCCGTGCGCAGCAGAGCAGGTTATTACGCCACCTTCCGGCCTGAGATGAGATAAGCGTGTTGAGACTGCTGTGCGAGAAAAGCGTCAACCTTGGCTGCGGAGGTCACCAGACGCCCACGCTCTACCCCTGTTCAAAGTAGTAGAGGTCGCATCATTCAGTTAAGCTTGCGCGGCTGGAACAATCCTGGCACCTGCATATTACTTCCGCTTGGACCAGAGCACATTATCTACACTCAGATTGGCGAGCGTATGCCCCAACGTGGCGAGCGTATGACGAAAGAACATACAGAACTCATTCGCCGTTTCACCGCAGAACATGCGTGGCGCATGATCTTCGGCGTCCAAGACGATCACGAAGTCTCGTTATCCGTCCGCGAGTAGTGAACGCGGCTGAGGTTCAATAATCCTTTCTGTTCCGCAGAGTTGGCAACACTATAGGCACAGTGGACAAGAAAAACAGGCAGTTAGCGATTCAGCGCTCACTGCCTGCAAGTTCTTGCAAAGATTATGGTGCCGAGGGCGGGAGTCGAACCCGCACGCCCTTACGGACCACGGATTTTAAGTCCGCTCGGGGGTACTTACCTCATTCTACTACGCATAACAAGTAGTATTTACCGACGTTTCAGCCGTCAAAGCAAGCTAACGTCTGGCTTGGTATCAGCCCGTAACCCCCTCATCTTCCCTCATCTTTCTAGGTCATCGTGCAGGAAGTAGAGCTTCGAATCGTAAATCGAAGTGTCCGCTTTGGGTAGCGAGGTTCAGTGCTTTTTGTGGAGTCACGTGAAGCATTCGAGACACGATCTATAATCAATGGTTTACGTCCCCAAAAGAAACCCTCGTCGGTCCCCACAGTTAGACGGGGAAGTCCCCTCGGAGGTTGTACTTTGATGTTTACCCTATAAAGGTTGCTTTCGCTCTCGGGTGATGACGGCTTAAATCCAATTGCATACGTATGTTGTAACCCAAGGGCCAATCGTGTGAAATAGTCACTTAAGTCCTCACGCCCCGAAAGGAATCGCGTTCGTCCTCCCGAAAGGGAAGTAAGTTCATCAAGACTTACAATCGGACTGTTGTCATCCTTCGCAACGCTAACCAGACGCTTTTTTCCCGGGATGCCAACAGCAAAGAATCTGACCTCAGACTCTCTGAGCTGGCTATAGAGCTTATGTGGAGCTCCCAACGAGTTATTATCCAACATATCCGTGAAGAGAATTAAGACCTTGCCGGAAGTTGGGCTCTTCTCCAGCGATTCAACTGCCAAAGAGCAAGCTTCGAAGACTCCCATCTTAGGTCTTGTTGTAAGGAAAACAACTGAGCGATCTGCGGCCTGGCGCCCGGCGGTGAACGTATCCTTGACTATGGCATCGGTTTGCGAGTTATACGTGACGACGATGTAGTCCTGAAAATTGCGGCCCCGCGCCTCGAAGTCCTGGAAATTACGGCCCAGTTCCTCGACAAAATGAGACAAAGCCACTTTGGCAGCGTTCACCAGGTCAATACTCGCCGAATCAGATAGGGCAAAGACAAGGCCCACCGTAAAAGACTCAGCAGCGTCGTTATCGTGAAAGTAATCGATCGTCCTGAGGCTGCCACCTTCCATTACTGTGAAAGCATTTTTGTTAAGCCCGCTGACAATGCGACCATAGTCGTCGGTGATATTAAATCTGACTTCGACCAGATTAGGATTACGCATCTTGGGATGCGTCACGCGGACGGTTGGTGCCGGAGTCGCTGTGGCAACGGCAGCGTGGGCAACCATCGGGACCGGAGGCAGAATCACAATAGGTCTCAATGCGGGTAAAGATCTTTGCAGTGTCTGGCTAACGTAACCCTGTTTCTCAATCGCGATGCGGTAATCGCCGGGAGGTAGTAGGCCTTGCCGAAAGCGACCACTCGCGTCTGTTTGTTTGGCAACCGGGACACCAGTTTCCAAATTTGTAATCCTGACGGTAGCCCCAGCGATCGGGCTTCCCGTTACGCTGTCTTTCACTTCTCCTTCGAATGAGCCAGTCACATAATCCTGAGCGAAGCTGTTCCGTGCAGGTTGCAATGACAGGAAAGCGTACAAGGCTACAAAGGTTAATAAGCGCATCGGACGAACTTGCTTTTTCACAGGCGTAACTCCTTGGCCGGCGAAAGTGGAACAATATGTTGTTTTTTCATCATCGTTTGCGTTCGAGTCGCGTGCAAGCTTGGGCCGAAGATCCGGCACGGCGTTCGATGAGATCTTCGTACTCAATCGGCATTTATTTAGACTCTGTCAGGTGTAAATAGATTTCTCTCTCCCTGGGATCGAGGCGCCGCGTGATGCGAGATTGAGCAGAGGTGATTAGCCCGTTTGTCGCATCACAGATTTCGCATAAGTAAGTCTGGAGAATAGTCACGTTGTTGAGTATGAAAATGCGCCTGCTATCGGAGCTGAAGGTGGTGGTTATGCTATCTCCAGTGCTAAATTTATCCTCCAGGTCCCTATCTATCTCTGTGACGCCTAATTGGGCACCTCGCCTTGCATTCCAGATACGCATAGTGTGATCTTCACCGGTCGTCACAATAACTTCGCTATTCGGACTAAACGATACGCTTGAGACTGTGTCAGTGTGTCCCTCCAAAACCGCCACGCGATTCCCGGTGGCAATACTCGAGACAACTACGGTGTTTTGCGGTCCCAATGTGGCGATGGACAAACCATCCGGGCTTAAAATTGGTCCACTATCGGGAAAACTCCCCCCGAGCGCGCTCAATTGCTGGTCGGTTAATACATTCCAAACTTGGGTCCACCCTCCCTCCTCTACCGTCACAATGAACGCGCCGTTCGGAGTGAACGTCGCTCTCAATACATTGTTTAAATGAAAGAACACCCTCAATTGTTTTCCGGTGGCTCCGTCCCACAGACGAGTGGTATTGTCGCTGCTGGCTGTAACAACATGCGCACCATCAGGACTGAACTCGGCGCTGTTAACCTTGTTTCGGTGTCCCGTCAGGACGAAGGTGTTCTGGCCATTTCTTGCGTCCCACACTCGCGCGGTCTTGTCATCAGCGGCTGTGATGATCGAGTGGCTGTCCGAGCTAAATGTTGCGCTAAGAACTTCGGCTGTATGTCCTCTAAGGAGAAACATCCTCTCTCCGGTTCTCGCGTTCGCTACTTGAGGAGTATTTGTGTCGCCCACAGCCACGAGATAGTTGCCATTTGGACTAAAGGCCGGCTGTAGATTTGATCGAACCCTTCCTTCCAGCTGGAAGGATCGTTTCCCATTGGCCGTATCGTAAACGCGCGTAACCTCAGAGAGGCGTGCGTTAACAGCAACAGACTTGGCATTGGGGCTAAAAACGCCGTGGTCTCCGCGTCCCCCCTCAACATCGCTCAGCCGAACTGACATAAGGTCGTGGCTAATGTTCCAAAGTCTTACGGTGTGATCTCCGGACGCGGTCGCAATGCTCCTGCTGTCGGAGCTAAACGCAGCTTTGAAGATTGTATTCGTATGACCTTGCAGGAGGAACAAGCCTCTCCCGGAATTGAGGTCCCAAACACGGACCGTATTCGAAACATCTGTAGTCGCCAAATAGTTTCCGTTCGGGCTAAAGGTTGCGCTTTGGAGCGGGGACCCATGCCCTTGAAGGTAGGTGTCGCGTCTGGTTTCGATGTCCCGAAGCACCACAATATTGTTATTTCCACCCGCTACGATGTACTTGCCATCGGGACTAACGCTCGGTTCGAAGCCATCAGATGAGTCGTCTGGCATTTCAAACAAGCTTTCGCCGTTGGAAGCGTTCCAGACATTTAGTAGTTTTTCATTGGGGTCCCGGGTTGTAGGTCCCTCGGGTTGCGTGACACTAGCAACGATGTACTTGCCATCCGGAGTAAAAACCGGACTTTTGACCCATCGATACCCTTTCAACACAAATACGCTTTGCCCCGTTTCAACGCGCCAGAGTGTTGCCTTGCCCTGAACGTCCTGAGCAAGAATGAACTTCCCATCCGCACTAAATCTTGCAGTTGTACGCGGAAGTTCTTTTTCTAATGGCTCCGTCTCGTCGTCAAGAACGTCATTTGTATTGTCGGCACGACCTGAGTCGTGACGCGAACCTGAGCGAGACACAGGCGGGGCAATCGAGTAAAGCGATTGGACCGAACGCTGTGTGGGGAAGTTGTTAAACTGCTCGTTTGAGACGTTGGTGCCAAGGGTGTCAGCACTCACGTCAACCGCGGCGCCGGAAGTGTCAGTAATTGTGACCTCTGCGGAGGTTCCGGCAACTCTTACCTTAACGTCAGCCGTAGACGTTCTGAAGAGGTTGACTTCGACGTCGTTTCGGGCTGTTTCTGCAAAGCGGGCAGTTGCGGCAACTGAGACGGTGTAGCGTCCCGGTGGAAGATTGAGAATACGAAAGCGTCCCCGCTCATCCGTTTGAGCCGTCAGGGGAGTAATCAGCGTCGAACCTAAAACAGTGACCGTGGCATTCGGAACAACCTTGCCGTCGGGGTCCGTAACCTGGCCCTCGATTGAGCCTGTGGTCTGTGTCTGTGCAAATACGCCTAGATCCGAAAAGGCTCCGGCAAGGGGAGAGAGAGCACTGACTGTTATGATCTCAGGTACATTCGGGTGAGCGGAGGGTCCCGCTTTCGTTGTTGTATTGAATAAGTCTCGCGACTCTACGGGAGTAGCTTCGCTTTTTGACTCCGGTTTTGGAACCGCTGGCACCGGTGTTGAAAGGACGAAAATGCACCGTCCAGTCTCAACGTCCCATACCCTCTGCGTATTATCTAAACTTGCTGTCACTACGAGCTTGCTGTCCGGGCTGAAAGCACCGCTGACTACGCTTTCAGAATGGCCCTGAAGCACGAGAATGCCTAGACCGGTAGTTGCGTTCCACAGATGCGCCGTACCATCCTTCTCAACAGTGATGATGCGTTTACTATCAGGACTGAAAGCCGCGCTATTTACTTGACCGTTTTCGCCCTTTAACTCAAATAGAATCTCTCTCGTCGCAGCATCCCAAACCACCGCTTTATCATCACTCACAGATACTATCGACTTACCGTCCGGACTGTAATCGGCTTGTCTTACCGGTGATTTGTGGCTACGGAAGGTGGCTGTCAGACGATAGCCGACTAAGGCCTGCCTAAGGGAATCCTTTGCCTCGGAAGTTTCACTCAACCGCAAAGCCTCGGTCGCCAGGAGGACGCTCAACTCGGGGTTTGCTGGTAATCGCGATATGGCATTAGCGGCGACCTCTCTCGAAAGCGCAATCTGACGCAGGTTGTCTGCCGTCTCACGCTGCTCTTCGGCAATTGAGCGTTGTCTCAGGGCCTCTCCCTTGGCTGCGGTTTCCCGATCCAGGGACTCTTGCACTTCGCTCTTTGCCGCCTGCTCTCTCTTAAGGACCTGTTCCAGTTCTTGTCGTGCTTCCCGTTCACGTTGGAGGGCCATTAGCGCGTTTTGGTTAGCCAGTTTTTCGTTCTCTGTTGCTCTAGTCGCATCGGCCAGTGCGCGCTCCGCAACTCGCGCCCGGTTGATAGCTAATCCCGAAAGTGGAATCAATGTGATGAGTACCAGCACAATTAATGAGGCAGCGATCCAGGTTAGCCGGCGTCTCCAGTTAGTAGGCAGTTCCGCACTAACCCTATTCACCCAAACTGTATTAAAGACTGTTCCATAAATTGGATTACGGACCCGCAACGCCGTCCCTTCTCTGCGTACAACGCCTGAAAGCTTTAGATGGTTCTTGATGAGAGAATGCTCTTCATCCGGCACAAATCTTCCGCGAAGGATCTTTCCGTAAACGCTCAGCAATTTGCTTGGTTCAATGGTGCGCCGCATCCTCCTGGTTAGCATGTCGCGGACGAATTCAAGGTTTCCCTCATATTTGCCTTTTTCCCCGAGAAAGATGTTAGCTACCACGGAATCGACGGCCTGTTTGGAGGAGACTTTCGACTTCTGTGCCGCAATCACCTGGCAGATACGCTGCGTTAAATACGGATGGCCGCCGGTCCATTCCAAAATCCACCGCATCACTTGCTCTGACTCTCCGTTTGGCAGGCCCAGGCCCTCGGCTAAAGGCATCGCTTCTTCGAGCGTGAAGTCGGACAAGACCACCCAGTGACCGATATTGAAAGGCGTACGCAACGGATCATCGATCAGATCTCCTGGTGTCGCAGTGCCAATGAGAACAAAAGTGAGCCGATTGAATTCAGGCTTGTGAGCCCGTGCGTTGTAGAAGTAGCGGATGCCGGCGAAGAAATCATCTCTGAATTCGAGATTAAGCGTAGTGTCAATCTCATCCATGAATATGATGACCTGTTCCGCAATTTCGTTACGGAGGACGTGTTCAAAGAACGCCGTCAGCCGGTTAGTGACGCTCAAGCCCGGGTTCTCAGACCACCAACTAACCACATCCATCTTAAGCCCTAACTCCTCTGCGATATTGGCGATGACGCCCAAATACCACTGTTCTGGTGTGGCAGTACCAATTTGTCCCAGATCAATTATTGCTGTGCGCTTCCCCTCGGCATTCAGTCGCCGGGCGGTGTGTACCATCAGGCTTGACTTGCCCAACTGCCTTGAAGTTAGGACGTAGGCGAAGAGTCCGGCGCGGCAGTATGCGAGCAACTCTTCATCGGTCTGACGAGGAATGTAAATGCCACGGTCAAGTCGGACAGTGCCACCGACTGTATAAATATCTTCAGTAGGCATTGAGTCTCTCCCTGAAATAGTCAGCGTACAATTGACAACGCGGTACAACTACGTCGGCTCCCTCACTGCGGATTAACCCGGCCCCGCGCAACGCGAAAAAGACTTGTGGATCATGGCAGGTGCTGTAAGAGATCACATTGCGAAGTCCAACAACTAGCTCTTTCTTGCGATGCAGCCGGAACAAGTGATTACGCAGGTGATCTCCAAAAGGACCACGATCTTCGGTTGCCCTGGTGAACAGTTCAATTGCGGAAAGGCGTCCATTCGCAATCAGGTAGAGCGCACGGCGAACCAGATAAGGGTGTCCGTTAAGTAGGTTCATAAGCCGCTTTTCGTCACCAGGATCGAGTTGAGAGTCATAGCGGTGGTTGAGATCATTCACCTGCTCTGCTGTGAAATCGTCCAGCTCGAGAACCTCGCCAACATTGAAAGGAGATTGATTTAGATCTTCAATCAGCTGGTATGGTTCGGTTGAGGTAACTAGGACTAAATCAAGTCGGTTCCAGTTTGGGTCGCTCGCGCGTTTGTTATGCCAGCTTCGCAACATCCCAAAGAAGTTGGTGCGAAAGCTCGTATTAAAAATAATATCAACCTCGTCCATCGCCAATGTTATCGTCTGATCGCTTTCCTTTAAGAGACACTGACTTACATACATTGTGCTAAGCGTGGCATTGCTCAAGGGCTTTTTCCAATATTCGTCAACTCGATCCTCGATCATCAACTCTGCCGTTATTGATGAACAGAATCGGCGAAAGAAAAGGTTAGGATCGATTAAGTCAGCGGTGTCAAATAATTGAAAATCGAGGAAGACAGGATGCTTGTTGGTTTCCCGCGCGGCGCTGATCGTTCGGATCAACAGGGAACTTTTTCCCATTTGCCGTGGGCCCTTAATCGTAATCGTAACGCCTTTCCGTTTTATGGCCTGTGCCGCAATTGAATCGGAGGTGCGTGGCACATAAAACCGTGAGTCGCTTGCCATAGTTCCTTCCGGCATTTCGAAAAACATAGGCTGCGCAGATGGCAAGGGCCGTTGGAATGTCCTCGGTCCATTGATTTGAACCAATCCAGTATTTGTATCAGCCTCTCCGATTGGCGCCTCACCGCCGGATATGCCGCGCTCAAGTTCCTCGATCAATCTTTGAGTATCCTCAGGACCCTTCCAGAATGCCCAGCTCACATGATTTAGGTACGCACTTAATGGGTATTGGTAAGGCTCTAGATAGGCAAGGCGTACGGGAAGAATTATTGGCCGCCCGAATTGTTTCTGCAAACGAAATGCAGTTTCCAATTCAGCCTGAACCATTTCGCTATCGACTGATTTCGCTGACAGGAGGGCAATTAGAAAGTCGGACCGATGCAGTTCTGCCTCGATGCGTGTGGCCCAATTGGCGCCGACCGTCACACTCTGATCAATGAAAACAGCATGGATCTGGTTTAATGCCTCGTAGACTTCTCGGGCTACTTTCTCGTCAGGCGAGTTGCGTTTGTAGCTGATAAAAATTCGTACGGGTTTAGAATTTGTCATTTCTCTTCGCTGCCTAAAGACCAGACGCTGCGCTTTCTCGGCGAGCTTTCGTTTTAGAGCGTTATTAACATCAGCATGAGTGGAAGTGTTACCAAATAGAGCGATATTTGTTATAGCATACGACTCGTAGCCGGCGCAGAAAGGATGCGTGGTAGCAGGCTTTGAGAGTCACCTTGAAAGTCGCGACGGGCGAGAACAATACGCCGAGTCCTTTTCGGGATCAAGGATCATTTCGACAGGATCATTTCGACATTTTGTAAACCCAAAAGTAGAAATGTCGATGTGCGCTAAGGGACTGATGGTCGATGCGCTAGTTGAGCGCGCCTCCGCAATTTTGTTTTACACGTTTTGCCTTAACCGAATAAGCCAACAACAATCAACTATTCAGGAATAGCTCCTTTGAGATAAAGCGATGCTCTGGGCTCCACTGCCGGAGGGATGAGGGGCTCACTATCAGCACGCGACGCAATATCAATCTCATGTGAAGTTGAAAGTGCTGGGACAAGGTAGCTGCGGATGCAGCATCCTGGTTGAACAAGTGACGGTAGTTCAGCGAAATTGATCTGCTTCCGTAAATACGAAACCTGTTTGTTGCGTGGCACCAACGCCTGCTGCCACAAGCCGTGGCAAATTATGTCGCCAGAAAACGCTTTGCTCAGAAATGGCGTGGGTGTCTTGTTCCAAGTGTTTCTTCGGACAGCCACCCCAACACACAGGCAAGAAAGAGCAGCGAGAGCAATTTGGAAGTGTGGTCGGATCAAATTGCCCCCACCACTTTTCATCAGATTCCGTGTGGCCGGCACCAGTATGAATGACGGGCAATTGTCTTCTCGATGAAGCCGGTATGCTTCCCACCGAGCGATGAGGTTCAGCAGCTTGTAGCCCGCATCGATAATATCGGCCGTCAGCGCCCACAACGACCGAATCATTAGCGAGAGCAGCGCAAACCGAGGTTTTCGGGTAAGGGAAGCCGTCCGGCGTTTCAGATTCTTCTACAAGTGCCTCGCCTTTCATTTCAGCTCGCACTATCGCGCGTATCTCATCGTATTCTTCCAAACTCAGTTCGCTATAGCGCATGAACGACGAATGTTCGGAATATGACGAAAGTCGCGCGGGTTGAAGCACGGCTGGGAATGGCCGCACGAACCAACCGCGCGCGCGCGCAAAATCAATAAACGGTAATACGTCCTGCTGGTTTTCTCGGTCCACATTTAGACGCAGATCAACGTGCGTGTGGTAAAGCAACTTATCGACTAGCTCTACTGCGGAATCGAACGAAGAAGCGCCATCCTCCGGCCGATAATCCCTTCGAAAACGGCGGCGGCGATTGTGATTTTTTCGCAGCCCGTCAAATGAAATCTGTACCTGCAAGATGCGATGGCGCTCTATAAACGCTCCGACATCGTTGGGCCAACAAGTTCCGTTGGAAATCACGGAGGAGGCGTAGGCAATGCCTGCTTCCTTGCAAAATGCCTGGAGCGCTTTGGAAGCGGCCTCAATGAAATCAATATTCATCAAGGGCTCACCACCGTACCAATCGATGTGAATGGCGCGCTTGCCGCTTCGACTGATTCGCTCTCGAGCAATCTCCACAATCTGCTCAACGTCCTGAAGCCGCAAACGATCCGGGGAACGTTCTTCGTAGCAGTAGTAGCAACCAAGGTTACAGTCCATCGTCGTCGTCAGAGTCAGGACAATCGGCGTGTCATTTCGGGCGCGCTTAAAGCGGCGGCGAATTATTTGTAGCTCGTTAGTGCTCTTGGAGATGACAAAGCCGCCCTGACGGAGTTGCTGGAAAGTCTCAGCTGGAAAACTGTCTTTGCTTACCGGGTGAGGACCAAGGCAAAGGTTGCGAGCGAGTCGATCGGCATCAACGCCCGTAAAATGGAGTACCGCGCCGGTCTTGGCAGAGTACAAGAGAACGCCATCCTCCACCGGGACGAGGAAGTTATATCGTGACGTGACGAAGCGAGACTTCATCTGACGTGTTATTCCGGCTACTTGGTACTGATGTCGACGAGAGCAATACACGTCCCGCCGCCGCTGCAAAGGCGTGCGCCCTTTGCTCTGGCTCGTTTGAGAGTTGGTTCAACGAGAGACAAGGTGACCACTTCAAACCTCATTCCAGGCTTGATATCAGCAGACGTTTTGGCCCTGGTCTTCGAGGTTTTCTTTTTCGAGGTTGCGGTTGTTTTGTTTGCCATTGAGGATTCTCCCTTTCAAGTGTGAGTTGAAAAACGTGGATAAGAAGTGGCTAGTCGGACGTTCCCGTTGGTGAAGTCGCGCGAGCCAGCATTGCAAAGCAAGTCCGCATCAATTTTCAACCGTTGTCAGCGAGGATGAGTGGGAGCGTAAACCTCTACTGTGACACTGTCAAGCTACTCAGCAGGCACGCATCGATAACTGAATTGCTGTTGAGCTCTGAGCTGGGCTTTGCCTCAAAAATCGAGACCGATAAAGAGGTTGGTGCCGAGGGCGGGAGTCGAACCCGCACGTCCTTACGGACAACGGATTTTAAGTCCGCTTCGGGGGTACTTACCTCATTCTACTACGCGTTACCAAGCAGTATTTACCGACGTTTCAGCCGTTAAAGCAAGCTACGTCCGACTTGGTACAGGTACGTTACCCCCTCATCTTCTCCTCATCTTTCAGGGTCATCGTGCACGAAGCTATCCTCTTTTTTGTTAAGCGGTGTCGGATTTAATGAGGCGCAAAAAATCGTCCGGAGTATCCACATCCACCTCACCGCCTTGGAATGACAAGAAGTGCGCTTCCGAAGCATGTCGGTTGATGACCTCCTTTGCGCCCGACCTCCCCTCGAGTCCCATTAGCTCGGCAAAGAGCGCTCCGACGAATAACGCCGGCACACCGAAACTTCCGCTATAGGTTGAGGCGACGATGGGGCTTCCGATCGCGCGGTGCGTCGTGAGGAGGCCGGAGATGACGTCAGCGGTGACGTGAGGTTGATCGCACAACATCAATACGGCTGCGGCGACATCGGCGTCCGCGCTGACTAGCCCGTCGACGCCCGCCCGGATTGATGACGCCATCCCGGTCTCCCAGCGGGTATTCAACACTTCTCGCACATCGAGCCCATCTACCTCGCGTCGCGTCAGCTCCGCGTTTGCCCCCGTCACCACAATTACGGGATGACACCCCGCGCCCAGCGCGGCGAGGGCGGCGCGCCTGAGCAGACTCTTGCCCCGATATTGAAGTGTCTGCTTCGGGCTGCCCATGCGCGAAGATAACCCCGCCGCCAGGATCACCGCTCCAACGCTTACCTCGCGCGCCGAGTTACTTTCGACCATCGTGTAAGCCCTCCGCGTGGCGGTTACGCCGCCGCTACTTGATGGACCTGCTCTTCGGCCAAGGGGACGCGCTCGCCATCTTCCGGACGGCCATAGATAGAGCCCCGTCGCTCACGCAACATGCCGCCTCGCCGCCCCTCGATCACCGCTCGCATCTCAGCGACGATCGATAGAGCGATTTCTGCCGGAGCATTCGCCCCGATGTCCAGTCCGACCGGGGAGTGAAGCCGGGCCAAGTCTGCATCGTCGAGCCAGGATGAGGCTTCCCCCGCCGACAATTCACCTAGCATCCGTTCGGTTCGTTTGCGGGGGCCCATGACTCCGATGTAGCGCGCGGGTGAGGTCAGCAGAAGCTTGAGTAAAGCCAGGTCATGCGAGTAGTTGTGCGACATCAGCAGCGTCAGGGTCCGCGGCGTAATCGTGACGTGCGCGCCGGCATCTTCGGGTGACGCCAGTATGACGCTGTCAGCAATAGCAAAACGGGCGCGGCTAGCAGCGCGAGTCTGTGGGTCAACCACTTCCGTCTGCCATCCCAGTCCGCGCGCGAGTTCGACGATCGGCAGAGCGTCATGCCCCGCTCCGAAGACGACGAGCTGGACTGGGGGCAGGAGCGTTTCGACAAACACTTTCACAGCAGAGCCCTGCGTCCCGAAGACATGGTCGCCCGTTGCTCTCCCTGCACGCGACAGCGCTCGCATCTCGCTCTCGATCATCGCGGCCAGCTCGTCGCTTAACTTTTCAGGGCTTACGTCACCATCACCGTTGATGAAGA
This sequence comes from Acidobacteriota bacterium, assembly GCA_038040525.1. Lineage (GTDB taxonomy): Bacteria > Acidobacteriota > Blastocatellia > Pyrinomonadales > Pyrinomonadaceae > PSRF01. The sequence continues at coordinate 158,990 of JBBPIC010000004.1, read as the reverse complement.
GCCGTGCCCCGGGTTCGATTCCGGCCGCGACTTTTTCCGACTCTAACGCCGTGTGTTGATATACGGTCGCGGCCAACACTGGCGCCACGTCCGCGGGCGCCTCGCAGGACGTCTCAGTGACTCGACGTAGAGCGATCCGTGTGCGAGCGGTTCTACGAGGACACGCACAATGCCGTTGCAGCCAAGCCCCAGCCCCCAGGCCATCTCGTCGCTCGTCGAAGCGGTGTTGTACTCGACGAGCTTCGCAGCGCCCGTCCTTATTACTAGCTTCGCGTGCTCTATGACGTCGCTTTCGAGGCACCCGGCGCTGATCGTGCCAGTACTGCTCCCACCTTCGCAGACTAGTATTCGCGCACCCGGGCGCCGGTAAGAAGACCCTTCCACGCTCACTACTGTTGCAAGGGCGCACAGCTCGCCTCTGATGTTTGCCTCGTCAAACGCTTTTACTAAGTTTCGCACTTCATTCATAAATCACTCCTTTGGCTGACCCTTCCCTTATAGCAACTTATCCGGCGTAATCGGCAGTTCTCTGATGCGTTTGCCAGTAGCATGGAAGACGGCGTTAGTGATGGCGGCCGGAATGCCAACCAGCCCGAGCTCGCCCATGCCCTTGACACCGAGTGGATTGACTATAGTGTCCTGCTCCTCGACGAAGATTGTCTCAATCTCGTGGACGTCGGCATTGACGGGCACGTGGTAGTGCTGGAGGTTCGGGTTCATGATGCGGCCGTAACGGTGGTCTATTTCGGTCGCTTCCTGCAAAGCCATCCCTATGCCCATGACGACACCTCCGATCTCCTGGCTGTGCGACGCCTTCGGGTTGATGATCCTGCCGCACGCCGAAACTTCTATGACGCGCGTGACACGGACGTTGCCGATATTGGGATCCACCTTGACCTCGATGAACTGGGCACCATGGACCAGCGTCGCGTACTTCTCACGTTCCGGTGACGGCCTCGCCTCAAACGTCTCGGTGATCTCCGCGAGGTTGTTGCGGCGCATGACTTCCGCGACATTGATGAAACGCGACGTGTCGCTCTTGAGCCGCAGCCGGCCATCCAGCATTTCGACATCCGCGGCTCTTGCCGTCTTAAGCGGCGAGTTCGCGTCCTGGTTCGCGAGCGCGAGCAGCTTTGCAGTGACGGCCAGAGCTGCGCCGTGCACCGCAGAGCCTACGCTCGCGGTGGTCCATGAGCCTCCCTGCGATGGCGCCCGCGGAAACTTCGTGTCGCCAAGTTCAAACTTCACCTGCTCGGGTCTGAGCCCCAGGTACTCGGCGGCGATCATCGTGATAACCGTGTAAGTCCCGGGGCCAATGTCGCTCGTCGCGCTGGCGACGTGCGCGGTGCCGTGCATCTTGAACGTGATTCTGGCCGAAGCGGGCATCTGGAAAGCACCCCAGACGCCGGTGGCTGTCCCCCATCCGACCAGCAAGCGACCGTCGCGCATCGAGCGCGGCTCGAACTTACGGTTCTGCCATCCAAACTTCTCCGCGCCGAGCCGGTAGCACTCCCTCAGCGCCTTACTCGAGAAAGGCTTTCCACTCGCGGGGTCTTTCTCTGCATAGTTGATGAGGCGCAGCTCGAGCGGATCGATCTTAAGTTCGTAAGCCAACTCGTCCATCGCACATTCGAGCGCGAACATTCCGCTTACTGCCCCTGGGGCGCGCATCCAGGTCGGGGTGTTGAGGTCCGTACCGGTAATCTTCACCGTCGCGCGGAGGTTCGGGCAGGCGTAGACCTGGCGCGTGAACCCTGTGGTGTTGTCGGAGAACTCTTCGAAGGTAGAGGTGTTATGCACGACATCGTGAATCATCGAGGAGAGCTTCCCAGACCTCTCAGCCCCGAGCGCGACTTTCTGGATCGTGTAGGGGCGGTAGCCGTGTCCCGTAAACATCTGCGTCCGCGTGTAGACGATCTTGACCGGGCGTTTCAGTTCGCGGGCTGCCATAGCCGTCAACGCTGGATAGTAGTTGGGCCGCAACGATGATCCGAAAGCACCGCCGACGTAAGGGGAGATGACCGAAACGTTCTCCGGGGGTAGACCGAATGCGGACGCGAGGTGAGCGCGAACGCTATAGACCTCCTGCGTCTTGTCGAAGATCGTGAGCTTGTCGCCCTCCCAGAAAGCCACGGCCGCGTGCGGCTCCATCGGGTTGTGGTGCTCGATGGCGATGCGATATTCAGCTTCAAACTTCACCGGAGCGGTTCGCATCGCCTCTTCGGGATTGCCGCGAGGCGTCGATGGCGGCCCCTGCGCGGGCACGCGTGCTTTCTCCCGCACCGTCTCCGTGTCGGTCACGTGTTTCTCCACATCGTAGGAAACCTTTACGAGGCGCCCTGCATAGCGCGCCTGCTCGTATGTCTCAGCGACCACGAGCGCCACGGGCTGTGCGTTAAAATAAATTTTGTCTGATTGGAGCGCGCGAAAGGACTTGTCGCGTTCTTCGGTGGCCCGCGGCGGTGCGTCCTCCGTGGCAGCCTTCGGCCCAAGTTTTGGCGCGTTCAAGTGCGTGAAGACTCGGATGACCCCGGGTGCGCGTTCCGCCTCGCGCGTGTCGATAGCGCTGATCCTGCCCTTCGCCACGGTGCCCGTCACCAGGAAACTGTACGCGAGGTTCGGCGCTCGGAACTCCGCGGCATACTTCGCCCTACCCGTCACCTTCGCCACGCCGTCGACGCGGCTCATTTCCTTTCCGATATATCGTGCCATTTCCGAGCCTCCGTTCGTCTATGCCCTACCGCCCGTCATCGCCCGCTGCAACGCGAGAACGATGGCGCGCTTTCCCAGTTCAACTTTATAGGCGTTATGCGCGAGCGGTTTCGCGTCTTCTAAAGCCGCCTCAGCCGCCGCTGTAAAGGTGCCTTCGGTCGCCGGTTTTCCCACTAACGCTTTCTCCGCTTCCGTCGAACGCCAGGGCTTATGAGCCACACTTCCCATAACAACGCGGGCCTGTTTGATGTTGCTACCGTGGGTTTCCAAAGCTGCCGCGACGGACACCAATGCGAATGCATAACTGGCGCGGTCACGAACTTTTAAGTAATAGGATTTGTCGGCGAAACTATTCGGCGGCAGTTCGATAGCGACGATCAATTCGCCATGGTCCAGGTTGTTATCCTTTTCGGGTGTGTCGCCCGGCAGACGATGAAAATCCTGAATCGGAATAGCGCGCTCCTGTCCGTTCCTGCCGCGGACTTTCACTATCGCATCGAGGGCGTAAAGCGCATTTGCCATATCGCCCGGATAAGTTGCGACGCATTTATCACTGTAGCCAAGAATGGCGTGAACGCGGTTGAGTCCGTTCATCGCACCGCATCCCGTTCCTGGTTCACGTTTATTGCACGGCATTGCAATGTCGTAAAAATACTGACAACGAGTTCTCTGCATTAGATTTCCGCCGTTGGTTGCCATGTTGCGAAGCTGTGCAGAAGCACCGGCTAAAATCGCCATTGAAAGTAGCGGGTAATCTTTACGGATCGCGGGATGGTTTGCCGTATCAGCGTTCCTGGCTAACGCACCGATAGAAATTCCGTTTGAGGTTGTTCTGATTTGCGTTAGGTCCAGACGGGAAATGTTGACGAGTTCGCTCGGACGCTCGACATATTCCCTCATCAGATCCACGAGATTTGTTCCGCCTGCCAAAAATTTTGCGGATTGATTGGCGGCAACCGCGCGAACTGCGGCTGCCGCGTCGGTCGCTTCCGTATATCTAAACGAGTTCATCAGCTTTCCCCCCTTCATTCATCGCGGCGGCGATTTCATCCTGGGTGGCAAAATGCCAGGTCTGCGCCGTTTCGCGACCGGACTGAACTTCTTTGATCGCCGCGACGATCCCGGGATACGCGCCGCAGCGGCAGATGTTGCCGCTCATACGTTCTTTGATTTCTTCATCAGAGAGTTTTAGGTTGCGAGCGTTGGTCCGCACGTTCGGCGTGACGTGACTGGCGTCACCGTTTTTAGCTTCATTCATCAGCGCGAATGCCGAACAGATTTGTCCGGGCGTGCAGTACCCACACTGGAAGCCGTCGTGTTTGATAAACGCCGCTTGTATCGGATGGAGCTCGTCGCCTTTTGCCAGGCCCTCCACAGTAGTCACCTCTTTGCGATTGCAGGTCGCAGCGAGGGTCAAACACGACAGCACGCGCCGCCCGTCTACAATCACCGTGCAGGCTCCGCATTGTCCCTGGTCGCAGCCTTTCTTGGTGCCGGTCAGGTCTAGTCGTTCGCGCAGCGCATCAAGCAGCGACATCCGCGAATCAACGTCGAGACTTTGCGCGGCGCCGTTAATTTTCAGCGCGACCCGAACTGCGTTTTCCAACCCAATGGTCTGGGAATAAATGGCACCGGGCGATTCGATCAGCGCGGCAATAACTTGTTCCTTGGCCAGTAGCTGCAAGGCGAAAATACCAAGTCCCGCGGTGACGCCTTGCCCAAGGAATTTACGGCGGGCAGCGCCTTTAAGACCGAGTTCGTCAAGCAGTTTTTCTTCGTCCTCGCTAAGTCGCGGATCGGTATCGTTGAGGTCCAAGCCCTTCAGTTCTTGTTGTTCGTCCACCATATTCCTCCTTGCGCGCTGCAATCATTTCTTCTGGAAGACTTCATTCCCCACGCCAATCGCCCTAACGCGCTGGGCCAACGGCGTAAAACGCCGGGTGCGAAATGGCTTCTATTAACTTGTCTTGTGTTAGGTCATTGTCCTTGAGCTCTGGCCAAGTGGAATCGCAGCTGATCGGGACGATTCATCGCGATTAGCGCCGCCACCACCGCCCGCCTGTGCGCGCGCCATGACGAACATGGAAAGCGACAGCACCGTTGTCGTAGTTTCTTTTTCATCCTTTCACAACAGCGAAGGTCACGCGAGTAGTAGAGAATTACTCTCCGCGGGCTTTGTTTTATTCCGAATACCAAAGTACCTGGTGGCGTGCTCAATGAACGCCGCCGCGCCGCCCGGCGTTTTCTCCGCGCCCGTCGCGTTCACGGCAACAGTTCACGGTTTGGCGCCGAACATCACTGCACCGTTTGGCCGCCGTCGACAACCAGGGCATGTCCGACGACGAAGGAAGCCGCATCCGAACACAGCCATATGACGGCGTCGGCGATCTCCTCTGGTTTGCCCGCTCTTCCGATTGGCTCCTCCGAGACCACCTTCCCCCATCCTTCAGCAGTGCCGCCGGTGAAGCGATCCATCATTGGAGTGGCGATGTAGCCGGGGGCCACGACGTTGACGCGGATGTTCTGCGCGGCGTAGTCGAGAGCTGCCGACTTGGTCAGTCCGATCACGCCGTGCTTTGCGGCAGCGTACGCGGCTCCCCCTTTGATGCCGATGACTCCGGCGCCCGAGGAAGTGTTCACGATTGCGCCGCCCCCTTGCTCGAGCAGCAGCGGGATTTCATACTTCATACAAAGAAAGACGCCGCGAAGGTTGACGTCCAGAATTCGGTTCCACTCATCCTCTTCGAATTCCGCTATCGCTGCGTTCCTCTGTTCGACGCCTGCGTTGTTGAAGGCAAAATCCAACCGCCCGAACGCCTCAATGGTCTTGTCCAAAGCCGCCTTCACCTCTTCGAATTGCGTCACATCGCACTTGATGGCAAGCGCGCGCCCGCCTTTTTCCTCGATAAGGCGCGCCGTTTCATGGCTTCCCTGTTCCGAAACGTCCGCCACCGTCACGCTCGCGCCTTCGCGCGCAAACGCCAGCGCCGCGGCGCGTCCGATGCCGCTACCTCCTCCGGTCACAAACGCGACTTTACCCGTATAAAACTTATTCTCACTCATCGTCTTTATCCCTCATCTTATATTGAGCGCACGTTGCTTACGCTCCTATTCAAACTTAGCCGGTGCGCCTCGCGAACCAACTGCGGCTTCCCCTGAAATGAACTGCCCAAATACTTGGGATAGGGTGAAGACATAGTTTTCTCCGCACTCTCCATACTGAGGGGATTTATTGCTATTTAATGGCAGCTCTGTATTCTTCGTCCGTCACCGGCTGTAACCAGTTTACCTGGCTATCACCCTTGTAATTTGTGATTACAACGTGAGTCATCCCGTTTTCGGGTGACGCGCCGTGCCAGTGCGCTATGTCAGGATCGCAAAGAATTACGTCGCCTTTGTTAAGCGGTCGAATAGCTTTCCCTTTCTCCTGATAAAGCCCTTTACCTTTGGTTACCAGCAAAGTTTGTCCGGCCGGATGGATGTGCCAGTTTGCCCGTGCTCCTGGCTCGAAAGTCACGCTGGCAACTGAGAAGTTGTTGTTTTCGGTTTTGGGAGCGAGAATCTGCACATAAACCGTTCCCGTAAAAGTTTCCGCCGGGGCTTTTTCGCCCTTGGGAAAAATAGTGTTTTCGGTCTCGTTCTCCGTCCTTTCCGTCCTTGTTTTCTCCGTATTGCCTGATTGCTGAGTGCTGCGCCCGGCGACCAAAAACAGTGTCGCAAATAACATTGTTCCAATCTTTATTCTTTTCATTCTCTATTCCTGGCGACTAATCCAATTCAAACGTAACCGTCACGCTTCCTTTCCCTACTGCGGCGTCTAGCCCGGAAGGATCGTCAATCTTTCCGACTTTTGTGTAACTGTATTGTGTTGGAAATGTCTTATAGAAAAGCACTAGAGTATTGCTTCCCCAAATCATCAGATCACCGCTGTTTATTGTTTTGGGGTTAGATGAGTTGGTAGGCAAGGTATTTGAGAAGTCATATTTTTTCTCGTTGCCGTTTAACTCATCCATACTTAACGTTAATGGCAACATCGCTTTGAATGCAGTTGCCGTCGCATTGTCAGAGAGTGTGGCATTGAAAGTATTTGAACCGATCTTAATCTTCATCTTATTGCCTTTTGTATTGTCGGTAGTATTACTGCCTTTATTATGAGTTTTCGTACTACCGGCAACTGCCGAGTGGTCTCTATTACAACCAAAAGAACTGCCGAAAAGAGATGCTACTGAGAGCATAATTACAACCAAGTATTTCATATTGCTCATTCGCTTCTTTTTAGAGAGACGCCTGTTTATCGATACTCCTCCGCGCGAAGCGCGCGTGACGTGGACGACCGCGTCGGTCGGCTAAATGATGCGGGGGTCAGAACGTTCTCGATTCCGACATCGCCGGCGCCGTAGATGAGTGGCGCTCGCATGATGATCGACCTCCAGTACTGGGACTATGTTCCTTGCCCGCGGTCGTCCGACCTTTGTAGCCGCGGCACAGTTTCCAGCTTCTTATTCTCTTGACGTTGCTTGATTTTATGGGCTTGCGGATAATCTCGATAGGACGATTCTGGTGAATGATTGGACATTCCTGCAAAACCCGGAGCGTGGACGTGTTTTTATAAACAAGACAGACTAATATGAACGTATGAATCAGGAAGCCGTCCGCAGTGCCCCCAGAATAGAGGCCGCAAGAGAGGAAATCGTGGAGCGAATGAGTCGGCTGCTTCCCGAAGACGGGAAGATCGATCTGTTTTCGGATCTTCTCCTCATCAGAAGGTCAGGGCTGGCTGAGCCGGTTCATTCAATCTATCAGCCGGCCTTTTGTTTTGTTGCCCAGGGCAGAAAGCGAGCGAGTGTGGGAGGGGAAGTTTTTTTATACGACCCTTTCCATTATTTGATCTTTACGGTCGACCTGCCGGTTTCATTCGAAATAGAAGCAGCATCAAAGCAGACGCCTTATCTTGGGATGAGCCTAAACCTGGATTCCGCCCTGGTCGCCTCGGTCATTGTTGAATCCGGCATAGAGATAAAAAAGGGTGACGCCAGCGTTAAGGCGATGAACGTCAGCGCGATAGACGCCGACTTGCTTGACGCGGTTGCTCGATTGGTACGCATCGCCGAAAAGCCCGCTGAGGGCAAAGTCCTCGCACCGCTCGTCATAAAGGAGATAATTTACAGACTGTTGGCCGGCGGTCAGGGCGCGCGCCTTGCACATCTGCTCAGTGCTAGCGACACCCGCCGCATTTCGAAAGCGATCGGGCGTCTACGCGAACACTTCAACGAGCCGCTTAAAATTGAAGACATCGCGCGCGAGCTTGGAATGAGCGTTTCGGGCTTTCACCATCACTTCAAGTCCGTCACGACAATGAGCCCCTTGCAGTTTCAGAAACAGATACGACTCCAGGAAGCCCGCCGTCTGATGCTCGGCGAAGACCTGGACGCCGCGAGCGCCGGATTCCGCGTCGGCTATGAAGATCCAGCCTATTTCAACCGCGACTATAAAAAGATTTTCGGCGCTCCGCCGCAGCGCGACATTGCAAGGCTCCGAAGCAGTCTCTCAGCCTAACATCTTGTCAAACTGCAAATGCGTGCGCGTAAAACGGATTTGCCGAAGGTTGGACTAGAAGGTCTTTTCTTTCGGTAAGGGTTTTTCACATCACCTCGCGTTCAATCAGTTGACTTTTCTAGCCACCGAAATTAATTCCTTGCGCTAGAAAACGCATTGCGGGTTACGCGGCAGCGTTCCGATTCTTAATACGGCAGGGGTCTAGGACTCAATCCTCACAGGCACATCCACATTTCAGTCGCGCATTTCCGCGAAATGTCACTTCACTGAGAATCTCAAGCTTTTAGTTTGTACTCGTGATGTTCGAAACAGAGACTCAAACTGTGGACCGTAATTGATGAGGGGGGTTACCACGAACTACGAATCGACAGTGTCCTCAACAAATTCAAGTAAAATAAGCTTCGCAACGGACTTTAATCCGTTGCGAAAGTTCATACTCAAATGATGCTTGCTTGTAAGTTATTGAAATGATTGGTGCCGAGGGCGGGAGTCGAACCCGCACGACCTTACGGCCAATGAATTTTAAGTCCCGTGCAACCGGTATCAACTGGTCTTATGAAACGATATAAGCCAGGATTTACCGCCCTAGCGGTCGTCAAGGTCTCGCTTCGGCTGGCTTAGTATCAACACACGCGCCACCATCTTAGCCCCAACTTTCTTGTTCAATGGAGAGGCGTCGCAGTTCCGCTTCCCTCGAAACCTGGGTCGGATGCATCGCTCTCAGTCACGTCAACGTCTCGCAGATGTACATCTATATGCTCTTCAGCATTTCCGACGTTCCGAGTAGCGCTTCAAGTTCCTCTAATGACTCAACGAGAAAATCAGGACTAGAACGCTTGAGCGACGACTGAGTCGCAGCCCCACCCGACCGCGATTACAATTAGATCGACCTCGTGACATCGCTTGTGTGGACTTGCTTCCTTCTAAAACATTAACGGATTGTTCTGTTCTGAAACACAGCTGGACCAATGGCGCTGGCCGTATTGCCGAGTCCGCCCGTCAGGGCGCCAACCAAGGTAGGCAGTATTCGCGCAGCGGACAATGGTCCGGCCTCAGGTACGTCAATCACATCGTAGGACTGGAGCATCACGTCAGGCGCTTTATTCTTCCTGATTGCGTTGTAGTCCACACGGATAATTTCCTGGTCCTGCGCACCAGGTTTCTGGCGGTGGATCCGAACGTCGTTTAATTTGCCTTCCTTGCGCACGCCGCCAACGATTGCCAGTGCCCGGCTCAGGGTTAGCTGTTCGGTCAGGTAAATGCTCTGAGGATTGAACACACTGCCTATCACATAAACCGGCTCTGCTTCGGTAACCAGAATGTAGTCTCCTGGTCGGATCATCGGGTTAGCTTGCGGCTTGCCGGCCCTCAATTCGGATAGCTTCACAATCTCCATTGGTGGTTTATCAGGGTCAAGCGGCGCAGCTTGCGCCTCTTCGCCCGGCTGAGGGCACATTATTGGTTCAGTATGGACAATTTGAATCGTGCCGGCCGCACGTTCAGTGAAACCTCCGGAAGTAGCCACCACCTCGTTCAGCCTGGCTTTACGCAGCATCATCACTCGCGTGGGCTGCCTTACCGCGCCAAACACAGTGGCAGGTGCACGACTCTTCTTCTCGGCTATGCGAACACTTATCTGTGGGTTTTTAAGGTACTTAGAGTAGGCCACGGCGATGTCTTTTTGGATTTCCTTCTCGGTTCGGCACTTGGCAGCGATAGGCTTATCGAGAAAAGGTAAAGAACTTATATTGCCGTCGCTATCGACCTCAGCGATGGAATTTAGATCGCCCTGACCAAAAACCCTAACGTCGATAACATCACCGGGACCGAGTAGATAGTTTTTGACCCCCTGGGTATCTACTGAAGAGCCAGGGGAATAAACCGGATTTGTCGGTGCGCTTAGCTGCGGCTCCTGAGTTTGGACCAGTGCGGGAAAAACCAGGCTTCCAAGGATGGCAACCAGAAGAAGATTTCTTTTCATAAAATACCTCAAAAACTTGAGAGTCAGTTGAGCCTTTCACAGATGGATTGTGGCCGGAATCGAGGCCCACCTACCATGTGATAGACGTTAGGATCGTTTGCGTGAGAAAGGTTTAGGGTTTCGCATTCTTTCCAATTCTTACCAATTCGTACCCGTAGTAATGCAGTTATTGTTCGCCACATGTCATCGACTCGGATTTCACGGCTTCACAGTTTGAGCTGCCCGCAGACATCGCGGAACTTCTTCTTCCCCGATGGTACCCCCAAAAGCGGGCCAAATATTGACAGTGATCGAGAAACGAAAAAAGTAATGCTCGCTTACGATCGTGCATGGTCCGATACGATCGGTAGAATTTCGTCATTGTGCCCAAGCCAGCAGCACAGCGCGCAACCTGCTTAACTCGATCGGTTTTGTCGGCCTCATTCGGCCACAGTTGTTCAATAATGTATTGTCCTTCACCGTGATTCGCGATCGCTTTAAGGTAGCCTGGGATTGTTTTTTTGTGACGATGACGGACCACTGCCTTATCGACGAATGCAAGCTCGTATCCGAAACTCCTCAGCCTGACTGAGAGCTCTGTATCCTCGCCACCCGCCCGCCGAAATCTCTCATCAAAGAGGTTTGCCTTCAGAAGTTCGTCGCGTCTGAAAGCCGCATTTGCCGTAACCAGGTGAAGAACCTTTCCATCGCTTCCGCAACCCGGATTCAGCCCACTGTATAAGTCGATATATTCACCGATGACTCCATTGGAGGCACCACAAACGATGCCACCGGTGCCTACGATCCCAGGGGAGCCAAAGCCCTTGACCAATTCTTTGAGCCAGTCGACGTCAGGGAAACAGTCGCAGTCTGTGAAGGCTATAAGTGAGCCAGACGCGGCGCGCGCTCCTTCATTTCGAGCCGAGGCAGGCCCTCCATTATCTTTCGTCAGAACCTTGATGCGATTCCCGAACCTTTTGAGGATGGCGGCCGTATCGTCGGTTGAACCGTCGTTTACAACAATAATCTCCATCGGAGCGAGCGACTGCCAAAGCAGATGCTCAATAGTCGCGCTTACAGTCTGTCCTCCGTTATAGACTGGCACAACCACGGAGATGTTCCCATTATCTGGTTCAGTCATCCTGGTTTGTCGTAGGCCTTAATCGGCGAAGCAATGGTTTAAATACGCGATAGGTTTTGCATCTACAGAAAGCAGACTCAAGGCGGGGCCTGAGTGTTAGAGCCTTGAACATTGAAGCTTCAAGAAACCAATAATTTGGTTTGAACGGCGAACCCCAGTAGTTTTTGGCTTGCCTTCGTAGCTCCTCATGATAACCACGGCAGTTGTCGGATGTTTTGGCACGTGGGTGATGTGTAGCACATGAGAGGACTCGATCAACGGTATGGAATCGATATTGGCGAGCAATCCTCACCCAGTAGTCAAAGTCCGCGATCAGATCTCGCTCCTCACTCAGATAACCAATCGATTCGAATACTTCGCGGCGCCAAAAAATTGACGGCTGATGCATCTGGTAGCCAAGCCAGAATTTCAACAATCGGTCGAGAGTTGAATACTGCCCAATAATTTTCTGCGACGGTCGGCCATCTGTGTACACTTTCATCACGTGGCCCACGATTGCACTGTGACCCGTTTCCGCAGCAAGGTTGCGAGCGACTGTTTCCAACGTTCCTGGCAGATAAGAATCATCGCTGCTTAACCAACAAACGATTTCACCCGTCACTCGATTCAGACCCTTGTTGATCGCGTGGATGTATCCGCGATCCGGCTCACTGACGTAGTAAGCGAGACTGTCCGCATACTTCTCGATTATTTCGACGCTGTTATCGGTGCTGCCTCCGTCGATAATGATGTACTCAAGCTCCGGATAATATTGGAGCAACACAGATCTGACTGTTCGTTCGAGAAATTCGCCCTGGTTTAAAGAAGGCGTTATTACGGAGATGCGTGGCCACTTGCGAACAGCGGGCGATTTTCCCGGCAATACTGTTTGATCTGCTGTCCATGGCCAATTCGAGGCCAGAGCGTCAGAAGCCGGTAGATCTAGTATTGGGGACACTGTCATCTTAATAGGGCTCGCAAGCTGTTTTGCCGTGCTCGACTATTTTTGCGGCGGCAACTGACTTTCATGCCGACTGACGACTCGCCAGGTGCCGCCTCGGTTGATCCAGACGTCGGTAAAAAGATAGCTGCCACCCACGTCCTCGCCTTTCACGGAGCCTTTTTGCTTTAGCACTCCACCGACAATAGCCGTCCTGCCGAAGACACGTACTTTAAGTTTTTCCAGTTCCGAAGAGGTCAATCTCAGGTTGCGGATAGCATGCTCCAAATACTGATTCCTATTAGTGACGTGGATTGTGCGCGAACTTACAAAGACAAAATCGCCGGATAAGAGCTGGCTCAACGAGTCGGCATCCCCCACTCTTATTGCGTCGATCCATCCTTGTTCGAGCGAGAGTATTGTCCTGTGGGTTTCATCGTTCGCGGGCAATGACTGCGTATCGCCATTTTCATCAATTGGTTTTTGCGTTTCGGCCTCAGGAGGAAGCGATTGCCGCCACGTTTCCACCGCAGACCCGGTGGGCGGCTTTTCCTTTTCCTGTCCCATAACGATCGCTGAAAAACACACAGAAGCTAACGCCCAGGTGAATAAGGTGGACAGACGGTTTTGCTTCGATTTCATGATATTGCCCTTCAATGACCTCCGCCTTCGGAGGGCTACTCCAAGATTCTTAACGCTGGTTTCAGGTCGTCAACTTGTGATCCGTAATCGGTTGTTTACTGCTTTGACTCCTTCGACTTCGCGCACTAGTTGTTCAGCTTTTGACTTGTGTGCCGCGTTGGCGACGGCGCCGCTTAAGGTCACGACACCGGCTTTAACCTCAATTGTGATGGTTGACGACTTTAGGACGGTGTCTGAGTCGAGCCTTGAGCGGGCTTTCGTGAACAGGAAGAGGTCGTTGCCGCCGCTGCCAATTTGGGAGCTGGGAGTGTTTGCAGTAGGAGCCACGGTTTCGTTCTGGCCGCCTGGCGAATTAGTCGGTTTCGCTTTATCAGCATTTATGGTAGGCGCCGAGGGGTTGGGCCTGGCAGCCGAAATAGCATTCCCATCAGTCGCGATTGGCGCATTGCTGCTTCCATTACCACAGGCTGTGAACCCCACAAGGGCAACGGTGCCCAAAATCGTAGCTATACTCACCCTTCGCGGAATTGTTCTGAATCTCGTTAGCATGTTTCTCCTCTTGGGTCAGAGCTCTTACTAGTCTCTCTCGGTTAGGACTCGCCGAGGCAATCGCGCAAGGCCTGGCATATGTACGTCACGTCCTCACGCTGAAGCCCCGCCCAGGTCGGTAGACTGAGCCCTGCGCGCGCGATTCGCTCAGCAACAGGGAAGTCACCGTCCGCTTGTGCCATTTCCCGGTAGGGCGGAAGTATGTGCATAGGGTAAAAGACGGGACGTGTTTCGATGCCGCGCTCGGCCAGTCCTTCCATGACATCGTCGCGGCTGACTTCAATCGGCGGCTCGAGAGTGATCGTGAACAACCAGTCGACTGGTTTTCTATCGTCTTTCGCAGCTTGCCATCGGATGCCGGAGACGTCGCCGAGAAACTCTCGGTACCACGATGCGACCTCATGGCGACGAGTCATGTGCCAATCGATGCGTTCGAGTTGCGCGAGACCAACGGCCGCTGCCAAATTTGGCATTCGATAGTTGTATCCGATGATTGGGAACCAATAGCGTTGATTAAGATCCATACCCTGACCGCGAAGTTGCGCAGTCTGACGCTTAAGATCTTCCGAGTCAGTAACCGCCATGCCGCCTTCGCCGCTGGTGATAGTTTTATTTCCATAGAAACTGAAAGCTGCCACATCGCTCAGCGATCCCACGCGTCGTCCGCCAAACTCTGCTCCATGGGCCTCCGCAGCGTCTTCTAAAACAGAGAGATTGTGTCTCCGCGCTATCTCATTAATCGCGTTCATATTGGCCAAGTGGCCATAGAGGTGGACCGGCAAGATGGCTTTGGTGCGCGGAGTTATCTTTTCCTCAATCTTTTCAGGATCGATCGTCCACGTGTCATCTTCGATGTCCACAAATCGCGGACGCGCCCCGCAATAACTTACTGCGTTCGCACTGGCAACAAACGTGAGAGTCGGCACAATCACCTCGTCGCCTGGCCCAACGCCGAGTGCCAAAAGAGAAACATGCAGGGCCGCAGTCCCACTGTTGCAGGAGATGGCAAAACGTACCCCGCAGAACTCAGCAAACGCTCGCTCAAATTCTTCGACATATTTGCCGGCGGAAGAAATCCATGATGACTCGACGCAATCGAGCACGTAAGTCCTCTCGTTTCCCACCAGGACCGGAGCGGCAACTGGAATAAATCGCTGAGTCATCCCCCTGTTGCCTCGAACTTTTGCGTATTGTTTCGCGTCCAGTCGCAAGTCAGGAGGTGGCGATCTTCCTGATTGAGTTTTCGCCCTGCGGCGCGGCGATAAACTGCCCGGTACGCCTTCGCAGTTTGCTCCAGACTGAAATCGCGCAAGCGCAGCGCTCCCCTTCGACGCAAATCTTCGCGCAAGCGACGCTCGGTATTCATGCGCGCCAGGGCGATCACAATTTCCTCTACCGATAATGGATCAAACTGCAACGCAGCATCCTGCACCTGTTCGGGTAACGAGGTCACCCTCGCGCAAGCAACTGGGGCATTGTGCTGCCATGCCTCAAAGATTGGCGCACTGGCAGCTTCGAATAGCGTAGGCACAAAAACAAACTGCGCGGCGCGATAAAGTACGTTTAGTTCTTCGATTGGTATTAGCCCGGTAAATTTGACGGCCTCGTTAAGACCAAGCTCCTTTAAGCGTCCCTCAATCATTGGCCAAAAATCAGTCTTGGAGCCCGTACAGACGATCTGCAAATCCAGTTTTTGGTTCTTGCGGAGAAGCGCGAATGCTTCAAGCAGTCGCAAGTGGTTTTTGTGCTGCCAGGTCATCGCCGGGTACAAGGCGAAGGGCTTTTGCGTTAGTCCGTACTTGATCCTGATGTCATGAACTTTCTCATCCGTTGTCTCGCGGAAATTTGTCAGAGGCGGCGGAGCCCATGGGATCACTTGCACCTTGCTTGCCTCGATGCCATAGCTCTTAATCACATCTTGCTGGACGAATTGGGACGCGACAACGACAGTGTGTGCATCGCGACAGGCTCTCGGATAGACATTCTCTCGTCGGGCGAACTCTTCTTGCGTGAAAAACCGCGGGAAGTGGAGGTGTTGGAGGTCGTGAGGGTTGTAAACGCTCGGCACGGAGCACGCCTCGAACGCCTGGAAGGGAAAATGCACAACATCGCAGCCGAGGGCATCGAAAAAACTTCGAGAGAGAATAGCCTTGAACTGTCGAGCGACATCTGAACGGCTTAACACTTCTGCAACCGGGAAATGCGTTCCATGGACAAGAACCTGTTTAACTTCTTGAGCCGCCGTACGCAGTGGACCAAGATGCCGCTCGAGATGTCCGCGCTGATCCAGTCCCCGCCAGTCGGGCTGGGGTTTAGGTCCGCGTGCAATCTGTTGCCCCGGCGCAAGCAAGGGCCGCAGCCACTCGGGATCTGTGTATGGACCGACGAATATGTACTCCTCAGGGCCATCCAACTCCGTGAGGGCTGCCAGGGCACGAACTACCGTCACAATACCGCCTGAAGGATCGTCCGAAGTAAGTTGAGCATTGATAGCGATTCGTAGTCTTTCAGTCAAAAGCCCTCATTCCTGACGAGCTGTTTCCGCCCAGTTCGCGGGGAGCCTCGTCGACTACTGCGCTCATTCGACGACACCAGTGCTCCAACACCAGGGCCTTAAACGAGACCGGACTGGTGAGTCCCGCCGGAAATGGCCCATTAGCCAGGCGATCAGCGCTCTCATTTCTCAACACACCCACCTGGCTGAGATACCCGTCCCGCAATGATGGACCATGCACCGCAAAAATCGCCTCGTGCCACTCGGCGACTGGTGGAGCAAACCCTCGCTTGGGTCGATTCAAAACTCGGTTTGGCACGAGGCCAGTGATTGCCTGCCTAAGCCATTCTTTTGGGGGAAGATTCACATCGGACTGGGTTTTGCGCAGACCAATAACGGCTTCAACCAGCTTCCGATCCAATAACGGTAGACGCATTTCCACGGAGGAGGCCATAGATAATCGATCGCCCTGAGCAATGCCATTACCGCGCAGATATGTGTCACTTATGAGTCGCGTGAGAGTTACATCCACACCAGGCCAGGGCCGAGGAAATGTGAACAAGTCTGTGACGTCGCTTTCACCCAGCCGCCGCGTGAACGCTCGGGTGTATAGAGCTGTCGTTTCGCCGGCCGCGGTGCTGAAATCTCGCGACACATCGTAAAAGACCAGTTGATCCGCAGGAGCAGCCCGATGATTTCGCATTCTTTGCAAGCCGGAGCGAACGCCTGCCCAGTCGCGGGTCCAGTCGGCAATAGCCTTAGCAGAGAAATCTGCCGGACGGTTTAGCGAAACGTAGTGAGGAAGGGCCCTGAGTAGGCCTTTGGAAAGCTTTTGTTTTGCAATGCTCTCGTGAGCTGCCTGCCTCAATTGCGGATAACCCCAGAATAGTTCATCGCCTCCCTGGCCTTGCAAAACCACCGGCACCCCATGCTCTCGGGCTAACTTTGTCAGAGCGTAGTAGGAGTGGCCGGCGTAATCGGCGACTGGATCATCTCTCCAAAACTGCAACTCACTGAAAAACTCGACAACCTCCGCGGTATTAATCTCCACCTCGTGGAAGTCGAAGCCCAGATGATCGGCCAAATCGCGAGCCTCTAGACGTTCATCCCCTGCGGGTCTGCCTTCATACCCTACGGTGAAAGCATGTAACTGACCTCGGAGATGCGGCGCGGCTATCGCAGCGACGGCACCCGAGTCCAGCCCGCTACTCAAAGCGACGCCCACCGGCGTGTCCGAGCGAGTCAACAGTCGACCAATTGTATCCAACTCCTGTCGAATGAGAGCAGGTGCATCTCCTTCGATCGGTCGGGCATCTTCCATCCTCCAATAGCATTTCTCGTTGACATTCCATTGATCCAGATCGACTGTGAGATAGTGAGCAGCGGGGAGCTTGCGCACGTCAGTTATAGCCGTCCGAGGTTCAGGCACATATTGATAGTGGAAGTAATAATCAATGGCTGAGGGATCCAACTCAAAGGACACTAAACCTGAACGCAGCAGGGCCTTCATTTCCGAGGCAAAGAGTATCAACCCGTCTCGCTCAAAGAGATATAGCGGTTTCTCACCCATCGGATCGCGCGCCACAAAAAGCCGCCTTCGCCTTTCATCCCACAGAGCGAACGCGAACATGCCGCGTAGATAGTGGAGGCAATCCACTCCATCTTCTTCGTAGGCGTGCAAAATCGTCTCGCAGTCACTCTGCGTATGGAAGCGGTGTCCGAGCCGCTCGAGGTAAACTCGTAGGTCGACATAGTTGTAGATTTCACCATTGGCGACCAGAGCGAGCGAGCGATCTTCGTTGTAAAGGGGCTGGTGTCCACCTTCCAAGTCGATTATCGAAAGGCGCCGCGCGGCAAGGATAACGTGCGACGAGTGGTATTCGCCCGACCCATTCGGGCCGCGGTGAATTTGAGCGCGGCTCATCGCCGCGATCCTCATGAGATCCTCAAGTGTAGTTTCTCTACTACTGATGATGCCGGCGATTCCGCACATGGACCCTGGAAACTCCTGTCTATATCGATGCTATAGCTGATGACCAGCGGCGACTGACTTCCCTTCGTGGGCCGCCTGATACCATCGGATCGTGCGATGGAGGCCTTCGCTGGATTGAGTACGCGCCCGAAAATCCGAACAACTCGGCTGCGCGGCTAGTGTCTACTGCGCGGAGAGTCATAGTTATTGCTCGAAGTCCACCGACACGCGTGCTTGTCTGTTCGTACCCTGCGTTCTAATCCAGCCGCGACGCAATCTCTCATAATCCATAGGAACATCCCGCAAAACATGGCGGCGTCGATTACAAGATTAATTGAAGTAACCATCAGCACGCGGGAAGGATCGAGTAGCTTTGACCAAAGCTGATTTGGATTCTTAACCCTATACCATCGGAACATTCGCCTTTCGGTACGCAGTAAAAAGATCAAAGGAACGGCCCAAAGCAAAGCGGGTTGGAAATAACCCGCCAGACAAACACCCAGTATTAATAGATAGAGACGAGAGACGTTGTAGTGCCAATTAAAAAAAAGGCCCGCTCGGAGGGAATGAAATGAAGAGGCCACAAAATAGGTAGCGGTTTGGGCGAAAGATGGACGCAAGGTCCAGAAAATTACCGCACCTTGACTGTGCGCATCGGGCACCTGCGCCTTGTCCAGGTTTTCGAAAAATACCAGGTCCTCCCCAGTGCGAAGATCCTCGCGAAACCCATTCGCTGCCTGCCAGGCAGATTTATGGAGCAAGCTCGAGGCGATGAATCGGCTGTTCGCTAAAGGTGAAACGTAGGTAACGGCTGCGCATTCCGAAAAGAGTGTATCGGTCACTGGTTCAAATCGGCCATACACTATCAGCGCGTCCGGGTTTTCGATGGCGGCCTTTAATAACTCCTTCAACCAGTTGGAATCCGGTACGATACCCGCGTCAATACTTGCTATCCAATCATTCTGCGCCTGAGCGATGGCCAGGTTCCGACCGCGCCCGGGATAGGCGTGTGCGGTTTCAATTAGGACGATGGGTACGGAGGAGCTTTTTTGTAACTCTCGAACAATCTCTCGCGTCTGATCGCTGGATCCTCCGTCAGTCAGGATAATCTCAGCCGGCTGGTAAGATTGAGTCAACAAAGCGTCGATGAGGGCACCGATGCTGGCGTCTTCATCTCTGATAGGCGCAATGATACTTACACACGCCGGCGCAAGGGTTCGGCAATCCGACCTTCCCGTGTTCTCGGAATTTGAGACAGAGTCAGCTAGTGAGCACATGAAAGATTCGGCTAAGGAAAAGCTGGGCCGTTAAACTCCCTTCATTCGGGCAAAACCTTTGGCGCTGGGGCCCCAAAAAATACTTTTCGGTGATTTTGAACGTTACCCCCACAGTTATATTCAGCGGGTATCCAGCTGTTGCATGGATGCGTTTATCGCTTCGTCGTTTGGGCGCAACCGTGACTCGAAGAAGTTTTGCGTCTCGAAGTAGCGCTTGTTGAATAGATTATCAATCGCGAAATTGAAGTCCACAGATCGCCGGATGCGTTTGCTGATCCCCAGATCAACAACGTCGAGGCCCGACGCCTGTAATCCGGCGTCGAGTGGGTCGAGACGGTAGTTACCTGTGTGCCTGTATCGGAGCGAGCCGCTGAATGCGCCTTCAGGAATAGTTAGCCTGAAAGCCCCCTGAGCATCGCTTACCGCACTCATCTGGCCGTCTGCCGACTTAGCAATGATGTTGACGTGAGGCACAAGTTCATTTTCTGCGGACATGACGACGCCGGAGAGCACGCGAGAACCGATGGATTGCGCAACGACGAGGTTTGTAACCAGTAGAAGGCAGAAACCTAAGGTTGTTAATCGACTCATGAAAACCTGCGATCATTACCTGAGTCAGACTTTTTTCACTTCTTGAACACAACTGGCTCGAGAAAGCTGAGGATGTACAGTGACATCAACAAGAGAGCAATGGCCGCAATCGTTAGAAAGAAAGTACGGGAATCCTTAATCTTAGTTTTTCGGCAATAGCCGCATCTTCTTGCCGAACTCCTCATACGAATTCCGCACTGTCGACAGGTACGCTTCCGATTCGTTCTGGTGTTGAGAGAGGCACCTCTGTGCTTGGTAGCGGCCAACCCTGTTACCTCCATCCCAACACCAAGAGCACTCGCCGTCTCCCACGCGTATCTGCTCGCTTTTAAGCGGAGCGAGTAGCGAGCGTTCGCCGAGCGATGTCCGCTTGCAGAACGTCGAATGAAGGGTTGATGGCGAGCGCTTTTCGCAGATATTTCGCGGCGTCGTCGCGTTGGCCCAGCGCCTGGGCGATCATCCCGGCATGATAGAGAAAGGCCGGGTCGCGCGTGCCCAGCCGAAGCGCCTCATCAGAGGCCGTCCTGGCCTCCTCAAACAGACCCTTCTTGTAGAGGGCCCAAGCGAGCGTGTCACAAGTGTAGACATCTTTGCGCCGTTCCCGTTCTTTACGAGCGAGCGCCAAAGCTTCGTCCAGATTCTGATCGTGATCGAGCCAGTAGAGAACAAGGTGGTGCATGTCGTTTTCCACAGTGGCGTTCTCACGTTCCAGTGATTCGAAGGCTGCGTAGTGCGTGTTCGCATCATCCGTCCGACCAAGCTTCATGTAGAGGTTGCCGAGGGCTAGTGCCGTATCCGCGCCGGGCTCGCGCCCATACTCGCGACGGTAGATTTCGATAGCACCTTCGACATCTCCCGAGGCGACCAGGATGCGGGCTTTTGCGTCGAGCGCACCACCGTAATCTGGAAAGTAGAAGAGCGCGCGGTCAAACTCGCGTGCAGCCGCTACGCGTTCTCCCGCGTTAAGAAGCGCTTCACCTAATTGGACGTGGCACCACGCCACTCTTTCCGCGTCCTGCGGGTTAGCTGATTGCGCGGCGAGGCGCATTGCTTCAATTGCACCTTTGGTATCGCCATGCAGCCACCGCAGGTATGAAATCCGGGAATACGACGACGTATCCGGCCGAAGGTCAACCATCTTTTGCGCCGCTTCGACGGCCGCCGGATACTCGCCAAGCTCGACCAAAGCGTCAGTCATAGCCCCGTAATTATCGTGGTCACGAGGGCTGACGGCTTGTACGCGCCGCGCAACTTCAAGTGCTTCCTCGAAGCGGTGAAAAGTCAGCATCAGCTTGGCGTGCAGCTTGAGTCCATCGTAATTGTCGGGCCAAAGTTGAAGTGACCGCTCCAGCGCCTCCCCTGCCTTCTTGTTCAGGGAAAAATCTTGCGCTTCGCGCGCCTTTTGCATGAAGGCTGCCGCGAGCAGGTTGTAACCCTTCGCGTCCGAGGGCGCTCGTTTGATGACAGCCTGTGCTGAGATTATCTGCCGGTCGGCAGCCGAGGCATTTTGAAGAGGCGCGTCAGAGGTTCGGCCCTGGTTTACCGCGCTGTGGGAAAGACCATTGAAGGCCCGCATGCCAATGAGGACGGTGCTCAACAGCACGACCAGTGAGAGCGATAGGATTACCAGTTTTTTCGAGTGCATTTGACAGCGTTCGTTTATGTATTCAGCTTGCAGTGCAATGGTTATCTTCGCTCAAAGCGCTTTGGTTAGTGACCGGCTTAAGTGCCGCCCCCGCCATTGCGGAGGGCCGGGAACCACATAGTTACCCAACTATAAAAGGAGATTCCGGGTCGAGCGGGTCTCTGACCTCGACCCGGAATCAATCCGCCCGTGATCGCACTGACGGAAATCGCTCATGTCTAGGGCCTCGGTGTCGGGCTTGGCGCTGGACATGGAGCGTCAGGCGTATTCGAGCATTCGCGTCCGTGGAATGGATTTTCGTAACCACTCCATGGTGAAGCTAAATACGGAAACGTGGAGCGAAACGGCTTGTCGTTTTGCGTAACGCCATCACCGAGCTGGTTGTTTGGCGCCTGGTTACAGTTCGCCGTACCACCCGCACAAGCAGTACCTGGCAATAGAACACCCGCAGCGACTCGGAAAGTGACGTCCACGACGTCATCGCCGACGCGCCGCCCGTTTGGATAACCAGCCAGGTCGCCTGCTATGACGCCCAATCGGTTCACACTCGCAGGGGCAGTCGCAGGGACTGCTGTGTTAAGTCTGATGTACTCCGCAGGCGCCGACCCCGGACCCGCTGTCGGATCATTCGGGTCAGCCTGGAATGGGAACCGGGTGGCCCCAGGAACCCCAGTAAGAAAAACTCGGACCAGATCGACGCGACCTGACGTCGGAGCATCCAGAACCGGCGGATAGAGCAAGTTAATTAAAGCCACAGGTTCCACAGGCCTCGAGGCAGTGCCTCGCACAAAGTCCTGTCGGTTTACATCCGTCGCGGGCAGTTGCGCGTTGTAAAGATCTTTATCGTTCTCCGAAACGGTGGGAGACGTACCCATCGGTATGAACAATTCGTTGAACAGCGGATTGCCCATGCGCGATACCTGCACGCAGGTCGCGCTCGGAGCTGTAGCCGTCCCAGTGAAGCAGTCTCCCGTTTCGGCCACGGTGCCATTGATGTTTAGCACCCTGGTCCCATTACGGCTGGCGGTCGAATAGACGCCGACAATCGCCGTCGGATCAGTCGGACCGGAAGGCAGCGCGCCGGTGCGGGTCAGCAACTGAGTTGGTATCTGAATGCCAATTGTATGAACGTTGTAACCGGCAGTCGCATCGACACCGTTGGACACAGGCAGCGGGGCCAGATGTGCATTATTGAACGGACGCAGACCCAGCAGATCAAAAGCTGAACCCAGGTCGACGTAAAAGCCTTCGTCACGTTGGCCGGCAAAAACTTTGATGTCGCCCGCGCCGGTCGGAATTGTGCTAATGGCCGGCTCCGCCAAGGCGGTTTCGTAATTTGGAGTTGAGCGTGGTCCAATGTTAACCGGCGGCGTCGGCAGGTTTGTTCCGAGAACAAAGGTGCTAAAGGTCGGGGTATTTGGATCCCCTTGTCGAATCCTTGCGGTCACATCCATGAATTGCTTAACGTTCCAGTCTGGATCCGCAAGGCTGTTGATTGTGTTTGTGTTGTAAAGAAATGTGTCGCCATTTCCCACGACGGTGCGAAAACGGAATTGAATGGCCAGATCGAGTCTGCCATCGCCGTTGTTGTCAAACCTGATCTGATAAAGCACGTTGTCATCAAACTTAAAAAAGTTTGGACCGCTGGCCGGCTCTTCGAGCGGTATGAAATTGGCCAGAAGCGTAACGGTGTTTGGCCGATCAGGGCTAATAAACGCATAAAGATCAGTTCCGTCAGCCAGCGGATCTGCTGCGATGAGTGGAGCCTCTCGGTGGCTGGATGCCTCGGCGATGGGCAATTGGTTAAGTCCCGTGACGAATGCGGTAATTAACAAGCAGAGCGCAACTGCGAGCGATAATATTCGATTCAGTCTTCGCATATTCTCTTTTCCCCCTGTGATTCCCGGTAACAAACCACGTGTCGCCCGCCGGGTTTTCAAAGTTGGCGACGCGTAGAAACTTCTGAGGCACAGAGCGCTTAGGCCTCTTTGACTGTGTGTCGAAAGCGAGCGGCTATGGAATGCGCGCTGCTCCTGGACTCTCTTCGGTTCTTCAAGTTACGAACGAAGCCAAAGAAACGGTTTGCGATTAATTCTGCCGGCGGGATCTTTCAACGTAGGAAATGTCGCCTGCGAGATTCACGAGCGAAATCGGATCCGTCGTACTGAAGAAATCAAACCTTGTTTTGGGGGTGAGGGTGGATTCTACTTGTGACGAAGGCGAGCTGTCTGTCGGAAAATTGCTAATGGCTGTCGGGGAATAGACCGACAGCGAGAAACCAGACAAAGCGACATGTTTTCATCGAAACCGGATTTACTCGTCGCGCAGTAATCCTTGCCGCAAGGCGTACCGGACCATGTCAACGCGGCTCCGGAGGTCGAGTTTACCCATGAGCCTAACCTTGTAGGTTTCTACGGTCTTGACGCTGATTTTGAGCTTCGCACCAATTTCTTTATTGCTGGACCCCCAGGCGACCAAACGCAGGACCTGCGTTTCGCGTTCACTCAACTCGCCCTGGGATTGGCCGCCAGAAGAGCCTCGACTGATATAGGTGCTAACCACTTGGCCGGCAAGAATCGGCTCGATGTATGAGCCGCCCGAAGCGCAGGTGCGGACAGCGAGAACCAATTCCTCCACTACCGCGCGCTTGAGCACATAGCCAGATGCGCCCGCCTTGAGCAATTGTCGGAGGTAGCCTGTATCCTCATATATGGTGAGAGCTACAATCTTTATCTGCGGACATTCTTTCCTTAACCGTTCGGTTGCCTCCACTCCGTTCATCTCCGGCATTGATATGTCCATGACCACGACATCGGGCGATAGTTCGACGGCACCTTTCACGGCATCCCTACCGTTTTCCGCTTCTCCTACCACTTCCATATCCGGCTGCGCATTGATCAGGCTCTTTAGCCCTTCGCGCACAACCATGTGATCGTCAGCGAGAAAGATGCGAAGTTTACTCATGCGCGTACTCCCCGGCGGCGGCCGTCCTCGAGGGGAATACGCACAAACACGCTGGTACCGATGCCGGGTTCTGACTCGATGGCGAGCGTGCCTCCGAGGAGCGAGGCTCGCTCACGCATCCCCAGTAGACCCAGATTGCGCTCCTCGGTGGACTTCTCCTGTAGGGCTTGAACGTCAAATCCTTGGCCATTGTCTTCGACGACAGCGAGCACGTGATCGCCGCGACGTTCCAAAATGAAGCTAACGCGATCGGCCATCGAGTGTTTGAAGACGTTCGTCAAAGCCTCTTGCGCAATGCGATAGATCGTCGTCTCGTGGGCTAGGGGAAGGCGCTCGGTTTCGAAGCCCGAACTGTGAAAGTCGACCACCACTCGAGACCGCTCCGCCCATTCCTCTGCGTAGTTGTAGAGAGCAGTTTCTAATCCTAAGTCGTCAAGCGCTGGCGGACGCAGTTCCCACGCAAGACTGTGTACCCCACTCGCTAACTGATCGGTTAGCTCCTGAAGCTGTTGCAGCTTGGCAATACTCGACTGGCGGCCGTGCGAAGCAGCATTAAGTGTTTTGAGACCCATCATTATTGCGGTCAGCTGCTGCCCCATCTCGTCGTGAAGTTCGCGCGAGATACGACGACGCTCATCCTCTTGCGCGAACACGAGACGGCGCAGCAGCTCCTGGCGCGCTTGCTGGGCCCACAGGCGTTCTGCCATCTCGACCTTCAGCATTTTATTAGCCCCGGCGATCTCGGCAGTTCTCTCCTGCACCCGTCTTTCTAGTTCATTGTAGGACTGTCGCAATGCCTCCTCGGCTCGCTTGCGGTTAGTGATATCCCTGATAATCGACTGGAACATCCCTTCCTGAATCATTCTGCCGCTGATTTCTACCGGCAGAGGTGTCCCGTCTTTGCAGCGCAGTCGTCGCTCCGTCAAGAGGGTATGGCCGTTGCGCAGCTGGTCGAACAGAACGGGGGCCCCGGTAAGGTCCTCGGGCGGGATGAGGTCTTTCACGTTCAAGCGCAGCATTTCCTCCCTCGTATACCCAAGCATCTCGCAGAGCTTCGAGTTTGTATCGACGAAATTCCCAGTTGAGTCGTAAGTGTGTATTCCGTCCGAGGCCTGCTCCATCAATAATCGATACTTGCTCTCACTCTGCCTCAATGCCTCTTCCGCTCGCTTCCGCTCGGCGATATCGCGGATCGTTGTGGTGATGAATGTCTTGCCATCCACAGTGTGAGTTGAGACGGAGGCTTCGAGGTCGATGAGCACGCCATCTTTGCGCCTGCCCCTGAATTCATAGTTTACGGGCGCTTGCTCGCCGCGCAGCCGGCGACGACCGAATTCCAACAACATTTTTCCGTCTTCACTCGGCGTGACAATCGAGACGTGTGCGCCGATCAGCTCTTCCGGGTCGTACATTAAGAGGCGTGCGTACGAATTATTCACATAAACAATACGCTCACTATTCTCCACGAGGATGCCGTCGCGAGAAGCTTCAAAGATGGCTCGCAACTGCTCCTCGCTTTGAGAAACTCGCTGCTCGGCCTGTTTGCGCTCGGTAATGTCCTTAAAGAGGATGGCGACTTTGCGGCTTTCCGGTTGTTCGACGCGGAATGCGTAAACGTCATACCAACGGTGCAACTGTTCGGCGCGATTTTCAAAGCGGGCGGGTTCGCCCGTCAAAGCGATTTTGCCGTAAGTGTCAAACCAGTGCTCTTCGTGCTGCGGAGCAATCTCGCGCATTCGTTTGCCTTTTGCGTCCGTGATTCCCGTTTGTTTCTCAAACGACGGACTGACTTCCAAAAAGCGGTAATCAACGGGCTTGCCATCTGCATCAAAAATCATTTCGATGACGCAAAAGCCTTCGTCAATCGAATTGAACAAACTGCGATATTTTTCTTCCGATTCGCGCAACTGTTCTTCCGCCTGTTTGCGCTCGGTGAGATCGCGAGCGATCATTGCGTAGCCGTGCGTAGTTCCTCCTTCGATGCGCGCGTCTCGCAGGAGAGTCAGGACGCCGCTCGCGTAAAAGCGCGTGCCGTCCTTGCGCACATACCAGCGTTCATCCTGCGCGCTGCCGCGTTGGTTTGCTTCGCACAGCTTGCGCTCAGGCTCCTTGCACTCGCGGTCTTGGGGCGTGAAAAGGATCGCGGCGGATTGGCCGATGATTTCGTTTTCAGTAAAGCCGAAGAGGGCTTGTGCGCCTGTGTTCCAGTAATCAATGCACCCGTCTGCGTCAATCGTGTAGACGGCGTGATCCTTCGCGCCTTCGACGACCAACCGCAGACGCGCCTCGAACTTCGCAATCGCCGCGCGGGCGACCACGTGACGAGAGATGTCGCGGAAATAGCAGACCACACCGTAGCGGCCTTCCGGAAGAGGGATACGATTGATCTGCCACTCATAGAACTCGCTGGCTCCGCGGTCACGCCGCTCCCCGGTCCACTCGGAGACAAGGTACGGTTCTCCGGTTTTGAGCGTGTGGCGGAATCGTTCGACGATTTGATCCGCATACGGTTTTGGCCAGATGATGTGCATTACCTCGTCAAAGTCTCGGCCGACCAGGTCCGGAATGTTTCCGAAGACCGGCAGGGCGGTGGGGTTCACTTGGCGAATGCGGAAGTCGGCATCGACCAGGTGAACGCCGAGAGGAGCCTCATTAAGCAGGGTCTCGTACTGGGCGGTGCGATGGCGCAACGCTTCGTCTTGCTGCTCCACGGCATCCAGCGACTCCCAGACTTTGTAGGCCGCCGAAGCGAACTTGGCCAGGCTAACAATCTGCCGCATATCCTCGGCATCGAACTTACGCTGATCGTCGTGCGCGATCACCCAGACCGTGCCGACCGCTTTGCCCCCTACATAGAACGGAGTCAGCAGCGCCTCTCCAATCGGAGGCGTCACCGGAATGAGATAGGGGTAGTACCGCTCCGGGTGCGTGAACAACTGCACGGCGTCGCGATCGAGTACGACTCCGCAAGGTCCGAAATCGCGGGGCGTGCCGCTGCCGAGGTGAGGTGTCCACGCGCCAGCGATCGCTGGCCAGTAGAACGTCTTTCCGCAATCTTTCTTACTCAGGAGACTGACGCCGGCTGAGCCCGCCTCACATAGTTCCAAGGCAATCTCGACGAGTTTTTGAAGAATGGTTCGGGGCGAATCAGCCAACTCCTGAGCCAGGGCGACGAGCGCGCGGTTCTCGGCTTGGTAGTCTGGCGGCCGCGACAGGCGACGGTTCAATTCGGCGGTGCAAAGAACCGAGTCCAACGAGACCGCGGCATCGCAGATGGAAGGCGTCGATTTCAAACTCCTGCTACCCGCCGTCGATGTCTTTCGAGCCATTTTTCTTCCCCCTTGTTTTTGGCCAAGACTAGAGTTCGACTGTAGTCGTAGGGCCTCGGAGTGGTTTTATATCACAGGCAATGGTGGAACCCCACAACGACAGAAGATGCAGACTTGTCCTTCAAGTTCGAACCGCGTAGCAGAACCTAGATACCAGCGTCGCTAGCCTTGGCGAAGCGCTCAGAGTCTGTTTTGCGATTGTCTGATTGGCAAATCACGAAATACTCAAATTGAGTTCTGGTTCAGCGTGTGTGAAATCTTTGAGGCTTTACACTCGCTGAACGCCTAAATCCAGTTATGCGGGGGAAGCTTGGGAGTGGGAATAGTATCACTCACTTAAATGCTAAGGAAGCAGGCATGTGCCGTAGGCAACATAGGCGACGGAACTAGGGTGCTGTATCCTGAGGCGAATCCCAAATGGTTGTGCAGTCTACAGACACGAATGGTTTAGCGGGCGACACGGATCTGATAGTCCGTCCGCTCAACATCGAAGACGCGGGTACTGTATCGGCTATGCTGCTCGCGCAGCCGGCGCAGTACTCACGGTTTTTCTTTGCTTTCGACTTCAACAAAGAGCAGATTATTGACATACTCAAAAAGAGAGTCAAAGACGTGTATTCAGGTATGTTTTGGCGTGGCGAACTAGTTGGGATTTTCATGCTGCGCGGATGGGACTCCGGGTATGAAGTGCCGTCATTCGGCGTACTCGTCGCTGAGAAATTCCGCGGTGGTGCGTTGATGAAAGTCTCACTCGATATCGCGAAGCTAATTTGCCGACTAATGGGCGCGCCACGGCTGATGGCGAAGATTCATCCTGACAATGTCTCGCCGCGCGGCGCCAGCAGACTCGGCTTTGTCCAAACTGGTATCGAGACCGAGACAGGTAACATCGTGTACCATATTGATCTCTAAAATAATCGGTCCGCGACACACGTCATGCGTTTACTAAAACTGGGGGTTTACTATTCAGCATATCTCCAACAGTTCTACAAACAATTTCCTGCCCTGGCGGCGAAAGACTACTCGACCCAACACGCTGCCCTGATGTACGACTGTTTTGGCTCATCCAACTTCTGGACCAAGGCACTCAACCAACTGAATTATGAGACCTGCGACATCGTTGCCAACGCAGAACCCATGCAGAAGATGTGGGCTAATGAGCAGGGTCTCGAATTCGACCAATCGCATTGGATGTTTGATATCGCGGCCGCCCAAATACAAGTCTTGCGGCCCGACGTGTTACTCATTGCGGACTACTCAACCGTAACTGCGAAATTCCTGCGTCACCTCAAAACTACTTGCCCTTCGATTCGCCTCGTACTGGGTTGGTGCGGCGCTCCCTTTCAGGATGGCTCAATCTTCCGTGAATGCGACATCGTGTTGTCGTGCGTGCCGGAACTGGTCGCGACTTTCAAGTACGATGGTCATCGCAGTCATCATGTTAACCACGCTTTTGAGCCGCTTATTTTGGGTAGAATCGACCAAAGCGCGCCGGCGAATGCGGACTTTGTATTCATTGGATCAATTGTTAAATCGGTCCAGTTTCACATCGAACGCGAGAAGGTTCTTTCGCAACTGGTAAAAGAAACAGATTTGCGAATTTGGTCTGATCTCGAGCAACAACAGTCGTCCACGCGACGTAGCGCTGCTGGCGGAGCAGTCGCACGTCGTGCGGCAGGGTTTATTTTTGGAAGATCGAATACCTCTCCCGCGCGGCCGGCTGTTGACACCGCCGTCAAAGATCGCTCACAGCCACCGCTATTCGGAAGGGGAATGTTTCAGCAATTACACGACAGTCGCGTGGCACTGAATACGCACATTGATATTTCCCCAATCAACGCCTCTAACATGCGGCTATTCGAGGCCACCGGCGTGCGTACATGTCTGCTTACCGATTGGAAAGAAAACCTGGTTACCCTCTTTGAGCCGGACACTGAAGTTTTGACGTATCGTTCGGTGGAAGAGTGCTGCGAAAAAGTAAGATACATTCTGGATCATGAAAACGTCCGACTGTCCGTGGCTGCGGCAGGTCAGGCTCGAACGCTCCGTGATCACAATTTTGCGGCCCGCGCGGCGCAGATTGACGAGATCATCTGCGATGCATTACTTAAGAACGTAGGTCATCGAAGCGCGACTAGCCAGTAACAAACGTGTCCATTCCAAAAGCAAGGCGGCCGGCAAATCAATCGCAACTTGAGCTGGGTGGCTCGGTGAGAAGTGACGATTTCATTTCGTCTAACGTACCTCTACAGCTAACTGCTGTCATCGAATCGGAACGTTCGTGGCTCAAGCTAGGGCTTAAGGAAGTATGGAACTATCGGGAGTTGCTCTATTTTTTAGCATGGCGCGACATCAGAGTGCGCTACAAGCAGACCGCGCTTGGCGCACTATGGGCAATTTTGCAACCGCTGCTCGGAATGCTTGTTTTTACTCTCCTGTTTACCAGCCTTTCAGGAGTTACCACCGGCAATCTTCCATATCCTCTTTTCGCCTACTCCGGGCTTGTCCTCTGGGTGTTCTTTGCAAACTCAGTCACCTACAGCGCCAACAGTCTGGTTGGCAATGCGAATCTCCTAACCAAGGTTTATTTTCCAAGGATTATCATTCCCACGGCCGCCGTAGCGGCGTGCGTCCTCGACTTTTTTATTAGTTGCTCGCTCCTGGTGCCGCTGTCGCTCTGGTATGGCGTCAAGTTTTCAGCCAGCGTATTACTGGCTCCGATATTTGTGATGTTGACGATTCTCTTAGCGACTGGCGTCGGGCTGTTTATGGCCGCCCTGTGTGTCAAATATCGCGACGTGCGTTACGCGCTGCCGTTCGCCGTGCAATTGTTGATGTTTGTTTCCTCGGTGATTACCCCTCCCAGTTTGATCCCTGAAAAATTTCGCTGGTTGTTTATGTTAAACCCGCTCACCGGAACCATAGAAAACTTCCGCACGGCACTCTTCGGGGGTTCGCTCAACTGGACCTCTCTAATGGCTGCTACCGTGGTAACGCTGCTCGTCTGTAGCGGCGCGTTAATTTACTTCCGCCGCGTAGAGCAAAGCTTCGCTGATATTGTTTGATATGCCACCGATTATCCGTGTCGACAACTTGAGCAAACGCTATCGCATTGGGGCGTTGCAGCGGAGCTATTTCAGCGCCCGCGAGTCCCTCATGAATTCGCTGGTCGCTCCTTTTCAACGACGGCGCTCGGAGGCTGAGAGCAGCGTGGTCTGGGCGCTTCGGGATGTGTCGTTTGCAGTCCAGCCAGGAGAGGTAGTAGGGATCATCGGAAGCAACGGTGCGGGTAAGTCCACACTCTTGAAAATTCTCTCGGGGATTACAAAACCAACCGTGGGCCGGGCGGAGCTTTATGGACGGGTGAGCAGCCTGCTCGAGGTGGGCACAGGATTTCATCCGGAGCTGACTGGACGCGAAAATGTCTTCTTAAATGGCGCAATCCTGGGCATGAGACGCGAGGAAGTGAAGCGCCACTTTGACAGCATCGTCGCCTTCGCCGAAATTGCACCGTTTATCGATACTGCGGTGAAGCATTACTCGAGCGGGATGTATGTGCGCCTGGCCTTCGCGGTCGCAGCACACCTCGAACCCGAAATTCTGATCGTCGACGAAGTTTTGTCTGTCGGCGACGCTCAGTTTCAGAGGAAGTGCCTGGGTGTAATGGATCAGGCGGCCCACACAGGACGCACCGTTCTCTTCGTTAGCCATAACCTGTCTGCCGTTAATCATCTTTGCCGGCGCGGCATCGTGATGGTTGCTGGTCGTATTAAATTTGATGGAACGCAGACAGAAGCGGTCGCAAACTACTTGACCGGGTACAACGAAATCGTTTCATTGCGCGATCGCACGGACCGCGCGGGAAGCGGAGAGATGAGGGTCGTGGCCGTCAGCATCAACGATGCCCAGGGCCGTGCCCTCGATGAAGCTGTATCCGGGCAAGAGATCGATATCTGCCTTGATTACGAATCAGCTCAAGGCTTTCAATCGTCGAGAGTTATTGCCGGTATTTGTATTAAGACCCAGCTGGATGCGCCGGTATTTCTGCAACACAACCGGCTCACACGGGTTGAATGGGGTGCGCTTCCGGCACGTGGATCTTTGATCTGTCGTATCCCAAAACTCCCATTGCCCCCATCCAACTACCGCCTCACTTTCAGCTTGATGGACGGCAGCAATTATCTCGACACGATGGATAACGCGTTCGAACTGAAGGTTGCTGAAGGAGACTTCTTTGGTACTGGAGAAGTGCCGCCCGCAACGCACGGATGTTGCCTGGTAGAAGCGGAGTGGCGGCTTGAGGCCGAAGGAAATCATCGCCAGCAGTTAGGGGAATCCGATGACGTCGATCAATCCGTGACGAGGAGTCTTGCTTGAAGAACGCGACCACCGCGCTATTCAGACGACTTGGCAAATCACGTTCGCCGAAGGCTGCCAGCTTCATCGAGGTCGAACGCGCAGAACGCCTGTTCTACCTGAAATATGTGCACGAGGGCATGACGATTCTTGACGTGGGAGCCGGCATCGGTGAGCTGACTCTGATGTTCTCCCGATTCGTCGGCGCCACCGGCCAGGTGCACGCTTTCGAGCCCAGCAGTGAAAGCTTCAAACGCCTGACGGCTACGTGCTCCGCTGCGTCACTTCGCAACACCCAACTTCACCAGCGGGCACTTACAAACGAAGAAGGAACGATCATCCTGCATTGCTATGGCGATGATTACCTGAATTGGACTTCCCAAGCTGAGCGACCACTGCATCGCTACGGCATCAACGTCAACTCTGAAAGCACGGAGAAGGCGCCTGCTACAACCCTCGATATTTTTTGCAAAACCAATAGTGTAAGTTCGATCGATCTGCTCAAGATCGATGTCGAGGGCGCAGAGTTTCAAGTGCTACTGGGAGCGCGGCGAATGCTGAAAGCGCAAGCTGTCAAGTGCATTGCATTTGAATTTGGCCAGACGACTTTTGATATGGGCAATGATCCAAACGAGATTGAAACCTACCTGGATAATCTTGGATATCTGCTGCGAAATCTGGTCAGCGACGATCCAATTTTCCCCGGCCGAGAGAGCGCGGAGAGTGCCTGCTTCTCGATGCACGTGGCGAGTCCCAAATCCTCGAAACTCGCATGAGAGCCATTCGCCTACACCCCTTACCGGACGCGGAACACGAGTGCCCGCATTGCCGCCTGCCATTGAAGATTATGGGCTGGCTGATTCCAGGCATGCGTAACCTGGCCGAACTGCAATGCCCGGGTTGCGGTCGTGACTATTACGGTGATCTGGCTGTAGGACAGGCCCTGTACACGCCCATGTTGCTTGAGAAAGAGAGTGGCGTCGTTTTTGACAAGCATGGTGTTGAATGGTTTGCCGATTGGCTGCGTGATTCTTACACGCGCCGCACGGATGTGCGCGTTCCATTCAAGGTTGAAGAGCGCTCAGCTATCACGCGGCCGGTCGTAGTGCTCAATTGCCTCGATACTCTCTATGGCCATTCGCTACTGAAGGTGCTCAATGCGCAGTACTACCTCGAAAGAGAAATTGATCTTATCGTGATCATTCCTTCGTTTCTGGCGTGGATGATTCCAGAGGGAGTCGCCCAGGTCTGGATTGTGGGCTTACCCCTTAATCGCGGCACCGAGTGGAACGATTGGTTGGGCCATGAAATTCACCGGCTCGTAGAAGCGTTCGAAACTGTAGGTTTGAGTCAAGCGTTGTCTCATCCGAATCCTGGAGACTACAACATCGCACGCTTCACCGGTGTCAAACCGTTCCCGCTTGAACAATGGGAGCCGCGACTCGATCGACCTACTGTCACATTTATTTGGCGCGACGACCGCACCTGGCAGGTGTCGAACGATACCTCTCCCGGCAGTCTCCGTAAGAAACTTAGAAGCTCCATGGGACTAAGATTTCATTCTTTGGTTAATCAGCGCAAGGCGGTTGTCGAGCTAGCCGAAGCGCTGCGTTCGGAATTTCCCACGCTCGACTTTGCCGTTGCCGGCTTGAGTGAAGGGAAAGACGATCATCTTCCGACCTGGATCGAAGACCTCCGCACTTCAAACATGAATGACGACGGGGAGCGGGTTTACTGTGAGCGTTACGGATCCAGCCACGTTGTCATTGGCGTGCATGGATCGAATATGCTTCTTCCCTCAGCTCACTCCGGGAGCGTTGTTGAGCTTATTGGGCCTGGAAGGTGGGGTAACTTTCTTCAGGATATTCTAATTCAAACGTCCAACGACTGTCGTGACACGCTCTTCCGTTATCGGTTCTTGCCCGACTCCTCACCCCCGCAGACCGTGGTGCAGTTAGTTACGTCAATGCTGAAAGGACAACCCGCCTTCCGTCGACTCATGAAAGCGAGGTAGTCAAGTTTAGCCTGACAGCCACGAAGTGAATCAAAGGACGAAGGTTAAGGAGCGCCTTGTGATGCGTCCCAATAACTTGATGCCTCCATACCAGTTTCCCTTGTCATTCACTTCAATCCTCAGTGTCCCAACCTACTGCCTTACCTAAAACAGACAACCGGAAAGGGTTACTCACCCCATCCGGTTGTCTTTTTATAGGCGCTAGCTGACGGACGTCGGTCAGTAAGCTTCGCTATCGTTTTCCGTGCGCAAGTTGTTGGTTACGGAAAACGTGCCGAACACCCCATTCGCCGCAATGTAGGCGAGTTGCCTATCCATCTTGCTTCCTACGACACCTTCAAGCGTTACGTGCCCGCGATCCACAATGATGTGGATCGAAGGATTCGCTCCCATCGCATAACGGTAAAGACTGCCGGAGCGAAACACCGCACGATAGGTTCGAGCGCGGATGGAATCATCGAAGGACGAGAGCGGCAACACCTTGATGTTGTTAACCACCTGCTGCACCCCTGCTATCTTTGCTACTCGTCGCCCGGCATCGTGGCGAGTCGTGGGACGAGTAACCTGCCCGAAAAGAGTAACAGTAGTGCCTTCAACCTTGTATCCAAGATTGTCGAACACACCGTAGTAGGGTAACGTCACCAGTTCATGCCGCACCTGTTTAACGACTTGTTTGTCGCTGGTTGATTCCACTCCGGACGTTTTAGGAGCCGCTGTTGCCGCTGAAGTTGTTATCGCCAGCGTGGCGACCAATAGCATTAATTTATTTTTCATCGTTCTCATCTGTTGCTTCACCCTTCTGATAAGTTTGTTAGGTTTAGTCCGGAGTTACCTGCGGACACTACCCTTGTTTATCTTCCCTCGCCTGGCTATTGAGAGCGTTGACTATCATCTTCATCGCCTCGATAACGTCCGCCTGTTCCGACCTATTAAGTCGAGTTAATGCCTCTCTAAACAAGATAGCCCGGCGTTTGCGAAACCCGTCTACCAGCCTCTTTCCCTTTGACGAGAGCGAGACTATTACGGAGCGCCTGTCATTTTCGGCTGCCTGACGTTCGATCAGCCCTTTGCGCATCAGCCGGTCTGATAACTGCGTCACTGAAGAGGCTGTTACTTTCAGTTTTGCTGCAAGCCGCCCTGTCGGAAGTCGTCCGCGCCGAAGTATTCTCAACATCTGGGCCTGCGGAAGCGTTAAGTCTAGTGCTGCTACGTGTTGCTGGTGCTGATCAATCATCAGCCTGGCCATGACTTCGGCAAAGCCATTCAAGATCTCCTCTAGTTCGTCAGGTGTCCGTCCAGCCATTACGCCCCCAACGTTTAGCTACCTGCATATTTTAGAGGTATAAACTATCACCGCCGTTGCCCGCATGAATTCTTTGTTTTTTGAATCCTGATAAATCCGATCACAGCGTTTGATTCGTAATAGGACCAAAAAACCTGGGCGGCTTGGATTGGATTTACCTGAGGATGATAGCTATACAACGAATCGCTGGCTTCCTACTGGCGAAATCGGGCCGCCTATTGGAGCCGGGCGAGAGAGTCGAGGACGATGCCGGAGTCTTCCAAATAGAGCGCGTTGATAAACGACGCATTCGCTCGGGACGGGAGTCAGAAAGATTACTGAGTTGCTGGAATTGAGAATAGAGAACGTTAATTTCAGCGGCTTTGTCGGTCTTTCGACCCGCGAACGGGCGAGACGTAGAAGTAAGGCCTAACTGGTTGCTTCTGGCGGACACCAAAGGCAAAGCGCCGCGGCATCGGGTGATGCCGATGCACGTTCCAGTACGAGCTGCGTTACACAAAGTCATCAGGGATAGAACCACCGGACGGGTATTTGATTTTGGTCACACTGGAGTGAGCGCTAGCACGCTCCGGCGTGGTTTCAGCAAAGCCTGTGAGCTCGCAGAGATTCCATTTGGCCAAACCGTTGAAGCCGGTATGACCTGGCACGATCTGCGGCGCACATTCGCAACGGAGTTGCGAGGGAGACAGGTACATGAGTACGGCATCTCCGACCTGTGGCCACACGATCCAAAGCGTTACCGGCACCTATGCTCGAAGTACGCCGGAAGCGCTGGAAGATGCTGTGAACAAGTTGGCTGAACCAAGAGGTTCAGTTATCAGGTTCAAGCGGAAGGCCGGTTGAAAGTGTCACCATCTTAGCCCCATCTCGATTTACGGGGCTTAGGTGAGGTTGAGGGCTAAGTTGATGGAAGTCGTTGCAACAGTGAGATTAGGATTGGTGCCGAGGGCGGGAGTCGAACCCGCACGACCTTACGGTCAACGGATTTTAAGTCCGTAGCGTCTGCCATTCCGCCACCCCGGCACCCAGTGGCGCCAAAGATAGCATAAGCCAAAGGCAGCGGGCAGCGGGCAGCAGGCAGCAGGCAGCAGGCAGGAGAAAGAAGGCAGAAGGCAGGAGGCAGAAGGCAGGAGGCAGAAGGCAGGAGGCGGAAGCAGGAGGCGGAAGCAGGAGGCAGGAGGCAGGAGGCAGGAGGCAGGAGGCGGAAAGCAGGAGGCAGGAGGCAGGAGGCAGGAGGCGGAAAGCAGGAGGCAGGAGGCAGGAGGCAGGAGGCAGGAAGCAGGAGCAGAAGGGAATCGGCGTAATCTATGGATGAATGGTTTTATGCCTGGGGCGAGTGCTGCCAGAACTTCAGTTGAATGTTAAAATCCCTGACGTTGGCTCCCAAACAACTGAAGGTAACCATGACAGAAGAGCAGGAAGTTTTCCTCAAACATATCCAGAAGAAGGGACTCAAGCGCACGGCTCAGCGCGATTTGATTCTGGATATCTTCCTGCGCACGGAGGAGCATTTGTCCAGCGAAGACCTCTACCGGCTGGTGCAAAAAGAAGATCCGAGCATTGGGCAGACCACTGTCTACCGCACGCTCAAGCTTTTGTCCGAGGCCGGGCTCGCTCGCGAGGTCCGCTTCGGTGACAACCGCACACACTACGAACACAACTACAAGCATCAGCATCACGATCACATGATCTGCTCTGAGTGTGGGCGCATCATCGAGTTCTTTTCTGCCGAGCTGGAAGGGATTCAGGACGCGATGGCGGCTAAGCACCGTTTTCAGATAACGCAGCACCTGTTGCGTATCATCGGCGTTTGTGCCGAGTGTCGCCGGGCGATGAAAGAAGCCGGCAAAGAACCACCTGTGCCGCGGGCCCCGAAGCAGGCAACCGCCCGCGCGCGCTAGTAAAGCAAACTGTTAGTTTGCCGTCGTTCGGGTACTGATGCACTTTCAATGTAAATGCATCAGTACCGTCGTTCGTCACCGTTAGCTCGAAGGTGGCCCACGTGAAGCAAACTAACAGTTTGCTCTACATGTACTCAGTGCCCTCCCCGGATTTTGCCTTTTGGCTCCTATACGGTGTAACTTGCCTTCGATGTCCAAGACCGCATTCGATTCGCGAATCCTAATCAATAAGGGCGCAATTGTGCTTACAGTCCTGGTCCTGTCGCTCTTTCTCACGGGATGTCCCAAAAATGAGAAGCCCGAACAGCCCCGTGTTGGCGTATCTGAACGTCCCGCGGCGCCTACGAGTCCGCCCGTTGTCCCCGGCGCCGTGGCGTTCAATGGCGAGCGTGCGATGGACCATGCACGCAAGCAAGTGGAAATAGGCCCGCGGTCGCCGGGCTCACCGGAGCTCGCCAAAACACGAGAGTACATCGTCAACAATCTCAAGAGCTTCGGTCTCACCGTCACTACCGACGAATTCACAGCATCGACTCCTGTTGGTCCAAAAAACATGGCTAACATTACCGGAGAGATCCCCGGCGAGTCGAAAGATGTGATCATTATTGCCAGCCACTACGACACCAAACTCTACACCGACATGCACTTTGTAGGCGCCAACGATCCTGCTGCTTCGGTCGGCACGTTGCTGGAGATCGCGAGAGTCTTGGGGGCCAGCCAACAGAAACCGGCGTTTACTTACTGGCTCATTTTCTTTGACGGCGAAGAATCTTTCTGTGAAGAGTGGGACCAATGCAGCAAGCCCGGCACACCGGATAATACCTATGGCAGCCGGCATTACGTGGCCCAGCTCATGAAGAACAACGAGCTGGGTCGCGCGCGCGCGATGATATTGATGGACATGATGGGGTACAAAAAGCTGGAATTGGGACGCGATACCTTAAGCACCAGGTGGTTGCAGGACATCATCTGGCAAACGGGCCGCGAGTTGGGACACGGGAAGATTTTTGTAGATCGTCCTGAAGGAGTTGGCGGTGACGACCACGAACCTTTTCTGCGCGCCGGTGTTGATGCAGTGGATCTGATCCAGCTCAATGGCTATCCGTATTGGCACAAACCGGAAGACACACTCGACAAGATTTCTTCGCAAAACATGAAGGTCGTCGGAGACACTGTGCTCGCCAGCCAGCCTCGGATTGAGAAGTATCTTCAGAGTAAAGGGCGGAAAGGGGGCAAAGGGGTCAAGGGGCAAGGGGGAAAGGGCAAGGGGTAAGGGGGCAAGGGGGAAAGGGCAAGGGTCAGCGATCAGATGCTAATGCTTTACAGGATTAAGAGCGCAGACACCCGAGACCGCTACCCAACGTTGACACCCGATACCCGATACCCGACACCCGACACCCGACACCCGACACCCGATACCCGACACCCGACACCCGATGCCCGACACCCGATTACCCGACACCCGATACCCGACACCCGATACCCGACACCCGATACCCGATACCCGACACCCGACACCCGACACCCGATGCCCGACACCCGATACCCGACACCCGATACCCGACACCCGACACCCGATACCCAACACCCATGCCCGCTGAAAACAAACGCATCGCGGTAGTTCCAGGAGACGGAATCGGGCCCGAAGTCGTGGCCCAGGCTATTCGCGTGCTCGAGTGCCTAAAGGAAACGCACGGCGTACAGCTTGAATTGGTCCACTTTGATTGGGGCGCCGAAAGGTTTCTTAGTGAAGGTGTTTCGCTGCCGCCTGGGGCGCTGGAGAATTTAACCAACGAGTTTGACGCAATCCTGGCCGGCGCTTTTGGCGATCCGCGTGTTCCTTCAAATCAGCATGCCGAGGACATTTTGCTGGGCATGCGCCGAGGCCTCGATCTTTACATCAATCTTCGACCGGTTAAGTTGCTCGATCCGCGCCTGACACCTTTACGCAATGCACAACCGGCAAACATCGACTTCGTAGTCTTTCGTGAAAATACGGAGGGTGCCTATTGTGGGGCTGGAGGCTTTCTGAAGAAGGGAACTGCTGACGAAATCGCCACGCAAGAAGAACTGAACACTCGCCGGGGCGTGGAGAGAATCATCCTGGCGGCTTTTGAATACGCGCGCGCGAACAGTCGCAAGCGTGTGACCATGGCT
Source organism: Acidobacteriota bacterium (assembly GCA_038040525.1). GTDB lineage: Bacteria > Acidobacteriota > Blastocatellia > Pyrinomonadales > Pyrinomonadaceae > PSRF01. The sequence continues at coordinate 119,508 of JBBPIC010000004.1, read as the reverse complement.
GACAAGTCGAATGTTCAGCGCTTCGGCGGCGATCTATGGCAGCGGGTGTTCAAAGAAGTAGCAGCAGAATATCCGGAGATTGAGGCGAACCATCAGTACGTCGACGCCATGGCCATGTTCATGGTGCTCGATCCGGGGCAATACGATGTGATTGTCAGCAACAATCTATTTGGAGACATCCTCACCGATCTCGGCGCTGCCATTCAGGGCGGTCTGGGTCTGGCCGCTTCCGGCAACATTCATCCGGGCCGCGTATCGCTGTTTGAGCCGGTCCATGGCAGCGCGCCCGCACTTGCCGGGAAGGGAATTGCGAATCCCGTCGGTGCTATTCTGACCTCGGGCATGATGTTAGAATATCTTGGAAATAAGCAGGCAAGCGTAGCAATCGAAAAGGCCGTTAGCGAAGCGATTTCACATGACGAGACGACTCGCGATCTCGGTGGAAGTCTTTCCACCGAAGAAGTTGGGACAGCCGTCTGCCGCAGATTATCTGGCGAATGATCTCCACCTGTGGGCGAGGAACTCTCCCTGGAGTGCGCCGACTAGTCGACGTTTTGGCCGAAGTTGCAAATAGAAAATCGTGGTCGTGCAGGCGCGACCGGCCAAAGCGCCGCCGGGCCGGCGCACTCCAAGGAGAAGCCTCTACCCAGGAAACGTGCGACTAACTCGGATCTAATGTCTGAAAGCTATAAGAAACTAACAGTAAAGATCGTCATTCTGGTTGGCGCGGGCCTACTGTTGGCGGCGATGCTGAAGTTTGCCGGTGTCGCGGCCGCGATTTTAGTTTGCTTTTTTGGCGCCGGAATGTTGGTTCTGCTGGCCTTCAAGCGCGCGAGAAACCGTAAGACCGAAACCATCTTCGGGTTCTACGTGGCGGCAAATGAAATACTCGATGGCGATGGCAGCACCCGCTATCGTTTCGAAATCGCCGACGGGATAAAGACCGGCGAAACAGTGGTTCGGATGCTGCCGGATCCGCCGCCACTCAGTTCTTTTGCGCTGGGCGCTTTATATCACTCGATTGGCGATCACAACGGGGCGATCGGGCATCTGGCACTCGCGGCCGAAGAAGAAATGCTGAAAGAGAGCCCGCATGTTTCGCCATCGAGGCAATTGCGACGTTACGTGAAAAGACTCCGACAGATTGAGCGTCGACCTGAACGTTGGCCGAAAATAAGCGCTGCGATTAGGAACCTGGAACGAATGCACCGCGAACAATCAGCGCAACTACTGGCCGAAAACCAAGTCCAATTGAAGTCACTTGTCGAAGCTTTCGATAGCCGGCAGTCTGAAGAGTCAACGCAGTCAAGCCAGTCATCCTTCGCACGAACGCCGGTGACAAACTTCTCTGGGCGTTCATTCAAGTCGATAACACCACCGCCGCCTATTTCGGAAGTACTTAACGACGTCTATCAGGAAGAAAAGACCTCCTGATTCCCAACCTCGAGTATCCACCCCTTGCTCGAAACGCTGACAGCAGAAATCATCGCGATTGGCTCGGAGTTGCTTGCTCCCGACCGCACTGACACCAACAGTCTGTGGCTCACCGAAAAACTTAATAGCATCGGTATCGAAGTAAAACTGAAAACTATAGTTGGTGATGATGACGCGCGGCTGGAAGAAGCGATAAAGGACGCCACGCGGCGTTCGAAAGTGGTGATTACGACCGGTGGTCTTGGTCCGACGGAAGATGATGTTACCAGGAAGGTTACCGCAAGAGCGCTGGGACGCAGGCTGTCGTTGGACGAAACAATTCTCGAGGATTTGCGCAGGAAGTTTTTAAGTTTCGGATATGTAATGCCCGAACGAAATTCACGGCAGGCAATGGTTATTGAGGGCGGCGAGGTGCTTCCCAATCCCAACGGTAGCGCGCCCGGTATTTTCATCGAGCACGGCGGTGTGGCGATCATACTGTTGCCTGGACCACCGCGCGAGATGAAGCCGATGTTTGAGAACCACGTGCTGCCGAAATTGGCGGACCGGGCCGGCTCTGTAAAAGTCGTGCGGCGTATGCTACGCGTAGCCGGACTGGGCGAGTCGGCGGTAGACGAAAAAATCGCGCCTATTTACACGCAGTATGAAAATCCGCAGACGACGATCCTATTCAACCAGAGCGAGATCGAAATCCATCTGACCGCCCGGGGTCGAACGCACGAGGAGGCCAATGTCTTACTCGATCGTTTGTCCGCCCAGATCGAGGAACGCCTGGGCAATGCAGTTTTCTCATTCGCGGGAGAGAAGATGGAAGACGTTGTAGGCTTGAAGCTCACCCTGGGTGGCTACACTTTGTCTGTGGCCGAGAGTTGTACGGGCGGGCTGATTGCGCAAAGGCTGACTGAAGTGCCTGGCTCCTCGAAATACTTTATCGAAGGTGCTGTTACCTATTCCAATGAAGCCAAGACACGGACCCTCGACGTCGAACCCGCCTTGCTTCTCAAACACGGGGCGGTCAGCGCACAGGTGGCCGAAGCAATGGCCGAGGGAATACGTCAACGCGCGCACACGGATTTTGGCCTGGCTGTAACCGGTATCGCCGGACCCGGCGGAGGTAGTGAGGAAAAGCCCGTGGGCCTGCTTTACATTGCGTTGGCCGACGAGATTCAAACAACTCATCGCAAGCTTCAAATCCCCGGCGATCGGCAACTCATTCGCTGGCGCGCGTCGCAAGCTGCGCTGGATCTGTTGAGAAGGCGATTGATCTAGGAAGTGATCCGCGATCAAAGGAAGATGGTATGGCTTAGGAAGTTGGGCATTCAGAATCGCGGAGGCCTTCAATACAGAACCGAGCGCGGTAGCGCCGGATGCCTTATCTAGCGATTAGCGGAAACCGTTCTCGATGCTCGATAGATTCAACCGCCAGATCAATATCCAAGTCGGGCCAGTAGAGATGCTGTGGCTGTGGAAGTTGGACATTCAGAATTGCAGAGACCGGAGCGCTTCTAAACCAAGGGAAATGCTCGAAAGGCAGATAGAGTTCCTTATCCTCCAGCATCAGCCAGAACCCATGCTTAGAGATATGAGTGATCTCAACTTCAGAAGTGCCTATTCCAGGCGTCTCTGATTTCATCTTGATGTCCTTCAATAAGTTCCCGAACAGTCGAGAGCTCTCCGCTCCTTAGACCGTAATTGTCCGCCAATTCAATCTCCGGTTCAAGCCAGAACTTTGCTCGCCATGGCTGCCATGAACGTGAACGTGCATTCTTATCTCCTCGCGGGAAAAAAAGAAGAATCGAAAACCCAATTCACGGAAAACGGTTGGACTCATGCTTCTCCTGAACGGTCAACGCGTCGATAAATAAGAGCTGCACGCGACGAGTGGGTTGACGAATGAAGGAACGCAGTTAATACAGAACCGAGCGCGGTAGCGCCGGATCTTACAGTTAACATTGGCATAAGCCCAGGCAGTACTGCTTGATGTAAAGTAGACCGTAGCATCCGGCGCTACCGCGCTCGGTTCTGTAAAATCCCGACTGGTCCCGCCAACTCCAACCTCGACCAATACTGGACGGCCCAGTCAATCCCAGTAAACGCAAAGCTCGATTGGTTGGCGGATCCCACGCAGAGAGCTAACGCGTGATCTCGATTCCCCTGGTTGCGCGGTTGAGAAGTCCTTTTGAGATCTCGTCCCAGCGGGCAGCGGCGGCGCCATTCTTAGCGAGATCCGCGGCAGTAAGCTTCATCCCGCTCAAGTCTTCCAGGTAGATGATCAGCAGTTCGTTGCGTTTCGACTCATCAATCAGGTGAACGAGCCGTTGCATTAAGAATTCATCGCTGGCCATCCGATATCCTTTGCTTACCAAAAAGGCGCGGGCGCGATTGCCATCCGAATCGGCTCGACCGATATTGCCCTTCACGTTTATGGCTTGGGCATCCGCGACAAAACTGAGACCCCCGATATCGACTGTCTTGATAGCCTTGTATTGATAAGAATGAGTGTTGTTTGGGAGGTAGCCCTCAAACTGCACCCAGTACATGCGCTTGATGCGGCCTTGTTTGTCCGCGTCAACAAAGAAATGTTGTTCGGCATTCGCGACATCGTAGAGCACGAAACTCTGATGCCCGACATACTTGAACGCTTTGTCGAACTTAATACGAACCGCGGGCAGGTGAGTAGAGGTCAGAGTTTGACCCCTCACTTTTCGCGGCGGAATTTTTATGTCGTTCGCTGCAAGCGAGGAGGGTATAAGTGTGACTGCGGCCATCACACTGAGAAGTATTGCTTTCTTCATTATCGCCATCTCTCCTGTGATTCTTGTCGCCTGCTATACGAGCTCATTTTCTTCCGTTCGATTCGGTTATTATCGCCGGCTCAGAATGCGTGGAAACGAAGAACGATCCACAAAATCACGCGAACCACTACGAAAAGAGCTCGGCGACGAGTCAAGCCGTCACCCGCGAACAGCATCTGTATTTAGAAGCTATCCACGAACGGCGGCTTGAATGGTGGTTCAGCTCATTCAAATCAGGGTTGTTCCACTCTTACGGCGAAGGCCCGCGTTGTAGAACAGCCTCTGTGGTCTTGTAGCCGAACAAAGATAGTCGTGTCCGCCGCCATTGTAGGTACACCTGTTATCAAGCCGTCTTTACTGAGATCGAGCTCTGGAGGCAATACGCCGTCTGTGATCTTGAATTTGTAGGGAGGCGTGCCTCCGCTGGCTTCAAGTTGATAATTTGCCGGTACACCCACGAAGAAGGTGGGTAACGATTCGGTTATGAAGGTAAGTGTGCTGCAATCCGAAGATGCTTTACTGCTGGGGCCCGTAATGTTTAGGCCAACACTTAAGAACGCAAACACAATTACAGCAATGAGAAGAGTTTTTTTCATGAGATTGGCTCCTTTCGAACGTGAAGAATTAACGAGGACAGGAAAAGCACTTTGCTTGTACTCCAATTGATTCTGGGCGTCAACTTTGAGCCACCTACCGTAGTTACATGATCTGAGTTTTACTCTGTGCAACCTCTGTGTTCTCTGTGCCTCTGTGGTGGGCGGTTTGCTGATAAAGATTCACCACAGAGACACAGAGAACACAGAGGTTGCACAGAGATTATTCAAACCAGGCACCACCTGAGTTGGGTAACCACTCAATAGGCTTCTTATCAGAAGCGCATGCCCATGGAGCCGTCACGAGCGGCAGCTCGATGAAGCTCGCTTTTCCCGGAGAGTGGTAAATGCGCTGCACCGCCTTTCGATAGTCTCCGGGTTTGGCCCAGAAGATATTTGGTACAAAAGTCTGTGGATTGTGGTCATAAAGAGGAAACCAGCTCGACTGTATCTGGACCATGATCCGATGACCCGGCAAAAAGACGTGGTTTGCTGTCGGTAAAGAGAAGCGATAACGGAGCGCCTGATTTGCCTCGATCGGCTTCGCACCCTTAAAACTCTCGCGGTAGCGGCCACGGAAAATGTCGGCAGAAACCATCAATGCATTTTTGTACGCGCTCATAGTCTCCCTCATCCAATTCTCTGGTTTTGGCCTAGTTAGTGCTTAACGAGTATTATACCCGTCTTGTAACGCCATTCAGACTTCCATTATCTGCCGCTCCATTGCTGAAGCTCAGATTCCTCAGTCATAGGTATTACTTTTCGGAGGAGTGAATTGCGACCTGCGCTTGTAATTGCGATCGCCTACTTGCTGGGCTCGATACCTTTTGGTTATTTGATTGTTCGCGCAACACAGGGGCACGATATCCGGGAAACCGGTTCGGGAGGGACGGGCGCGACGAACGTTTCGCGACGAGCGGGAATTTCCGCAGGTGTAGTTACACTAGTGCTCGATGCGTTAAAGGGTATGGCGGCTGTTGTAGTTGCGGGTTGGATATTAGACGTCCCACTTGTGCACGTACACTCAGTTCCGCCTCAGCATATTCTTGCAAACAGCGGCCTGTCCTTTCAGCAAGCCTATTGGTGCCTCTGGGGCGCTGCCATTGCTGCCATCATCGGTCACATGTTTCCGGTGTGGTTGGGCTTCCGTGGCGGCAAAGGCGTGGCAACGGGCGTTGGCGTGTTTCTGCTGTTGACTCAAGGCGCGGTTGCGTTTGCCGGTGTGATCTTTGTATTGATTGTTTTGGTAACGCGCTACGTTTCGCTCGGGTCAATGATCGCGGCAGTGACAATACCGTTGTTTATCCTCGTGCAAAACCTGAATTCTCAGAGTCCCGTGTTCGCGCCGGTAATCACGGCGGCGACTGTGGCAGCCGCACTTATCATCTTTGCCCATCGTGCAAATATTGGACGATTGTTACGAGGAACTGAGAGCAGGGTTAAGTGGTGAAAGGGATCGGTATCATCGGCGCAGGTAGCTGGGGCACCGCTCTGGCAGTTGTCGCGGCTCGAGCGGGCCATGATGTGCAAATCTGGGCGCGCAACGTTGACGTTGTTGAGAGCATCAATCGGAATCATGTGAATTCGGTCTACCTTGCTGGAACACCCGTGCCGCCGAGTGTTCGGGCGACTACGGATATCACGGCATCTATGGATGGCGCAGCGTTAGTCATTCTGGCGGCCCCATCGCACGCGACGCGCGGACTATTGACTGCCATGACTCCGAGCCTGCGATCAGGAATGATTGTTCTCAGCGCGACGAAAGGGATTGAAATTGAGACGGGCAAACGCATTTCGCAGGTAGTCGAAGAAGTTGTTACTTCGGCTGCGCGACCACGATTTGTTTGTTTGTCAGGACCTTCGTTCGCCAAAGAAGTTGTTGAAAGACATCCTACCGCAATTGTGGCTGCCAGCCAGGACAGCGAGGCGGGGAGCATTGTTCAGTCTGCATTGAGTTTTGAAAAGTTGCGGATCTACACCAATAACGATGTAGTAGGAACTGAACTGGGAGGCTCGGTTAAAAATGTCATGGCCATTGCCGCGGGCATGGTCGCCGGGCTTGGCTACGGATCGAACAGCGTAGCGGCCTTGATTACGCGTGGGTTGGCGGAAATGACGCGGCTCGCGCTGCGGGAAGGGGGCAGAGTCGAAACAATGATGGGCCTCGCAGGGCTGGGTGATCTGGTTCTCACCTGCACAGGCAATCTTTCGCGCAACCGCTATGTGGGACAGGAGTTGGGGAGGGGAAAGGCGTTAGACGAGATCACCGCGGGCATGAAGGAGATCGCCGAAGGAGTGAAAACTACATTGGCTGTAAAACGGCTGGCGGATCGCCTCGGAGTTGAAATGCCGATTACCCATGAGGTCCACGCGGTGCTTTATGAAGGAAAGTCGGCACGCGAGGCGGCAAACGAATTGATGTCACGACCTTTGAAAGAAGAGGGCAATGGTTGAACCTGGCGACAAACCGACCATTTGCATTGCGAATAAGTGGTAACCAAGCAAACGCATACTAACAGTTTGCGTTACGATGAAACGAAATGGCTACTGGAACTGTAGAAAAAGTACTCGCGTCGAATCGCGCAGCGTTTCACGAGTATCACATTCTGGACAAGTATGAGGCCGGCATTGCCTTGACTGGCACCGAGGTCAAGAGTGTGCTTGGCGGCAGGGTTCAGCTAAAAGAGGGGTACGTCGCAATCCGCGACGGAGAAGCCTGGTTGTTTAATGCACACATTTCGCCTTATGCTCATGGCAACCGCGAAAATCATGATCCGCTTCGAACGCGTAAGTTGCTCCTGCACAAGCGGGAGATTGAACGCCTGGACGAGGCAACGGTCAAACAGGGGATGACGCTGGTGGCGACGCGGATCTACCTCAAGAGCCGGCGGATAAAGATTGAAGTCGCTGTGGCTCGCGGCAAGAAGATGTATGACAAGCGTGAGACTGAGATGAAGCGCACAGTCGAAAGAGAAACGCGCGCGCAACTGAAGGAACGCAATCGATAAAGATTTTATTTGAAGGGAAGCAAAGCACTCTACATGCAGATTGAGATTACAACTGGACCGTATCAGGAGCTTGATGTCCAAGCTTTGGCCATCGCCGTTTTCAAAGATGAGAAGGCGGACGACGGCTTTCTTAAGGACCTCAATGCCATAACAGGCGGCGTTATTAAGTCGGTGATTGAGTCAGAAGAGCTGAAGGGGAAAGAAGCTGAGACCGTCTACCTGCACCTGATGGACAATAGTGAGATCAAGGCGCCCAGAATACTGCTGGTAGGCGTCGGTGCTCGCGAGGAGTACACAACCACACAAGCTTCACAAATGGCGGGAACCGCAGCGCGAGTACTGCGCGGGAAAAATGCGAAGTCGATTGCCATCGTCCCCAGGCTTGAAGGGAACGCGGAAGACATCGGCTCAGTGGTCGTCGAAGGCGTGATCATAGGTTTATTCGAACCGGATAAGTATCGAACTTCTGATAAAGAGGAACGAAACATCGACCGGCTGGTGGTTGTCATGGATGGCGCGGATGAAACCGATCTGAATCGCGGAGTTGAGCGCGGACAAAGCATCGGCGAATCTGTAAATTTCACGCGCGACCTGGCAAACGAACCTGGCGCCTACATGACGCCTACAATCATGGCGGAACGCGCGCGCGAGGTGGCAGGTGAGTTTGGTCTTAGCATAGACGTGCTCGACGAAGCACGCATGGAGCAGGAAGGCATGGGCTCTTTGCTGAGCGTGGCCCGCGGATCAGACGAGCCGGCAAAGCTGATTGTGCTCAAGTACACACCCCCGAATTCGGTTGAAGACGGCGATGGCTTGTTGGCTTTTGTGGGGAAGGGAATCACCTTTGACTCCGGAGGCATCTCTCTCAAACCGGGCGAGAATATGGAATTGATGAAATATGACATGACCGGTGGTGCGACCGTGATCGGAGCGATGCGCTCTATCGGGCAGTTGAAGCCATCGATTCCGGTGCTTGGAGTTATTCCCTGCGCGGAGAACCTTCCATCCGGTAAAGCTACCAAGCCTGGCGACGTAGTACGAGCAATGACCGGCAAGACCATTGAGGTAATCAACACTGACGCCGAAGGGCGCCTGGTTCTTGCCGACGCCATCGCCTACGCGAAGAAACTTGGAGCCACAAAGATCGTCGACATGGCCACTTTGACTGGGGCTGTTTCGATAGCACTTGGCGATGTAAACGTCGGCATCCTCGGCACCGATCAGGAGTTGATCGACGAAGTCATAGCGGCCGGCAAGGAAGCTGGGGAAAAGTTTTGGCAGTTGCCTTTGGATAAGGAGTATTCAAAGCAGATCAAGTCAGATATTGCAGATATCAAGAACGTTGGTGGTCGGAAAGCTGGAACTATTACAGCGGCAGCATTTCTCAAAGAGTTTGCTGACGGCGTTTCGTGGGCCCACCTCGATATTGCGGGTACGGCGTGGGGTGAAGAGGCCAAGCCTTATAGATCAAAAGGTCCTACCGGCATCGCCGTGCGAACACTATTGAGATTCGTTGCGCGTGCGGCGCAGAGACGCGAAGGCTAAGTGTGTGTGTTTGTGGACGCCGGCTGTCGCCAATCGTGAACACTTATCAACTTGTTCTTACTTGAGATTCAGCATTTGTTATGTTTTTTCCAAGTTAAGGGGCTGGCATTAGACTTGATACAGGAATGTCCAATCACCAGAGAAGCGGGACTCTTACTCTCACAAAAAATTGTCCTCGCCCCCCCTCGACGGCCGCTCGAGGAATTATAACCGCTTCTCTGGCCCCTCATACTTTCGCTAATTCCCAACCGAATCAACCCGCCACGGGATCTTTATAGTAAGCAGGAAAGTGCTATAATTTTGCCTGCCTATCGGAGATTCGAGTATTTTCGAGTTGTTTTAAGCGGGGTTGCGGACACACATTGACTGATTATTACAAGATTCTTGGAGTTAGACGCACGGCCTCGAAGTCGGAGGTCAGATCCGCTTACCGCAGGTTGGCACGGGTCAGACACCCGGACGTCAATGGCGGTTCGGAAAGCGCTGCCCGCGAGTTTGCGTTACTGTCCAAGGCCTATCGCATTCTCATCGATCCTCAGGAACGAGCTTATTATGATGAGGAACTATCGACATTGACGGACAGCGGTCACTCAATACTTCACTCGAATAACCCCCACGCTCGTCGCGCTCGCAATTTGGCTGTGCAGGCCCGTTGGGATCGAGTTGTTGACGAAGTACTCGAACGGGATCGACAGGAAAACCGCGAGCGGCAGCGTGCGGTGTTCACCACTGTTTCGCTGTTCCTCTCCACGTTTATAGTGGTGCTCATCAGACCGCAGTTTTGGGAGAAGTTCAGCTACACGGGACGGGCGATTGTCCTGACTCTTTTCTTAATAGGGATCTGGCATCTTGCGACGAGGCTGCGTGAGTATTTTGCCCATTACACCTACCGTCCCAAGTCTATTCAGGACTCAATCATGAGCGACGATGAGAAACCTGAACAACCATTTACAAGATTCTCGGCCTACGCATTCCTGCTCGTAGGGTATGCGCTGAGTGTGGGCGTGGGACTCGTGATCGGGTGGCACTCGCAGGATTTTTTCAATGATTTGACTTTGTTGTTCCGACAAGGGGTAGGAGATGCGCAATCCAGCCTGCTGGCTTACACTTCCTCAACTTTGACGCTGCCTGATTTGCTGGTATATCCTCCCATCGCGGTATTGATTGTCGATTCAATGCAGTCCCTGACGTCTTCCGACTGATCAACTACGAAGCTGGTTTCTAACTACATGCGAGCCTTCAAAACCTGGCGTTACATTTGGTGTGCGACAGTAATCCTTCTTCTCCTGCCGGCTATTTCGATCGGGCAGGACCGAGCAGCCGGCAGTTCGCTAACTCCCCGTCAACTGGAGATTGAGAAGCAGCGGTTGCGGTTGGGCTCCGCGGAAGTCGAGGAACGACGCGACGCGCTAACCCGGCTTGGCTCAATGGGTCATCCAGAAGCGTCCCGCGCAGCACTCACGGCGCTCAGGGATCCACTTCCTTTGGTTAGAGCAACGGCGGCAGCCTCGATTTTGTACTTGCCATCCGATGAGGCTGCGGCGAGTTTAATTCCGTTGTTAAGTGATAAAGATGAGTTTGTTCGGCGTGAAGCAGCGTATGCATTGGGCAAAACCCGGAGCAAAGCGGCTGTCTCGCGGCTTAGCGAAGTCCTCCTTACTGACAAGGAGGATGCAGTTAGAGGCTCCGCGGCCGTTGCGCTTGGTCAGATCGCTGACGCGGCGGCGGTCGTCCCACTTTCTACGGTTCTCAGTCCTCAGTTTGCCATGCCCTCGTCGAAGAAAAACAAAAAGCCGAGGCAGGAACAGAACGCCTTTGTATTGAGATCTGCGGCGCGCGCTCTTGGACAGATTGGCAACCGCGCAGGTTTGCCGGCTCTCATTGTGGTGCTTCAGGATGAAAAGGCCGGGGACGATTTGCGTCGGGAATCAGCAACGAGTTTGGGAAGAATCGGAGACTCCTCTTCGCTCCCTGCCCTTCGAACCGCGCTGACTGCGACCGACCCATATTTGGCGCAAGCGGCGAACGAGGCGATTCGCCGGATTTCAAATTCGACCCTTCCGTAGCCACCAAAGGACAAAATCGAAAGCGCCGCACACCTTAATGGTGAGCGGCGCTTTTCTTTTTAGGCTTCAACGTATTCTAGTTTTCTGTCTTTTCTCCGCGACTCTGGCTTTTCTTTGCCGCCTTCGTAGCCTGAGGAATCGGCAATCCTACGCCGCCGGAAAGTGTTTCGGTAGCTTCCGGCTCTTCTTTCAGCGTCGGCATGTCCTGAATCAACGCACCGCCTGAGCTCTTCGAAAAGATCAGTTTGTGTGTGTACTCATCGAGATCGATGTGCACCAGGTCGCCAAGGCCAATTTGATTAGTCGCCACGAGGTTTGACAGTGGATAGACAAGGAAACGCTCGACTGACCTCTTCAAGTGGCGAGCTCCGTATTTAAAGTCGAGGCCTTCCTTCAAGAGCGTCTCTTTCGCAGTTTCGGAACATTGAAAGACAAACTTCGTTCCAGCGCCCTGCATGATGCGATCCTGCACCGCTTGCAATTCCAGCTCAAGAATCTGGCGCAGGTGATGTTCCTTCAAGGACCTGAACACAACCACCTTGTCGATGCGGTTCATAAACTCTGGTGAAAACTTGCGCCGCGCAGCTTCGACAGCCGTTCGATAGATCTTCTGGTCCACTTCTGTGTCATTTGGATTTTTCGCGCCCTTACCGGGAGCGAAACCAATGCCGCCCGAGATTAGTTCCGACATTTCCCTGGCACCCAGGTTCGAAGTTAGAACTACCATGCAGCGCGAGAAGTCGACACGCCGGTTGTCACCAAGGGTCAACGTGGCCTTGTCGAGGATGCCCAGCAGCAACTGCCACAAGCTATCAGACGCTTTCTCAATCTCGTCAAAGAGTATGAGTGAGAGTTTGATGTCCTCGGTATGCATGCGATCGAGGTTTTCCTGCGTCAGCATCGGCGCCGTCTCGCGATGTCCCAGATATCCGGGAGGTGAGCCGATCAACTTAGCTATTTCGTGCGAATGCTGAAACTCCGCGCAGTCGATCTTCACAATTGCATTTTGATCCCCATACAAGACTTCGGCTGCGGCTTCGATGACACGCGTTTTCCCTGATCCGGTAGGACCAAGAAACAGCATGGTACCGATAGGCCGGTTTGGCGGGTTCATGCCGGCAAGAAAAATCTGGTAAAGGCCACTCATGCGCCGCACTGCGCGCTCCTGTCCTACGATGCGAGCGGAGAGCCGCTCCTCGAAGTCTTGAGCGCGAGGACTCTTTTGATCAGGATCCAGGAAGACTGTTCCCATGGTCTCGTTTAGTTTGTTTATCTCCATTTCAGTAATCATCTCGTCCTCCTTGCATGCGCGAGAGATCCTTAAATCCCGGGCTCTCTTTTTAGACGCCGCCGTCATTGGCCCGCCTTTGATTATGCAAGGAACGATCCGCTATCCCATTGATGCGCCGCAGTGATGCTTAGTTTGCCTTTTAGCACCGTTGCAACAAGTTAGCCCAATTTCGACTGATGCTATATATACGACACCGCCGAAAATGTCATCACAAAATATTGGGGGTTAGTTGAAATTCGATCCAACTTTGAAAAAACCTGGCCCTGGCCGGATGACAATTCGTGTCAGACAACGGCTGCCAATAATTGTTGATATGAAAAAGAGGAGGAAAGAGGCGCGTTCATGGATTGCACCTTTTGACGCATCGGGCCACCAAAAACGTTCACTGTGACAGCAGCATCCGGGATGGTGGGCGCAGTCGCATAACAGACTGCGCCCGTCCTGTCTAGTCGTAATACTCCAGGCCCAGGTGAGTAATCAAATCTTCGCCGCGAAGGTACCGCAAAGTGTTCTTAAGCTTCATCAGTTGGATAAAGACATCGTGCTCGGGATAGAGACCCGGCGCGGTTTGAGGCGACTTGAAATAGAAAGACAACCACTCCTGGATCCCCTTCATGCCCGCACGCTGGGCCAGGTCGAGGAACAGTGCCAAATCAAGAACGATAGGCGCAGCCAGAATGGAGTCGCGGCAAAGAAAATCAATCTTGATCTGCATCGGATACCCGAGCCATCCGAAGATGTCTATGTTGTCCCATCCCTCCTTGTTATCACCTCGCGGCGGATAGTAGTTAATGCGCACCACGTGTGAAAAATCCGTGTAGAGATCTGGGTAGACCTCGGGCTGAAGAATATATTCAAGCACGGATAATTTCGACTCTTCTTTAGTCTTGAACGACTCAGGGTCGTCCAATACCTCGCCATCGCGATTGCCCAGAATGTTAGTTGAATACCAACCGGCCAAACCCAGCATTCTCGCCTTCAATCCGGGAGCAATAATAGTCTTCATCAGCGTCTGACCGGTTTTGAAATCCTTGCCGCAGACTGCCAGGTTGTTCTGTTCCGCCAGCGTGCTGAGAGCTGGAATATCGACGGTGAGATTTGGCGCGCCGTTGGCAAAAGGAATTCCCGATTTCAGTGCGGCGTAGGCATAAATCATTGACGGCGCGATCGCTTTATGGTTCTCGCGCATCGCCTTCTCGAAAGACTCCAACGTCTTATGAACAGGATGTTGTTTAAGAAAGATTTCGGTGGAAGCCGCCCATATCATTACCACTCGCGAGCATCTGTTTTTGCGTTTCCATTCCGCTATTTCATCGATCAACTGTTGAGCGAGGGCAAATTTGTTTTTGCCTGACTTAACATTTGTTCCACTCAGACGTTTTACATAATTCTGATCGAAAACAGCTTTCATCGGCTTGATCTTTTGCAGCGGAGACTTGAGTTTCAGCAGCAGGTCTTTCTCTAACACGCCGGCATGCATTGCGGCTTCATAAGCCGAGTCTTCAAAAATGTCCCAAGCTCCAAAAACGAGATCTTCCAGCTTCGCAAGTGATAAGAAATCCTTGATCAGGGGGACACGATTGTCGGTGCGTTTGCCGAGTCGAATCGTGCCCATTTGTGTCAAACTACCAACCGGCTTCCCAATTCCTTTCTTGACGGCTTCGACGCCCGCAATAAAGGTGGTGCTAACTGCGCCAAGACCAACGAGCAACACTCCGAGTTTACCCTTCGGCTCGATGACCTCGGCGCCTTGTCTAACTGGCATTATTCATTCTCCTGTCCCAACGAATTTGTGAGCGAATGATACAGATGTGGCTCCGTGCTGTCATCTGGAGCCATTTTTGAGTAGTGTGCTAATTTAGAAGATAAGCAAAACGATCCACGAAATCACACTAAGCAACACTAACCTTCGTTTCGTGAAATTTCGTGTAACTTGGTGGATCGTCTTAGCCGGGCGAAGGCACTTAATGCCAAACTAACAGACCATCCGTTTTTGAGATGAAAAATCGATATGCAGTTTGATGGAGGGAGTACTAGACCTACCTGGAGCTGAGTTACGAGCGGTGCTTCACCATTTTCCCGGGATCATTTGCGATCAAGGCCTTGACACCCATTGATCGTGCTCGCGCGATCCATTTGTCGTCATCGACGGTCCAAACAACGACGTCCAATCCCTCATGTCTGGCTCTCTCTACAACGCTCCTGCCGGCCAGTGTGTGGTGAAGCGCGATTTCATCAGCCTGTTGTTGAAGAGCCAGGTCAACCATCTTGAGCCGGCGAATTGACGAAACGGGTCGGGAAAGTTTTGGTTCGAAAAGTGCAGCGGTACGTATGCACGCATCAATCCGCTTAATCTCGCCAATGGCGAAAAGATCAAAACTTTCAACTACAACACGATCAACCATCTGATGTTTACGAGTCAGCCGGACTACTTCTGCGGCGAGTAGTGGTCCCTCATCCGCGTCGCATTTCATTTC
This sequence comes from Acidobacteriota bacterium, assembly GCA_038040525.1. Taxonomy (GTDB): domain Bacteria; phylum Acidobacteriota; class Blastocatellia; order Pyrinomonadales; family Pyrinomonadaceae; genus PSRF01. The sequence continues at coordinate 104,299 of JBBPIC010000004.1, read as the reverse complement.
GATGTAAAGCAATCCATTGTTGGTGCTAAAGAATTGGAGAACTCGCGACAGCGAGGGAAGCCGTTCACCTACATATGAACGGTTCAGACCTGGCTTACCACGAAGCCATGACCCTACGTCCACGTCCTGCAGCTCTGCCGCGGTTAGCTCTTTAACGAGCGTATCGATTAGCCCGGTTCGTTTAAGTGTGCTGTCGTGAATAACCACCGGAAGGTGATCGCGGGATAGTCTTACGTCAAATTCAATTCCGTCCGCGCCATCCTGCATCGCCCGCGAAAAGGCGGCGATGGTATTTTCAGGCGCGACCGCCGAAGCGCCTCGGTGGCCGAGGATAAGCGGGTTGGAACTCATTGTTATCTGAGCTAGGAGAAGCCGCGATACGAATCCACGAAATCACATGAAAACACACCAACGATCATTTCGTGTTAGTTAGTGTGTTTTCGTGGATCGTCTTTGCTTTAAAATGCGGTCCCGCCAACGTGTTGGTTACATATTCTTGCGAAGCGGGTTTTTGAATAACCTTGCGCAGGGTAATGTCGAAGGTGCCGTATTCCGTTTTGATTTTGGCTTTCACGGGAATGCGGCGGCTGTCATTTGTGTACCAAATCGAAATGTGCCCGTTGCGGGCCATCATTCCGTTTGGACCGAAAAGCTCCGGATCTACTCGCAATGCTTCTACCCGTCCCAACACCGTCTTCATCCGCTTCTTTTCGACAACTCGAACTGGAACCTGATACACCCGACCGGAGTCGCTGATGGTTACGTTAAATGTTTTCCCAAGTATGAGCGGTTGGGTTCTGAGAAAATAGATGGCGGACAGCACATCCTGCACCTGACCCGTGAAGGTAGCATCTGCGGTTCGCGGTGTGCGCGATGGATTGTTTGGATCGCTCTCTGTCCATGAGACTTTCCCGTCACCATAGACCGCTTCGCTGACGCGCATACGTTTTCCCTGTTCATCAATTCTTTTGGTTTTGTGAACGGTAAAGGAAATGGGTTCAACAATCGATTCCATCCACTCTCGAAATCGGAGGTTGAAGAGTTTGGCAAAGAACCCCTTGCTTGAAACCTCGCCTGTGAGTCTAAGTGAATAAGGTGTGCGGCTCGAGGCTACTTGCTGCTGCGGCTCTCTGCGGGAAGTGAAGCGGAATTCTGCAACATCTACGTTTTTCAACATAGCCCGCGAAAACTCGGCCACCAACACGAGCTCTTCGTTGGGCTCGAATGGATGTGGGCGAACTACCGTCCTGGATTGTGCTGGCGCCGGAATCGCTGCCAGGCTCGCCATAGCGAGAATCAGTAGGACTGCAAAAAACTTGTGTAATAGTAACTTCATCTTAGGTAATACGCTTTGAGAACCATTAGCCCCCAGGCGATCAAGAGACCGAGCGCCGCCCTGTACTCCCGATATCTCAGGTAGAGGCCCTTATCAAATCCAGTCTTGCCGGCATCGCCACGATACGGCGAGAGGCGGGGAAAGAAGAGTGGAACAGCGTCAGCATACTTCTGGAAGCTTTCGCCAAAAAGTTGTGCCAACGTAGCGGATTCGACGCGCATGACAGGCAAATAGATGCCAAGAAAGAGCACGGCAAACAGGATTCCGAGCTGCCAACGTCCCGAACCGATGGTGAAGCCCAGTCCCAGCAGGAAGCTACCGAGGTACAGGGGATTGCGTGTAAAGGCGTAAGGTCCGGAGGTGGCCAGTTCCGAGTTCTTACGAATGTGACCCGCGGCCCAGGCACGGAGCAAGAGTCCCACAATCGAAACAGCCGTGCCGGCAATCAACGTTGCAAAAGTGGGTTGCGCGAAAAGAATAAAGAGCGCGGCACATAAAAAACCAAATGGCACACGCCAACGTTGAATCCAGGTGCCGCCTCTGCGCATGTTACTCCAGGTAGGACAGACATTCCTGTCTGTCTGTGTTAATGAAGAAGACTGTTAGGCCATCAAAATGATATATGGAAAATCTTCCGCTCTCCTGTCCAGAGAAAAGACAGACGGGAATGTTTGTCCTACCCCATAACAGACGGGACGGTCTGGCTTACTCGCTCACTCACCGCCTGCAACACTCGATCAACCTCAATATCCATGCATATCCAATTTGAGCAGGCGCGGCGGTGACAGTCGGTGCGGCAGTCGATGTCTACGCGCTCCACGCATATGTCCTCTTTTCGGGGGCTGCCATTTCTCCACCATTCTGTTGGCCCGAAAAGACCCACTATCGGAGTGCCGGCGGCAACTGCTATGTGCGTCGGTCCTGTATCGCCACCTACGTAAACCTGAGCACGCCGGGCTAGTTCGTAGAAGCCTTTCAATGAAAGACTCACCGCAGTGGCTTGTCCCGACCTGGTTCCCTCAATCACCCTGGTCGCGAGTTCATGTTCGCCGGGGCCATAGGTAATCAAAGACTGCAGTCCAAAGTGAGACCAAAGCTCATCGGCCAAACGCCCAAAGCGCTCGACATTCCACAATTTCGTTGGCCAACCCCCTCCGGGGTTCAGTAGGGCGAAGTTGCCCGTGGAAACCGACGCGGCCTCCTGCTCATCCGAGGGCGAAGTGGCAATAGGGAACGAAAAGTCCTCGGCGGCTTCCGGTACGGGAATACCTAAAGCTCCGCTGACCAGCGTCAGATTCTTCCGAATTACATGTGTTTTTGGGGGAATCGGGATGGTTTTCGACAGAAAGATCCGGCTGGCAGGCTCTCGCAGCGACTCGCGCGAGAAGCCAAAAATACGACGCGCGCCGGAAAGGCGCGCAATTGAAGCCGATTTGAGTAAACCCTGGAAGTCTAGAGCTAAATCGAAGGCCGAGGCGCGTAGCCGACGTAACTGCTGGCGCGGTGCCCGCAGCGTCTCCCCAGACATCAACCCGCGCCTCAGCGCCTTCGTGTCGACTTCGATGAGGCGATCTAAAATCGGGTTGTCTCTTAAAATTTCTGATGAGCGATGTTCTACGACCCAGGATATTTCCGCTTGAGGCATTGCCGTCCTGATTGCAGCGACTGCCGGCAGCGTGTGGATGATGTCTCCTATGCTTCCAAGTTTTACGATAAGAATACGCATCCAAAATTTCGTACTAACCTATGTTCAATTTTTCTCAGCATGCGCGACCCAACTCAGTATTTTTACTTACCCCGCAAGAGTCGGGAATCCATGTTTTTGGATCATGACTCGAGCAAGCGTGCGATCAACGCCGACGTGGAATGGTCCTTGGGGTCTCCGACAATTGCTACCCGGCCTCCGAAAGATTTTACAATCTCTCGTTCAGGAACTGTCTCCTCCGTGTAGTCAGTGCCCTTGGCGTGTACGTCCGGCCTTAAAGCCAGGAGGAGAGTTTCAACCGTCGGCTCTGTGAAAATTGTAACCAGATCGACGGATTCCAGTGCGGCGACAATCTCCGCGCGTTCGCCTTCAGGCAGGATTGGCCTGCCGGCGCCTTTCTGTACGGCGACTTGTTTGTCTGAGTTGACTCCCACCACCAGTAAATCTCCAAGTGATTTGGCGCCTTCGAGGTATCGTACGTGGCCAGCGTGCAAAATATCGAAGCAGCCGTTGGCAAGTACGATGCGCGCTCCATCCTTCCTTGCCCTCGCTACTCGTTCGACCAGGTGGGAACGTTCGAGGATGAGCGAGACGGAGGGCGCAGGCTCAGGTCGGTCGATAACGATGTCATCTTTCGTCATCTCGAGGAAACCAGACCAACCTCTGTCCGGCTAATCCGTTGGATAAGGCCGGATGGAGTTTCAAACACGAACCTTTCCGCAAGGGGATGGTTCATCATGTACTCAAAGTTCCGACTTACGTTCTGTTTCTCCCCTTCTTTAATGCCGATATCACTCCTGGCAATGAATGCCAGGTAAGGAGTGTCCGATTCCGCCAGCAAGTAATCCATGACTCTGGAGAAAAGAAATGGCTCGTGGTTCAAAAACATCGCCATATCGATGTCATTCGTACGGAGTTGCTCAACGCAGGTGATTTCCTGCGGAGTCGAATACAAGCTAAAAAAGCTGCTCTTGGCCACCTTAACAAGAATCGAATGGGGCTTGCCGTCCTTCAAGGCATCGGGAATGAGATATCTAAACGCGTGTTTACCGTTACTTGTCCATGTCAAACCCGTTTGGAAACTTTAGTCGAGCCTATATTCGTCAGTGTTCAAGACCGAGGAAATAAGGTCTTCACCACTGATTGCGGCCGTTCCGCGTTTCATGACTACGAGGCCGCCGGCATAGTTTGCAAGCCGCGCCGCATCCGGGAACGAAGAGTCGGAGGCAAGCGCCAGCGTATATGCGGCGATCACAGTGTCACCTGCGCCCGTAACGTCCACTGGCTCGCGCACGCCCACAGCGTCGATATGAAGTGGCGGCACACCGTCCTCAAAGAGGGTCATTCCGTTGCTGCCTTGCGTTACCAGCAAGGTGCGATAATTTAGCTGCTTTCGTAACTCTTCTCCGGCCGCCGCCAACTCGCCCGCGTTCGAAAGCTGCTTGCCGATCAGTTGCTCAAGTTCATCCTGATTCGGTGTCGCCGAAGTGAAGCCGGGGAAGCTGGAAAGCCGGAAACGCGAATCAGCCAGGATTGGAATGTGGCCGGCCGTTTCTCTCGCGAAGGAAGCCATCTGCGCGTCGACTACGCCGTAGTTGTAATCTGAAATTATCACTGCGTCCGATGCTTTTGACTGTTCGAGCACCTGTTCCCGCAGACGCTCGCGTAAGTCAGGATCCTTCAGTGGTTTGTCTTCATAGTCAATTCTGATCACCTGTTGACGCGTGGAGTGCGACTGGCCGGCGAGTATGCGCACTTTCGTGGTGGTCCGCAGCTGGTCAGAAGTCAATAGGCCGTCACAGTTCACACCTGAGGCATTCAACTTTTCAACCAGGGCGCGGCCAGCTTCATCATTTCCGGCAACGCTGACAAGGGAAACGCCGGCGCCTAAAGAAGCGAGATTCATCGCACAGTTAGCGGCGCCACCCGGCACCGTCTCCGTGTGCTCATGGGTCAGAATGAACACCGGGGCCTCGCGCGACACCCGGCTAATAGCTCCATAGACAAACTGATCAGCAACCGAGTCACCGAGCACCAGAATTCGACGCTGCGGAAAGCGCCTAATGATTGTGATGAGGCGCTCCTGCAGTAATGTTCGCTCGAGGATCACTTGTTCGTCTCCACACGGCAACTTCTTGCGAGACAGCGCAAGCAAAAGGTTGAACTCTGAACTTCAGGTCTGTAGTTCCGAGTTCAGCCTCCAGGCTGCCGCTTCGTTAACAATCCGTTCAACCGCCTCTAATAGATTCTCCGCGACCAGATCGGGCTGGTGTAACCATGCCGTACTTTGGTGCTCCCACTCGCCGCGGCCGTAGCCACTCAACACAAAAGCTGATTTCACACCCGCATTTCGCGCCAACTCAATGTCGCTGTAACGGTCGCCAACCATCCAGCTTTCGCCGAGGTCGATATCAAAATCCCTGACCGCGCGGGAAATTAGCCCGGGCTTAGGTTTCCGGCAATCACAGTCCACCCGATATGGAGGATCGCCGAGGGAAGGATGATGCGCACAGTAGTAGATGGCGTCGAGTTTGGCGCCATCGCTCTCGAGCCCCTCGGTCATGCGACGGTGTACGTTCTTGACCATTTCCTCCGTGAAGTAACCTCGAGCCACGCCTGCCTGATTGGTGATTATTATGGCCAGCCAACCATTGTCGTTGACGTGCCTCACCGCGGCTCCTGCATACGGAAAAAGAGTGAAACGCGAAGCGTGGTTGATGTAACCCGCTTCTTCTGAAATTGTGCCATCGCGGTCAATAAAAACTGCTTTGTTCATCTCAATACAACAAACTTAGCCTCGACTTTGGATGGCTTTGCTCAAAGACTAAGTAAACCAGTCCGCGAGCTTTATCAGCAAGTCGGAAGCGTAGAGGCTGTGTGGAATCTCCGGGTCACAGCGCCAAAGGCGCGAAATGTGAAAGCCTGGGCCATCGGCCCAGGTGCAACGATATCAAACCCCTTGCGCTGAAGGCGCGGAATAATGCTAAAGGCAGTCAATCACCATGTTTTCGGTTGCAACGTTCTGTTTTCGCGCCTTCAGCGCTGAAAGCCAGACTTTCCACACGGTCTCAAACGACAAACTGAAGGAACCTCTGATCAAGTCCGCTGTGGGTGATCCGTACCGCTTCGCGGTACAAATCCAAGCCGAGACTTATTCAGAGGTTCCTTCAGTTTGTTGGCCAACATCACTTGTGCACGTTTGAAAACCTGATCGGGGGTAATCGCTGTCATACAACGATGATCGATCGGGCAATCTCGTAACATGCAAGGCGCGCAATCAGGCGGCTCGCGCACAATCGCGCCCATTTCTGAAAATGGCCCGGTGGTCAATGGGTTTGTGGGTCCAAAGATTACCAGTGTGGGCCGTTCGAGGGCTGATGCAATATGCGCGGGGCCGGTGTCGTTTGTTACCAGGAGCTCGACCACACTCAGCACCGCGACCAGCTCCGCTAGATCGGTGTGACCCGTAAGGTTGATGCACTTATTGCGCATTCGGGCGCTGACTTCCTGTGAGACTTCGGCTTCGGCCGCAGAGCCAATCAGGAGTACTTCGGCTTCCAATTCGTCGATAAATAGATCGGCGAGCGCTGCGAAACGTTCAGGCGGCCAACGCTTGGCGCGACTGTTGATCGACCCGGGACACAAAGCGATCAGCGGCTGCTGCCGATGGCCTTCGCCGTTAAGGCCTTTCACGCCCTTCGCGCGCAGCATTTCCAGCGCGGCCGACTTGCGTGACTCACCAACCTTAAGTGAACCGTCCGGCGGGGGACCCAGAACACCGGCCGGGTAATCGCTCATTTGTTGGAGGTGCTCGACGATGTTTAGGTAATAGAAGACCTCATGTCTTGAGCTGCGCCATGAAGGTAAATCGAGGGGATGAGTCAGCAACCCCTGCCGGCCATCCGCCGCATAACCTATTCTCAAAGGCACACGCGCAAGCGAAGCTACGAGAGCAGACTCGAGAGAATTTGGAAAGAGTACCGCAGCATCGAAGTCATGTGTACGCCATTGCCTAACCTGTTGGACCACCGACCTCAACCCTGATCCCTCGTGAACCAACAACTCATCAACAAAATCAGCCTCGGTGAAAAGTCCTTTGGCCCAGGAGCGAGTGGCAAGGGTGAGATGAGCGCGTGGAAATAGTTGGCGAAGAGCGCGCAGCGCCGGCACAGTCATGACAGCGTCGCCAACCCAATTGGTTCCACGAACAACTACGCGATCGAGTTGTAGGACAGGCATTCCTGCCTGTCGGTCTGTCGTCATAGGCAGTGTGGTTCAGCTTAGCTC
>JBBPIC010000004.1:23486-96871 GCA_038040525.1 Acidobacteriota bacterium | reverse complement strand
GCAAACTAACAGTTTGCTTTACCTCGCAAACTAACAGTTTGCTTTACCTCGCAAACTAACAGTTTGCTTTACCTCGCAAAACTAACAGTTTTGCTTTACCTCGCAAACTACAGTTGCGTTACTAAAGACAGACAGGAATGTCTGTCCTACAAGAGGTCCCTCAGTCCCTCTTCAATTCCGATCTGCGGTTTCCAACCTAGCTGGTCGGCAATCCGTTTCAAATCCGAAACGTAGTGGACCGGCACTGGAGGAGGCAAGTTGTCACCGTTTGCAATCACCGGCTCCACTTGGATTAGCCCGCCGACTCTTTTCGCGATGTCGAGCAGAGTTGCCGAGTTTTGCTTGCCACCTCCCAGATTATACAAGCCTGACGCTTGCGATGAATCTATGAAGGCCTGACAGGCTCGCGAGAAATCGTCAACGTGAAGAATGTCCCGGATCGGATTTCCATAGAGTGGCAGCCGGATGGGCCAACCCCGCTTGACTGACTCCACATAATGCGTGACGAAACCAGACTCGTTACCGTCTGAAGGTCGCGCGTAAATTGTGGATAAACGAAAGATACAAGCTCGGATGTTTCGCTCACGCGCGTAGTAATCTACGTACCGCTCGCCCATCAACTTAGACCACTCGAGAGCGTTCTGGCCGCAGTAATCAGTTCGGCAGGTCTCCGGAACCTCGTCGTATGAACCCGCATGTGCGCCATAAACGTCTTTAGTAGATGCGTAAATAAAGACAGCGTTGGGCTGAAGATTTCTGATTACATTTGCGGTGCCTTCAATATTTGTGCGGAAACACTGTTCCGCGGCGGCAGGGTCTTTATCAAGGTGGGCCGCAAGGTGAATAACAGCGTCGTAATTCGTCACATGCTTGACGACTTCGCTGTCAAGGATGTCGTACCCTGAGCGCCTCGAAAAGTCGTTCGCATTGAAAAACCGGCGGACGTGCGTGCCGAGATAACCGCTGCCACCGGTAACGAGAATCTTCATTCATTTTAATCCAAGATCCAATTTCCAAAGTGCGGTAGTTCAGGGTTCAAGCTTTAGCTGCGTCGTCCATCGCTCACCGCAATCTAAAGATTGAACGCTGAACTACTTTTTTGTCGCTTGACTTTGGACATTGGACATTGGACTTTGGACTGACTTCCCCTTCGTCATAGCAGTCAATTTCATCAGTGAGTCAGCGTGGCCGATGGCGATCAGAATGTCGCCGCTTTCTATAACGGCATCGCCACTCGGGTTGAATTGGATACGCCCGTCGCTCCGTCTAATACTTACCACCACGATATCGAGTTCTGAACGAATCCGGGTTTCGCTGAGTTTTTGTCCCACCAGGTGCGAAGAAGGTTCAACCTCGAGTTGTTCAAAAGCCAACTCCAGTTTGTTTGCAGTAATAGAACCTATGAAATCGTCCACGGCCGGTTTAGTCAATGCCATGGCCATGCGATGGCCGCCGATTATCGTCGGCGCCACAACTCTATTTGCCCCCGCCCGAATCAGCTTTGATTCCGCCTGTTCCTCAGCCGCCCGCGCTACAATATGCAGTCCAGGGTTCAAATCGCGCGCACTCAATACTACGTAGACATTGTCGGCATCGTCCGGAAGGCAAGCGGCCAGACCGCGTGCATGCTCGACCCCGGCCTCGCGCAGACTCTCCTCAAGTGTCGCGTCTCGCACCAGAACAATCACGCCAAGGTCAGTCAACTCAGCAACTCTCGCCGGGTCTCTTTCGATGACAATGAAAGTTTCCTGACCGCTGAGAAGTCCGCGCACGAGGTGAGAGCCCACTCGGCCGGCGCCGCATACGATGTAGTGATTGCGTAGTTTGCTCATTTTTCGGGATTGCCGGCGCCGGCCAAACTGCTCGACCAGTTCCGACTGCACGATTGTCTGTACTGTTGTCGTGAGCGCGTAGAGTACAACGCCGACGGCAGCCAGCATGAAGACCGTGGAGAAAATGCGTCCATTCTGAGTTGCCGGAGTCAGGTCGCCGTAGCCGACGGTCGTTACAGTTTGCGCTGCCACGTAAAGGCTATCAAGCAGCGACCACCCCTCGATCAGATAAAACCCGGTCGTGCCCATGGCCAGAGCAGTTGCCACAGCGATGACGGCAAAAAGAACTCGACGCGGGTTTGGCGGCAGGTAACGCGTGCCGGTGGGGATTAAACTCATACTTCAGCAACGGCATCTAAGAAGGCGGACGAAGAAATTGGACGTTAAACTAAAGAAAAAGACGCGGTTAATCAAGTTGACGTGCAGGGGGGACGGCCTAATATTCATTTAGGTTGGACACCCCCGTTGCAAAGGTTTAGCATTTGTTCGCGAGGATGGACGACTGACCACAGATTGCGACGCCAGACCGCGAAGGTTATCGCCTGTCTTTTATGCCAGTAAGATACCCACCCGAAAAACCCCCGTCAGGTATGCGGCCGAACAAGGACTCCAGATCCCGCTCTCGTCTTGTTGCCTACTCGGAGCCGGAGATGAGTCTCAAACGTCGGTTTCTCCGGCGGCTGTTGAGTCCCCCAGTCCTCATTCCGGTGATTGCTGTCTCCACCATCCTGTTTGTCTCGCTGGTTTATTACTGGGTAGTCTTTTCCGGTCGCATCGATAACCTTTTGCGAGGCGAGGTCTATACTCGTTCAGCAGGCATCTACGCAGCACCCAGACAGCTTCGCGTTGGCCAGACACAGTCTCAGGACAACCTGATCGAGTTTCTCAAGAGATCAGGATACGTCGAAAAGGGACAACAGGCCGACAAAGCCCGGGGCCGGTATTATGTGAGCGGCTCTTTGGTTGATGTCGAGCCGAGCGAGAACATCATTGTTGACGGTCAGAGACAGTTTCGACGGGTTCGAATCCAATTTTCAAAAAACGGTAAGTCAATCAGCTCCTTAGCTGAACTGGACACCAATGCGCACCTCGACCGCGCGTGGCTGGAACCGGAGTTGATAAGCTCAGTCACGGGAGGGGAACGGTCGAAGCGAAAAATAATCGGGTTCAGCGATCTCCCGCCCCAGCTGGTCAAGGCTATTACGGTCACCGAGGATCGTTCTTTCTTCGAGCACTACGGTGTAAACCTGCGTGGAATTCTGCGGGCATTAGTGCGTCGTTACGATGCCGATCCGAATTCTCCTATCGCCCGACAGGGCGGTTCCAGCATCACTCAACAGCTGGTCAAGAACCTTCTGCTTTCGCCTGAAAAAACCTACAAACGAAAGGTCGCCGAAGCCTATATGTCGGTCATCCTTGAGACGCGTTTGTCCAAGGAACAGATTTTTTCGCTTTACTGTAATCAGGTTTACTTAGGGCAGCAATCGGGTTTCTCGATAAGCGGGTTTGGCGAAGCCTCCGACGCTTATTTCAACAAAGACGTTACGAATTTGACGCTGCCGGAATCTGCTTTTCTTGCGGGACTGATTCGCAGCCCAAACCGCTACAACCCTTACCATGACTTAAACACGGCTACCGCCCGCCGCAATCAAGTGTTGGATAACATGGCGGAAACCGGCGCCATCCCGAGCGAGGAGGCAGGTCAAGCGAAGCAGACGCCGCTCAAAGTGGCTCCCACCAAGGGCCGCATAGATGTTTCAGACGCGCCGTATTTTGCCGACTATGTGCAAAGTCAATTAGGAGACATCATCGCCGGACCCAGCACCGCGGAACATCTTCGGATTTACACCACGATTGATCTGGATCTGCAACGGGCCGCGTATGCCGCCCTAACCAGGCAGCTGGCACAGCTTGATAAGGTGCAAGCCAAGCGTTTTGCACCCGGCACTCTTCAGGCGGCGCTGGTGGCCATGAACGCAAAAACCGGCGAGATAGTCGCGATGGTGGGTGGGCGAGACTATGCAAAGAGTCAATTGAATCGCGCCGTCGACGCTTATCGCCAGCCGGGTTCAGTATTCAAACCGTTCGTTTATGCAACCGCGCTGAATACAGCTTACGATCCAGTTCCTCGAGTGATCACGCCGGCCACGACCTACATGGACGAGCCAAAGACTTTCACCTTTGATAATCAGGAATACTCACCGGGCAACTTTGGCGACTCCTACACTCACGCTCCGGTTACGCTTCGCGATGCGCTGGTTCACAGTTTGAACGTGATCACGGTCGACGTCGGGATGGATGTAACTATTGGCCGGGTCATGAATCTCGCGGCGAAAGCGGGTTTGCCCAGGCCGCAGCGTTCATATCCGGCGATGGCGCTTGGCACCAGCGAAGCGACGCCAATGCAGATTGCCTCTGCGTATACAGCATTTGCAACGCTGGGAACACGTACTTCGCCTGTCGCAATCAATCGCATCACAACCGGATCAGGTGTGACCATTGCAGCGCCGACGGGACAGAAGAGTGAAGTGTTTCGGCCGGATCTCGCCTACGTCATGACTTCCTTCATGAAGGACGTAATCAATCGGGGAACCGGCGCGAAGGTCAGGGCCCGCGGTTTCAAAGGAAATGTCGCCGGGAAGACCGGCACTTCACGTGACGGCTGGTTTGTTGGTTATACGCCGAATCTGGTTTGCGTTGTCTGGGTAGGATTTGACGACGGTGCACAGCTTGGCCTAACCGGGGCGAATTCCGCGCTGCCAATTTGGACCGACTTCATGAGCGCTGCACTCGGCGAGCACCCGGAGTGGCAAGGCGACTGGCAAATGCCCGCGGGCATCGAGCAGGTCGCAATAAATCCGAAGACCGGTGGACCCGCCTCAGACGACGATCCTGAAAAACGCATTGAGCTCTTTATTAATGGCACATCGCCTCAGGCACCTTCGAGTGAGCTTCCAGAATTAGAATCGACGCCGGAGACAGAGGAAGTGGCACCCATCCCTCCGGAAGAGGTCCCTACACCACTAATGGAGGCGATACCAGGCGCCTCACCCAAAGTGAGACAGCCGAAATACGAAACGCGCAGTAGTGAAACAGGGCGACTGGAGGGAACGATCACCCTCGATATCGATCCGTCGACGGGATTGATTGCGGTCGAAAGCTGTCCAATAATTCGCACGCGGACATTCATGCTTGGCACCGAGCCGAAGAAATTCTGCTCACCGGAATACCATCGTCGGTCCGGCACTGGAGACGTACGTCCTCGGTTGACGGTTCCGTAGAAGTGGCTGCGATCTCGTGGACTAGACTGCGGTCGGATAGCGCTAACCAGAGAAGAAAAGACGCGATCCACGAAATCACACCAAAGACACTAACCACATTTTCGTGTTGGTTCGTGTGGTTTCGTGGATCGCCTTTCTCCGGCTCAAGATCCGCTCGAGAAAGAACATTCTTGCGATACAGGCTACGCCCATTCGCTAGGTCTGTTTCAGCAAGTCGCCGCAAGCCGATTCGAGGGCTGTGCGTAGGGTCTCAAGCGCCAGGGCTGCGGCATGCTGCTTTCGTGAGGGCAGACCACCCAACTCATCCAGTAGATCCCTTCGAGTCAGTCCGATTGCTTCATCTATCGTTTTTCCCTCAATCAATCCTGTCAGAGCTGACCCGCAAACCAGAGTCGGCGGACAACCATATGCCAGGAACCGCGCAGCTTGAATTCTGCCGTTTTGCACGCGCAACGAAATGCGCAAGCGGTCACCGCAGACGGGATTTATTTCTTCGCCAATCGCGTTAGCATCGGGTAACTCCCCGACATTGCGGGGGTTTTCGAGGTGATCTATGAAGACAGGCGAGAAAGGCATACTTGAGGTCAAGGCCAGGCCGTGGCAGTAGCCCGACCGTAAGGAAGGGCGTCCGGGGCCGTTCAGTCGACGGACACCGGTTCCAAAGCTCGCGGTCTATTAAGAGGCGACAGCTCCCGCAGTCTTGCCACCACTCGTGGCAAAACCTCTAGAACATATTCGACGTCTTGGGCGGTGTTGTCTTTTCCGAAACTGAACCGCATTGAACCACGGGCGATCTCGTCATTTCGCCCCAACGCGCGGATTACCGGAGACGGTTCGAGCGTTCCCGAAGAACAAGCGGATCCTGTAGAAACGGCAATGCCTTGAAGATCCAGGCTGATTAGCAGACCCTCTCCTTCGATGAAGCGAAAGGAAATGTTTGAGAGGTGAGGTAACCGTTTGGTCAGGTCTCCGTTAAACACAATTTCCTCAACCGACGTAGTAACACCCTTCTCGAACATGTCACGTAGCCGGTGGACTTGGTTTGATCTCTGGTCCATCTCCTCGTTTGCCAGTCTGGCCGCGGCGCCGAGAGCAACAATGCCTGGTACCGATTCTGTTCCGGCTCGCCGTTCGCGTTCCTGATGGCCGCCTACGTTCTGAGGTGCGAGACGAACTCCTCTGCGAAGGAAAAGCGCTCCTGTCCCTTTCGGCGCGTATAGTTTGTGCCCCGATATCGACAATAAATCGCAGCCCAGTGTTTCAACGTTAATCGAGATTCTGCCTGCAGCCTGGACCGCATCGATGTGAAACCAAATGTGACGACGTCCCCGAGCGCGTTCCTCGGTCAGCAGGGCGCCTATCTCCTCCACGGGCTGGATTGTTCCTATTTCATTGTTGGCCAGCATCACTGACACCAGTACGGTATCAGGCCTCAAAGCATCGCGAACGTCTCCGACGCGAACCACCCCTTCTTCGTAAGCCGGCAGGCGCGTTATCGCCCAGCCTTTTTTCTCGAGCAACTCGCAAACACCGCGTACGGACGGGTGTTCGATGGACGAGGTGATGATATGACCCGGCTGGGCAGGGTTCAGGTCGCAGATTCCTTTAATCGCCAGGTTGTTTGCTTCGGTTCCACCCGAAACAAACACAATCTCGTTGGAACGAGCGCCGATAAGCGCCGCAACCTCGCGCCGCGCTCGGTCGACGGCAGCTCGTGCTTCCTGCCCAAAGAAATGCACACTTGAAGCATTGCCAAACTTGTCGGTCAGATAAGGCAGCATGATCTCTACCACTCGTGGGTCTACGGGCGTCGTAGCACTGTGGTCAAGGTAAACTCTGCGAATTTCAGCCATGTTATTGCCCTAACAGGTGTTCAGAGTCCAGCCTTTAGGCTGCAGCTTCGCCGCGCAAGCTAAAGCTTGGACTCTAAACGCCTCTTGCCCTGCCAACCAGTAATCCGAAGACGGCATCTGAGATTCGGTCCGCTGTTCGGATAGTTCAAATCGAGTCTAGGACGAGCCATAGGGACGGTCAAGCAGAGGAACACGCGCTTTGAGGTGGCTTTGGATTGTGGGCCGTCTATTTGAATGATAGCATCCTGCATGCACGAGGTTGGCTCTCCCAAGACCCCTACGGCTGCATCGCAACCGTAAATCTCTGGAAGGAACAACAAATGAAATATCTAAGAATTCCCCTGGCACTGCTGCTTGCCATCGCGACCCTCGCCACGCTTTCGACGGCCGTCTCCCTCTCGGTAGTGGCAACAGCCCAGAGCCAGACAAGCGCTCTGGAACGCGGCTTCCGCACAGGCTATTCCGATGGCTACAACGCCGGCTATAGGGACATATCCGATCAAGCACCGCGCGATTATCAAAACAAATCTGAATATCAGCGCGCCGACCGGAACTTCAACGAAGCGTGGGGAACTGCCGAAGACTATCGTGATGGCTACCAGCAAGGTTTCGAAACAGGGTACGCTGCCGGATACGAGCGCCGCGCGTTTAACTCTTCCATACCGGCAGGACTGACGCGTCGGGGTACCGTGGATTCCGGTCCGACTACTCCCGATAACACACCAAACAACACAGCCGACAATTCAGTCAATGTTCCAACGCAGACGAGTGGACAACCTTTGTACATTCGCCGTGACCAGATTCTTCTGATTGAATTACAGTCGAGCCTTTCGACGGACGCCAGCCAACAGGGCGACCGCTTCCAAGCGCGTGTGTTGGATCCGAGGGAACTGGACGGTGCCGTGGTCGAAGGACGAGTGGTACGAGTTAAGCGCGCTGGCAAAGTGAAGGGGAGCGCCGAACTTCAACTCGCATTCGAGACTATTCGCATGCCTGACAATCGCACCAGCAGCATGAGCGCCCAGGTGATAGAAGTCGTGAGCATGGGCGGGCAGAGAGATGATGAAGGGGGCACCGTCGATTCTGAAGGCGGAGTTCGAGGAAAAGACACTATCAAGGATGATGTTTCGAAAGTCGGCGCCAGTACGGGCATCGGAGCGATCATCGGCGCAATCGCCGGCGGCGGCAAAGGCGCAGCGATTGGAGCAGCGATTGGTGGCTCGATCGGCACCGCCGGCGTGCTCACAAGTCGCGGGAAAGACCTTCGACTGCCGCAGGGCCAACAACTGAGAATTCGCGCCGCAACTGAGACGCAAGTTCAGTAGCTCCGAATGTGCAAGCAGCAAGTACAGAACCGAGCGCGATAGCGCCGGATGCAGGAAGCAACTTTCGGGCAACTGTAGGCAAACAAGGATTGACGGAAATACCCGCGGCTCGCCCAGCAGGTAACCTGCGGCTGCCAACGTGCATGTGCTTCAACTTAGTTCATCCGGGCTACGGCGCACGGTTCTGTAAGCGACTCTAAGATTGAATTTAAAACTTCTGTCTGAAGTTAAAAACAAACGCGAAGACACGATGAAGGCCCGACAGAGTGCGGCCCTTCCTCCTGTCCCCGCGTTTTCGAGTTCTGCTGGCCCTATTATCACGCTGCTTACAGACTTCGGCACGGCTGACTATTTCGTAGCGGCTATGAAGGGCGTGATTCTTTCCGCTAATCCGCAGGCGCGCATTGTAGACATCACTCACGAGATTCCGCCTCAGGATGTTGAGGCCGGCGCCTTCATTTTGTTAACGGGGTGTTCCTCCTTCCCTCCCGGCACAATTCATGTGGCCGTGGTAGATCCCGGCGTAGGATCATCACGTAAGCCAATCCTCATCGCGGCCGGCGGACAGTTCTTTGTTGGTCCCGATAATGGCTTGTTTAGCTATGTCTGCGACCAATTGTTAGTTTCCGAGATTATTCATCTAACAACCGCCAAGTATTTTCGGCAGCCTGTGAGCACAACCTTTAATGGCCGGGATATATTCGCCCCAGTCGCCGCGGCGCTTTCAGCAGGGATCAAACCGGGCGAGCTCGGAACAAAAATCGAAGTCTGTGTACGACTGGAAGGTCTGAAACCCGGGACGTATCGTAAGGGCAAGATCAAAGGACGAGTGGTCCACATCGATCGATTCGGAAACTGCGTCACAAACGTCACCCGCAATGAATTGAGTCTCGCGCAGATCAAAGCGGGCGCGTCGTTACGCGTCAAAGGAAAAACGATAAAGTCGTTTCGAAATTATTTTGCAGAGGAAAGCGAAAGCCGCGACAAGATTTTCGCAGTGTGGGGAAGTGCGGGGTTTCTGGAGATTGCGGCTGCAAATAAATCAGCAGCGAAACTATTGAAGATCCACCGCGGTGATTCAGTAGTTGTGTCGCCCTTGTAAAGCAAACTGTTAGTTTGCTTGGTACCATGCAGTTGGATTATTTCGGCTGAAACGCAAATCAGGTTCAGAACCCAGCGCGGTAGCGCGGGATCCTTCAGGGATCTGTGTGTTAACCAGCATTGCCGACCTTGCGGCGAAGTTGCCTCCGGGATCCCGCGCATCCTCCACCCCAGCGAGTCTGTCGGGATAACCTTTAACTCTCTGTGCGATCTCTGTGCACTCTGTGTCTCTGTGGTGGATTTACCAGGAAAAACAGCCACCACAGAGACACAGAGAACACTGAGGATGCACAGAGAAAGACGATTATCTATTTTCCCGACAGACTCCAGCGGGGCTGCCCCGCCGGGGACCCCGGTCCGCGCTGGGTTCTGTAATTTAGGTACATTTCTCCAAACTGCATCAGCACGGTCTGCTCCGACGGTGTTCACGTTCTATTGATCTTCATTGAATTCTTATGCTCACCAGAAGCAAACTAACAGTTTGCTATACCTCAACTTGTCACACTTAGTACGGTTTGTTATCTTCGCTCCACAGTAAAAACTCATGAATACTAAAGCAAATGCGCCAGCCGGAAGTGCCGCAGCGGGATTGAGAGGAGTTGCGGCCGCGACCTCTTCGATCTCGGATGTTAACGGCGAAAAGGGCGAGCTCATCTACCAGGGGTACAACATCCACGATCTCGCAAAGCACTCGACTTTCGAAGAAGTAGTGTTCCTGCTTTGGAACAGACGGCTTCCAAAGGCCTCCGAGCTGCAAGCATTAGAGCAGTCGCTACGAGCTTCTTATCAGCTGCCGCCTCAGATCATCGATCTCATGGAGCAGTTTCCGCGCGAAGCTGATCCAATCGACGTCTTAAGGACCGTGGTTTCGGCAATGGAATTTTACGATTCCACGGCCCGCGACTTATCTCGCGAGGCCAGCGTCACGACGGCGATCAAGCTGACTGCCCAGTTTCCGACGATAGTCGCCGCAGGCGATCGGATTCGGAGAGGTCTGGAGCCGGTTGACCCGGATCCAAATTTCAACATCGCGGCCAACTTCCTCTACATGCTGAATGGCGAGAAGCCATCGGAACACGATGCACGAATATTTGACGTTTGTTTGATCCTTCATGCCGATCATGAATTAAACGCTTCGACGTTTGCTGCTCGAGTCGTTGCGGGGACTCTGGCTGACATGTATGCCGCTGTTACTGCGGCAATCGGAGCTTTGTCGGGCCCACTGCATGGCGGCGCTAATACCAACGTGATGAAGACGCTGCTGGAGATCGGGGCCCTCGAAAATGTGGAGCCCTACATCAAGAAGGCATTGGCCGAGAAACGAAAAATCATGGGCTTTGGGCACGCGGTTTATAAGACTGAAGACCCACGCGCGACTCATTTAAGAGAGTTCTCGAAACAGGCAGGGGAATCGGCAGGAGACTCGAAGTGGTATGAAATGTCGCGCAAGGTTGAAGAAGTAATCATGGCCGAGAAAGGTCTGTTTCCAAACGTCGACTTCTTCTCCGCCTCTACCTACTACATGATGGGAATCCCTCTCGACCTCTACACTCCGATCTTTGCCATCAGCCGCATATCGGGTTGGACCGGTCACATCCTCGAACAATACGCCGACAACAAACTCATCCGCCCCCGCGCTGAATACGTTGGCGCTCGCGATTTGCGGTACCTGCCGATCGAAGAGCGGTAACTGCACAGCCTTACCAACAGTCAAAAGACGATCCACGAAACCACACGAATCACCACGAAATCTTGGTGTCTTTTGGAGTGATTTCGTGGATCGTATCTTCCCCCCACGCTGGGCGACCTGCATCAATAACTTTTCGGGCACGTTGTGCGGGCCGACTACCACTCTCGTGAGGCGGTTGACTCCTTACGTTCCTGGGCGCGGGTTTCTGACATGTAATAGCCCTTGCGTGCGCTCACTTCGAGTTTGCGCGTCTTTCCTTTCGTATCCTGCGCTTTGACGCGAACTTCCAGGTTGTGCAGGCGTCCGTCATCTTTCTCGTCCTCGGCGAGCGCGAAGCCGAGACTGTAGCGCGCCGTCAGGTTACCGATGATCTTGCTCAGTCCTGCGCCGTAGTCTTTCACCCGTTTCACTTTCACCGCTTCGCCGCCTGACTGTTGGGCCAGACGCTTCGCGCTTCCGTAAACACTCACGCCGAGCATGCCGGCGATTGGCTTTCCGATCGGCAGCAGAAACTTGAATAAAGTTCTCAATTCTGTCGTCAGGGAATTGAAGATCACATTTGATCGCAACACCAATTGCTCGGTCGCGTCGCGGTCTTCAAAGAACATTGGAGTAATCCCGTCTGAGACCCAGACGATCGCCAGTTGCGAGTTTGGCCGTTCCTGTGTAGTTTTGCGAATAGTGTCTTTGACTGCGGCAGCCATGTCGTAAATATCGCCAAGTTCCATGGTGACGTCGCCCTTCTTGTTAACGCGTTTTACATCAACCGAGCCGTCTTTACGCGTCGTGCGAGTTACGACTGAGCCGTTCTTGCCCTTGGTAACTTCGACCTCCACAATATCTTCCGACTTTGGCGTTGCCGGCCCAGGCCCAGCAGACTGGTTCTGAGCTTCTTTCTGTGACGAATCAGAGCCGAGAGTCAAACTGCTACCCCGATCCCCGTCGCCCTTTTGATCTTCTTTTGCGCCCATCGCATCGGGAGGCGGCTGATCGGACGTGACGAACTGGGGAGTGCGCGCGAGTGCAGCGACTAATTGGGCATGGTCACGTGTGAATCCGGTGAGCCAGGCGCGCTTTTCGTCCTCGCCAATATCCATCGCCATAATCGCAACTTCATCCTGGGGCGAAAGCTTCGCCAACTCGTCGGCCATCGCTTTCAAGATCTCTGGCCGCTTCAAGAACCTTCCCGCGCCGTCGTCTCTCAGATCAAGAATCAGGACCAGAGCCAAGGGCTTGCGGGCCTGCCCCTCGCGCGTGAAATATGAAATCGGGCGTGAATTGCCGTCGTCGAAGACTTCAAAATTCTGCGGCATGAGGTCTGAAATCGGAACTCCGGTACGTTTATCTTTGACGAGCGCATCCATAAACACAACGCGCGTGTTGACGCGAATGGTGTCGGCAACTTCCTGCGCGGAAGCGAACATCACTGAAAGCACTATGGCAATGATTGCAGCCAGCATTAACAAAGTGTGACCTGACCGAAATGAAGGGGGTTGCGTTCTCATCTTATTCACCTCTCACTCGTTATCATTTGTAGTGGCATCGGTAGTTATGGCGTTGCCCATCTCGTCCGGATCCTTCATCAGCATTGCAAGCGTTTGCGGCGCCAGGGTCACTTGCACAACGCTCCCATCCCGCTTTTCAAGATTAACGACCAACACATTGAACTTCTCACCGTTGCTTCGCAGAAAGACATAGGTCTGCGACTCATCTTTGGGTGAAACCACCTGCACGAGCGGACTCCACCCTCCCGCCAGCACGGCATTCATTGAAGCTTTAAAGTTTACTAAGTTGCCACGGGAATTAAATTCCTGATCCTCGAAGTAAACGACTCTTACGCTACCGGCTTCGGCCAGTTGCCGCTTTGGTCCACCGGCCAGCCGTGCGACTGTCGTCGCTGTTTTGATCCCGGCCTTGGCCAGAAAGGGCAGGCTCTTGTGCCGGACGTGATAAAACTGTTCGATTACTTTCACCACGGCGCTAAAGTCATCGCCTTTGGCTCGCACTGCGTGGGAAACGTAGCCGGCACAAACAAAGGCAACAAACAGGAAGCTTAGGGTTAGGATTTTCTTCATGGCTCTGATCCTGTCTTAGTTTTTGCGCTTCGGTTTTGTCTCGATGCCAAGTTCAGGTACTCCAAAGTGTCCTTCGAGCTGGGTCAACTTCTCCAGATCCACAGGGCCAACAATATTGACCAGGGTAATCTCTTTAGGGTCGGTGGCCAGCACTGCGAGCCCGCTAATCCTGTTCTCGCTCGACATGAGATAAACCTCCATGCTGCCATCTTTCTTGCTGGTTATATTGACAATCCTGTTCCATGCTGGATTGCGCAACTGCGCGCGTAGTGACTCGAGGTCGGCCGGCGAATATTCGCCTTCCTTCTCAAACTCGAACACCCTCACATAGATCCCTTTCAGTCCGTTGATGAGCGCCTTGACCTTTGCCTCACCCTCGTCTTTGCCGGAAAGGAAACCGGCAGTCATTCGCATCAGCCGTTCATCGATGTTGACATCGACGGTCTGACTTGCTTTGGCTGTCAGTGAGTCCAGCTGAGTGGTTTGAATTTTCGGATCTTGCGCCATTGCAGGGGCGGCGCCAAAAACCAGGAGCACAGCAACTGCGATAACTTTCAATGGCGTCAGGTAGAGTGATTTCATAACTTCTCCATTCATCCTGTCTTGTGTTGGTTGTGAATCTCGTTTGCGGAATTTATTCCCTGAGTTTTCTTCTGGGCCAGGCTCAGCTTCGAACTGGCAAGTCTCAAGGCAAGCATCAACTGGTCCTTTGCAGCGCGCGCCTCGGCCAACTCACTCTCCGACATCTCGGGCCGTCTCAATTCCAGATTCCGACGTCGATTACCGGCTGACGCCGGGTGACGGCGAGGCAAGCTGGTCGGAGTAGCCTCTGGAGTTTGATCAATCTCCGGAGCAGCCGCTTGAAGATTGCTGACTTTCTTTTCATCAACCGGACTAGCTCCGGGCCTCGACGAATTGTCCACCTCCACGGGCATGCCCTCTATCTTAGATATCTCCGTCGTCCGCTGTCTGTTTAGGCTCATCCATAGACCCAAACCCAGTACCACCAATGCCACTGCCGCGGCGATGGCCAAACCGCGAGAGACCAAGGTCTGGCGACCCATTTGGACGTGCGCAGGAATTTCCAGCTCTCGAGGTTGGTAGCGTAACGTGCCGAGAATCTCCTCAAGCTGTTGTATGTCCGGATCGGGTTTGCCGCTTTTGTCCCAAAGATAATCGTCGTGCATCTCGTCGTTCATAAGGCCTCCTGAAATCCGAGCTTCCCGCGCAGTAGTTTCATTCCTCGATGAAGGTTCACCCGCACAGAAGCTGATGTAAGACCAGTGCGGGTGGCGATCTCCGGTCCTGTCATTCCTTCGACTAATCGCAGCACCAGCGTTTCCCGGTAAGCATCCGGAAGCGTACGAATGATTTCCAGAATTTCCTCCGCTCCTGTCGCTCCACTCTCGCTGCCTCTCAACTCATCCGTAACTTCAACTGTTTCGCGCGACTTTCTGTGGAAGTCCATAGCTCGATTCCGCGCGATCATGGCCACCCAGGGACCGAACGCATTCGCATCGCGTAATGTGTGAAGCTTTTTCAGGGCGTGTAGAAATATGTCCTGAACCAGGTCTTCCACTTCACTTCGCGGCATTCGTGCCAACAGAATTCCATGAACGAGCGGCGCGTAGAGACTGTAGAGTTGACCGTAGACGTCGCGGTCACCGTCGAGCACAGCCCTTACCAGCAGGGCCTCTGGTGAGACCGTTGTGCTTTGTTGCCGGATGGGAGTTGTGTCTTGCCCGGTCATCAGAAGCGAGTCCGCCGTTGCCAGGAGTTCATACATGGTGCGGTTTTCTTGGGCTTTTCATGCGATCTACTGTGGTTACTGCGTGACACAGGTAAGACGGGAGAGGGTGGAAGAGTGTTAACAGATTTGAGCAAAAACGCGAAATAGACGATCCACGAAATCACACGAACCAACACGAAATGTTATTTAGTGCCATTTCGTGTGATTTCGTGGATGGTATCTTTCTGGATCGGATTCTCTTGCGACGTCAGCCTTATCATTTCCTCAGTTGGCGAAACCAGCTGTACGCGCCAGATGATGACAGTGGAAACGACGATGGCGATCGTGCCCGCGACGCCACCCTCAATTCCGAAGCCCCCGCCCGTTAACCATGCAGGTCCCAGGTCGATGCCCTTCATGAGCGGGTGTGGAGCGATCCGATCGAGGCCGCTTATCGGCAGACCGAATATCGAGCCCAGGGCCCAATTCCATGCCCAGTGGATTCCGAGAGGAAACCACAAGCTGCGCGCGCGAAGGAAGGCGATTGAAAACCATACCCCAGCAAGAATCAGGTTTATGACGGGTAACCCATATCTAAAGTTGGGGTTAAGCATGTGTCCTGACGCAAACCAAACAGATGTAATGATGACGCCAACCGCGACGAGGTTCGCGCGCGCCATAGTTTGTAGCGGATAACCTCTGAACATCGCTTCTTCAGCCAGAGCCGCCACAATGAAGAGTGCCGCCGTGAGTATGAGTGTTTGGAGCACGCCAAAAAGAACATCCCGGCCAGAAACATTGAAACGCAGGCCACCACCCGCAGCGGCGATACCTGTGGCAAGTGCCAGCGAAGCGACGCCGATTGCTGAACCCACCAGGAAGTGTCGCAGCCAACGAGCGTGAAACCACAAACCCAAAGAGCGCCACGGCAGACCTTCAAGCCAGCGCGCGCAGACATAACCGGCGATCAGAGCTGTGGCTAAGACGACGCACCGGTAGATTATGTTCTGAAGGAAGTCATTTATGCCGCGTGTGGGCGCGACCCGCACGGCTATCGCGTAGAACACGCGTGCTCCTGTGGTCAATACGAAGAAAACGAGGAAGTAGAGAAATGCGAATGTCAGTAGTCGCCAGCCGCTGCGAAGACGGCCGACATGATTGATAAAGAGTTCTCGAAGATCCATTAACAGGTGGCAGGAGCGGTTTCAGCTAAGAGTGCAACGGCATTCTAGACCATGAAGCGCCGTCTCCTAAGCGTCGGCAGGCACCTTCGTGAAACCGCTTACTTAAGTTCTAACCCGGAGGGTTGGAAGAAAGTAGCCGGTGGTCGTAGCGCAGCGAAGACCACCGGAAACCATCGAGTAGTTGTTTCTGCACCCCAGCGGGGTGCCAGCGCTTTTTCTGACACCCATCCTGGGTGCTGGTTCATTTTCTCGTGCCGTCCGGTGGTCTTCGCTACGCTTCGACCACCGGCTACTTTCTGACAGCCTTTCAGGCTGAGGCTTACGCCGGAGGTCCCGGAATGCCTGGTCTACCCCGGTATGGTAAGATTCCGCTCACTTCTTCATGAGCAAAAGCCAGGAAAATCCTCCAGCGCAATTGACAGAACAGGTCCTGAACAAGGCAACTCGCCGCCGCCGAATCGCCTTATGGGCCCTGGGAATCTTTGTGTTCATGCTGCTGTCAATCATAGTGTCGCAGCAGTTGTGGCTGTGGACCATCATTCCCCTCGACACAGCCTCAGACACAGTTTTGCTCTTCGCGCTTTCAACTCTCAATTTTGTCGCCTTCGTAGTCTTCTCGTTCATTTTTGTCCGCAACTTGATCAAGTTGCGGCGCGAGAGGCGTGAGCGTCAACTGGGCTCGAAGATAAAGACCCGGCTGCTGGTTTACTTCGTTTCCATTAGCTTTCTGCCGATCATAGCAATGGCAGTTTTTTCATATCTGTTTCTCAACCGGTCGCTCGAGAAGTGGTTTGGAAGCTTGCCTGCCAGAGTTGTGAATGAGGCCCAGGAGTTTGAACGAGAGGCCGAGGCCCGGAACCTCCAAGAGACCGCTTCGTTGCTGGTGGTGGTTTTGGATCAACTGTCTGACGCAGAACGCCAGCAGACGCTCGATAGAATTGTGGCAAGCGGACGCCTTTCGGCCGTGGAAATCCTGGATTCGCAAGGACGACCGCTGGCAGGGAGCCGCGCCGCACTCTCCGCGGCCGAGGCCAACGAGCTGGAACGCCTGGTTCGCGAGGTGCCGTCTACGAAGACCGCTGCTCACAGCACGCCGGATGGCAAAGACTTCCACGCAGTTTCGGTCCCCTTGTCCGATTCCAGGCATCTCGTGGTTGTGAGCTTGCGGCAGTCTGATAATGAGCTGAATGACACTATAGTCGGCTCGCAGGGGGAATATCAGAAGCTGGTGGAACGACAGCGGCGAGTTCGGATGCTGGGTTTGTCAACTCTGGGACTGATGACGTTGATAATGTTGTTCGTTTCGAGTTGGGTGGCAATCTACCTGGCCCGCGGCATCGCGACGCCAATCAAAGCACTGGCCGAGGCGTCGAAAGAAATTGCTCGCGGAAACCTGTCGCATCGTGTCACTACCATCGCTGAAGACGAGCTTGCTTTGCTCGCTGAC
This sequence comes from Acidobacteriota bacterium, assembly GCA_038040525.1. GTDB lineage: Bacteria > Acidobacteriota > Blastocatellia > Pyrinomonadales > Pyrinomonadaceae > PSRF01. Next base: position 79,354 of record JBBPIC010000004.1, on the reverse strand, counting down.
TCCTTTAACCGGATGACCAGCCAGCTCGAGGACAATCGCAGCAGCATCGAGGCCGGCTCCGCAGCACTTCGGGAAAAGAACCTCACTCTGGAGGAACGTCGCGATTATATTGAGACGATTCTCGAATCCCTTTCGACCGGCGTGGTCTCACTCGATGAGAACGACCGCGTGACCACAATCAACGCTGCCGCGGCCCGTATGTTACGACTGCCAGCAACACAGACGAGGGAAGACAAACTGGAAGAGCTAATAGGAACCGAGGATTGGATTGTCCTTGACCGTCTGCTGCGCCGGGCCCGCCGGACAGGCCAGGCCGCAGAACAAGCTCAATTGTCGGGAGCTAGCGACAGCGCACTCGACAGCAGTCCGGTTCCGGTAGCATTGACGGCAACTGCTCTACGCCCGTCGCCTGCGCAAAAACGAGGAGTCGTGCTGGTTCTGGAAGACTTGTCAGAGTTGCTTTCTGCCCAACGCGCTGCCGCATGGAGCGAAGTTGCGCGACGCATGGCCCACGAGATAAAGAACCCTTTAACTCCGATTCAACTTTCAGCTGAACGCATCGCCAGAAGCTATCACCGGGCGGCGTCAAACGGCGGCCATACCGGCCAAACCCCAACGCATGGCTCGAATGGGCAAACTGGGACGTCGGATAAAATGAGCGACGAACTTCATGTCGCTGCGATCATTGACGAATGTACCGAAACCATTGCTCGTGAAGTGGCGGGGCTGAAAGCGTTGGTTGACGAGTTCTCACGTTTTGCGCGTCTACCGATCGCGCGGCCGGAAGCCGCGGATCTAAATGAAGTCATACGTCATGCTGTTGCACTTTATGATGATCGTCTTGACGGTGTTGAGATTGAAACAGAGTTGATTCAGGAACTGCCAGCTGCAATGTTGGACTCCGAACAAATGCGCCGCGTGTTTGTAAACTTGATCGACAATGCGAAGAACGCCCTGGCTGGTGTGGATGGTGACAGAAGAATTAAGATCAACACTAGCTATGATTCTGCCCGGAGTCTCTTGCTTGCGGAGGTGTCTGATACCGGACACGGCATTCTTGCCGCTGATTTCAAGCGGTTGTTTCAACCATACTTTTCCACCCGAGGGGGCACAGGTCTCGGGCTGGCGATTGTTCAGAAGATAATTCTGGAACACGGCGGTCGCATTCGGGCCCAAACTAACTATCCAAAGGGCGCGAGGTTTGTCATTGAATTGCCGGCTATCAATGCTTAGACGGTCGACGGACGACGCACGACCGATGAGCGGCTTTGCCGCCTTCCGTGCGGTAAGCCTATGGCTTACCGCGGAGGCGCTCTTTTAATACGAGGCTATGCCTCTGCTTTCCGACCAAGCCGAGGCGTAGCCTCTGAGACCTACTTGAGTTTTCGGTAAGCCATAGGCTTACCGCACGGAAGGCGGCAAAGCCGCAGTCAAGCGTTTGGCGCGGCGATCGTCCGCACCGGTCGTCGGTCTGCGGTCACAGCTAACATGGATTCAATTCTTATCGTTGACGACGAGCCGGGCATCCGTGACACCTTGCGGGGTGTGATGGAAGACGAGGGCTTCACTGCCGACGCGGTTGCGACCGGCGAGGAGTGCCTGGACGCGGTCGAGCGTCGGGCGTATGGGTGCATTCTGCTTGACGTTTGGCTGCCCGGGATAGATGGCCTCGAAACGCTGAGCCGGTTGCGCGCCGCTGGATCGGAAGCCGCCGTAGTGATCATCTCCGGTCATGGAAACGTAGAAACGGCGGTGAAAGCGACAAAGCTTGGCGCCTTTGACTTCATCGAGAAACCGCTCTCAATCGAAAAAACATTATTGACCGTTCGCAATGCGCTCAGGCAGCAGCGTCTGGAGTTGATCAATGCGGAAATGTCGGCTGAGCTGGCGAAAGAATACACGATGGTGGGCGAGTCGGTGGCGATGCGTGCGCTACGAAAGCAAATCTCCGTTGTGGCTCCAACAGATGGCCGCGTACTTATCTATGGTGAGTCCGGCACAGGAAAGGAACTGGTTGCGCACTCTATCCATGCGAAATCGCGCCGCGCGGCCGCGCCGTTTGTCGAGGTGAACTCCGCCGCTATCCCCGAAGAGTTGATTGAATCGGAGTTGTTTGGCCATGTTAAGGGTGCTTTCACCGGAGCGACAGCCGCAAAAAAGGGGAGGTTTGAATTGGCCGACGGCGCCACACTCTTCCTGGATGAGATTGGAGATATGAGTTCCAAAGTGCAGGCGAAAGTTCTCCGTGTACTCGAGGAACAGAGATTTGAGCCGGTGGGCAGCGGAACTTCGGTGAGAGTTGATGTGCGTGTAATTGCGGCGACAAATAAGCGACTGGACGTTGAAATAGAACAGGGAAAGTTCAGGCCAGACCTTTTTTACCGGCTCAATGTTATTCCGTTTGAACTGCCGCCGTTGCGCGAGCGTCTCGAAGATGTTCCCTTGCTCGTGTCGTATTTCAATCAGAATTTCTCGCGTGCGTATGGAAAACTGGCGAAGGAGTTCACTCCTGATGCGCTCGACGAATTGCAAAATTATTCATGGCCGGGAAATGTTCGCGAACTAAGAAACACGATTGAGCGGGTCGTGATCATGAACCCGGGAATCAAAGTCGTAGCAGGTGATTTACCTCCGCATGGAAAAGAAGAAGCTCCGGTAGCTTCCTTTAGATTCCCATCTTTCAAAGAGGCGACTGATGCTTACCACCGCGAGTTTATTCAAAGGAAACTCGACGAGGCCGACGGCAACGTCTCAAGAGCCGCGGAATTGATGGGCGTTGACCGCAGCCATTTGTACCGGCGGATGCGGGCGCTGGGCATTCCCGGTCGCAGCGAACGAACTGCGGTTTCCTAGCATCTTCATTACCGCGCTTGCGCGCGTACAGAGCATGGGTTTGTTGAGAGGCATCAGCGCTACGGTCAGGCGCTCGTCGGATTAAAACGATCCACGAAGTTACACGAAATTCACGAAGTAAGATTTAGTGCCTCTTCGCGCAATTTCGTGGATCGTTTTACTTATCATCTAAATTAGTTAAAGGACCCTAATTTAGGCGAGAACGACACTAAGCTAAGCTCTGTGTTATCTTGATGATGCATTAGTTGGCGATTATATTGAGGTTGATATGGATTTTACGACAAAAGAACTCCTGAAGCGTTACACCAAGCTGGCTATCGGCCAGCCGTTTTCACCTATCTTGCTGAATATTCTGGTGACGTCCGTTTGTGATATGAGGTGCACGCACTGCTTTTTTACTGAGGAGTTGGACGACCGTCCGCGCAAGAAACTGCAGATGAAGACCCACGAAATCGAGAAGATCTCGGAGACGCTTGGTGGCAATCTGGGTGTTTTGATTCTCGCCGGCGGAGAGCCTTTCACGCGTAAAGACCTGCCCGAAATCGCGCGCGCTTTTTACCAGAACAACAGGCTTGAATCCATCTACATCATGTCGAACGGGCAGATTCAGAAGCGTATCTTTCCCGACATCACCCGCATTCTCGAAGAGTGTCCGGACCTGAACGTGACCGTCGCCCTCGGCATTGATGGCCTGAAAGCACCCCATGAGAAGATTCGTCAAAAACCGGGCTCCTGGGACATCGCGATCGACACTGCCCGCCAGCTTCAGACTATCAAGAAAGAGTATCCGAAGCTTGACGTGCAGACGTGCACCTGCTTCATGAACTCTAACCAGGACACAATTTTCGAGTGGTACGACTTTCTGAAGTACGATCTGCGGCCTGATAAAGTAAACTTCAATTACATTCGTCCGCCATCAGCCGATCCCATTGAACTCGACATCGATCATTCGCGTTACACAAAACTTGCTGCCATGATCGACGACGATTCGCGTCACGCCGCAATCAAGAACAACTACGGCGGGAATGCCGGGTTCTTCAAAGCAGCGATCGATATCTACATGCACGGTCTAATCGCAAAGACCCAGGAAACCCAGACAGCGCAAATGAAGTGTTACGCCGGAACCGCGGGCGGCGTGATCTACGATGAAGGGACCGTGTCCTCTTGTGAAAACCTTGCGCCTATTGGAAATTTGAGAGACTTCAATTGGGACTTTCAGAAGCTCTGGCTGTCACCGGCGATGAAGGAGCGGCGTAAGAAGGCCCTGGACGGTTGTTTCTGCACGCATGAGTCAAATAGTTATTATCCGTCTTTGCCTTTTAATCCGGGTCATCTAATTCAGATCAAGAAGCTGGAACGCGAGATGAAGAAAGCTCGAAAGCAAATTGACGGCGCGGAGACTCAGGCGGATGGCCTGGCGGTTCGAGCTTAGGACGTAGTGCTGATGCATTGTCAAAGAGACGACATCCACGAAAATTCACGAAATGACTCGAAACAAGGTCTTTTTTCGTGCTGCTTCGTGTGGTTTCGTGGATCCTGTTCTGCTTTGCGGTACCCAGACTCATTGAAATAGTCTCAAAAACGATTACTAGATCCGAAGATGTCCCAACGCATTCCGAAAATTCTGATTCTTTCTTCCGACACCGGAGGCGGCCATCGTTCAGCGGCGGCGGCGATCGTGGCGGGCGTACAGAAGTTCTTCGATGGGCAGTCGTATGCGGTGCGCGTCGTGAAGGCGGTTGAAGAGTCACATGCCATCACTGCGAAGATGGTTGGCATCTACAATTGGGTGTTGCGAAACCGGCAACACTGGATGAAGTATCTATATTGGTTCGTCAATAGGTTCCGGCCTGAGACCCGCGAGTTTTTTCATAAGCGGTGCATCGGCTACGTCACCGAACTCTTTGAGCGTTGGTGTCCGCATATAGTGGTCAGCGTTCATCCTCTCACTCAACATCTGTTCGCCAGGGTTTTGAAAGAGCTAAAACTAGCCGATCGTGTTCCTCTTGTTTCGGTAGTCACCGATCCCTACTACGGCTTTTGGAAGGGATGGGCATGTGACGACGTAACGCTTTACCTGGTCGCCAGTGATGAGGCGAGACGCCAGTTGATCGATTACGGCATCGCACCTGAGCGGATCAAAATTTCCGGAATGCCTGTCCACCCGAAGTTTGCCTATCCAGGAGAAGGCGTTGCTCAGGCGGCGCGACGCGCGCTTGGTCTCGACCCGGACAAGTTTACGGTGTTCGTGAACGCGGGTTGGGAAGGTGGCGGCAACATTCCAAAGATCTTCCGTGAGCTGGTGCGTGGCGAACTTGAAGTCCAGGCTATTTTTCTGGCGGGCAAAAACGAGGAGCTGAGAGCCGACGCAGAGTCGCTCGCCTTGACAGCACTGTTTCCCATCAAAGTGATTGGGTACTCGGAGCAGGTTGAGCAGTTGATGAGCGCAGCTAACGTCATGATCTCCAAGCTTGGAGGATTGACAACTTTCGAGGCCTTTGCATGTCGTTTGCCGATTATTGCGGATGTCATTAACGATCCGATGCCGCAGGAAGCTGGCACGGCCAGGCTGCTGGCGAAACGCGGCGCCGGTGTTTTGTTGCAACGCGCCAGCGATATTGTTCCGGTCGTTCGCCGTATGGTCGAAGACACGGCCCACTATTCGGCGATGAGAGCCGCCACCATTGGTTTGGCTATCCCGAATGCCACTCGACACATTGTTGAAGAGATCGCAGCGCTAATTCCCGCTGCTACGGAGACGACCGACCAGGCTGTGCTCGCTGAAGTTGTGTCTGCGTAGAGTGATCAATACAGAACCGAGCGCGGTAGCGCCGGATGCCAGAGTCAAGTGTGGAAAACAAAGATCGACTTCTTGTTGCAGTTGCCTCCAGCATCCGGCGCTACCGCGCTCGGTTCTGTAAGAAATAGTCGAGGCTAAATCAAAACGGTCCGACTACCTGTCTAGAGCCCCTCGTTGACTGTTAACTGTTTTCAGAGTTTAATCTTTCGGCAAATAATCAAATTTAGAATGGGAAATTCTGATTCAGGGAATCATTTTGCCCGCTTGCGTTCCTCAAGGCGGGCTTTTTAGGAGATTAATCAGACTGTGAGTCTATTGCTCGAGGGTAAGCGCGCGTTTATCAGTGGCGGAACGCGAGGAATTGGGGCGGCCATCTGCGAGGTTTTCGCGCGTGAAGGTGCGGACGTTGCTTTCAACTACAACACCAGAGACGATCTCGCCGCTGAAACCGTTGCAAAAATCGAAGGGCACGGGCGACGCGCGCTGAGCTTCAAGATCTCAGTTACAGACCGTGTTGGTCTAAAAAAGATGACGCGTGAGATTGTCGAGAAATGGGGCGGCATTGACATCCTGGTTAATAACGCAGCCATCAACCGCGGCGACAATTTTGCAACTACCACTGACCGGGCCTGGGATGAAGTGATCAATACGAATGTCGGAAGCCTTTTCGCCGTTACGAAGCCCATCTACAAGCAAATGATCCGGCAGAGGCTGGGGAGCATTCTTAACATCACCTCCATCGGCGCCATGCGGGCGCTGCCAACTGCCGTTCACTACGCTACCTCGAAAGCAGCGATGATCGGTTTTACGAAGTGTCTCTCGCGTGAGGCCGGTACGTTCGGGGTTAAAGTAAACGCTATTGCCGCCGGGATTTTTGATACCGAGTTGGCCCAGGCGTTGCCCGAACGTTTGTTGCAGATGCACCACTTCTGGGCTTCAGCAGGGCGTGCGGGTCGACCTGAGGAACTGGCCGAGTATGCGGCATTTATGGTCAGCGATCGCAATAGCTTCATGAATGGCGAAGTGGTGATCGTTGATGGCGGCGCGATTACGTAGGCTCGAGTACAGGATTGCGGCTTGCCGCCGCACACTGCGGAAAGCCTACGGCTTTCCGTGGCTCATTTCGCTCTTTCTTTCCTGAGGCTGAGCCTCAGGAACGGATCAAAAACACTTCGCCGGAAAGGCAGAGCCTTTCCGCAGTGTGCGGCGGCAGAGCCGCGCGCTCATTCTTGAATTGACTGATTGTCCTTGCTAGCCAGTTTCTTCTCGAGCTCTCTGATTCTCCGCTGCATTTCTCCCAGGCGCCGGTAGGCAGCCGTCGATCGCAACCATTCCTTGTTATCAAACGCCGGGATGCCTGAAATGATCTTGCCGGCCGGTACGTCGTGGCTCGTTGCACTCTTGGCTGTCAGCACCACGTCGTCGCCAATCGTCAAGTGACCAGCTACTCCTGCCTGCCCCGCCAGTATCACGCGGTTACCAATATGCGAACTGCCCGCCAGCCCAACCTGGGCGCACAGCAGACTGTCTTCTCCAACCGAACACGAATGCCCAATCTGAACAAGATTGTCTACCTTCGTTCCTCTACCGATCCTGGATTCTCCTACTGACGCTCTATCTATCGTGGTGCCGGCGCCAATCTCAACGTCGTCTTCAATCACCACTCGCCCCGTTTGCGGAATCTTGAGCCAACTTCTCTGTTCGTCCTTAGCGTATCCGAACCCATCGCAGCCCACGACTACGTTATTGTGGATAACCACACGTTGACCAATCTCAGAGCGCTCGCGAATCACAGCCCCTGAATGAATTGTTGAGTCTTTCCCCACCGTAACTTCTTCATAGATCGTCACGTTGGGAAAGATTCGTACACCTGCCGCAATCCGGCTCGATGGGCCAATCACCGAGCACGCGCCTATCCAGACGTTTTCATCGACGACGGCCGATGGGTCAATGACCGCCGAGGGATGGATCATTGGAGCGAACTTTGGCTCCGGATGAAACAACCTGAGCGCGCGCGTGTATGCCAGGTATGGATCATTTGAGCGCAGGCCGGGGATCGATTTTTCAATTGGGGCGCCGTCCGACAAGTAGATAGCCGATGCGCGCGTCGTGTTGACCCTGGGCGTGTATTTTGGGTTAGCCAGAAATGTGATTTGGCCGGGGAGGGCATCATCAAGACCTGCCGCCCCAGTTATCTCTATGTCCGTGGAGTTGCCATCAACTCGCGCACCTGTTAACGCTGCCAGTTCGGAGAGTTTCATGTCGGGGAGTTTAGCCCAAACAGGAGTCGCGGAGCGATCTCATCAACAGCCTAGCTTCAAGACTGCGTGAAGACGCCGGCTCTCGGCGCCAGAGGCGCGAAATGTAATAGCCTGGGCCATCGGCCCAGGTAGCACCAGTTGAAATCTTCTCAGCGCTGAAAGCGCGAAATGAGATTGGAGGCTCTACAGGTAGACTTTGGGCGCTCCAGCATTTCGCGCCTTCAGCGCTTCCAGAGTTCATGAACCCTGGCCTGGGGCGCTGCCCCAGGCTCTTGCATTTCGCGCCTTTGGCGCTAAGGCTCGGACTTTTTCAGACAGAATACTTAGAATACACAAAGGCGGTGCGACTGCTACATGATCGAGACCGGATCGATTTCGACATTAATTGAACGAAGACTAACATCTCGCTCGGCAACCGTTCTTAGCGCGGTGTCAATTACTTGCCGCAACTGCCGCCGGTTACGCGATTTAACCAACATCTGTATCCGATGTTCTCCCTTAAGTCTGGAAAGGGGCGCCGGAGCGGGACCCAGAATACGGGCTGCGCGATCCGTGTTCGCGGCGTCCAATGCTTTCCGAAGTTCTACCGAATCTGATCTTACTCGGGCGAGATCCGCACCATGCACAAGCAATGAAGCAAGCGACACAAACGGCGGATAGGTGTGATTCTGACGATGTCTGATCTCTTCCTCATAGAAGCCTGCGTAATCCTGGTTACCTGCATGGCGCAAAGCATAGTGAAAGGGATGATAAGTCTGAATCAATACCCTCCCGGGTCGATCGCCGCGACCTGCGCGACCTGCTACTTGCGTCAACAACTGAAAGGTCCGTTCCGCGGCGCGAAAATCCGGTAACGCCAGTCCGGCATCGACAGACACGACTCCCACCAGGGTTACGTTCGGAAAATCGTGTCCCTTGGCTAATATCTGCGTCCCAACCAACATGTCGATTTGGCCTTCCCCAAATTCAAGGAGAGACTTTTCAAACGAGCCGCGACGCGAGGTAGTGTCGCGGTCAACGCGCGCAATGCGCAACGTGGGAAATAGCTTCGCCAGCTTTTCTTCTATTTGCTGCGTGCCTTCGCCAACGTAATAGATAAATTTTCCGCTGCAACCTGGACATTTAGAGGGAGAGTTTTCGCGATGATTACAATAATGACAGATTATTCCCCGCTCACTACGATGGTATGTCAGCGTTACGTCACAGTTAGGGCACTGGATACTCTCGCCACACGAACGGCATAGTACAAAACTGGAGTAGCCGCGACGATTCAGTAGGATTATCGACTGCTCTTTTTTTCGATGCGTGTCTTCGATCGACTGAAGCAACTGATCGGAAAAGATCACTGGCTTCTTGTGGCGATCAAACACCTCTCGCATGTCGATAATCTCAGCAACGGCCAGGGGTCGGTTCCCGAGCCGGTCCTGCAGTTGAACATAACGATACTTTCCACTTTTCGCATTGTGGAATGATTCGAGCGATGGCGTGGCAGATCCCAGGATCACCACCGCCGATTCGTTTTGGGCCCGAACGATTGCAGTGTCGCGACCGTGGTAGTGTGGTGAATCCTGCTGTCGATAGGTCGACTCGTGCTCTTCGTCGACGATGACCAATCCCAGATCCTTGATTGGTGCGAATACGGCTGACCGGGTTCCGATAACGACTCGAGCCTCGCCGTTCCTGACGCGAGTCCACTCGTCGAAACGTTCGCCTTTGGAGAGTGAAGAGTGGAATATCGCCACGTTGTCGCCAAAGTGTTGTCGAAGACGGCGAGAGAAAACGGGGGTCAGAGCGATTTCGGGAACTAACATCATCGCTGATCGCCCTAGTTCCAGGGCCACGCGCATGGCTCGGATATAGACTTCTGTTTTCCCGCTGCCGGTGACGCCATGCAACAGGAATGGTGCGTATTCGCCGGCTTTCAGTGGTTGTTCTATCTCGGCGAGAACACTTCGTTGCGCCTCGGTGAGCACGTAGTCCGGAAAAGCCGGAAGGGAGGCGTTGCGTAATGGGTCCCTCCGAAGCTGTTCCTCGAAAACTTCGACCAGAGTTCTCTTTTGAAGCGTGGTCACTGACGAAATACTTACCTTGGCCCTGGTAAGAAGGGCTGCGAGCGGTAGAGATTCCACATCCTTAAGCTTTTCAATGACTCTCGATTGTGACTCAGTAAGTTTGCGACCTTCTGCCATCGGCGCCTGGACATTTTGCGGCTGGGGCACCAGGCGTACTCGCCGCTGGTACTTAGTTCTTACGAAGTCGCTTCCTGCTCGCTGCCGGATTTCAATGAGTCCGTCACGTTCAACGTCACGAGCCAGCTTTGCAGCCTGCGGTTTCCCAAAACGCTCGGATACGTCTGCGAGACTGGTTTCCTCCGACTGGCCTAACATGTGTAGCAATTGCGATGTTTTGTCTTCAGTCGAAGTCTGCAGCGCGAGTTTCGCTTGTCCGCTGGTGGTGAGCGAAAGATACACTTCCATGCCAGGGCTGATTCCGGGTGGAAGTGCAGACTTGATTACCTCGCCCCATGGAGCGAGGTAATAATCGGAGACCCACTTCGTGAGCTGGAGAAGTTGGGGAGTAACAAGTGGAACAAGATCAAGGATCTCTTTCGCATCCTTGATGTCGGTTTCGCTCAGCTTGGTTCCGACGGGCAAACTATCGAGCAGAGCAACGATATAACCAGTAACAAGCTTTCGGGCCAGCGGCACAACAATGCGGGAGCCGGGCTGGGCAGTAGTCCGCATCGACTCTGGCAAACGATAGGTAAAGGTGCTGAAAACGTGGAGAGGAACAGCCACCTCAGCGTATTCAGGGACCGTGTCCTCCGCGGGTCTTGACTGGTTGTCGATGGGTGAATCTTTGCGGGAAGACTCCGAGCGTTGTTGCACGAATCAAAAGGTAGCGCGAAATCGAAAATTGCAAAAGTGGTGCGCGAGGAGCGGCAGGATTCTAACTGTCCCGTTTCCGAGTGCTTTCGAGATAGTCGCGAACCTTTTTGAGATCCTGCCAGGTTTCCTGTTTCTTCGAAGGGTCCCGAAGCAAGTAAGCTGGATGAAAGGTCGGCATGACCTTAACGCCCTGATAACCCTGAAAGTTGCCGCGCAAACGTGTGATTCCAACTTTGGTGTTCAATAGATTCCTCGTCGCGGTGTTTCCCAGCACAACAATTACTTCAGGCTGAACGGCGGCAATTTCGCGTAGGAGAAAGGGCTTGCACATAGCCGCCTCTTCCTCCGTTGGGGGCCGATTGCCGGGCGGACGGCAGCGATTCACATTACCAATGAGAACGTCTTCTCGCCTAAACCCGATGGACTCGATAATTTTTGTCAGGAGTTGACCGGCCCTTCCTACAAACGGCCGCGCTTGGGCGTCTTCATCGGCGCCCGGAGCTTCACCAACAAACATCAAACGCGCTTTGCGATTGCCTTCAGTGTGGACGATGTTGCTTCGTCCCTCATATAGCGGACAACGAGTGCAGGCTCCAATATCAGCCCAAATCTGCTCGAGTGTTTCCGAGGATTTCTGGAGTATCACCGGAGGAGCGGAAAGGTCTCCGAAGAGGGTTGCAGATGGCTGGGCCTTGCCAAAGGATTCCTCCGTTGGGGCCATTGCCAATCCGGTCGATGCACTTAGTGGGTCGGGCCTGGATCTAAACGCGGTAGGCTCGGATCTTACCTGGGTGTGCAGAGGCTTCGATGCGGCATCCTGGGCCATCGGCCCTGACTCGATTTGCTCCACTCCTAATTCGTGGAGATATCTAAGCTGTTCACGTGTTTCCTCCAGTATTGAAAGATACTCGTCAGCTGTGGGTTCTAACGGCATTGGCTACTGATAACTTTCCTGCTATTCACTTCACTCCGGCTTTACTTTGCCGGCGAATGTCCGCTGACCTTGGGTTGACCCGCGATCGCAGTCTTGCGACTTCATCGAGAATAATGTCTGCCACGTTAGCCTTGGCCATTAGCGGGACATGAATCGGCGCGTCGCGGTCCCGGCTGAGAATCGTTACTTCGTTTTTCACGGTATCAAAGCCCGCGTCTGCGCGGGTGACGTCGTTTGCCACAATTGCGTCGAGCTTCTTTCGTCGAAGCTTCTCTCGTGCATTGGCTAGAATGTTCTCAGTTTCGGCCGCAAATCCGATTACCAGCATCCCGTCGTGTTTTGAATTTGCGACCGCGTTGAGGATATCCGGTGTCCGTTCGAGCTCCAGTAACAATGACGCCTGGGTCTTCTTGATTTTCTGTAAAGATGATTTCACCGGACGGTAATCGGCCACGGCCGCAGCGCCGATGAAAACAGAAGCCGTGCGAAGCTCTTTCGAAACCGCTGCCTGCATCTGCTCAGCTGAATATGCCCTGATTACCGTAATATCATTGGGAGGATCGGCACTGGTGGCTCCTGCAACTACCGTGACGTTCGCCCCTCGTCGTTTAGCGGCTTCGGCGATTGCGAATCCCATACGTCCGGAAGACTTGTTTGTCAGAAATCTGACCGGATCGATTACCTCGCGTGTGGCACCCACGGTTATCAGGAAATTCTCACCCGAGAGATCCTGTTCGACTACTGCTTGAGATTTCCTTAAGACATCGAGAGTTGCAGCGACGATAATTTCAGGATCACTTAGCCGGCCCGGGCCGACCGTGCCACAGGCCATCTCTCCTTCGTCGGGATCGATAATATAAACCCCGTCAGAACGCAGCTTGTCGAGGTTTCGCTGAGTCGCGGGATGGTGCCACATCGATGTATTCATCGCCGGCGCAATCACGACCGGAGCGGTCGATGCCAAATAGGTGGTGGTTATGAAGTCATCCGCAATTCCGTTGGCAAACTTTGCGATTATGTTGGCTGTGGCCGGAGCCACCAGGAATAGATCAACGGTCTGTGAAAACGTTATGTGGGCAATCGGATCTGGGTTGTCTGGAGCGTAATCATCAACGATCACGTGCGAGCCTGAAAGCGCTCGAAAAGTAAGGGGTTGGATAAACTCGCAGGCGCGTTTTGTCATGGCGACTCTGACCGCGCAGCCCGCTCGCTGCAGCCCGCGGAGCACTTCGGCAGCTTTATAGGCCGCGATGCCGCCACTGACTCCCAACGCCACTTTCTTCTCAGCAGGGGGGTTGTCCAATTGGTCGTCCGCCATAACAATATTGGAATGTAACATTGCTGAAACAGGGGTGCAATGCATCTATTCTTGAGACTTTGGTATAATCCGAGCCAGTTCCCAACCAATTTAAGATGAAGGACTTCTTGTCTGCGCGAAGACCTGGACCATGGTTAAACCAAGAATAGATCGCCACTATCTCGCCGGGCTCATGGTCATTTTGTGTTTAGGCTCCTCTACCTTGGGACAGACAGCACCGGAAGATGAACAATTCGGACCCGTGGTCCGTGCCTATCTCGGCTACCTGCGAAATGAGCAGCACGTGGTCGACGATCGTGCCAGCCGGAGGGAAGTGAACAGAGAATACTACCGCCGCAACTCAAACCGGATACGTGCGTTGCGGCAGATAGCCATACAAATTGCCGAAGAGAGCCAAAACGACTATCTGCCGGAACTTGAGGCTGTTGCGGCAGACGAGTTTAGGTCGCTTTTCGAACATCCTCCCAAGTCTCACACACTTCAGGTCGGTGACGTATTATGGACCAAATTCAGGTACATCGGGCGGGTTCGAAGCGGCGAGGTGTTCTATGTGTTTGCTCGCTTAGATCCGTATGAACAGGCGGAACTAATGACCAGGACCCAGAACCGGATTGAGGCTGCCGAAGATCCGGAGGGAGCGAACCCAATCCTGAGAACGCGAGATATAACCCGCGCTCGTCGTGTGAATAATCCTGAGTAAGGCGGCTTAGGCGCCCTATTCGAACAATACATCTCATTACTCTACTTTTTCAATGCGGCTAAGGGTAATCCGACGAGGAGATCGGAAGTGGCTCAGGTCTTCAATTTGTGACTTGTTGGCCTAGAAAAGTCTGGACTCGTGAGAACCCCTGTGATAAATTCAGCGCCAACATAAAAAAGGCACCATTTTGAGGCAAAGTAGGCTAAAAGGCTGTTGACAGAGTGCGGTCATTCATGTAATAACAGCCCAGTGTTTTATGCCCTACATCGGCATTTTGATCTTCTGACGCGCACTGGTTTCGAGGAAGAATTGATAAAGAAGTGACGTCTCTACGGGACTCTAGGCGTCGCGACATGCAATCTAAGAATTTGTTCACACTACGGGAGGAAAGTTAATGATCAGCAAAACTTGGAGCCGCAAGCCTATTGCGGCCTGTGTGGCAGTTGCCCTTTTGAGTGTTTACTCAATGGTGGTTTTGGCTTCGCCCGCAGCAAAGGCCCCATCAGGTGAGTTGTCGGTCTCCGGCGTGGTCACTGTGAATGGTGAAAGTGCCCTTGCTGGCGGAACGGTTTTTTCAGACAGCTTGATCACAACCGCCGAAAAGAGCACTGCTACCGTGAACCTAAGCAAGCTGGGCCGCGTCGAACTTGCGCCGCGTTCAGGCTTGAAAATAAGCTTCACAGAAAATAGCATTATGGGACTGCTGGAAGATGGCTCCGCTCATATCTCAACCCTGGCTGGAGTTTCGGTCAGTTTCACTACCAGCGATGGTGTCGTTGTGGTCGACGGCAGCCAGCCCACTTCGTTTACGGTAAATGTCGTCAAGGGAAATACCTCCTTAACGACACATTCTGGCGTAGCTCAGTTACGCGTTGATGGCGCCGTAAAACAGATTGCCGCTGGTGAGACCGCCACCGCTGGCGTTCCGAATCCTCAGGGCGATACTCCTGGGGAGGACGACGACGACCTTAGTGCCGGTGAGACCTTTGCACTTGTTGCGTTAGGTGCCGGCGCAATCGCAGCGATCATCTATGCAGCCATGCACGGTAATGACGCGAATTTTGGCGGCACTGCTGTTGTGATCAGTCCGTCGAGGTAAGTTGGCGATTGGATTTTACCGAAAAACACTGCGGCGCTCTTGTTGAGCGCCGCGGTCAATTGTGTAGAGCCTTGCGGGTCACGCGATCAGAAGTCGCGTTTGACCCGCAAGGTTTTGCTTAGGTGAGCCTTGTTCCCACCCTCCTTGAATTCCTGAAGGTTAATTCCTAATGCACATAGCAGTAATCGGCACGGGTTATGTCGGCCTTGTCACAGGTGCGTGTTTTGCTGAGTTTGGCGTCGACGTGACGTGCGTCGACATTGATGAGGAAAAGATCGCGCGCCTGTTGTCCGGGGAGATACCGATTTATGAGCCGGGCCTCGAGCAATTGGTAACGAAGAATATGCAGTCAGGTCGGCTGCGATTTACCACCGATATCAAACGGGCGGTCGAAGAAGCTCTGGTAATCTTTCTGGCAGTAGGCACTCCACCAAAACCCGACGGCTCTCCCGACCTGAGTTTCGTGGAAGCAGCAGCTAGCTCTGTTGCACAGCACATGAACGGTTATAAGGTCATTGTTACAAAGTCGACCGTTCCAATTGGCACCGGCGAACATATTCGAAAGCTAATTTGTGACAATCAGAAGTCCAGGTTGAATTTTGGTATCGTGTCGAATCCGGAGTTCCTCCGCGAGGGTGCGGCAATAAGCGATTTCATGCGTCCGGACCGGGTTGTGATTGGCAGCCGTGACGAAGAAGCGGTGGCAATTATGCGAGACCTTTATCGGCCGCTATATCTTATCGAAGCACCGTTTGTTATAACCTCACTTGAAGCGGCAGAGTTGACGAAATACGCTGCAAATGCGTTTCTGGCAACCAAAATATCTTTTATCAATGAGATTGCTAATTTGTGTGACAGCATCGGCTGTGATGTACACGATGTTGCCAGAGCTATCGGAATGGACCGGCGCATCGGTAGCAAGTTTCTGCATCCAGGCCCGGGCTACGGTGGTTCATGTTTCCCAAAAGACACCCAGGCGCTCGCTTCAGTCGCGCGCCAGTTTGGACGGGATTCATTGATAGTAGACGCAGTCATTGAAGTAAATCGCCGTCAACGGGAATCGATGTTGCCAAAGATCGAGAAACTTGTTGGCGAACTCGAAGGGAAAACGGTGGCCGTTCTGGGTCTGGCCTTTAAGCCCGAGACAAACGACATACGCGAAGCGCCGGCACTCGAAATCATCAAAGGGCTGCTCAACGGCGGAGCCACGGTTCGAGCTTATGACCCAGTCGCCATGATCGAGACGGCTGAAATGTTTCCAGACGTAAACTATGCTGACGATGAGTACTCAGCAGTGACTGGCGTCGATGCATTGGTATTTGTAACCGAGTGGAATCAGTTTCGCGCCCTTGATATGAAGCGTATTCGTGATCTAATGAGGGCCCCAAGGATTGCGGACCTGCGGAACATCTACGAGCCAGAACTAATGCGAGAGCTTGGCTTCGAGTATGTTGGGGTTGGTAGGTAGGATCACTTCAAATCGGTCTGGGGTCTCCTCCCCTTAGTATTCATGGTGGTTTGGTTTTTCCAGTTAGACCATTAGAGGCTACAAAACAGATAGGTTTGTCAATTCTATTATGGCTTTGTCTGGTATCGTTCTCGTAACGGGTGGCGCTGGCTTCATCGGATCCCACATCGCCGAAGCGCTGGTGAATAGCGGCGCTCGCGTGAGAGTGGTTGATAATCTTTCGACCGGTCGCCTCGAAAACCTAAACGGGATAAGCGGAAAAATCGATTTCCTCAAGGGAGATCTTGCGGAGGAATCGACTGCAAACAAGGCCGCTGAGGACGTTGAGCTGGTCTTTCACGAAGCAGCCTTGCCTTCTGTCCCGCGTTCCGTAGCGAACCCTCGTGAAACTCACCTCGCCAGCGTCGAGGGTACCTTCAACCTTCTCGTCGCGGCTAAAGACAAAGGCGTAAGGCGCATTATCTATGCTGCTTCGAGCTCCGCCTATGGCGACCAGCCAACTCTGCCAAAAACCGAGGAGATGAAACCCGAGCCGTTGTCCCCTTACGCAGCAGCCAAACTTGTCGGCGAGTACTACTGTCAGGTCTTCGCGAGAAGCTACAACCTGGAGACGGTATGTCTTCGCTACTTCAATGTTTTTGGGCCGCGCCAAGATCCGAGTTCACCTTATTCTGGTGTCATATCGCGTTTTATTGATCTTCTGCTGCAGGGACAGCGACCAGTAATCTACGGTGACGGGGAACAGAGCCGTGACTTCACTTACATATCCAACGCGATTGATGCAAATATGAGGGCCGCCGAAACTACCAGGGGGCTAGGTAAGGTAATCAATATCGCAAATGGTGAGAGGGTAACGATTAATCGGGTGTTGGAACTGATTAAAGAGCTCACCGGCCGCACCGATATTCAGCCAGAATACAAAGAGGCACGGACGGGCGATATACTGCATAGCCTCGCTGATATCACTCAAGCGCGCGAGCTCCTGGGCTATAAGCCAAGCATCGGTCTGCAAGAGGGTTTGAAAATGACCTTAGGTTCATGGCATCAGGGCCTTCCTGGTTAGGTCCCGGATCGCAGTTCCTCACATTCCACTCGAACCAACAATCAAAAGATGTGATGCAACTCACGATCAAACCTTAACGGCCGTTATCTGGTTAGCGAGTGAGCTCAAACTGTCTACGTAGGGTGCACGCGCAACCCCTCGATCAGTAATAATCGCGGCGATCAGGTCATTGGGCGTCACGTCAAACGCGGGGTTTTGTACATCCACTCCATCAGGCGCAAGTTGATGTTCCCGAATGTGGGTCACTTCTCGAGCGTCGCGCTCTTCAATAGGTATTTCTTCGCCTGATTTCAATGAAAGGTCCAAAGTCGAAATGGGCGCTGCGACGTAGAAAGGTATATCGTGCTTTTTTGCAAGCACTGCCACCATGTACGTCCCTATCTTATTCGCCGCATCGCCGTTTGCAGCTATTCGATCGGCCCCCACCACAACAACGTCTACCTTGCCCGTCTTCATCACGTGACCTGCCATATTGTCTGTGATTACGGTGACAGGAATGTTGTCCTTTGCGAGCTCCCAAGCAGTCAATCTGAGACCCTGTAGAAAGGGCCGGGTCTCGTCAGCAATCACGGCCACCCGCTTACCGGCGTCGCGCGCGCCGCGGATTACGCCCAATGCGGTACCGTAATCGCCCGCCGTTGCGAGGGCTCCGGCGTTGCAGTGCGTAAGCACAGTGTCACCGTCCGCAATCAATTCGGCGCCGAAGTGTCCAATCGCGCGATTAGCTTCAATGTCTTCGCGAAAAATTGCCAGGGCTTCATCGATTAAGCGTGCCTTAACCTTATCTGTATCCGTGGTGATCGCTTTCTCGCGCTGAAAAGCCTGGCGCATCCGCTCAATCGCCCAAAAGAGATTAACCGCAGTGGGACGAGTTTGGGACATCACCTGGCACATGTAACTGAAATCGTCTTCCAGATCGGCAATTGACATTCCGACTGACTGACTCGCGCCCAACGCCAGACCCATTGCCGCCGAAACCCCAATCGCCGGCGCTCCGCGCACTACCATTGTTCTGATCGCATCTGCGACCTCGTCCCACGAACGGAGCA
Organism: Acidobacteriota bacterium; assembly: GCA_038040525.1. Lineage (GTDB taxonomy): Bacteria > Acidobacteriota > Blastocatellia > Pyrinomonadales > Pyrinomonadaceae > PSRF01. The sequence goes on along the minus strand of JBBPIC010000004.1, from coordinate 60,921 downwards.
TCAGATACTTCTCCTCGTTAGGCAGGAGACGCTGATCGATCATTCGAATTCCTTCGCTGGTCCACTCGACAGTCTTGATCATTTCTCTTGACGACACCCCTCAGGTTTTTATTGATTCAACCAATCTTACTGGAGAGCAAATAAGAGGGCAAAGGTGCAGTGAGAACCCTTTAGCTCAGTAAAGAAAGCCTCACGCTCGAAAGCTGCTGTCTTAGTTCGAAGTTTTCACGAGTTGTACCAGAAACGCCTGTTGGCCCTGCGCCTTAACTGTGAACACCCGGCCAAGCTGAAAGCCACTACTCCTAATAAGGTTGAGTGGTGGACGCGCCTCGTCCCATCGGTTAGAGCGGAATGCCACCCAAATATTATTCCCACTCAGCACATGGTTTCTTTGTACGGAAATATCCGCGAATGCTCTCGGTAAAAAATAAGCCGGGTCTTCAGGGACACCGTCAACGCCTTTGACCACGCCCACTTTGAATCGCGGGTTACTTTTCGAATTCAACGCAAACCAAAGGTGATAGGCGACCAAATCTTCATAAGCATAAACATGTACAGGTTCGGCGGTATTCGACTCTGCAGCAGCCATCTGATCAGCCAGTTGTTCCCATCTGCACCAGATAAAATTCGTCGGACGACTAAACATGAAGACAGCCGCTGACAAAAGCAACCAACAACCTATTACACTTAAAGCGGTAATCCTGATCCAATGCGGCCGAAGACTCTTCAGCGCCAGGGCTGCAAGAATCGCGTATGGCCCAGCCGCGATCATCAAATGTCGTGTACCCCAGACAGAATATGGAGACAACCAACTCAGCAGAAACGCGAGGACAACAGGCGCCAGAAAGAAGACACTCAAAGCGCCGAGGGTGGTGTTCTTGTAATCAGTCTTAGATCGCCCGAATGTGTTCCATAAGAAAGCGAGTAGCGGGAGGCCAAACAAAAGAAAAACCAGGACGGCGATTACGAGGTTATATCCGGCCTGGGCGCTACTCTGGACAAACAAGAAAGGTCTATTGAGAAGCACAAGATATTGGACTAAGTCAAAAACCCCCGGGCGCGTTACCCACCCAATGTTTTCTCCTATGCCCTGCCCGGCCGCTCCCGATCGGGCGACCTTAACTACTTCGTAAATCCAGGGCAAATAAGCCGCAATCAATAAGCCGACGGTCGACAGAAAACGCAGCAAACTTCTTCGTTGCCACACAACCAGGGCCACTACCTCCAGGGCCACGAGGAGCCAGCCGGCATAGTGCGTGTACACCAACAGCAGATTAATTGCAAAGAGTGCAATTAACCTTTTCCTTTCACCTTCGGCGCGATTGAAGTACCGAAAGAACAACCAGAGCGAGCACACCGACAAGAAAAACAACAGGCTGTACATGCGTACTTCCTGCGCATACTTAATCAGATAGCCGTTTACCGCCAACAGCAGTAGTGCCAGATTTACCTCGCCCGGCTTCAGTTTCAGTTCTCGGCAGAGAAGCGTGAATGGAACAATTGAGGCAATGCCAATCAGGGCGGGAAGGCTGCGCAACCATCCCAGCGACTCACCACCAAGGCTGATCCAAGCTTTGAGCAGAGCGTAAAAGAGAGGTGGATGGATTATGTCAGCGGCGACGAAATAGAAAAGCTCGACCCACTTATGACGTGCTGCATGAACGCTGAAGATTTCATCAAACCACAGACACGAGGCCGTCAATCTCCAAAGCCTCGTCCCAGCAAACAGTGCAACGATTGCTGCGAACCAAAGAAGCGATGATCGCCTGGAGAATGAACTACCGGTGTGGTTTGGCAGATTTGTTTGTACGCTATTCAAACTCATTGGGCCAGTGAAGCGATTCACTACGAGCCTGAGCACGGACCAGAATTGTTCTCAAACGGCTCCGAGTTGAGCAGTATACCTCGGGTGCGAGAAATGCCTTCGGTTCGGAAATGGATTGTTCGGTATCGAGCAGGAACAGTAAGGGTGAACCATGCCCTTGAGCCGACACGTAGGTAGCGGGTCATCTACAACGACTAGTTACTCAGAAGACTGAAGGGTGTCTAAATAGGCGAGGTACTTTTGCCGTTCTTTCGATTTCTGAATTCTAAAAACAACAAGATGCTTCCCGGAGGCCTCGTCTACAGAGTAACGAAATAAAGTAGCGGAAAGTCTAATGTATCCCACGGGAAGGCCTAAAGTTACTTCCACCTGTTTTCCCAGACTGGAATCGTCCACACCGTAAGTCTCATTAGAGGGAAATAAGACGGCGACAGCCTCCCGGCTGAGGTCCTTTACCGAACCCAAAACGGCGTGTTGGCGACGATCCTGATCACTTAGGCGCGGTACCACGCTGCAGGCAGCCCATACTGGGAAGCGCGGCCAAAAACGCCGCTCGTGAGACCGTTCACTCAATAGGGGAGACTCCTAGAAGAAATCAGCGAGCATTAGGCTTATAACACTAATCCAGCAGGGCAACAATGTCCTCATTAGACATTGTCCTCATTAGACATTAACGCTCGATAGACCATAGCTTCCTCGTTAAGATCAACGGTCGCAGTGGATTAAGCTTCGGTAAGTCTCCGAAAGAGTTGTTCTGCACATCATGAATTACAATCGCGTGATGACCCAACAGCGCCACAACCCTAAGTTTGACACGCTCCTGGTCGCGTGATAACGTCCGCGTGAATTGAAGCCGAGATCGTTCTTTCAACAATAAAGCATCAGGGTGCCTCGCGTTGCGAGGAGAATAGGGAAGCGGGTGAGAATCCCGCGCGGTCGCGCCGCTGTGATGAGAATCCAGGATCGCGGTCTAACGGTCGACAACCAGACCGAAGAGACTGCCGATACTGTCGAGGCTCTAAGCCAGGAGACCTGCCTTTGAGGCTTTGCAGCTTTCGAACGCTCGCGGAAAGGCGTTCAGGCCGCACGGGGTCCGAAATCATATTTGAAGTCCCGCCGACCGCCTGTCCTTTTCGCAAAGGATCGGGGATCGGTGGGGTTTTTTGTTTAGATACCATCCGTCAAATTACAACCTAAGACAGACGGCCGTGTGTCTATTTCTCGCCTGGACACTTCTTGCGGCTTTCGCCTGCGCCACTCGTGACCAAACAATCTCGTCAGAGTCGGTATCAGGCGCCAGGGTATTTGTCGACGATGAGGGCAGGAAAGTCACAGTCCCTGAAAAAATTGACCGGATTGTTACGCTAGCCCCAAATCTCACCGAGATTGTCTTCGCAATCGGCGCCGGCGATCAGTTGGTTGGGAACACAACCTTCTGCGATTACCCAGCGGCAGCTAAGAGCGTCACAAGAGTTGGTGATACGCTCCACCCAAGCATCGAGCGCATCATCGCCCTGAAGCCGCAAGTAGTTCTGGTTTCAACCGCATCGCAGCTCGAAGCCTTCACCAGACAACTCGACAATCAGAAGATTGCCGTTTACGTGACCAATCCGCGAAGCCTGGACGAAGTATTTAGTTCAATGAAGAAATTGGGCGAGTTACTTCGCTCAGAAGAACGCTCTGAGCCGGTTGTCGCTGACTTACGGAGCCGGGCTGAAAAGATTGAAGCGGCTACGAAGCAATCCAGGCCAATCAAAGTGTTTTACCAGGTTTCCGATGAACCGCTGTACACGATTGGTCGCGATGCATACCTCACGGATTTGGTGCGTCGTGCGGGCGGTGTTTCAGTGACTGCCGACGTTCCCAGTGCATTTCCGCGTTACAGTGACGAAGCCGCGCTGGCGGCCCAGCCTGAAGCGATTATTCTGCCGACAGGTGGCTCGATGGGAACGGCAAACGCTAAGGTCGCGTCAGCACTGAAGAACTCTCCAGCGGTCCATAACAATCGAGTTATCAAAATCAACGAAGACCATCTCTCACGGCCCGGCCCACGTTTGCTGGATGGTTTGGAGGAGATGGCCCGGGCGCTGCATCCGGAAATGTTCAAGTAGCCTGATGACTAACGATATCCAATCAATTACAGCCGGGCGCGCGACACTCCGGCGCACGCTTCTCGTGTCTGGATTCCTCTTGCTGATGCTCTTCGTCGTCCTTTTGACGGCGTCAGTCCTGGGCAGCCAGCGGCTTCCGATTCTCAGTTCTCTTTGTGCTTTGACTGGGAGATCACAATGTGGTTTGTCCACAGAAGAGCAGGCAATCCTTTTTGAGATTCGCCTGCCGCGGATCCTCCTTGCCGGAGCAGTAGGTGTTTGCCTGGCGAGTGCGGGCGCAGGTTATCAGGCACTATTGCGAAATCCGCTAGCCGAACCCTACTTGCTTGGTATTTCAAACGGAGCTGCGGTCGGAACGATGATCGCCCTCGTCTTTTTTGCCGCCAATGAATGGAGCCGGCCCGTCATGGCATTCGCAGGTGCGCTGGCGACTACCTTCGTCGTTTATCGACTGGCGCGTGGTAGTACAGGGGCGACACCCGAAAGATTAATACTTGCCGGTGTAATCGTGACCACATTTCTATCATCGGGGATCGTCTTCATAACTACACTGATGGACGCTACCCGAATTCGCTCATTTACCTTCTGGTTGTTGGGCGATCTTTCCGGCACTTCGCCCTCTTTGCTGGCGGTGGCCCTCGTCTCGGCTGCTATTGGTGTCGGTCTCTTAACGATGCGGGCACGTTCGCTCAACTTGATGATGCTTGGTGAAAGAGATGCCTTCGATCTGGGCGTAGAAGTTCGGAGCGTACGTTTGTCGGTGTTCGTCGCGGCGAGTTTGCTCGTGGGCGCGTCGGTCGCATCCAGCGGGTCGGTTGGTTACGTTGGCCTCGTGGTCCCGCACCTGGCTCGGCTGTCGTTCGGCAGTGACAACCGTATCGTGATTCCTGCGTCTGCCCTGGCGGGCGCGAGTTTTGTAATTTTGGCAGACACGATCGCACGAACGCTCATCGCACCACGCGAGCTTCCGGTGGGCGCAATAACGGCATTAATAGGAGCGCCGTTGTTTATTTACTTGCTCAAGCGAAAGTAGCGTAGCGGTCGAAGTGTGTGTAAAACACGCGCCGGATCGATTTCACATAATTTATTGACTGCGATTTGGTCGCGCTTGCGGCGGGCGAGACGCCCGCGGTCCCAGCAACATGCTCCAAGCCCGTAACATCCACATACAGTACGGTCCACGCGAGGTGGTCGCGGGCATTTCTCTTAAATGCGAGCCCGGCGAACTGGTAGCGGTGATTGGTCCCAACGGGGCCGGTAAGTCGACGCTCTTGCGCAGCCTGAATGGTGGGTTGGAACCCTCGCGCGGCGAGGTGTTACTTGATGGCCGGTCGCTTAAGTCATATGCGCGCCGGGCGATTGCTCGTCGCATCGCAGTAGTTGCACAGGAAGCGGACGTGCGGTTTCCTGTAACCGTAATCGAGTTCATTCTTGGAGGGAGGTATGCCTGGTCCAACTCCCGTGCCTGGGGTTGGGAGAATTCTGATGATGTGCGAATCGCGCTGGCTACTCTCAAAGAGACAGAGCTGGAAGGCTTTGAGGCGCGAGTGATGAGCGAACTCTCCGGCGGGGAGCGACAGCGCGCTGTACTGGCCCGAGCTCTTGCCACGGAAGCGAAGGTTTATCTGCTTGACGAGCCGACAGCAAACCTGGACCTGGCCCACCAGGCGATCATCCTGGCTCTGGTAAGAAAACGCTGCGATAGTCGTGGTGATGCCGCACTCGTTGTTACTCACGACATCAACCTGGCTGCAGAGTTTTCAAATTACATTGTATTGATGAAGGGCGGAAGAAGTATCGCCTTTGGACCACCAAATGAGGTGCTTACGCCGCAACTGCTAAAGGAGGTTTTTTCGGTAGAAGTTTTGGTCGACGCACATCCGGTATCAGGTGTGCCCAGGATCACGCCGGTGCACACAGGCGTGCTCTGAAAATGAATCAGGTTGCAAGGCTTCCCGGCTCAAGGACGCTTGCGCGTCACCTACAGAGTCAGACCGTGCAACCTGAAGCTTTTAAAATCGACAGAAGGAGTATCGTTGTTTACGGGTTCTTTGTAAAGAGCCCGCCGGCAAGAAAAACAGCGCCGAGAATGATGTGCAGTCCGTGATCTGTCATTCCCAGAGCCAATGGCCCCAAATGCCACATTCGGTCCATCGCCGGATCACCCATTACCATACCCAGGATGCCCAGTCCCAGATACACCACGCCGAAAACCAAACAAAACGTTTTGGCCGCAGACAGCGATCCGGAAAAGCCGAGGTATAGAGCGATCGCGCCCGAAAGAAGATGAACGAGATTGTGGGCTGGCGACAAATGAAACCCCATCAGGGTAGGCGCCACGAAGCCCGCAATTCCGATCAGCAGGAAAACAACTCCTAAAATCTTGCAAACAGTCTTCGCCATGATTGGTGTTCTTCTCCTTGTTAATGGTTAAGTGCCAAGCGGTCGCAGCGCGAGAAACGAAAACGCCCGCATTCAATAAGCGAGGAAAACTGGGCAGAGCGAATGTATATCAAACTGGACAGGCGCTTGGCAAAGGTTTTCTGTCAGGGTGACTCGGGTAGGACCGGCATTCCTGCCTGTCTTCAGAACCTGAAGAAACCTGTTTAACCAACCGAACCTTTGCCTAACCTTTGACTGGCAGGAATGCCTTTCCTACTTTCTTGAGTGCTATACTAAACGCGTTTCCCCGGACAGAAAGTGATTGATTCCAAGGAGTAATAGAAATGTCCACCATCCTACAGCTACGCCGCGTTGCCGGTCGAACTCTGTCAATTGGTATTCTCGTGCTTTTGGTAGTCGTCACCGCCAGCGCGTATACGATCGTATTGCGAGATGGGCGCCGCCTTGAGATTCCGTCGAGTTTTGTGGTGACACCGTCGACGCTGACTTACGAAGTCAAGGCAGGCATTCAAATAACTTTGCAGATGTCGGCGATCGATGTTCAGGCAACTGAAAAAGCTAACGGTGAGGCGGCTGGTGCGCTCCTCCGAAGAGCGCAGTTGGACGTGAAAAACGTCATGGGTGAAGGACCAACCTTGTCAGCGCGAAAGACGATTACCAACCGCGATCTGGAGGCAACAGCGCGTCGACGAGTCGCAAGTGAACAGGCTTACGAAAAACGGACGAAGGAACTTGGGCTGCCTTCGTTGGAGGAGTCGCGGAAGCAGGCCGAGGCAGCGTCTGCTATTGCTCAAAGTGAGCTTCGGGAAAGGCTCGGCGCAGAAAGGGAATCCGAAGACTACTGGCGAGAACGTGCCGCCGCGTTTAGAACTGAAATGTCCGCTTTGGATGCTGAGATTAGATACATCAGAGCGAAGCTTGATGAGGTACCGTATTCAAGTTGGAGTGGGTCGTTCACCACCGTTTCAAGCATCGTGCCGTTTATTTCATTCGGGAGCGCTGGCGGGCGGGGCCATTTTCCTCGGCATCGTGGACAGCGATCGAGTGTTTATACCGCGCCGGGGGCAACGCGGGGGCGAGGATTGATTAACCCGGGCCGAGTGGGTCGCGGTCGGAACCGCAATCGACCAGGGGTTGGCTACTGGCCAGGAGCAAATCTGCCGCTGGGTGGTGGATTGGGCCTGCCGAACGCGCCAGACTTTGGCTCTTCTCAGGCTTATGATTATTCGTATGAACGCAGCGCATTAATCACCCGCTTCAACGACCTGGCGGCGGCTCGTGCGGGAATGAATGCCCAATGGAGAGAACTGGAAGAAGAAGCACGTCGCGCGGGCGCGCCGCCGGGATGGCTGCGGCGGTAGTGCGGAAGGCAGGAGGCAGGAGGCAGGAGGCAGGAGGCGGTTCGTGTTGTTTAGTGTGGGTTGGTGGATCGTTTTTTCGGCTAAACAAAAAGATGATCCACGAAGTAACACGAAATGACACCAACTAAAACCCAAGCACGACTAACTACGGACCACTGACCACTGACAACTAACACTGACTACGGACCACTGACAACTGACCAATGTCCAACGATTGGGAAACCATTATCGGTCTTGAGATTCATGCTCAACTGAGTACGGAATCCAAGATCTTCTGCCGATGTTCGACACGTTTTGGCGACGAGCCTAATGCGAACACTTGTCCCGTTTGTTTGGGCCTGCCAGGCGCACTTCCGGTTCTCAATCGCCGAGTTTTGGAACTCGGCGCCCGGGCTGCGCTGTCGCTGGGCTTGCAAATCAACAACCGATCAATTTTTGCGCGCAAGAATTATTTCTATCCCGACCTGCCTAAGGGCTACCAAATCTCGCAATTTGATCAGCCGTTCTCGGCTAACGGCCAACTCGAAATCATGACCGCCGAACGCGATGAAGCTGGCCATCCCGTTGAGTGGCTGCCAAAGACCATCGCAATCACTCGGCTTCATCTCGAGGAGGATGCAGGTAAGAACGTGCATGAAGGACTACCTGATATCGATCGCTATTCCTACATTGATTTGAATCGTGCAGGCACACCGCTGGCTGAGATTGTGACGGAACCGGATTTTCGCTCGTCGTGGGAAGCGTATGACTATGTCAATCACGTTCGTCGCGCTTTGCAATGGGTCGGGGCCTCCGAAGCGGACATGGAAAAGGGAAATCTGCGTTGTGAAGCAAACGTGTCTGTGAGGCGAAAGGGCGACCAGAAGTTTGGAACTAAGGTTGAATTGAAGAATCTCAACTCCGTGCGCTTTATGCAGCGTGGGATCGAATTTGAAGTTAACAGGCAGATTCAAGTGCTCGAGTCGGGCGGGCGGCTCCAGCAAGAGACGAGGCTTTGGGACGAGCGTGCTGCGGAAACGCGTGTCATGCGTTCAAAAGAGGAGGCGCACGACTATCGTTATTTCCCGGAGCCCGATTTGCCACCGCTGGTTGTTTCGGATGAATTTGTTGAGCGAATACGTGAAACGATGCCGGAGTTGCCTGAGGCTCGGCGACGTCGGCTCACGGAACAGTACGGTCTACCGTTTAGCGACGCGTCCCAACTTACTTCCGAAAGGTCCCTGGCAGACTATTACGAAGAGGCGGCAGCGGCTTCAGGGAATCCGAAGGCGGCGGCAAATTGGATACGCTCAGAGCTTCTTCGCGAACTCGAGAATGCGGGGATTCCTGCCGGTGCGTCTCCGGTCTCGGCAGCTAACCTGGGCGAGCTGGTGCGCCTGATTGACAATGAAAAAATTAGCGGCAAGCAGGGGAAAGACGTTCTGGTTCAGATGTTCCAAACAGGAAAAAGCGCGGCGGTTATCGTGTCGGAGCAGGGTTTGGTTCAGCTCAGTGACGTTAATGAGATTGATGAGTTGATTGACCAGATAATTGCTGCAAACCCACAGCAGTTGGACAGTTATCGCGCCGGCAAGGAAGCGTTGTTTGGCTTCTTCGTCGGGCAGGTGCTGAAGGCCTCGAAAGGAAAAGCGAATCCAAAGGTGGTCAACGAAAGGTTGAGGGCAAGACTTATTAGCTGATGACGACTGGTCTATCGTACGACTCTGAATTGTTAATGGTGGGAAAGGTGGGTGTTTTGGACAAAGTTTCGGGCCCTACGCGCTAGTCCCGGAGGGACTCAATGTTTATAGACCGCAGGGCTACAAAACCTTGTTCAGCTCCATAGGAGCGAAATGTTCCATTCAGCTTGCTCGTCGCTCGGGACATTGCGCTCCTACAGAGCGGCAACCCTGGATTAGTTGCGTATCTATAAACATTTGGCTCCCTACGGAGCTAGTCCAAGTTAGCTTGGTGCTCTGATTAGAAGAAGCATGATGGATCTTCGAGACAAAGTAGCGATCGTAACCGGCGGAACGAAGGGCATCGGCCGCGGTATTGCGGAAGCGCTCGTCAGTGAAGGAGTTAGCGTTTGCATTAGTGCGCGAAGTCGGAGCGAGATTGACGAAGCGGTCGTGGCGTTGAGAGCCTTGGGTAAAGGACAGGCTATGGGCATCGTGGCGGATGTCTGTAACTATTCGCAGATCAAGGCGATGTTTGAGCTCGCAGTCTCTCAGCTTGGCGGTGTCGACATTCTGGTTAACAACGCCGGCATCGGCTTGTTCCAAACAGTTGAAGTAATGTCTCCCGAGGATTTCCGTTCAGTTCTCGAGACAAATCTCTTCGGAGTCTTCTACTGCTGCCATGAAGCTATCCCGCTCATGAAGCAACGAGGCGGCGGTTACATCATGAACCTTTCGTCACTGGCCGGCACAAATGCGCATCCGCGCATGGCCGCGTATAACGCTTCGAAATTTGGTCTTAACGGATTCAGCGAGGCATTAATGCAGGAAGTGAGACACGATGGGATCAAGGTCAGTTACATCATGCCGGGCTCGGTTAACACCGAGTTTGGTGGTGATGAGCCTGGCGAAGAAAAATCCTGGCAACTCCAACCCTCCGATATTGCCAGAGTGGTTATGGATCTACTTCACCACGACGAACGCAGTTTGGTCAGCCGCGTCGAGATCAGACCAAGCAAACCTCCAAAGAAGTAGTTAGTCGTTCACCCAAACACAGTCATGAGAGTTTCCTTTTGCTTGCGATGTTTTTTTGGTTTCTCTTCAACTGCGCGAGGAGGCTGCTTTGAAGACGCATTTTACGCCAACTTATTTATCCGGTTTTCCTGTGAGGGTTACTGGGGTCATTACTTATAATTTTGTGCCACGATAATTTCAAGATCAGATGCGAGCTGTGGTGCAGCGGGTTACACGCGCAAAAGTAACAATCGAGAACGAAACTGCCGGCGAGATCAATAAAGGTCTCGTCGTTTTGTTGGGTGTGGCGCGCGATGATTCAGAAGCCGACGCGAAGTACCTGGCCGCAAAAGTAACTGCGCTGCGGATCTTCGATGACAACGAGGGAAAAATGAATCTCTCAGTGAAGGACATCGCGGGTGGTGTACTGGTAATTTCGCAGTTTACGCTTTACGGCGATGTAAGACGCGGACTTCGTCCTTCCTGGATTGATGCAGCGGCGCCGGAAGTAGCTGAGCCGCTTTATGAATTCTTCATTGCACAAGTGCGTGGAGTTTTATCTCAAGTTGGCAGTGGAAGATTTGGCGCAACGATGCAGGTCGAATTAGTCAATGATGGCCCGGTTACGATTATCCTGGACAGCCGCAAGTAGTTGTAGATGTTTTTCTACCCACAGTGTGTAAAAAGGCAGCAAGCGGATTTCAGCCTGGAAGGCTGTCAGATAGTAGCCGGTGGTCGCAGCGTAGCGAAGACCACCGGAAGGCAAGGGAAAAGAACTCAGCACCCTTCCAGGGTGCGGACAACGCTCGCCGTGTCCCGGTGGTCTGCGCTTCGCTTCGACCACCGGCTACTTTCTTCTAACCCTCCGGGTTAATGGGCACGATTGGGGGAGACTTCAAGGTCTATCTCGCGCGGGTGAACAAGAACGATCTACGAAGTTACACCAAAAGTTACGAAAGAAAGTTTCGTGTCGATTAGTGTTTTTTAGTGGATCGTAACTCGTCTTCAGTAAAAGGACAGCCAACGCCGCTATATCATGTCCTCGCTCGCCTTTGAACTCTCATCCAACTCATATCGATCTCGATCGCGGCGCTCAATCTTGTCGACAAACTCAAGCTCCTCGTTGTCTTCGAAACTCACGCCTACCGCGTTTGCATTCTCTTCGACTAATGATTGATCGGGAGTGGGATTGTCGCCACCGACTGATTCTGATCCGCTGTCATTGACATCTTCCCACGAGGCGTCCAGATCTCCACCGGCATCCTTTGGCGAGGCCGCAGTATTGTTGCGAATACGGTGCGCCAGTTGCTCCGGGTCCTTAGGTGCACGCGCTATTTCTTCTTCCATGAATTCTTCGATGTCGGGATTGGGAATGTAGTTTGGATCGTTACTCAGGTATTCAAAATCTTCGGCCGGCTTTTTTGGCATAAGACCTCTTTTCAACCAATCTTCGAACCCAAACTCCACTCGCATTGATCGCGAGCAGGGGGCTTATCTGAAACGTGGACAATTGTCGCGGGGGATATGGGTGACTATACAAAACAAATGAAAACTCAGCAATAGAGTTTGTAACCAACGGTCGCCAGTTGGAAGCTTTTGCCGGTGGTTAGGTTACAGAACCGAGCGCGGTAGCGCCGGATGCTGGAGGTAACCTTCGGCATCATGGCGTTGAACGAAGTCTCTGCCAGGCGTTGCAAAGAACGATACTTTTCAGTTGAATCTCCATGGGGAAGAGATTGTCATCGAAGGTTGCCCCAGGATCCGGCGCTACCGCGCTCGGTTCTGTAATAACAGAATTGCGCGCTCGAAAATTGGTGGTGTCCTGGTTTGGTGGCCAGTGCTTTCACCCGGCTAAAACGTCCACGAAGTTACACGAAATTTCACGAAGGAAGGTTAGTGTTGCTTAGTGTGATTTCGTGGATCGTCTGCTTATCTTCTAATTGGACAATCTAAATTGAAGCCTTCCTTGACGACCAAGTATCATGGACCTTACACTTAGTTGTACACAAAAAACTTAACTTTCTTCGCGTGATTTCCGGCAACGCGACACGAACAGGCATCGTTGATTTCTATGCCAAAAGGTTTATTTAATTCCCTCCAAACTTTCAATCCAGTTCCTGGAAAATCTGCACAATTTTATTCATTGCCTCAACTCGAAAGAGAAGGCATCGGGCCAATTTCGAAGCTGCCTGTAAGTATTCGAATTGTTCTTGAATCCGTGTTGCGCAACTACGACGGCAAGAAGATCACTGAAGATGACGTTAGAGGGTTGGCCAACTGGCAGCCCAGGGAAGAGCGAATAGAAGAGGTGCCCTTCATCGTCGCCCGCGTCCTCTTACAGGATTTCACGGGCGTACCTTTGCTAGTCGACCTGGCTGCGATGCGCTCCGCGGTGGCCCGTTTGCATAAGAACACTGGAGTGATCGAGCCGCTCGTTCCCGTTGACCTTGTGATAGACCACTCAGTTCAGGTCGATTTCGCCAGCACCAAAGATGCTTTCGAGAAAAACATGGCAATGGAGTTCAAGCGCAACACTTCTCGCTATCAGTTTCTAAAATGGGGAACGCAGGCCTTCGACGGTTTCGCGGTTATCCCGCCCGGGATAGGCATTTGTCATCAGGTGAATCTTGAGTACCTGGGAAAAAGTGTTTGGGAGCGCCACGAACTCTATTATCCAGATACTCTCGTGGGTACTGATTCACATACCACCATGATTAATGGTTTGGGAATTGTGGGCTGGGGAGTGGGCGGTATCGAGGCCGAAGCGGCGATGTTGGGCCAGCCGGTTTACATTCTGACTCCGGACGTTGTTGGCGTGCATTTGTCCGGCGAGTTGCGAGCCGGTGTCACAGCCACGGACCTTGTGCTGCGTGTTACGGAGATGCTGCGCAAAGCGAAGGTGGTTGGAAAGTTTGTGGAGTTTCATGGTGAGGGAGCTAGCAGTCTTTCAGTCACCGACCGCGCCACGATCGCGAATATGGCGCCCGAGTATGGCGCGACTATGGGCTTTTTCCCGGTCGATGAGGAAACCTGCTTATACCTGAAGGCCACTGGGCGACTGGACGAACATGTTGAGGCGGTGCGCAATTACTATCAGGCGCAAGGAATGTTTGGTATTCCGAAGAGCGGCGAGTGCGAATACAGCGTCCTCCTGGATTTGGACCTGGATAGCATTGTCCCCAGCGTGGCCGGCCCTAAGCGTCCACAGGATCGTATAGAGCTGTCGAACTTAAAGGCGCAGTTCTGCGAGCTCCTGCAAAGACCGATCTCAGAAGGGGGCTACGGGAAAACCGGCGATGAGACCAGGGCACGATACTTCACCCGCATCGGCACACTTGATTTTGCGAAGGCACCGCTGACTGGCGGAGGCGAGCAACGCCCCGAAACCGTGCCTGTGGCTGTTGGTGATGGTGTTGTTAGTCCTAAAAACACGAGTGTCTGGTCAGAAACGGAAATGGTCAACAATCGGCCTACTCCGGATCGTCTCGAGGAAGTGGATCCGCAGGAGTTTCCGCATGGTGAAGTCGACCTCGGGCATGGCGACGTTTTGATTGCCGCCATCACCTCGTGCACTAACACTTCCAATCCCAGCGTAATGATTGCCGCCGGCCTGCTGGCAAAGAAAGCGCTAGAGCGCGGGCTGATGGTTGATCCCGCGGTAAAGAATTCGCTGGCGCCGGGCTCGCGGGTTGTTACCGAATATCTACAGAAAACCGGCTTGCAGGAATATCTGGATCAACTAGGCTTCAACCTTGTGGGTTACGGATGCACCACTTGTATCGGCAACTCGGGCCCGCTCGACCCTAACATTGAACAAGTGGTCGGTGACCACGACCTGATTGCTGCAAGTGTCCTGTCTGGCAATCGAAATTTTGAGGCGCGTGTTCACCAGAGCATTAAGGCTAATTTTCTGATGAGTCCGCCGCTGGTCGTTGCGTTCGCAATTGCAGGGCGCATTGATATTGATCTGACATCGGAAGCGCTCGGCAAAGACCATGACGGAAAGGACGTTTTTCTCAGCGAGATCTGGCCAGACCTTCAGGAAATCGGCGACCTGATGCGGGCTGCGTTTGACCCCGAGACTTATCGGAAACTGTATAGCAATTTCGAGTCGCAAAATCCTCTGTGGAACGAGATTCCAACCTCCACGGGGAGTGTTTACGATTGGGACCTCGAATCCACATACATTCGAGAGCCCCCTTATTTCGAAAATTTCAGCAACGCCGTCGATGAGTGGCACGATGTTCTTGGCGCGCGACCGCTCGCTATCTTCGGCGATTCGGTTACTACGGATCACATCAGCCCTGCGGGTGCGATCAAACCTAACTCTCCGGCAGGGCAATACCTGCAATCCAAAGGTGTGAGGATTGAGGACTTCAACAGTTATGGCGCGCGGCGCGGCAATCATGAGGTCATGGTCCGAGGAACGTTTGCCAACGTCCGGATCAAAAACTTGATGGTGCCCGGCGTCGAAGGCGGCGTAACGATCCACTATCCTGAGGCCGAGCGAATGAGTATTTACGATGCGGCGATGAAGTATCAGGAAGAAGGAGTGCCGCTCGTTGTGATGGCGGGACAGGAGTATGGCACGGGCAGTTCGCGTGATTGGGCGGCAAAAGGTACACGTCTTTTAGGCGTGAAGGCAGTGATAGCGCAGAGCTTCGAACGAATTCATCGCAGCAACCTGGTTGGTATGGGTGTTTTACCGTGCCAGTTCAAAGAAGGCACCAACGCAGCGTCATTGGGCCTTGACGGCACAGAAGTTTGCAATGTGATTGGGCTAGAGGATGGTGTTAAGCCATTAAAGGAGATTCAACTGGTCATCCACCGGGCATCGGGAGAGACGGATGAGGTCCCCGTTATCCTTCGCATTGACACACCAATCGAAATCGACTACTACCAGCACGGCGGCATCCTCCCTTACGTATTGCGACAGCTGTTAGCAGGCACAACAGATTTCTAATGTGTCGGGTAACTGCACCATTCGAGCGGTGGTAAGTGAAGCATCAATCCCGACAACCGACAGTTGTCGAGCGAGTTCCTGACTTATGACGATATGCTTTATATGGTCCTAGAACACTTTAAGAACCAGGACGCTTTGCCAGTTTATCGCCGAGTCAGAGAACAAGGCCGACTCGCTCCCGAAGGACTGATTTATGTTTCAAGCTGGGTTGATGAGAGATTCCATCGCTGTTTTCAGATTATGGAAACCGATGATCGAAACTTACTCGACAAATGGATGTCGAATTGGAGCGACATCGTCGACTTTGAGGTTTTTCCTGTCATGACCTCGCAAGAGGCAGTGGGGAAAATAACTCCGTATCTTGATCAACAAGAGCACAATTCAATCGACAGCAAGACAGGAGATAAATGAAATGTCATCCGCACAACCAGTCGAAGCAACTCCCCCGCGAAACTATCAGCTTTTAATCGACGGACAATGGGTCGACTCCGAGTCCGGGAAAACGTTTACCACACCTAATCCCTCCACCGGCGAGACGCTTGCCGAAGTGGCGGAAGGAGATAAGGCAGACATCGACAAGGCAGTGCAAGCGGCGCGCCGGGCTTTCGAGGGAAAGTGGTCCAAGATGAGCGCGCGAGATCGGGGCCGGCTACTCTACAAACTTTCGCAGTTGATTGAAGAGCGCAGCACTGAACTGGCTGCTCTTGAAACTGCCGACAATGGCAAGCCAATCAAAGAATCTACCTACGTCGATCTGCCTCAGGTCGCTGAAAACTTCGAGTACTTTGCCGGCTGGGCCACAAAAATCGAAGGTGAAACCATCCCGGTTCCAGGCCAGATGTTCAACTACACTTTGCGAGAGCCGGTGGGAGTTTGTGGACAAATCATTCCCTGGAACTTCCCCCTCTTGATGGCCGCCTGGAAACTTGCTCCAGCGCTTGCGGCAGGAAATACGGTGGTGCTCAAGCCGGCCGAACAAACTCCTGTCACCGCGATGGAACTGGGCAAGCTTATTCAGGAAGCGGGTTTCCCGGAAGGCGTGGTCAATATCGTTCCCGGTTACGGCGAGACAGCGGGAGCGGCACTTGCGGCACACCCCGGAATCGACAAGATTGCCTTTACCGGCTCAACTGAAGTCGGAAAGTTAATTGCCAAAGCTGCTGCGGAGAATTTGCATAAGGTGTCGCTCGAACTGGGCGGCAAGGCGCCAAACATTGTGTTTGCCGATGCCGACATCGACCAGGCAGTGAGCGGCGCAATGATGGGAATCTTTTTTAATCAGGGCCAGGTTTGTTGCGCTGGCTCGCGCTTGTTCGTCGAAGAGAAGGTGAAAGACGAGTTCGTCAGCAAGCTGAAAGAGAAATCGGCAAACATCGTGGTGGGCGATCCCATGAGCAAAGATACGCATATGGGTCCGCAGGTATCTGAGGAGCAGCTCAACCGGGTTAAGGGCTATGCCGACATTGCCAGAGCTGAAGGCGCCACGGTCGTCGCCGGCGGCGAATGTCCGACGCTTGAAGGGGCTTTTCAGAAAGGTTATTTCTACCAACCGACAATCTTTTCTGACGTCACAAACCAGATGCGCGTGGCCCAGGAAGAGATCTTCGGACCCGTCGTTTCCGTGATCACATTCAGGGATGAAGACGACCTAATCAAACAAGCCAATCAGACGATTTACGGCTTGTCTGCGGGGATCTGGACCCAAAACATCACCCGCGCCCATAGGTTTGCCAAAGAAATAAAGGCCGGCGTGATCTGGATCAACACCTACAACATGTTTAATGCCGCTTCACCCTTTGGTGGCTACAAGCAATCAGGCTATGGCAGGGAGATGGGTAAACATGCACTCGAGATGTATACAAACGTGAAGAGTGTCTGGGTTGATTTGTCAGGCAAACCAATCGGCTGGTTTGGTAACTAAGGCTAACGCTGCTGCGCTTCAACCGCGCGCGCCATAAGCCCTTCGGCGCGCGTGGGCTGGAGCGTTGTCCGGCACAGAGACGGTCTCGATGACCCTGATAGAAAGTCTTGTTGCCGCGTCGCGAGAGAGTCCATTCAGGTTTCCCTCAATAACCAAAATTGCCCGGATTCGGGTTGACTCCCTCCGAAGCGAACATTCTGCGGAGAGAACCGAGGCATACTTAATGCACTGGAAGACAGGTGAGCCTGCAGCGAAAAATCACAGACCATGCCAGGGCGCGCCGTTAGGCAGCAACATCAATGTACGAGGAGTAACTGCTCGGCTCCGGGATTTCGTAACCTTCTTCCCGCAAACCCTCAAGGTGAAACTGAATCGCTTCCTGGATGTTGCGCTCCACTTCTTCTTTCGTTTTCCCAGTTGAGCCGCAGCCCGGCACATCAGGTGAGAATGCGGAATAGCCTGTTTCTGTTTCTTCGACGATGATCAGATATTTCTTCATGGCTTTAGACCTGCCTGCTTCAAGATGTTATTCAAGGTGCCTGCGGCAACATCATCACCAGGTCTGCCCGGAACCGTTACCAAACCCGGCTTCGTCTGATGCCTGTATTGGTGATGACTGCTTTAGTTCTTACCCAATACCATCCATCTTGCTCAATCACCTTAACGATGTCTCGTACCTTCACGAAGCAACAGTAATTCTAGTTTTCACAACGGTCAATATCTCATCAGTCAACTGGATTTTGAGGCCCACTGAGTATAGCATCGCTTCTACGCTGCCTCGAACCAATCGCGGTTTGGAACCAATGGGAATCTTATTGAGTTAATGCGGAAACCGTTTGTGCATTCTTGGCATCTGTTAAGTGGCAGGTTTCCCAGTTCAGCAAAGTTCCTTGATGCGGCGCTCTCCCAGGTAAACCGAATCGAATAAGGAGACGCGTATGCATTTAGTAAAGAAACTCGGATCTGGTTCGCTCATACTTGCGGCGGTGGTTCTGCTAACAGCATGTCCGAGCCAAACAACAATTTCCAAAATCAACGCTGATCCAGCGCGCTATAGAAACAAAGAGGTAGCTATCGTTGGCACGGTGCGCGACAGCTACGGTGTTCTCGGCACCGGTGCTTATGAAATTGACGACGGTACCGGAAGGCTCTGGGTCGCGACTCGTCGTGGTGTTCCGTCGCGTGGTGCACGCGTAGGAGTCAAAGGTCGTGTTTACACTGGATTCAACTGGGGCGGCCGGAATTTGGGCACGGTGTTGGAAGAGTCGGACAGGCGATCAAAGGAAAGATAGAGATTAGAGTCCGTCCCCGTATGGGCGAAAAACAAAACGCGCAAACCTTCGGCCCACGATTCATCGTGGAAAGTCTTGACCGAGAGTTTGCGCGTTTGTATTTGCGTTCCTGCCGGATTATTGAGAACACGTCTCAAGATCTTCTTTACGCTCGCGAAGCTACAAGGCACTTACCTTCCACTGGCGAGAGTGTGCTGAGGTCTGCAGCGGCGATTGAGCGCACGTTTGGTGGTTTGACGTCCAATCTTTGGGACGACCCGTTTGAGTGGACGCTGCCCGAGCATCTATCAACTCCCGCACTGGTCATTGAACATCTGGGTGAGGTTGACGTTCTTCGCAGGCGAGCGTTCGAGAGTTTTTCCGATGATGCGTGTTTACTAAAACACGTGGCGACTCCAACTGGCGAAACACGTCCGTTAATTGACCTCCTCCTGGAGACGCTGGTCCGTGCCGCGGAATTTCAGGGTCAGGCCGCGCTTTAGAGTCGATGCAGCTAAAGGCTGAACTCAGAACTACAAGCCCGAAGTTTAGAGTTCAAGCTTTAGCTTGCGGTGGCCAAGCGGCAGCCTGAAGGCTGAACTCTGAACTGCTGGCTTGAAACCGCACCGTCATTCGCGCGTCGAGCCTTTCTCGTATGGGCCTTCCAGGGTTTATTATTCCAGTCAAGTTTTTCAGCAGACGGCGCGAGGTTTCTTAAATGTATTGTCCACAGTGCGGACAGTTGCAGGTTGCAGATACGATTCGCTTCTGTTCCAGGTGCGGTTTCCCTCTTGAAGGGGTGTCTTTGGTTGTGTCTTCGGGCGGGCAAGTTCCCACTCGGTATGTTCAGCCAGGCAAACAGCCGCTTTCGCCTCGCAGCAAGGGAGTTCGGCAGGGGGCGATGCTGATGCTGAGCACTCTTCTGGTTGTTCCGTTAGTCGCTATCATAAGCGTCAACATGTTGCTAAATCCTGAAGTTGTGATCCCGCTTGCTGCCATACTCTGTTTTGTAGGCGGATTGCTGCGAATTCTCTACGCCTTGATCATGGAGGATGCAGTTCCCCAAGCTGAGACAGACCAAATATCAGGATATGGTGCGTCTCCTCAACTGGACCGATCTGCGCATCATGCTGCTTTGCCGCCCGCATCAGCCGGTGCCGCCACGGGTTGGAGGCCGCGTCCGAACACTGCCGAGATCTATCAGCCACCCAGCATTACTGAGAATACAACCCGACTGTTGGACAAAGACGATCCCAACACTCGATAGTTGTCCGCGGTATTACTGAGCATAGAGCCAACTCTTTGGAGTGCGCCGCCTTGTCGGCGCTTTGGCCGGTGGCGGCTTGGCGCCACTTCCGGGGCTATGAGTCTTCACCGCTAGCACAAGCTTCTAGCGAAACGTAGTTGCGACAAGTCGCAACCGGCCAAAGCGCCGACAAGGCGGCGCACTCCAGGGAGGGGCCTTTATCGACGCATGATCGAGACTATTTCATCAACTTCGACTCTGGCGGACCGCTTGCGCGAGCGCATTCTACGCGAAGGTCCAATGACCTTTTGCGAATGGATGAAGGCTGCACTTTACGACGAGCGCGAAGGCTACTATTGCCGAGCCAGCTCAACCCCGTGGGGCAGGGAAGGAGATTATCGGACCAGTCCCGAGCGTAGTTCGTTGTTTGCAGCAACTTTCGCCAGGTATTTTGCTGGCCTCTACGACAAGCTCGGAGGACCTTCCGAATGGACGATTGTAGAGGCGGGTGCAGGAGACGGAAGGTTTGCTTACGGAGTTCTGAAAACACTTAAGGAATTCTCTCCGCTAGTCTTTTCCGCAACTCGTTACGTCATTGATGAAATTGGTTCCGATGCGCGGTCTTCGTCGCTTAAGCGGCTAGAGCAGTTTGCCGATCGAGTAGTGTTTGGAAAGCTCCAGGAAATCAAAGTGAATCCCGGTATCGTTTTCTCAAACGAACTACTGGACGCATTTCCCGTTCACAGGTTGACTATGCAAGGCGCTATTCTTCGCGAGTTTTTTGTAGATGTTCGCCCTGACGGGGCTTTTGCATGGACGCTGAGCACGCCTTCATCAGAGCGAATTCTTAACCATTTCGACAAAAGTAGAATCGAGTTGGTCGACGGTCAGGTGGCTGAGGTCAATGTGGAGATAGAAGACTGGTTGACAGCGGTGTCAACGACGATTACTGAGGGCTATCTCATAACCGTCGATTACGGATCCGATGCTCAGGATCTTTATTCTCCTACAGCGCGAATGGACGGAACGCTGCGAAGCTTCAAGCGGCATAGCATCACTAACGATGTCCTGGCAGATCCAGGCGGACAGGATCTCACCAGCACTGTGAATTGGACTTACGTCAAAGACGTCGCTGCAAAACTTGGCTTCGAGACCCTCGAATTCGAACGACAGGATAAGTTCCTGCTATCGGCAGGCTTATTAACGCAGTTGCAGTTGGAATCTGAAAGGGCCGTAGACGACGCGGAGCGACTGCGTTTGAGCACGGCAGCGCGGGAGATGATTTTGCCGAATGGTATGGCGACAAGTTTTCAGGTCCTCGTGCAAAAGAAGGGTTTGTAGCTTAGGGCGTACGCGAGGAAGAACGTACGATCCACGAAAACGCACGAAAAAACACTAACGTATTTTCGTGTTAGTTCGTGTGGGTTCGTGGATCGTCCGGATCCTCGAGGGCTTTTGCAAAGCCTCGTTGAAAAGGAGAGATGCGATTGGAAATTGCGTCTGACTTCAAGTTGGTCGATGTAAGCCACACGATAGAAGACGGCATGATCACTTACAAAGGTCTTCCGGCCCCTGTGATCACGGACTATATGTCGCGCGAGGACTCCCAGACGCACTATGCACCGGGTACTCAATTTCAGATCGGCCGAATCGAAATGGTCGCCAACACCGGCACATACCTCGACAGTCCGTTTCATCGTTACGAAAATGGAAAGGACCTGGCCGGTCTCAAACTAACTTCGCTGGCCAATCTTGACGGCATCGTGGTCCGCAGGGTTGGCAACTCGGAGCGCGGAATTTCTGCTGAAGACATCAAACACCTTGAGGTCGCAAACAAGGCCATTTTGTTTCACACCGGCTGGGACAGTCGTTGGAGGACGGATGCGTATTCCGACGGCACCCATCCTTTCCTGGCCCGCGATGCAGCGCAATACCTGGCAGAAGCAGGCGCGTCGTTGATCGGCATAGACTCCTATAACATCGACGACACCGCCGCTCTTGATCGTCCTGCGCATTCAATCCTGCTTGAGCGCGGCATTCCTGTTGTCGAACATCTTTGCAGGCTCGGCGAGCTCCCGGATCAGGATTTCAAATTCTTCGCAGTGCCTGTGAAAGTGAAGGGCTTTGGCACTTTTCCGGTGCGCGCCTTTGGGATTGTGCCAAAGACGCCGACAGTTTAGAGTGCTCGACCTTGGAAGCACTGGGCAGAAGCCCGACTTGTAGGACAGGCATTCCTGCCTGTCCGTGAATCTCAAGAAGCCCGTTAATCCGCGACAGGAAATTTGCCGCGACTTTGACAGGCAGGAATGCCTGTCCTACCTGGAGGAAGTTATGGGACTCAGCAACGCATTACTACCGGAATATGACAATGAAATGGCCAACACGCGGAAGACGCTCGAACGTGTGCCTGCCGACAAATTCAGTTGGACGCCGCACGCGAAGTCATCTTCGATGGGGGCACTCGCTTCACACCTTGCAAACCTGCCCAGCTGGGGCAGCTTAGCGATTGGTTTTGACTCGTTTGATATGAACCCCGGAGGCGAGCCGGCCAAGACTCGCGAGCTCACCTCGCGGGAAGCGGTCTTGGAGACGTTTGATAAAAATGCGGCCGCCACCCGCGCAGCGATTGAGGGCGCCAGCGATGAAGAGCTCTTCAAGCCCTGGTCGTTGCAGTCGAACGGCACCACCCTTATGACCGTTCCGAAAGTGGCAGTCCTGCGCAGCTTTGTCATGAATCACATGATTCATCACCGCGCGCAACTCGGCGTTTATCTGCGTCTGAACGACATCCCAGTGCCGTCGATCTATGGGCCATCCGCGGATGAAAGTCCGTTTTGAGTAACGCAAACTGTTAGTTTGCGAGCGCTGCGTTGGATGCTGGGTTGAATTGTATCGAGCGGTCCGCAAACCAACAGTTTGCGTTACATAGTTGATGAAAGAGAAAAGGTGGGATCCACGAAACTACACGATAGGCACTGACGATTCGTATAGTATTCGTGGATCGTTGTTTCGCTGAACCCTAATCAGAACAGTTCAAACTTGATCGTCAGATACTTCTTGGGGTTCTGGCGGAAGTCGTAAAGTAGTTTCACGCCCTCAGACGAGAACTGGTTGACGTTCGAATAGAGCGCTTCGTCGGTGAGAAGTTTTCCTACCGTGCCTTCTCCGCGTTGGGCAGCCGCCACCATATTGTCGATTCGTTCGGCTGTAGTATTGAAACGGGCTATGGCAGCGCGGGCATCGTTGTAGATTGCTTCGTCTTTGACCAGTTTACCGAGCGTACCATGACCGGCATTGATATCGGCGATCATGGAATTGATCTGCTCTACTGAGCGATCAAGCCGATCAGCTGTCCGGTTAATGCGAAGGTATAGTTCATCATTTGTCAGCAGCTTGCCGGCGGTGCCGCGTCCGGCCCGTAAATCATCGGCAATCTTTCGCAACGACATCGCTATTTCGTTGGCGTTGTTATAAAGCGCCGGATCATTAACCAACCTTCCAGCTGTACCGCGTCCTGACCTTATCGCCTGCATTAATTCTTCGGTCTCGCGGACGGTTGCATTGAGATTGTTATAGAGGGCTTCGTCGCTGAATAAACGTCCTACGGTGCCTTTGCCTTCCTGAACGTCTTTGACCATGGCGCTCAGCTGTTCTGATAGCTTGCTGAGACGTTGAGCGACCTCGGTTCCGGACGTGGCAAAGTCGTTAACCGTGTTTGAGCTTGAAGAACGCAGGATGGCGTAATCCTTTACAGGCGGGGCCAGGGCAGTGCCGGGACTGATGTTGATCAGCATTTCATTACCCAGCAAACTTGGTGATCCCTGTTGTGCAGTCGAGTCTTCGCGGATTCGTTCAGTGGCAGGCCGTCCATCGATGGTGCTGTTAAGGACCATCAATGCCTCGACACGCTGCGTGCTTGGTTCGGTAGAGGGAGGAAGCAAAGTGATCTTATCAACCTTGCCCACACGCACGCCTGAGAGGCGCACCTCCGAACCCTCACGTAAGCCGTTTGCATCAGCGAACCGCGCCTTCAAGTGAAGCTTCTTGGCGAAAGGATTGAGATCGCCTGACGCATTCAGTATCAGGAAGATCAGAATGACTATCGAGATCAGGACGAATATACCGACCCGCAACTGATTCAGGCCTACAGTCTTTGTCGATTTTGGCATGGTTTTGGAAGGATGAGGGATGAAGGATGAAGGATGAAAATCAACGCGCGCCGCGTATTTTACCCTTCCGCCTTCATCCTTCCGCCTTCATCCTTTCTATCAATGTCCGCGAAGAAACTTCTGAATATAAGGATCTTCAGCCCGCCGCAAGGCTTCATCAGTCCCGCTAAAGATGATCTTACCCGAACGCATCATCATGACCTTGCTGTTGGTTAGGCAAAGTCGTTCGCCTTCCCGCTCAAACACCACTTGTCCTTCATCGTTAACTACTGCGTACTCGGAACAGATATATCCAAGGTTATTCATCTCATGAGTGACGAAGATCGACGACACGTCCTCGAGGTCGCGAAGCTTCATGGCGAGTTCACAAATCGTGCGCGCCGTGGGCGGGTCAAGACCTGCGGTTGGTTCATCGAACAAAACGATTTTTGGGTCGCCCACGAGGGCGCGGGCAATTCCGACGCGGCGGCGCATTCCACCAGAGAGTTCGGCGGGCATTTTGTCGATTGCATCTTCCAGGTTAACGAAGCGAAGCATTCGTCGCACCTCAGGTTCCACCTGATCCTCACTCATACCTTGTTCATGCAGCCGGTATGCAACGTTGTCATAAACCGACAGAGAATCGAAGAGGGCACCCTCCTGAAACACCATGCCAATGTTCTTGCGCACCGGCATCATTTGTTTTTCGTCGTAGTCCGTGATGTCTTCGCCATCAACAAAGATCCGGCCGGCGTCTGGTTTTAGCAGGCCCAGCACCAGCTTGATAATCGTTGACTTGCCGCCCCCTGAACCTCCCAGGATAATCTTCGTCTCGCCCTTCATTACCTTGAAGCTAAGCTTGTCCAGGACCACGCGATCGTCGAAGAACAGCACCACGTCGCGAAACTCAATCGCCGGAATCACGCGCTGCTGATCGTTGACTTCGCGGAAAGTCGATTCGGCAGCGTTCTCGCTCATTTCCGAGATGTGGATCGATTGCGATTCCGTATTGGACAAAGCCATATAAAAATCCGAACTAGGTCAGCTGCGTCCCGAGTATGTATTGGAGCGCTCGAGCCAGGAAGAAATCGGCAATGATGACGACTATTGACGCCGTTACGACGGCCCGCGTTGTGGCTCTTCCTACCCCTACGGTCCCACCATCCGTGTTTAGACCTTTGTAACACGCAACAGAACCGATGATCAGAGCAAAGCAAGTCGGTTTGATGACACCGCCAATAATATCATCCGTCGTGATTCCCTCGCGAACGGAAGTTAGAAACTCATTCACTGACAGGCCGTAGAGAGTGGTCGCAGCAAAGGCCCCACCGCCAATTCCGACGATATCAGCGAGGACAGTTAACAACGGAAGGGCCACCAGAAGAGCGATGATGCGGGGCGCCACGAGTTTTCGAATAGGGTCGGTACCCAGAGCGCGCATGGCGTCGATCTGCTGAGAGACAGTCATGGATCCCAGTTCAGCAGCAATGGCCGACCCCACGCGTCCTGTCACCATCAAGGCCGTCAGTACCGGGCCCAACTCGCGAACAAGAGCTACCGCCACCAATCGCCCGGTTTGGCCCTGCTGTCCCCAAAAAGCCAGCGTGGGAAAGGTTTGGACAGCCAGCACGCCACCCGTAAAGAACCCGGTCAGAAGGATGATGCTTAGCGAACCAACGCCAATCACGTCCATCTGGGCGACGATGTCGGAAAAATAGCGTGGACCCTTGATGAAACCACTGATAGCCCGCGCGAACATTAACGTGGTTTCCTGCAGCTCGAGGATAGCGCGCGTAGCGAAGTTCATTTTGGAGCTAGTTTTGGGAGCCAGCCGTAATGAGTCTGAAAAACACTGCTGACTCCGGACGGCTCTCGTGCGACGATTGAAGAAGTGCGATACGCGACCGGCTGCAAAAGGCTCATGACGCCTCTTCAGCGGCGGCCACATTTGAAATAGCGGCTTATCATGCGCAAAGTTGCCCGACGCGTCAAGTTTGACGAGATTCGGAGAAGGGTTGGGCGGGCCGGCAAGGAATGTTTGACGAGATTTTAGTAAGAGCCGATCAGCTTTTGCTTGCCAGAGTCTAAGCGGAAGTGAGTTAGGGGATTGATCTGCGTTGTCTGTCGCGCGCGGGCAATAGCGGACCCGTGTTTTTGCGGCGCTCCCTGAGGCGAAGGGATCTTTCGTCGCGGCGATTTTGCCTTTCCTCCAAGCCCTCGATACGTCGTCCCTCTCTCACCTCGTGAGCCCGCCGGCGCAAGGTTCGCAAAAGTATTCTCTGCTCCTGGGTCAGAACCCGTCGTATCTTGACTTCGCTGAGAATCCTCATTCGCATGGCGGCGGCCTGGGCTGCAGCCGCCTCTCGCAAGCGTTGCTCGACAGTGGCCTCGTCCGGGTGGTCGCCCTCCAGCGCTTCTTCGAGCGCGCGGTCAGCGTCGCGCACTCGCTGATTAATCCTGACCCGCTCGTCGCGGTTCTGTTCCCTAATCAGGCGAATCTGCTCACGCTGTTCTGCCGTTAGGTTTAGCTGACGAATTGGGTCTCCCACGAAAGCGGAGCGTGGAGGCATACTTGGCGCTGGCTGCGTTTGCGGCGTCTGGCCGGAAGCCGACACTACTGCGACGACCATCACCATCACCACCACCACCGGTAAGCTTTTTACTTTATGACTCATATGACCTCAAGAATCCTTTTTAGAATCTCACGACCGCCAGGGCTTACTGATTAACCCGGTCTCCTATTAGGACGAGCTCGCCGTCGCCAGCGTCGGCAATCAGCCTTAAATCCGCCGCTAACTCCTGTCGCTCGAGTTTTGAGAGAGGACGTCCGGCTTTTCGTTGCGGGAATGCAGAAGCGAGTTGGTTGCTCCTATTGCCATTCCTATTGCCGATCCGTTTAGGGAAATCTGTAACGGAAGGATCTGCTTTAGCTGCGGTCGTCGCTTCTTTTTGAGCGGCCTCTCTTCGCTGCAGTTCTTCCTGAACTCGACGCTCAACCTGCGCGTTAAACTCCTGTTCGGATGCTGTATTACTGCTTCCGTTCCTGACGACATTGGTGCCCTTTGAAGGCTCAGCGAAACGCGCAACCGCCAAAACTGCTAACAAACAGAAAAGGACCGAGGCAAACGCAACAGTTCCTTTCATCCAAAGCGGCGAAAGATTGAGAAACTCGCGGAGGGCTGCAAAAGCTGAAGGCCGCCTCTGGTCTATTCGCGCCAGGGGCGGGTTCCCAGCAACTGAACTTAAGGCGCCGAGCGATTCGTTGCGCCATTCAACGACCGACTCCCGAATATCGTTGAAAGATGCCAACTGAGATTTACATCCCGGGCAGTCCTGCATGTGACGACTAAAACTTAGCGTTTCCTTACCGTCTAACTCACCATATAGAAAACCGATTAGATCGTTCTCTCGACCGCAATTCAGAGTATTCTTTTCTGCTTTCATTTTCCCACTCCCGCGTTTGACGTTTCACTGCCGAACTTATGCAAACGCATCTCCAACTGTCTCAACGCCGTATATAGCCGGCTCTTTACCGTGCTCAAAGGCAAATCAAGCACGTCGCCAATTTCCTTAAACGTAAGTTCCTCGAATTCCTTCATCACTACAACCTGTCTCAAATCTACCGGCAAGCTGTTGACTGCCCGTCGAACAGCTTCCGTCCTCTCCCAGCCCTCAACTACTCTGCCCGGCGAATACTGCGCAGGTACTGCAAAACGTGAGGCATTTTTTTCCGCCTCGGTTTCTAGGGCGCTCTCATTCCTCACCTTTGCTCGACGTTGCCTCGTGATGCATTGGTTAACGGCGATGCGGTGTAGCCAGGAGGAAACTTTTGCCTCACCACGAAAGCCGCGCAGGTTGCGGAAGGCGGCCAGGAATGTTTCCTGGGTCGCGTCGCGGGCGTCTTCCTCGCGACCTAGCATCCCGAAAGCAAGCGCGAAGATTCGTCGCTCCCAGCGCAATACGATCTCGCCGAAAGCTTCTGCGTCGCCGGTTAAAGCCCGTTCTACGATCTGTTCGTCGCTCGTAGCGGTACCCATCCTGTCCAATCTCACAAGCTGACTATCCGGCCCGGATTACTTGCGCGCCTCTGGTCGACCTTCGCCCGCTCACCTTTAGACGTGAATCATCCCCATTAAGTCTAATAAAAGCTCTGTTAAGCCCTTTATTCATTGAGGAAACTCGCGTGTAGCCTCGATTGGCTAATAATGAACCGCCGGTAAACCAGGTTTAACAATACGCGTTGACAGCCTTAAGTTTACTAGACATAATGACCTACCGGCCATTCGGCCGACTGCAACAGTCAAAATACCTTCCATCTGGAAGTCCAAATTTTCCAAGAATCAAACGCAAACATAGTGAAGAAATCAGGGCGCGTCCGCCTTCTCTACATAGTTCTGGGGGTCTTACTGTTGGTCGGCCTCCTGCCCCTCGCTTTTGCCGGTACTCTCCTGTCCGGGCGGACTGCCGAGGAACTGCGGTCGATGGAGGGCCGTTACCAGGCTCAACTCGTTCAGGATAAAGCGAGGCAAATCGAGCTCTACGGACAGCGATATCGCGACGTAGTGATCGGGCTGGCAAGAGCTTTTGAGATCACGGGTGGAATTCAAACTCTCAATGACGCTGGTTACAGTTCTCGCTTACAGAAAACGCTGCAGGAAGATCCAAACCTGATTGCGATGGCAATCTGGCCGGTTAGCGGGGAACTACATAGGGCTTTTCAATCGGACGTGATTCAACGAGACGAAGTTGATCAGCGCGTCAGTGAAGTGTTGTCGAAGATGAATGGTCGCGGCACGGTTGTTGGCCGGCCACAGATTATTCGTTCTGGCCAGGAAATGGCGCTCACTGTCGCTGCTCCAGTGATGGGAGGTCCGAATGGCAACGATGTGGTGGCCGCAGTTGTTGCGATTGTGTCGTTTCAGGATGTGTTCAAGGCAGTACATCAACCAACCTCGAAGAGCGAGCGTGAGCTGTTAAATGCGGGCCTACCGGTTGTCTTCGTGGTGGATCAAAACGGACGCGCTGTGGCCCATCCGGAGGCGAGCGTAGCATTTTCGGAAAAGCCCATGACCGATTTGAAGGTCGTGCAGGACTGGCAGGAATCTGGTGCGCAAGTGCAATCAGCGCTGGCGCCGTTTGCTCTCATACGCGACGGGCGAAAAGTAGAGATGCTCGGTTCGTATGCCACTGCCGAATTAGACAAGAATTCGCGGCTCGGGGTAATCGCTATTCAGGATGAGTCAGCCGCGCTTGCTTCTGTTGCCGACATGCGCCGTCAGACGTTACTGATCAGTTTCGTGGCCGGAATTCTAACGTGCGTTATCGGTTTCTACTTCGCAAAGAAATTAACACAGCCCGTCCAGGAATTGGCCTTAGCCGCGCACCGTATTGCTTCAGGCGATTTTTCACAACGCATCAACGTTCGCAGCCGGACCGAATTGGGTCGCCTCGGCGATTCATTCAATTTGATGACGGATCATCTCGAACATTACATCAAAGACTTGCAGAGTTCCGCTGATGAGAATCGCGAACTGTTCCTGGGGACCGTGAAGAGTTTGGCCGCGGCGATAGATGGAAAAGACCCGTATACACGAGGTCATTCAGAGCGAGTATCGAGAATTTCAGTAGCCATCGCGCAGCGTTTGGGTATTCCTGACGACGAATGTGAAAAGATCAGAATCAGCGCGCTCTTGCACGACGTGGGCAAAATCGCGATCGATGACAAGATTTTGAAAAAGCCAGCGGCGTTAACTGATGAGGAATATGAGATCATGAAGGGGCATCCGCAGAAGGGCTACAAGATCATGTCGCAGATACGGGCGATGAAGGATTTCCTGCCCGGCATGTACATGCATCACGAGATGGTGAATGGAAAGGGTTACCCACAAGGTCTAACAGGTGACGAGATTCCCCTGATGGGCAAGGTTGTAGCCGTGGCAGATACGTTTGATGCGATGACGACGGACCGGCCCTACCAGCAAGCGATGAAGTTTGAGGATGCCATAGTGCGAATACAGAGCTTTATCGGATCGCGTTACGATGCCGATGTAGTTGCAGCATTCGTGCAAGCTTGTGAAGAAGGTCAGATTCGTCCTGGGTCGGTGAAACTCAAGAGCAATAAGTCCACGAAAATTACTCCGCCTCAGTCACTTCAGCCTGTCAAAGAACGCGAACCTCTCCTCATTTCATAGTCCACTTTCTTCCCTGTTGTCAGGGGATAAGACGATCCACGAGATCACACTAAATGACTCGAACGAAGAGTCTTTTTAGTGTGATTTCGTGTTATTTCGTGGACCGTTAGTTTCTCGCAGAACGAAACTAAGCCAGCGAAAGTGCAGGCGTGAGCAGCCGAGCCGGTGTAGAACTTTGCGCGGTTTACGGCTTCCCCATCTGAGACTGCTCACAACGGCGCAACCGCCATCCGTCCTCCACGGATGGTCAACAGCGCCCGTTTTTGTTTGCCCGCTGCTATGTGCTTATAATCAACAATTCAATCCGAACAGCGAATTCTTAATGGACCAATCTTTATGGGACTCTTTTGGAAACGAAAAAGCGGCGATCAATTTGTCTCCCTCAAACTGAATGAACCGTCACCGCAACCAGAGGTTGCCGATAAGGAAAATGTTGTCGCGCCGGAGACTAAGCCGCGATTTGCCGAGTCACCTGCGGGAAGTGCGACGGCTCTCGAGCCAGTTTCCACCGGGGCTGGGCCAACACCGGTTCCAACGGATACCGTCAAGCCTGAACGCCTGACGAACGATCCGCTACCAACGCCGCGCGCGCCACAGGTCGCACCTACTGGCCCGCCCCAGAAACCCGTCCCATCGCGCTCGCCTTTTGCTACTTCCGTACTGGGTCTGAACCTGTCGATGGAAGAGCTTCAAGCCCAGGAAGCAGCTCTGGAGCAGGAGTTCTCGGCGCGATTTCGCAGGGCAGTTTCGGCAACCCGCGAATCGCTCTCCGAGCGGCTCGACACGGTCTTTCAAGGTCTCAAACAGATCGATGAAAATCTCCTTGATGAGCTCGAGGAGGCGTTGATCGCTGCCGATATTGGCGTTCCCACGACGCAACAGATTCTCGAGACAGTTAGGCGTGGCGTCGCTCGCAAACAAATCAATGACCTCGATGCGTTGAAACAGGCAATCAAGACTGAGTTGTTGAAGATTCTACGTCAGTCGGAAGCACAAGGCGTTGCCTCGGAAACAAGTGTCCCTGAAAACGTGACGCCTTACGTGATGATGGTTGTTGGCGTAAACGGCGTGGGGAAGACGACGACAATTGGTAAGCTGGCGTCGCGAATTAAAGCTGAGGGCAACGATGTGCTCATTTGCGCCGCCGATACGTTTCGCGCTGCTGCCTCCGATCAGTTGGCTATTTGGGCCGAACGCACCGGCGTTCCATTGATTCAGCAGAAACAAGGCACAGATCCCGCCGCCGTGTTATTCGATTCATTAAAGGCCGCCAAGGCGCGAGGCTCTGATGTTTTGATTGTAGACACGGCGGGACGTCTACATAACAAATCAAATCTGATGGCCGAGTTGGAGAAAATGAAGCGCGTGGCAGCTCGGGAAGTTGAGGGCGCGCCCCACGAAACGTTGCTGGTGGTGGATGCAGTAACCGGCCAAAACGGTCTGGAGCAAGCCAGGCAGTTTCTCAAGGTGGCCGGAGTTACCGGTCTCGTTCTGACGAAACTCGATGGTACCGCGAAGGGCGGAATCGCTGTGGCCATTGCCAGTGAGCTCAGCTTGCCTATTCGATACGCAGGAATTGGCGAGAAGGTCGATGATCTGGTGGTTTTCGACCCTGAGCTGTACGTGAACGGTTTGTTTGAATGACCTTGTGACCACTTAAATGCCACAAACAATTGCGATAACCGAAGGGGTAACAGAGAAACGCGGCGAGACGGACCGGCGTTTAATGGCGCGCGCGTTGGAACTTGCGGCGCAAGGCGAGGGCCAGGTTAGCCCGGGCCCTTTGGTTGGTTGTGTAATTGCAAACGCTGAAGGAGAAATACTTGGAGAAGGATTTTATCTTTACGAGCAACTAAAGCACGCGGAGACTTACGCCCTCGAACAAGCCGGCACCAGGGCAAAAGGGGCGACAGCCTATGTTTCCCTCGAACCTCATGCTCATTACGGCCGCACGCCGCCATGCACTGATGCGCTGATTGCCGCCGGGATCAGTCGCGTGCTGGCGCCAATTGAAGATCCGAATCCCAAGGTGTCGGGGAAGGGGTTTGCGCATCTGCGATCTGCGAACGTGGAAGTCTCGGTAGGTTTGTTGTCCGGGGAGGCAGTACGCGCAAACGAGAAATATCTTCATTTCATGCGGACGGGCCGGCCTTTCGTTCATCTCAAACTAGCTGCTTCTTTGGATGGAAAGATTGCCACGCGAACGGGAGATTCAAGATGGATCACCGGCGACGAAGCGAGAAAACGGGTTCATGAACTTCGGCACGAGTATGACGCGATACTCATCGGTGCGGGCACTGCAGTCGCCGACGATCCGTTGTTGACGGATCGTTCAGGCCAAACCAGACGAAAGCCTTTGGTTCGCGTCGTGCTCGATGAAAGACTAAGCACATCGCCGGAATCTCAGCTGGCCAGAACCGCCAGCGAGTCGCCGTTGATTATCTTTGCGGGTAATGCGGTTGGGAATACCGGCATCTATGCCGACGTGTCCCCAGGCATCGAGATCGTTCAAGATCCTGAAAACGGCCGCGACCTGCCAGGTATCCTGAACCAACTCGCACAACGAGAGATTCAGAGTGTATTGGTTGAAGGTGGCGCGAGCGTGGCGGGCAAACTACTGGATGCTGGACTAGTCGACAAAGTCACTTTCTTCCTGGCGCCTATAATTATCGGAGGTCGCGAGGCTCCGACCGCGGTGGGTGGACACGGAGCGGAAGCCCTGGCCGATGCGTTTCAGCTTCGGGATCTTGAAATCACTCAGCGCGGCCCAGACATTGAAATGGTCGGGTATCCGAAGCGCAGAGGTAGAGGGTGAGGGCGGAAGGGGAGGACACGGAGAAAGGGAGACAGGGGGAGGGGGAGAATAAACGCTCACACGACACAATGAAATCTCCCGTTCCCCGCGTCCCCCTGTCTCCCAGTCCGTCCCTACGTCCTTCCAAGCGGTTTGGTCAAAACTTCCTCGTCGATAAGAGAATCATCGAACGCATCATCGACGCGTTGGATCCGCGCCCGGACGAGACGGTAATCGAAATCGGTCCCGGTAAAGGAGCTCTCACAGGACCGCTTCTCGAGAGGTCGGCACGGTTAATAGCCGTCGAATTTGATCGAAATCTCATACCATTCCTTCAAGACAAATTCGGTTCGAGAGAGAACTTTACACTTGTGGAAAGCGATGCTCTGGTTACCGAGTTTTGTGAAGTGATGGGGCCGGCAACGCAGGCGCGAATCGTAGCCAATCTTCCCTACAATATCGCGACTGCGATTCTTCAAAGACTGATCGAGCAACGCCACTGTGTGACAGAAATGGTGTTGATGTTGCAGAAAGAAGTAGTCGACCGGATCACCGCGGCGCCAGGTTCCAAGGAGAGAGGCTTTCTTTCAGTGATGGTCGAAGCTTACAGCGATACGGAGCGACTCTTTGACGTTGGACCCGGTTCATTTCGTCCTGCGCCGAAGGTATGGAGTAGCGTTGTCCGCCTGACACCCAGGCCTGAAATTGGTGCGCCGGTGAAGGATGAAAAGCTCTTGTGGCAGGTAGTCAGCGCGGGATTTGCGCAAAGACGAAAGACGATTCTCAATAACC
Organism: Acidobacteriota bacterium; assembly: GCA_038040525.1. Classification (GTDB taxonomy): domain Bacteria; phylum Acidobacteriota; class Blastocatellia; order Pyrinomonadales; family Pyrinomonadaceae; genus PSRF01. The sequence goes on along the minus strand of JBBPIC010000004.1, from coordinate 27,223 downwards.
TACGCAGCGCACCATCTCCGTTGCAGGAAAGAGTAAAGAGTCACGGTGGCGCCGGTATTGTGCTTTGTCATGCTGAAGTCGATCTTCAAAGGCGTGCGGAAACTCTTACGCTCGACGATTGGGCGAGCATCGCGCGGGCTTTCGAGTAGATCTGCTTTCAATGCCATGTCAGGGTGTACTGGATAGAGCGGCTGGTTTGACGACGAAACTGAGCTCATACTCCATCAGTCTCACTTGGGGAACCTGTGTGGCGGCATAGCGCAACTTCTCAGAAATGTCTGCTGCGAGGACAACTCCAAAGACCTTGTTGTTCACCGACAAGTGTCGACCTACCCAACCCATGTAACGAAGAATTTGTCCAAGGGCTACGTCGGCGCCGCGCCCAAGTTTTAACTCAAACACGTAAAAGTCACCGCTTGGGCTCGTAGCGAGAATGTCGATTGGCCCGACGTCCGTCTGAAACTCGACGCCATCTCTTCCATCTTCACTGACGAAAACCTTCAGTGGAACGCCAAAATCGGCAATGCTCGACAAGTTCCTGGCAAGGTAATCGCGCAGGTGACTTTCGAGCGCGAATGAGGATTGTTGGTCGTCCAAAGCTGCTGGAGACGCCTCAACCCGAGTGATCGCCTCTTGAGCCATGCATACCACGAGCGCGCCATCAGCAGACACGGCGATTTCCCAAAGACCGTGAAAGTCAGGATCGTAGGGTGCAACTTTCCCTCTGGCCGTGTTGTAAAGAAAATCGTATGGCCCGGTGCACAAACGGGGCTTCTTATTCTCCGGGTAATGAATTCGAGAAGGATGGTTGACAGAGCAAATAATGATCTGACAAGTCAGGGTGGACGAATTGACGTCGGGATACTCGGTCCAAACAAACTGCTTGATTTCTGAATAAGTCACTTCCCGATCAAAATGCTGTATCGCATTTCTCACAAGTTGCCAGATTGGTGGGCGCATAGGATTCTAAGCTCGAAGCTCACGCTGCCGCAGGAGATACTTCTCGCTTAATCCGCTTCGCGTTTTGAATCTCAGCAACACGCAGATCATACGCAGCTTGCAAGTTGAGCCAGGAGCGAGCGTCGCCGCCAAAATAGCGAGCCAGCCTCATAGCCGTGTCCGCAGTGACGGCGCGCTTCTCGCGCACTACGTCATTGATACGGGGTGGTGGAACATTCAGCGCCTTGGCCAGCGCGTAGGCAGTCAAGCCAAGCGGAATCAGATAGTCCTCGCGAAGGACCTCACCCGGATGCACAGGTCGCATACCGTTTTTGAACATTGTCATTACTCCTCAGTGATAGTCGACTATCTCTACATCTTCCGGACCTTCTCGGGTCCAGCGAAAGCAAACACGGAACTGATTGTTTACTCGAATGCTGTAATGTCCTTTGAGTCCCGCCTTAAGAGCTTCCAGACGATTGCCGGGCGGAGAGCGCAGGAACTCTAATGTTTGTGCCGCGTCAAGTTGCGCCAACTTGCGAACCGCGATATTCGCAATGCCAGAAAACTTCTTGCATTTACCAGTCTCGAATAATGCTTGCGTATCGGCGCAACGGAAGCTCCTGATCACAGTAGTTAGGGTATAACGAGCGATGTTCAACGGCAAGGTTGAGGACAGTGGGGCCTCCCAACCCGCTGGAGTAATGGACCATCTGGTTCTTCTTCCACAAGAGCTGCCAGCTTTCGAGGTGCAAGATCCTGGTAAGCCCGCCGCGCAAGTTCCGAAACGGCATCCCAATCTACTTCGTCGAGGTCCAACCGAATCGCAATCCAGCCTTTTGAGCCGAGGTAAGCAGGCACAAAGAAACTAATAGGATCATCTTTGACCAGGCGACGCTGCTCGCTCAGGCTCGACTTGCACGTGAAAGCGATCATGCCGTCTGCATGATGATCAAATAGGTAGTAGGCGAATATCCGCTTGCGAATGCGAAAGGACATATGCGACTCGCCAGCCATCTCGGCAACGACCTCAGGGAGGGCCTCGCAGATTTTGACCAGCCTAGTGCGTCGTTGCGCTGATTGATGGGAATGGATCGAGGTCATAATTCCGCCATCCTACTGCTGGACGCTTGCCTATGCAGCAATTCGGTGCTGAAACATCGCTGTCCTCGTCAGTGATCTTTGTCTATTGGCCGAATCAGCTGTCATCGATTTCCACTAAACTCACACAACTACCGCGAATGTATCGTCAAGTTGATGTCGCCTTTGGGCCGCAACGACATTGCAGGCAGTAGATCGACGGCCTCATCGGAGACAGGCAAGAACCTAAAGCGTTGCCCTATGGTGGCGAGCACAAGGACTATTTCCATCATCGCGAAGTAGTTTCCAATACAGGCTCTGGGGCCGCCGCCGAAAGGGAAGTAGGCATATTTTGGCAGACTGTTGCTGAACTCTTCGGTCCAACGGTCGGGACGAAAACTCTGCGGCTCTTCAAAGAAGCGCGGATCGCGGTGCAAAGCCCAGGGAAACATGAAGACCTGTGACTTGCGGGGAACCAGATATCCACCAATCTCACAATCCTCGAGGGGTTCACGTCCCAGCCCATAAGCGGGCGGATAGAGCCGCATCGACTCTTTAACGATCATCTCCGTGTATCTCAGAAGCGGTAGATCGGCAACGCCAGGCAGCCTGCCATTAAGCACCCCATCCAGTTCCTGATGAAACTTACGTTCAGCTTCGGGGTTCTTAGCGAGGAGATACCACGCCCATGAGAGTGTCAGAGCCGTGGTTTCATGTCCGGCGAGGAAAATTGTCATCACCTCATCGCGCAGTTGGCGGTCGGTCATCTGGCTGCCGTCTTCATCATGCGCGGCCAACAGCATGGATAGCAGATCACCTTCGTCTGAACCGCGCGAGCGACGTTCCGCTATGATGCGATAGACAATCTCGTCAATTTCTCTGGCGGCTTGATTAAAGCGGCGATGAGTCGGTGTGGGCAGGCGGTTATCCAGAATCCACTTCAGCGTAGCCTGAGACGCAAACGGCTGAACAATTTTCTCCAGCACTCGTGCGACCTTGTCGGCATCGCCTGAAACGTCTGAATTGAAAAGCGTCTTTACAACAATCTCCAGGGTGAGTCGCATCATCGCTCGGTGAATGTCTCGAACTTCACCATCGTGCCAGGAAGAGATCAGACGGGTTGTGTAGTCAACCATCACCTCGCCATAAGCGCCGATTCGCTGACGGTGAAACGCGGGCTGGGCCAGCCTTCGCTGCCGGCGCCAGAAATCACCCTCGCTCGTCAACAACCCATTGCCGAGCAAACGATGAAAGAAGTTTGACCGAAGGGACATCGACTTGATGAAGTTCTTCGCGTTTGAGGAGAGAACATATTCGATGTCGTCAGGGTTATAGAGGAAAAAGGCCGTCACATAAAAAAAGCGCAGGCGAACAACATCTCCATAATCTCGACAGCGGGTGATGAAGCTGAGGGAGTCGCGATTGAATTCGCGCATGACGCCGAGAATGGGTTGGCCTTTAGGGCCGGGAGCGCGTATAGAGTTGCGTGCTTCTCGGTTCGCACTCGGAAGATTTTCGACTCTGTTCATTGACTGAAGCATTCTACAGTTTAGGCTTAGCTTGCGCCACGAAAGGCACAACCTGAAGGTTGAGTCTCTGAACTTTACGCGCCAATGTAACGCAATCTGTTAGATTGCGGACCGATGCGCATTGGTCCCTGACGGTTATATAACTAACGATCCGCAAACTGACAGTTTGCGTTACGACGTAACGCAATC
>JBBPIC010000004.1:0-23386 GCA_038040525.1 Acidobacteriota bacterium | reverse complement strand
GTTATATAACTAACGATCCGCAAACTGACAGTTTGCGTTACGACGTAACGCAATCTGTTAGATTGCGGACCGATGCGCATTGGTCCCTGACGGTTATATAACTAACGATCCGCAAACTGACAGTTTGCGTTACGACGTAACGCAATCATTCGAGAGGATCTGAATAAATACCCGGCGTGCTATCAGGAATTATGATTGCGCCCACAGTGTTTTCATAGAACTCTACCGGCCCAACTCCGCCGATGATTCCATAAACGTAACCCATTTCGCGAAGCCCCCAGAGACCGGCAAGCAGCAACGCCTTTCCAACCCCCCGCGCGCGCATGCTCTCTACGACCCCTGTTGGTCCAAAGAAGCTTCTACGCGTGCACTCATAGGCAGCGAAGCCAATTAGTTCGCTCTCGAAGCTTGCAAGGTACACAGAGACCGGCTTATTTGCGAAACCTACTGAGATCTCATCTGCCCAGGCAACGGAGAACTCAACCTCAACAAACTCCATTACTGGAGTGATTTCAAATGGCTGCGCGCGCCGAAGACTAACCGAGTTTTGCGCCAACTCGTCCGTCACGGCTTGAAGCGGTGGCAGCTTCAGAAGATTGACGAGCATGTCAGGCATAATTACTTTGAGAGTCTGGCGCGTTAACGGCGAACGATTATGCAAACTTAAGCTGCAAGGGATCGTAACACAAGCCCCGCGTGCTGCGCGCCATGCACAGGAGGTAGGTATCAGGACGAGATCGGGCGAGAACTTTCAGGCGCAGAAGAAGAACTACTTGTGTGCTCTCCGGTAAGCAAGGTGGGCTTGCCCCTGCTCTTGGCTACCACAGCTCATGAAGGCAATTCCACCTGCAGCTACCGTCCAGGTGACTACAGATGCTCAATGTCTCTCATGATTGGATTTGCGCGACGAAGAGCGAGGGCAAGCCACCCTTCCCGACCTTGAACTATTCATAGTTCACCCAGTGACTTTGGAGGCTTGATTACTGAGTTTCTAAAAACAGTCTTCCACGCGAGAAAGAGGCACGAGTGATGCCTCTTTCATGACTTCCAGTTGAGCCTATTTAGGCGTCGTCATCTGCCGGGATTGCCAGCTGTTGTCCGACCTGAATCTTGTCCGGATCTTTCAGCTTGTCACGGTTTGCATAAAAAATACGCATGTATTCGTTAGCATCACCATAAAACTGTTTGCTAATTTTTGAGAGAGTATCGCCGCCCTTGACGGTATAACTCTGGCCGCCTTCACCCTGGGCCCCACCCGCGGCCGCAGCCATTGTTCGGCTCTCGTTGACGTTGATGTCGGCGGTAACATCATCGATACTGGGATTAACCAACTTGAGTTGATTCCAGAACTGGTTCTTGGCATCTTCCGAGGGTGCCGTCGCTTTTATGTAAAGCTTGTTGTCCTGAACGTGAAGGTTTTGAAACTGAATCTGTTGCTGGTCAGCAAGATTCAGCGCTGATTGGTACTTCTGTTTCAAATCGTTGAAGCGCTGCTGAGTTCCCTGTTGTTGTTCGGATTCCGAAGCTCCGCGTCCGAACATCTTGTCAAATAATCCCATAATTTCTCCTTTTTCGTCTTTGAGCGTATCCATTCAATACTACGAGGAAGGGTCTAGGCTAAAGAGTGCAATGCCTATTCCGGAGCATGCTGGAATTCCAGACTGGAGGACTGGCCAGTGCCAGACCCGGTTGCGCCAGTAGTTTCATGGACGAATTCAACCAACTCGATGACATTCTCGACTGGGGTATTCGGCAGAATCCCGTGCCCAAGATTAAATATGTGGCCAGGTCTTCCGCCGGCCTGTTCCAGAATCGTACCGGCCCGTCTGCGCAGATCCGCCTGGTTGGCAAATAGAGCCACCGGATCGAGGTTCCCCATTACTCCGATGTCATGGCCCAGGCGCCGCCAACCCTCATCGAGCGCCACGCGCCAATCGAGCCCAATGACGTCTCCGCCTGCAGCGCGCATCAGCTCCAGCAACCCCGAAGTGCCGGTGCCGAAGTGTAAGACAGGTATTCCCGGAGCAATGCCCTGAATAACAGATCGCGTATGCGGCAGGACGTATTGTTGGTAATCATGCGGGCCGAGAGCGCCTACCCAGGAATCAAATAACTGCACTGCCTGCGCCCCGGCATCAATCTGCGCGTTAAGGTATTTGACGAGGGCGCGCGAGATTAATGACATCAACTGATGCCAGGCGCCGGCATCGTTGTACATCAACGACTTCGTGTTGACGTAGTTTTTGGAGGAACCGCCTTCGACCATGTACGACGCGAGAGTAAAAGGAGCTCCTGAGAAACCAATTAGCGGCAGATTGCCCGGTAGCGCCGCGCGAGTTTGCTTTATGGCCTCGAAGACGAATTCTAATCCGCCAACTGCTTCAACTTCCTGCAGACTGTCAATATCTGGGCCCGTCCGCACGGGGTTATGGATAACTGGCCCATCGCCTTTGCTGAATTCAAGATTGATCCCCATCGGCTCGAGGATTAGTAGGATGTCCGCAAAGATAATCGCGGCATCAACGCCGAGCCGTTCAGCCGCTGTGACCGTCACCTCAGCAGCCAGTGATGGCGTTTTGCACAATTCAAGAAAACCGACTCGGCTCCGCACATCACGATACTCTCGCATGTAACGCCCTGCCTGACGCATCAACCATATTGGGGTGTAGGGGACCGGTTCGCGCCGGCAAGCGCGCATGAAGGGACTGTCATGCAGCGCTTGAGTTATAGCCGTTGTCGATTGATTAATCTCTTCGAAGCCACCGCCAGAATTTTGCAACTTTCCCATTTGTTCGGCGTTCATAGCTACTGGGCTAGAGGTGTGTTCAGAATTCGTGCTTTTTCGTTTTACAGAGTCCGTTCGTGACTCAGACTACAGTAAAAAAGCTTAACTCGGTAGCGAGCGACCCTGACAAAAAGACAGGGTGACGGTGTTCACACCTCGGCGCATTAATTACAACTTTGCTTAGGGTTTAAGGAAACTTCAGAGTAACCTTTTGCGTGTTCTGGTGATTACAAAAGCGCTTCTGGCGGTATCAGCTGTCGCTTTTAATTGCCAAGTTAACACCGGGTTAGATTGATACGTCCATATCAATGTAATTGGGTTCTGTAATTAGGTACATTGCTCCAGACTGCATCAGTACCTTGTGATTGAGTTGTGAGTGTGAAGTTCGGCCGGGGAAGATCGTCCAAACAATGAGACAAATTATACTTTGCGCCAGTTTTGCGCTTATCTTCTCCTCCGCAGTTTTAGCGCAGGCTGCCGCAAACGTTAGTTCCAGCTCCGGTGCTCAAACCACGCCCTCATCGTCTCCGGCGGCCGCTGCCGCCTCGCCTTCACCTGAGGCGAGTCCGGCGGTGAGTTCATCTACTTCGGCGCCAGCGCCCAATTCGCTACCCGATGTGCCGGCAGCAACAAAACCGGCGACAGCCAAGCCGGGAGCGATTGTCCTGCCTCCCGAAAAAGCAAACCCGGTCAAAATCCCTCGCTTTGATAAGCCCCCTGTCATAGACGGTAAGCTTGATGATCAGGTGTGGCAAAACGCTGCAGTCTTGAAGGATTTCTACCAGATACAGCCCGGTGATAACTTACCCCCTTCTAAACCTACGGAAGTTCTTATTGGCTACGATCCAAAGTTTCTCTACATCGCTTTCCGTGCCTATGACGAGCCCGACAAGATTCGGTCGACGGTTGCGAAGCGCGACAACATCTTTCAAGACGACTTTGTGGGTTTCTATCTCGACACCTTCAACGATCAGCGCAAGGCGTTTGAGATCCTTTTTAATCCGCTCGGGATTCAAGCCGATGGTGTGATAACGGAAGGGCGAGGCGAAGACTTCAGCGTTGACCTGCTGCTGGAGTCGAAAGGCGTGATCACGGATCAGGGATACTTTGTTGAGATCGCGATTCCCTTCAAATCGCTGCGTTTCGAAGCCGGTAAAGGAAAACACTGGGGCGCACACTTTTTCCGACGCATTCAGCGATTCGAGAGAGAGCTCGATTCATGGATGCCTTTCTCGCGGAGCATCTCCAGCAATTTGAGTCAGGCCGGCAAGATCACGGGCCTGGAAAACATTTCCATTGAGAGGACGATTGAGTTGATTCCGAGTCTGACTCTCTCGCAGGAGGGTCGATTCGTCCGCACTTTCGGCGTGTTGCCCGGTACGGCGGCCGCAGCGATTGATCCGGGAAGGCTGGTAAATCAACCCATTGGTCTTGATCCCGGTCTCACAGCCAAGTTTATTCCGAGTCCAGCCCTGACTCTGGACCTCGCAATTAACCCTGACTTTGCGCAGGTAGAGGCTGACCAGCTTGTAGTCACCGCCAACCAACGTTTTCCGATATTCTTCGCTGAAAAGCGACCCTTCTTTCTCGAAGGCATAGACATCTTTCAAACACCCATTACCGCCGTTCATACGCGATCGATTGTCGACCCCGACGTAGCAGTCAAGTTAACCGGCAAGAAGGGCCGCAACACGTTTGGAGTGATGGCGGCGAGCGATAACGGTCCTGGAAACTTTGTGGGTGACGAGCGACTGAGTCCGAATAACTTCAAATTTCTTGGTAAGAACGCTTACGTAGGCGTGATGCGGTTTAAGCGCGACATTGGCAAAGAAAACACACTTGGGGTGCTGGCCACGAGCTACAACTTCATCGAGAAGCACAATCAGTTGGTGGGTTTGGATGGAAGGTTTCGTCTCGACAAGATGAGTACAGTCACGTTCCAGGTGTTGGGTACTACGTCCCGAAACTTCTTCAACGATCCCAACGACGCTGTGTTCACCAGATACCGGACAGGGAACGGATTTGCCTACTCTACTGAGTACAGCAGATCTGGTCGGAACTGGGGTTGGGAGTTTGGTGGTGAAGGCTTCACCAAAGATTACCGCGCAGATGTCGGGTTTATCGGCCGCACCAATTCAAACGTCAACTACGGGTATCTTCGTTATAACTCTGAACAGAGTCCCAAGAAGACGATCAAGTCTTACCACATACACAATTTCACGAACATTGCTTACAACTGGATGGGCCAAATGTACGGCTGGAAGACCGAGAACGTATTCGAATTGAGTCTCCCGCGGAGTAGTTGGTTTGGCGCTTTTTGGGAAGCTGCCTATGAGCGTTTGTTTGACCACGAATTCGGCCGCACGCGTGAAGCTCGCCCGTGTAATCCCTTTGCTGTGATCAACCGGTGCACATTCTACGGTTCCGACAACGAGCGCTCTTCAAACAAGCACCATCTCTCGGTCTTTGGTGGATCAAACTACAGCAAGAAAGTGCAGTTTAATGCGCAGGTCACTTATCGGTATGGACATTTCGATCTCGACTTCGGGAACGGACGAAAGTACCCACGCGTGAGTCCGGCGGCGCTGCTTTTGGGTCAGGGCGCGCCCCTCGATCCGGGCAGTGGCAACCTAATCCAATTCAATGGCGGGATCACTTATCAACCGACAAATGAACTGCGAACGCAATTCAACTTGACTAAGCAGCGGCTGGTTCGGCATGACACCGGTCTCGTCGCTTTTGACATCAACATCCTCACTGGACGAGCGACGTACCAGTTTAGTAAGGCCACATTCGCGCGGCTGATTCTTGATTACAACACGCTGAATTCCAGATTGCGTACGCAAGCTTTGTTTGGCTACACGCCGAGTCCTGGGACCTCCTTCTACGTCGGTTACAATGACGATATGAACTACGACAGCCTAAACCCCTTCACCGCTGAAATTGTGCCAGGCTTTCGTCGTAACAGCCGAACGTTCTTTATTAAGGCTTCCTATCTGATCAGAAAAAGCTTCGGCGGATAACGTTCCCCCAGTATCCGACCTATCACGTCTGTGTAAATCCCCGATTTCCAAGGGATTAAAAACGATCCACGAAGTTACACCAAATTTCACGAAAAAGATTGGTGTTCCTTTCGTGTAAACAAGTGATTTCGTGGATGGTTTGCTTCTCTTCTCAATAGGCACCCAAGCCCGCTAATAAATATTTCCCCTGCGTGTTAAACTAACCAATTCCCAGCTGCGTGGACGTGCATTAAAAGCGGTTATTTAGGGCCCTGATTGATTGATATGGTGAATTTTATTAGTGACGTTATCGGGTCTCAGAGAAGGTGCCGGGCTCAGCTCGGCCTATTGTTTTTGGCATTGTTTTTTTTTACGGCTTGCAAAAGCGATTATCCAGCTTCACAGCGACAGGGTCGACCGGGGGACGCAAAAACAGCCCGACAGGTTAAGACTGCGCGAGTAGCAGAGTTGCCGTTTGGCGAAGCTGTAACTGCGAATGGAACACTCGCGGCTTACGATCAAACCACAGCCAGTGTGAAAGTTCCTGGCCGTCTGCGCACGATAACCGTCGACCTTGGGAGCGTCGTGCGACGCGGACAAGTTGTCGCGCAGGTTGAGCCCCAGGATTACAACCTGCGAATTCAACAGGCAGAAGCCGCTCTGGCGCAGGCCCGTGCGCGGGTGAGTTTATCGCCTGACGGAAAGGACGATCGAGTTAATCCCGAGCAAACAGGTACGGTGAGAGAAGCGCGGGCCGTCCTCGATGAAGCCCGAGTGAGTCGCGACCGCGCCTCAAGACTCGTGGAGCAGGGAATCATTGCCCGTGCAGAATTCGATTCAGTCGATGCTAACTACAAAGTGGCCTTGAGTCGGTATCAGGACGCGATCGAGGAGATTCGGAATCGCCAGGCGATGGTGGCCCAGCGCCGCTCGGAATTGTCATTAGCTCGCCAGCAACTCGCGGACACCAATGTTTATGCGCCCATAGACGGGATCGTTCAGGAGAAACGCGCCAGCGTGGGTGAGTATCTCGCGGTGGGGGCGCCGGTAGTCGACATTGTGCGAATGGACCCGCTTAGACTCAGGGCGGAAGTGCCGGAGCGGGACGCCCGCAGCGTGCGCTCGGGCCAGAACGTCAGAGTGACAGTCGACGGCGATACGAATGTCTACCTCGGCCAGATCATGCGGTTAAGTCCAGTGATCGCGCAGCAAACAAGAATGCTGTTGGTCGAAGCCGATGTTCGAAACAATGGGCAGCTACGGCCCGGAGCTTTTGCTCACGCTCAAATAGTCACTGACGATGCGAAGATGGCTGTTACCGTCCCCAACAACGCCATCATCACTTTCGCCGGCATCGAGAAAGTGATTGTGGTGCAAAATGGAAAGGCGCTGGAGAAGCCAGTCACGACCGGCCGGCGCTCTGGCGAATGGACCGAAATCGTTGCGGGAGTAAACGTCGGCGATCAGGTTGTAGTTGACCCCGGCAACCTACAATCGGGCCAGGCAGTCGAAGTAGTTCAGTAACCTTTACCCGATGGGTTGTTTTGCGTGAAACTCCTCAGCGCCAAAGGCGCGAAATGTAATAGCCTGGGGCAACACCCCAGGCAAGCGTCCACGAGTTTTGGAAGCGCTGTAAGCGCGAAATGGAGTCGACCGAAATAGTAGTGATTTGCGTTGCTTCCGATATCATTTCGCGCCTTCAGCGCTGGAACTTTCAAGCGGTTTAACCTGGGCCGATGGCCCAGGCTTTCACATTTCGCGCCTTTGGCGCTAAGACCGGGATGAGCTCAAAGTTCGTTTAGTTTGTTATGCAAAAGTTAGCTGAAATCTGTATTCGCCGTCCGGTCTTCGCGACGATGATCGTGCTGTCCCTTGTCGTCGTAGGTGCGGCCAGTTTCTTCCGGCTTGGGGTCGATAGATTTCCGTCAGTAGATCTGCCGACAGTGAGCGTACGAACGAGTCTCCCCGGCGCGGCACCAGAAGAGATGGAATCGCTGGTCACCCAGCAGATCGAAGAAGTAGTTAATACCGTCGATGGCATAGACGAACTTCGGTCTATATCCGCGCAGGGAACCTCGTTCGTCATTGCGACTTTTAAGTTGGATCGCGATCTCGACACTGCAGCCCAGGATGTACGGGATCGCGTCGCTACTGTTGTTCGTCAGTTGCCTGAGGACGCCACGCCGCCCGTCGTGCAGAAGTTTGACAACGACAGCACCCCCGTTATCACGATCTCAGTTTCCGCAGATCGTTCACTGAGAGAACTTACTGAACTGGCTGACAAGATAGTCCGCGTTCAGCTCGAGCGCACCGGCGGAGTCGGCGAGGTGCGGGTGGTCGGCGGCCTGGATCGGGCCATCAACGTCTGGATTGATGCTGAGCGCCTGGCGGCTTATCAGATTCCAATCACCGCAATCCGCCTCGCCTTAGCGCGACAGAATGCGGACGTCCCGGGTGGCAATGTAAACACCGGTCACGAAGAGCTCGTACTGCGCACCCTCGGCCGCTATACAGATTCACGCGCCTTTGGAGATCTGGTAATCGCCAACATCAACGGCTTTCCGGTCCGCCTCCGCGACGTCGGCAGAGTTGAAGATGGCACCAAAGAACAGCGTTCGCTCTCGCGACTCAATGGGACTCCGACTGTGTCGCTCGAAATTCGGCGACAATCCGGCGCAAATACCATCGAAGTTATCGACGGCATCAAACGGGAATTGCCTCGCGTCGCGTCCCAGTTGCCGAACGACGTCAAACTCGAGGTAATTCGCGACCAGTCGCGTTATATCGAATCAGCCTTACATGAGATCGAAACACACCTGATACTCGGCAGTATTCTGGCCAGTCTGGTGGTCTTCGCCTTCATGCGTTCGTGGCGCTCGACGGTGATCGCGGCGGTGGCCATTCCTTGCTCCGTCATTTCAACCTTCGGGATGATGCGTGCGCTGGACTTCACTCTGAATAGCGTAACCATGCTGGCGCTGGTTTTGATGGTGGGCGTGGTGATCGACGACGCCATAGTTGTGCTTGAAAATATCTACCGCTTCATTGAAGAAAAGCGGATGAACCCGCGGGAAGCTGCGAAGGAAGCAACCAGAGACATCGGTCTGGCCGTGTTGGCAACCACGTTTTCTTTGGTAGTAATCTTTTTGCCAGTTTCCTTTATGTCGTCCATCTCGGGACGCTTTCTTTATCAATTCGGCATCACCGCGGCAGTCGCAATCCTGGTGAGTCTTTTGGTTTGCTTTACGCTGACGCCGATGATGAGCTCGCGGTTGATTAAGGTTGACGATGCGGGAGGCGGGCACGGAGCACCCTCTTCCCGGCGTGGCTTTTATCGTTTTATCGATGGCGGCTATTCACGGTTGCTCGCTTTTGCGATGCGACACAGGCTGGCTGTCGCGGTTCTGGCTGTGGCGGTGGTCTTGTCCTCCATTCCTCTTTATCGCGCCGTGAAGCAGGAGTTCATTCCGACGAACGTTGACGAGGCCGAGTTTGAAGTAAACATCAATGCTCCCGAGGGAACGAATCTGGCCGCGATGAACGAGGGCATGCAGGCGATCGAGAAAGAGATTTTGGCGACCCCTGGAGTGCGGCTCGTACTGTCTTCCGTTGGCGGAGGCTTTGTGGGTGGCGTAAATCAAGGAGGGGCATATGTCCGCATACTTCCGCACGAAGAGAGGACCTTTTCTCTCGGACGCGTTTGGAGAGAGACGAAAAACGGTAATCCGCTCAACGCGTTTAAGGGTAACTATTCACAGCAGGACGTAATGCAGGAAGTGCGCCGTCGATTGCAAAAGTATTCGCCACTGAGGGCCGGTATACGCAATGCGCAGTCGTTTAATTTCGGCGCCGGCGGCCGCTTCGACATCGATTTTGTTTTGCGCGGTCCGGATATTGAAGCTCTCTCCGCCTATGCAGAAGACCTGCTCAAACGATCGCAAGCGCTGGGCGGCATCGTTGACGCGGATACTTCGTTGAAGCTCAACAAGCCCGAGTTGCAGGTAGAGATTGATCGTGCTCGGGCGGCCGATTTGGGTGTCGATACCTCCGATATCGCTACGAGTTTGCGCATGATGGTCGGCGGCGATCAAGAAGCATCCCGCTTTCGAGACCCGTCAGTAAACGAAGACTATGATGTTCAGTTACGTTTAATCGAAGGAGACCGCAGCGACGTCGGTGCTATTAGCCGGTTGTATGTACCGTCTTCTCGGGGCGGCCTCGTGCGGCTTGATAACCTCGTGAAGATCAATCGCGAGACGAGCCCTTCCCGAATTGATCGTCTCGATCGAGAACGGCAAGTGTCGGTGCGTGCTTCGGTCGCGCCGGGTTATGCCCTCGCGGATCGCATCGAAGCGATGCGCGGCGCCGCAACCGCAATGAACCTCCCGGCTGCTTATACTACGACCGTGTCCGGGAAGGCCCGGGAACTGGAGAGAACTTTCACGGAATTCATCTGGGCATTCCTGCTCTCGATCATTTTCATGTACATGATCCTGGCCTCGCAGTTTGAGAGCACTGTGCATCCCGTGACGATTCTTTTGAGTCTACCTCTATCAGTGCCTTTTGCCCTGCTGTCGCTATGGCTCACGGGAGACACGCTCAATCTCTATTCAGCCCTGGGTATACTCGTGCTCTTTGGAGTGGTGAAGAAGAACTCAATTCTACAGATCGACCACATGAATAGTTTGCGCGCGAAGGGGATGGAACGCTCCGAAGCGATCATGCAGGGTAATCGCGACCGTCTGCGTCCGATCCTGATGACTACGTTGGCTCTGGTGGCAGGCATGACGCCGCTGGCTCTGGGAACTGGCCCCGGGGCGGAAGAAAGGCGCTCGATTGCCATTGTTGTTATTGGTGGGCAGACACTGTCGCTGCTCCTCACCCTAATCGCGACTCCCGTGGTTTATTCTTTGCTGGACGATCTACGCCACACAGCGCGTTGGCGTAAACTGCCAACTGCGATGTCTCGAGTGCGCGGGCGGTTGGCAGATTTCCGACGACGGCCAAAAGCAGCGTCCGAAGAAGTCTCGAACGATACTCGCAGCGCTAGAGAACGGGAACGAGACCAGGTCGGCGCGGGCGTCAGCGGCGACTAGTGTTAGATCCATCTGCCGGAAGTTTGGCCCGCACCAAACTGCACGTCCTCTCAAAGCCTGCTCGGTTCGACATTCTGGTTTTTGCTCAGCATTCCTGACGATACCCAGGCAGTGCTGAAGGAGAGAATGTTTTAATAGAGCCTGTGGTCTATAAAACATCTACTTCGTCGTAGATTTCGCAATGAATAAACAACATTGTTTTGCCATCCTTCCTTGTATCTATGTTACTGAGTGACATATACTTGCCGACGTAGAAGTTGGTCATCCGCCCCGATCACTTTCATCAAATAGCGGATTCCGAACCGCTGCCCCATCAACAAATCTCAACAGAGTAAGCCTTCCTCCGGTCCCAACGAGTCAATTGTTACGACTCAGTCTTTGCGAGCGGGTTCTAATCTCAGCAAACGCAGGTCTAACCAAATTGGAGTTCACGTTCAATGACGGTATCTCACGAATTTAAATCACACGCATCCAGCTCCTCGCTGGCCGCGAATGCAGTCCTGCAAGCCCGTTACCGGGTAGTGAGACAGCTCGGTCGCGGTGGCATGGGCGCAGTTTACGAAGCGGTCGACGAGCGCCTTGGGATCACAGTCGCGCTCAAGGAGACATTTTCATCTGAAGCCCCCATGCGGAAGCAGTTCGCCCACGAAGCGCGTTTGCTCGCGAGCATGCAGCATCCGGCCCTGCCCCGTGTCAGCGATCATTTCGTAGAAGGAGACCGCGCCTTCCTGGTAATGCAATTCATCGGCGGCGTCGACCTTGCCAGGATCATTGCCCAACAGCCCGGACCATTTCCTCGTGATCAGGTTATTGTCTGGGCCGATCAACTCCTTGACGCACTCATCTACTTACACTCGCGCGATCGGCAGGTAATCCATCGGGATATCAAACCGCACAATCTGAAACTAACTGCGACCGGACAAATCGCTCTGCTCGACTTCGGTCTGGCCAGAATCCAACCTGCAGATCAATCCCTGACGGCGTCAAGGGCTTTTTACGGTTACACAAAACATTACGCGCCGCTGGAGCAAATTCAGGATCAGCGAACCGATCCGCGTAGCGACATCTATGCGCTGGGGGCAACGCTTTATCATCTGTTAACCGGTATCAAACCGCCCGATGCGATGGTCCGTGCGACAGCCTTGATCAACTCCGACCCGGATCCGCTGAAATCTGCTGACCAGATTCATCCGGCAGTCGGGCCTCAAATCGCCGCGATTTTGAGTAAGGCAATGGCCCAGAGGTCGGAAGATCGATTTGCCAATGCGGCCGAATTCCGGGAAGCACTACGCCGCATGGGTCGCACCAGGCAGGATGAATTTAAGGTAAGAAGTCCGTTCAGGTTGAAGTCTGGAGAGCCGCAAGCGAATCCGGAAGCTAACGATCCTACGGTCATGAAAATGGCGATGGTAGCGTCGGCCAGGCGATTTGGTCCGGGAGCTATGACCGCGGTTCTCATTACCGTTGCGACGTTAGCACTTGGACTCTGGTATGGTTCGCAGCAATGGTTCAAATCCTCAAACCGATTGCAGATGCCGGCGGCTGCGAACTCGACGGTGTCAGACCGTCAGAATGCGGCCATCCGCAAGACAGAGAAGTCGCGCACTGTCGAAAGTATTGCCGTGCTCCCCGTAAAAACAAGAGACCAGGGCGAACCCAACAAAGCCGAAAAGCCCATCAAAGAAGAACCCCTCAGGAAAGATGAGAATGTTGAGAAGAAGTCGGCGATTACGACTTATTCGCCCCCTGACGCAGCACCCAGCAACTTCAGACCTTCAGTAAGGCCGCGTGAAAACCGTCCCCGGCCTAATGCGCCCAGCATCCGCCTGCCCAAACCTGAGGTCGCAGATGCCTACCGGTTGACTTCTGTTAACTCGGGCATTCGCAATTACGGTTCATCGAACGCCAGGAATTACGGTTCATCGAATACCACGCCGCGATTCTACCGAGCTGCTAACGGCACGCAGATCGTTAAATTTCCTGACGGATCGAGCAGGGTGATCAGGCCAGGCGAGAGAAGCGGCCGCTGATTCACGTAACGCAAACTGACAATCGCGTCGTCATCCTACACAAACCCACCGCATACTTCGCACCCTTTAGTCTCCAGACGCTCCCTCAAGACCACAGGCGTTTTGCAATACGATCCGGTACCCGTCAGCATCTTCAAACGTCTTACCCTTCACATCCCAATACGGATTATAAGAGCTGACGGACTCGTATCCCTGCGCTAGCATTTGGTCGACCGCGCCCTGCCACTCATTCCTGTCAGGTAGATAAAAGACTAGCAGGTTCTCTTGGTTTGTCGCCGCCCCGGCTTGATGACCTCGCTGGCG
The DNA here is from genome assembly GCA_038040525.1 of Acidobacteriota bacterium. Lineage (GTDB taxonomy): Bacteria > Acidobacteriota > Blastocatellia > Pyrinomonadales > Pyrinomonadaceae > PSRF01. Next base: position 10,170 of record JBBPIC010000004.1, on the reverse strand, counting down.
TGTGAACTCAAGGTGATATGGCAGTCCGCTATGGCCCAGCATTACGCCATCGAAACCATCGTGGTCCTCAAATGAACTAATGATCTCGAAGCCGAGTCCGTCGCGATAGAACCTGATAACTTCAGAAAGGTGATCGGTTGCACGGGCAATGCGCAGATGTGCCTTATGGATCATGTACAGAACAGACTGCTTTGGAGTCTGAATCAGACTTTCAACCTTTAATCGCGATCCAACAATTTAGTGGTGTTCTCGGTGACGCTGGGCGGCCCTGCCAATTCCGCGGTCCGCACGGGCTGCTCGGTCACTCTGTTCATCGGATTGTTCGTTGCCGGAGGCAATGTGTTGCGAAACATGTTCGACAATCGTGAGGCTTCCGTGGGCTGAGTGACGATCGGAATCTCTTCACCAAAGATGACCGAGTAAAGCAGTATTGAAAGACCGGCAAAAAAGATGGTGGCCGGGAGAAGCAAAGGACCAGGACCACCGACAACAACGGCCATGCCAAAACATATCGGCAGCAGTACACCACTGATGAACATCAATTTTGCGCCGCGACTGATTCCTTTTTTCTTTGGAGAAGGCGGTCTGTTAATTATCACTGCTTCGTTCTGACCGGCAGGAGCCACGCCGCCGCGGGCGAGCCATTCGGCCAGTCCGCTCACCAGAAGTCCACACCTGGAACAGAATCTCGTGCTATCGGAGATCTGTTGCTGGCCACATTGAGGACAATACATCGAAACCCCCAGTCAGATTGCAATGGATCAAACGTAATGACTGCGTCGAGCCTCTTTACGAAGTTCACCCACTTCTACCATATCAGTCTAGTAAGCTGCTAAAGACGAAGAACGATCACGAAATCACGCTAGAGATCACGAAAACAGTCCTTGATTGGAGCTACTTCGCCTGCTTCCGGGTCGACCTATTCCCGAGAAGCTCTCCCCTGGACTAATAACACTTTCTCTTTAAAAAGGTTTTGCTCCCGCCTTCGAAGAGCGTGAGCCCGCCCGCAGAAACAGTTCCGGTGAATTTGCGTGGGCCATTTTCATTGGGTAGTGTGAACGCGACCCTCCGCTTTTCGATCTCCACATCAACTTTGACGAGTACTGGAGGAAGTAGCACTCCTTCCGCTGTTGTCACGGTGGCGTAAAACTGGCCATCGGAATCGGTAAGGTAAATTTGCATTCCCCCGTAGTCGCCTCCAGGACCGGCGGCGATATTGCTAAATGTTCCCTCCGTGTAGAAGGTCTTCGGTTTACTAACTTGTTGACCCGCTGCAAGTGAAAAGGCCAACAAGCAAAAAACAAAGCATGAGATTATTCGAGCGGTCATTTTCATCAGCTTCTCCTATTTCTAGCGTAGCGATTTAAAGAGTCGTGTCCTCATTAAGAAGATAAGCAGGCGATCCACCAAATCACACCAAGTAACACCAACCTTCCTTCGTGAGATTTCGTGTAACTTCGTGGATCGTAGGAAATCACTGAACTACGATTGGACGGCCAACGTAGCAATGCCCTAATCGCACATCTTCAAAAGATGACCTCTCCATTCTGAAGCAGCGGAGAGACCGCAAACGTAAACTTCTTCAGGGGCCCTCCCAACTCTTTAAAAAGCTGTCCGGCAATCGCAAAATAAAATTTCTTAGTGCCGACGCTTATCAATGGCTTTCCTTGATCGTCAAACCTTCGGAAAACGAACATGGCCTCTTTGCCCGTTCCTGCCGGAGGTATGAAGCCGACGAGTTCTCGCCGCTCGCCGATGTCATTCGTCAAGTAAACATATTCCTTAAGGTCGTTAAGTGAACGGCCAACTAGCGCGACGCTGACATCTGTGCCCTGCGTCCCTTGCAGAGTCACATTATCCGACAAGGTTACTGGAGGAGATCCCGCAGGAACCAAAGAGGCGAGTGTAAGGATGTAATACTTTGAACAATCCAAGCACATCAAAAACTCTTTTGTTTCAGCATCAAATCGCGCCCGGTCGACACTGTTAAGTTTGTCGTATCCCACTGCCAACTGCTTTTGTCGCACTAGAGCTTGTCGGACGGTAAGCGCAGAACGCAAGCGAACGGTGGCGGAATATGATTGACCGGGGACGTTATATGAGAATCGGGTTGTTTGAATTGCGGTTTGGGCCCAGGGTGAATCAGAAAGGATTCTCATAACTTCGGAAAGCGTCCACTTGGTATAAGGCTTCTTCTCCCATATCCTCTGGCCCGCGACCGGCCCCACAAGTAGAGTGGTGATCAAGCCGGCGACAAACGCGTTTATGATCCTATTCACGAGTGAAACTTTCCTGATGGCCACGGGTAATGAAAACCACGATCACCTATTTTTTGTATGTTGCAGCTGGGCCACCTGAGCCTGCATTCCAGCCTGAAGGGCTGAAATCCGGCGCTACCGAGGTTCACGAATCAAACGATCACCCTTCACCTTGAGATCCGTGTCGGTACTTGCCAACTCCTGGATAAAAGCCAATTTATCCTTTGGCGAAATCAGGATGGAGGCGGGATCGCCATTCTTACGATAGTCAACACGTAGCCGATCCAGCGACCAGGCGGGGGACCCGATTGGATTTCGGTCTGACTCGACTTCATCAATAGAGGAGAGTGGGATATGTCGGCGCATCAGAATTCCACAACGAATAATCAACTCCGAAGATGTTATTCGATAGTAGAGCGGATAAGTGACTAAAACCTGGAGCATTCCGATTACTGCGCCGGCAACGATCAGTAAACGTCCGGTTTCGTAAGTAGTTATGCCCATGAACAGGAAAACAGCACCAAGGGTTAAGGGAATCATTGAAACCACAAAAGGCGCCGCAACCAGCCACCAGTCTTTCTTTGAGTAATGGACCATAACTCTAATTTCCGTCCTCAAATTATACCCATGTCCAGTACTTTATTAACCAGCACAACGATCCTCGAACACTGCACTTGTCGGTTTTTTATGGCTCTGAGTGTAAATGAAAGGTCAACATGCCCAAGCATTCAGTTGCAGAATTTACGATCACTTGGTGGAACACTCTTTGTTCATTATATCCCAGGCATGATCTAAGGCTGAGGACTGTGGAGATAATTATGACAATCAGACTGGCTACGTTAGTCCTTACTCTTGCTACCGTTTTTGGCGCATTTACCTGTCGCTGCTGCTCAGGATTCAACGGATGATAAAACTGGGACACTGTTATCGCCCAACAGCCAGGAACGCGGCTGAGCGTGAAAATGAAAACTGGCGAAACCGTCCAGGGAAAAATCAGCTTCCAATACAATACTGACATTGCTGAAAGGCAAGTCACTAATAGATATAGAGCGCGCCAGAATAAAGAAGGTATACCGCAAGGGAGGCAGCCAGGTCGGGAAATCTACGCTAATTGGACTCGGGATCGGGACAGCTACTGGAGTTGCTATTGGCGGCGTGATCGCCGCTACTGATGGCCCGGCCGAAAGCGGTGAAGAACTCCTCCCTATGCTTCATGTCGGAGCGGCGGGCGCAATCATCGGCACCGCCGCGGGCGTCGTTACGGGTCTATTTCGGCGTAAGAAAACGCTCATCTACGAATCGAGGTAGTGGTCAAACGACCGAACTAACTTGTGCTGTTCCAGACAACTCGGTTTCGCTCAAGCCAAGTTAACGCTCGGGATTAAGCGTTAAGCCTTCAACTTGCTTTGCCCGAAAAGTTAGTTTGAGGAGATCTTGAAGTCCCCGGCATGCGGCTCTGCCGCCGCACACTGCGGAAAGGCTGTGCCTTTCCGCTGGTTGCCTTTTCCCTTTCTTCGAGGCTATGCCTCGAAATCGGAGGCATAGCCTCCAAAATTTCAAATTGCCGTTTCCGGAAAGGCAGAGCCTTTCCGCGATGTGCGGCGGCTAAGCCGCGGAACCCGGACTCTTCTTTGACTTCTCGGGCAAGGCCCCTTCAACTTCATCTTGTGAGGGTAGCGATTTGTGAGTCCGCTACATGCCCTTGTTATGCCTTCGGCTGCTTCGACTATGAAGCATTCTCTTCTACGTATTGTCGAGACGAAGCCTGCATAGCTGACCCAAAAAAGATATTGCAGGCGAATACAACAGAAACATATTTGGCAATAAACCCTGCCTCTACTGAACTCATCGCGCGCTCCAGCGAATGGATATTTCCTCTCATAAGGCAATCCAAACCCACAGCGACAGAAAACGTGAGCCCCCATGCCAGCAGTACGAGAATGCCGACAGCCTGCCAGACCAGGAATGGTGACTTCTGAAAAATTGTCAGATAGCAATGCACTAACAGAGATGCCACGACTGACAGCAGCACATGCCAGAAGAAGATAGGTATCCACCACAGATCTTCAACCCCTCTCTCATACGTGGCGTAACTCTTCTCCTCAAGCCATGATAAGTAGGCATAGTAGGCGTCAACACGCGCGACAAGAAGAAAAACGCTGATGGAAAATAATCCCCCGGCCGCGCCTAACATCCCGATTCTTACATCTTCCTTCAGCTTCCTCATATCGAGCTCCTTTCAAGATGCTAACCGTTGTATGGTTAGACGCTTCGAAAGAAGATCTGTTCCGTGAGCGAAGAATAACGCCGCGCTTCAACGGCCGGGCGACAACTCCGCGACGTCAAGCTGCCGATGAGAGGCCCTGCTGATTTCGATCCGCTGCATGCGGCGGGTAGAGAGTCACCCCACCCCTGTAGGCAGTGCTCCCTCGCCAGGTGCACATGGCATGTCCACTGCCGTTGACCGATTTGTGAGTGCGTTTCCCGCTTTACTACTTTCGTCAGAAGTTTCGCTTATGCCCGTCTCTCCGCTTGCTCGCTTCCTAGTGCCTGCTCCGCTTCTTTGACGCTAATCACCTCAGCCGGTTTGTGTGTCACCATGTAAACTCCAGACGCAACAGCGGCGCCAATAAGAGGAGCGACAATAAATAACCATAGCTGGCCTAAGGCCCATCCCCCTACAAATATGGCTGGCCCAATCGAGCGCGCTGGGTTCACTGAAGTGTTGGTCACGGGAATACCCACCAAGTGTATAAGGGTGAGCACGAGCCCGATCGCGATACCGGCAAAGCCGACAGGCGCTTTGATGTCAGTGGCGCCCAGCACGGTAAACACCAGAAAGAAGGTCAACACTATTTCAACCAGGAAAGCGGATAACATGCTGTATTGACCCGGAGAGTGTTCGCCGTAGCCGTTGGCGGCGAAACCTGCTACCGAAGGATCATAGCCGCCCGGTGCGCCTTTGACGATGAGCAGCAGCATTGCTGACGCCAGAATCGCGCCTAGAATCTGGGCGACTATATAACCGGCTGCATACTTCGCGTCCATCTTCTTACTAATGAGTATTCCGACCGTTACGGCCGGATTGATATGGCAGCCCGAAATAGGACCAATGGCATAAACCATTGCGAGCAGAGACAGGCCGAAGGCGAGCGACACACCGAGAAAGCCAATCTTATCTCCAGCCAGAACAGCACTTCCGCAACTGGCGAAAACAAGTACAAAAGTACCCACAAGTTCAGCTAGGTATCTGTTCACGTCTTAATCTCCTTTCGAATCAAGACCAAAGTCTTGAATGGTCATGTTGACTTTTGTCTGCTTAATACCTGAACCCGTGAGCGCGCACTTCGAGACTGAACCTTAGACCTGTTTCAGCGTAATCTTATGTCCTGAAGAGTGTTCAATGACCTGCGTCGGCTCTCGTTGGGCTCATGCGCCAGGGGATCAGCATCGTGAAGAATCTGATCAAACATTACTCTACTGCGTTCAGTGATATTCAGAAGCGGGACCTGCTGCTCTGTGAATTTACCCACTCTAAAACGTCCTTCCCAGCCATACTCTTCGATAGCTTCGGTTTGGTCGAGGACGAAGCCATAGGCGCGCAATCTGCGATTGTGATTCACCTCTTCGACTGCGACAACGACCTTCCAAAATACAATCGGCACCTGCACTTCAATGCCTGAACCGAAATCACGACTGGGATCATCGTCATCGAGTATCGGCCCGGCGAACAGAATTACGACATTCTTTAGGAACCCAGCTTCTCTTGCGATGTGGGTTTCCAGTTGCCCCCAAAGGCCATGATAGGGATCTTACCTTGCGAAGGGATCAACCTTACAGTTCCCCAGTCCGCGAGAGGACCAGAGCCAAAGGCAGCAGCTGTTCTCACCCCAACTATCGCTATATCGAGCGCCGCATCACTAAGAAAGAATGAGTGAGGATCGAGTTCGAAGACTACACCGGAGTCCAGCAGACCCACAGCATTTCGCTCAAATCCAAACTGCGCACCACACCCTATGGCTTCGCCCGGCTGCGCGAAAACATGCCAGTTCGTCACAAGCAAACCAGGTGCGACAAGGAAGCCGGTCGCGAATCCCTCCCCGACTCTATTAGTTTCCAAAAGCTCCACAATCCGTGCAATCGGCCGCCCAGCTTTTTTTGCAATTTCGTTTGGAGGAACGTCATCCAGGTCGAGAGTCGGTCCAATCATCCGTTCGTTTCCGACACCATGGAAGCGCATGGTACGTTTCAAGGCTTCGCGTGCTATGAAACTCGCCGTGCGTTCCGGATTGGTTGCGGCTTGCGGCCCACCTTGGGCCAGGAGCAGCGCGGTCTGGGAGACTTCAGGCGCGTTCGCTTTCCATCTGCCAGCCGCCCGTTTCATGACCTCAACTTTGCGGTCAGCAATTTCATCGGGATTCAATGAGGAACTCCTTTCACTAACGGTGCGTGAGAAGGTGGGTGTTCTTATATAGCCTCCTGAGCTTGACTACCAGATCAAACTGCGATCGTAATAAAGAAAGGACGCCATGAAACACCTTCAGCTCAGTTTGGCAAGCACACGACGGCAAGGTTAAGTTTCGGGAACAGGGTCGAAAAAGAAATGAACCCCAAATTGTTTTGACATGAGCATTAGATTTCCAAATCACTGCTTACTGGGCCAGCTTTTCCAGAAGGCACCCCCATAGACACACATCAACGGCCTGAAGAAGCCTTCACACTGATGCTACGAGAAAACTTATTCGCCTTTTGCAGGAGGCGCTTTCTGCGCGTTGGGTGTTTTAGCGTCGGTAACAAGTCGCGCGTTCACCGTGTCCGTGTCTGTAGTGACTCCCAGTTGCTTGAGAATTTCCGGGAGGTTGAGTCCAAGAGCCTGTAACTGCTGAAGCAGTCCAAAGATCATCGTTGGTCCAGTCTGGGCAAACCGGTTCAGACCGCCTGAGCCGCGCCCATTTGCATCGCCTCCACCGTGATCGATCATCACCACCTTCTCAATATTACCCAACGGTTCGGAGATGGCCTTGAGTGCCGGCGCAGTCGCTTCGATAATGCCGGGAAGTCTCTCCAGGATCGTCTGCAGACGCGCGGCATCGTTGAATTCACGCCACGCCGCCGCCTTCTCTTTGATCGCCGAAGCTTCCGCCAGGCCCTGGGCTTCGATGGCTTTTGCGTGTGCCAGGCCCTGTGCCTCTATCTTTTCCGCCTCCGCGAGGCCGAGTGCCCGGATTTTCTCGGCTTCAGCACGGCCTTCTGCTTCAACTGCCGAAGCGCGTCCGAATCCTTCTCTTTGGAGCTTTTGGCTTTCGGCTTCTGCTGTGGCAATTAAAGCCTGCTTGCGTCCTTCGGCCTCGAGAATCGCCGCCTCCTGTTGGCCCTGGGCTAGCAGTACTGCCGCTCTCCGCTCGGCCTCAGCCTTCTTCACGACGGTGGCTTCGAGTTCCTTCTCGCGCCGGAGAACCTCCTGCTCTTGAACGGCAATCTGCTCCTGCGTGCGGATTCTCTCGATGCGGACCTCTTCCGCGACAACCTCCTGCCTGGCCTTGGCTTGAGAGAGCGGCCCAGCCTGTTCAGAAGTGGCTTGTTCACGTTTAATCTCAGCCTGAAATTGTGCCCGCTTAACCTCCGTTTCTCTGGTTGAAGCGGAAATATCGGCTTCTGAAGCGAGGCGAACCTTTTCACCTTCCTGCATCGCCAGCGCGGCCTTGATCTTGGAATCCCGCTGGGCCTCGGCCTTGCCTATCTCCGCGTCGCGCTGAACCTCGGCGGTTCGGCGCTGGCCCAGTGCGTCCAGGTAGCCTTCTTCGTCTGAGATTTCCTGAATGGTGAGAGCGTCGAGGCCTATGCCCATCTTCTCCAGATCGCCGGCAGCTTCTGTGGTCAGTTTCTGAGCAAAGCTCTGTCTGTCGTTATTGATTTCTTCGACCGTAAGGGTTCCGAGAATCGCCCGCAGGTGTCCTTCAAGAGTCTGGAAGACGAGCTTATGAAACTCGTCTGGTTGCATGCCGAGGAATCGTTCCGCTGCTGAGCGCATGGAATCGTCGTCACCCTTGATCTTGACGTTGGCGACTGCCTTGACTGAAACAGGAACGCCTTGCACGGTGTAGGCTCGCGTCGTCGCCAGCGGCACCGTGATCACATTCAAACTCAGGTATTCAACCTTTTCCAGAAACGGAAAGATTAGGGTTGCCCCACCTCTAACCAGGCGGTAACCGACAACAGTGCCATCCGGCAGCCTACGTGTGCGTCCGGAAATAACTGCTGCTCGATTGGGCGAGACTTTGATGTAGTTTCGGCTAAGCAGCATTAGCGCGATCAAAAAGCCCAGCACTACAACCAGAATCACAACGGGAATAAGTAGATCTTGAGTTTCAGGCATTTGCGGTTACCTCAAATTGAAATAAGTAGTGGAAGCTATGGTGCCGACTCGGTCTGGACTCACGCTGGAGTTTCCCAGTTGGGAGTTGGATGGTGTTTATGCGTCAGTGTAGGGACTCACGATTAGAGAGTCTCCCGCAATCTCGTCTACGCGGACTGTTACGCCCGCCTTAATTTCGCTGTTGTCTCTCGAGCGAGCCAGTTTTTCAACCCGCTCTTCGCCTATACGGCAGCTAACCTGACCTATACTTCCGGGCGCAATCGAGACAATAACCTGCGCCGTGCGGCCAACCAGCTGTGATGTGGCAACAGAACTCGAAGACTGTTGTTTCTGCAGAAAACGTCCGAAGAGTGAGATGAGGCCGCCAAAGACCACCCCACCCGTCAGGCCCAGCAGAGAACTTACAACGATGCCGAGCCCCATCTGGATTCCGATGGCCCCGAAGCCGCCAAACGCGGTGACAAAAACACTGATCACGCGGCTGTCCAGGAATCCATGACCATCGGCTCCCGCGTCCATGTTCGTGTCAATCCCGAAACTATCGAAAAAATCTCCCATCAACAAAGTAACAAGCAGGAAGATAAAGCCAAGACCGGCAATGGCGAGAAACACCACCAGGGGGCTAATGTTCTGAAGAGACTCAGGCACTTATTGACTCCTCGCTTAATTGTTTCAATAGGCGAAGCACATCGATGTCATAGCCTAAACACCGTTTGAATTTGGCGAGTAGACTATCACTCGCTACGCCTAAGTTAAAAGGGATGACGGGACGGATAAGCGTTGGGATGAAATACAGGAGCGGCAACGCGAGGTCTGCAAAGATTCTTTGTGACCTATCTCTTTGACGGCTCACTCAAGCAGCTACCCGGTTTCTGGCAACCCGATCAGCGCTAATGTCTTTTCCGGTATGCCTTGATGATAGAGCCTTGCCAGCTCATCAGGATCAAAAGTGTGGCCGAAAGGTGGTCTGCCGATCTCCGCCATCCGGTCGCTCCTCACGAAAGCATCACACTCTTCTTTCGTGGGGAAATTATCCACGCTCAATTCAACGTCGTTGCCGTCGGGGTCGTGATAGTAGAGCGAAGTAGTGAACTTATGGTTGAGCTGCGTGAAGGGGGTGATGCCCTCAGCCTTCAGTCGCTCATAGGTCAACACAAAATCGCCGAAGCTCTTCAGGCCGTAGCCTACGTGATCGACACCAGCGGCATTCTCGGGCTTCGTTACCGTTGCCGGGTCTTCAAATATCACGAGCCGGTGATGTTCTTCGTCGAAGGTCATGAATGCTAGGAATTCGTTCTCATGTTGAATCTTCGCGCCGAAGACCATTTGATACCATTGGACCATCTCTTTGTATCGCTGCGCGCGTATGCCGTAATGCGAAATGTAGGCGGGCAGGTTAGGCGCGCCCGCCGAGTTTTTGTGGCTCATGATTATCTCCTGCTCGGAAGATTCAATTGCAAAGCGGACCCACCCACTATCGAGACTGTGTGAAAACTCCCGGGTCTCAGCGCCAAAGGCGCGAAATGTAACAGCCTG
>JBBPIC010000049.1:0-49725 GCA_038040525.1 Acidobacteriota bacterium | reverse complement strand
CAGGCTGTTACATTTCGCGCCTTTGGCGCTGAGACCCGGGAGTTTTCACACAGTCGCTACCGCTCCCGGTTCTCATTTAGTCGGCTACGCCGACTTTTTGTGTGGCGCAAAGCCGCAATCTGAAGGTTGTATTCTAAACACCTGTTAGCCGCTCACACCCCGTTTTCATTGACTCTTAACACAAACCGGATCACAATTCGCACGCCGTCAAACCAGTCCTGAGAGGTGTCGAACACATGCGACGATCCACCGTCTTCCTGGTAAGTCTCGCGTTCCTGCTGAGCTTGCTGCCACCGCCCACAGCCCGCGCCCAGACATTCCGACCGGTCGTTCGCGGCAAACGTGGCGTCGTCGCCGGCGGTCATCCGCTCTCGGTGGAAGCCGGTTTGCGCACCTTACAAAAAGGTGGCAATGCGGTTGACGCCGGCGTGGCTACAATCCTCGCGGCTTCAGTGATCGAGTTTTCCCACTTCTCTTTCGGCGGTGAGGTGCCAATCCTGATCAAGCTAAAAGGAAAGCCAGTGTCGGTAGTCGAGGGCATGGGCCAGGCGCCCATGAAAGCCACGCGTGAGTTTTTCATTAATCGCGCTAAGAACCAGGATGCGGGCATGGCAACCATGGCGGGGGCAAAATCAGGAGTGATTCCTTCGACCGGCCCACTTGCCGCAACGGTGCCGGCGGTCCTGGACGCATGCATCACAGCCCTTGACCAGTTTGGCACGAAGACCTTGAGCGAAGTGATGCAGCCGGCAATTGAGCTTGCCGATGGTTTTCCCATAGACGAACTCCGGGTGCAATACATCAAGAATCGTGGTTCGGTTTTTTCACAGTGGTCCGATGCAAAAAGAATATTCATGCCTAACGGTGAGGTACCCAAAGTCGGCGATCTCTTCGTGCAGGCCGATCTGGCGCGCACGCTGCGTGCGATCGTGGCGGCTGAAAAGCGTGGGGCGAAAAAGAACCGTCACGCCGGTCTCATGGCCGCTCGCGATCACTTCTATCGCGGACCAATAGGCAGGCGAATTGGCGACTACATGCAGAAGAATGGTGGATTGCTGGCTGCCGAAGATATCTCGAGATTCAAAGCCCGGGTGGGCCAACCTGTTAAAGCAGACTATCGCGGCTACGAGGTTTACAAAGCCGGCTTTTGGACCGCAGGGCCCGCCATGGTCCAGTCACTAAACCTGCTCGAGGGCTATGACCTCAAGGGTCTGGGACACAATTCACCTGAATACGTTCATACGGTTATTGAGGCACTTAAGCTCGCGCTTGCCGATCGCGATCGTTATTACGGCGACCCCGATTTTGTCAAAATACCGGCAGCCCAATTGCTCTCGAAGGACTATGCCAGGGTGCGCCGCTCGTTGATTGAAAAGGAGCGCGCCTCGCTGGCTCAACAACCGGGCGATCCATCAAACATGAAGGCTGTCCTTGCAACCGCTGTTCAACGAATCAGCCGAGTCTCGGGAGTGCCCGAAGTTGAACGCGCAAACGACACCACCTGCGTCAACGTCATTGACCACGATGGGAATCTCTTCAGCGCCACTCCCAGCGGCGCATGGCTGCCCGCCGTGGTAGCCGGGGACACTGGTGTGCTGATGGGCCAGCGTCTGCAATCTGCTTTGACTGACGCAAACAGTCCGAACGTAGTCGCGCCGGGCAAGCGCCCGCGGATCACACTGACGCCGACACTGGTGTTGAAAGATGGGGCGCCATTCATGGTGCTGAGTACCCCGGGAGGTGATAATCAGGACCAGGCCCTGCTCCAGGTATTTCTAAACGTCATCGAATTTGGCATGAACCCGCAGGAAGCGGTCGAGGCGCCGCGCTTTGATACGCAGCATTACATCAGCTCATTTGACGATCACGAATTCCTACCCGGCTCCCTGAACCTGGAATCACGCATCGATGAGAAGACCATTAAGAATCTCAAAGAACTGGGGCATAAGGTAAAAATCCAAACTGCCTATGGCACGCTCTCTGCCCCAACAGTGATTATCTACGACGTTAACAGCGGCATTTCTTCAGCAGGTGCCGATCCGCGACGTGGGAGATATGCGGTGGCGTGGTGAGGAATCAGCCGACCGTGCTCATCGGAGGGGTGGCACCCGTGACCACCCCTTTGGTGCGGTTGAGACCTGTTTCGAGGATTGAGAATCGGCACGAGAGGGGCGGCCACGGAGTGCCGCCCCTACAATCAACCCGCACTTCGAGTACTGGGGAGCGGTAGAACCTTTCGCCCCGTAAAGACGTACCACCGTTAGGACGAAACCGTTATGTTCTGCCCAACTTGCGGAAACGCTTTGTCACAGCAGTTGAAGTACTGCAATCGTTGTGGAGCCAACCTGGCGACGACTGATAGGGCGACAGTCAAAGCGCTTGAGAAACGTCTCGACGATTATCTTGACGGCTTGTTCTGGCTCACCGTTCTTGGCCTGGCGTTTATCATCGGCGGAATGCTCCTGATGAAGAGGTTTCAGTTCAGCGAAGCCTTGATCCTCGCTTACATGGTCCTGAGTTCGGCCGCCTTTCTCGTAAATTTCGCCATTAATCTGCGGGAAGTGCAGAGACTGAAGCGTACTCGGGAAGGCACTAACCAATTGGAAGGACGAACTCCAGCCGAACCTAGTCTCTTATCTGAGCATGACAACTTGCGAGCCCTGCCCAGCGTCACTGAAAACACGACCCGAAGTCTCGAGGAACCGCAGAACGAAAAGATTCCGCTAAAGGTAGCTCGCAAGCCCTTTGAGGGGGCGTAGTCGCCATTGTTTTGGTGTAAGAGTCGATCCACGAAGTTACACGAAATATCACGAAGGAAGATTCGTGCAGTTTAGTGTGATTTAGTGGATCGTGTACTTATTCTTAATAGGACACCCATTCGCGGGGTGAAGCACGATGTCAGAAGCGCCGCCACTCTTCCGAGTGATTTTGCAGGTCGACGATCTTGATCAGGCAGAGGAGTTTTATGGCAAGCTGCTCGGCGACCGGGGAAGAAGGATCCCATATGCTTCGCGTCATTACATTGACTGCGGCCCAGTAATCCTGGCGCTGGTCGATCCATCAATTGATGGTGAAAAAGCGAAGCCACTCCCTGACTACATCTATTTTGCCGTCGGTAATATCGAGGAGATTCACGCGCGTGCAAAGGAACTCAACTGTCTCGCAACTGATAATGTTCACGGCGAGGCATCCGGCGAAATAGTGAAGCGTCCCTGGGGCGAACTTTCTTTTTACGTGTATGACCCCTGGGGCAATGGCCTTTGCTTCGTGGACAACACCACCCTCTTCACCGGCCACAGATGAAAAGCACGCGCCTGACCCCGGCTAGATCCGCAAGCGGCGACGACAGACGATCCACGAAACCACACGAAATAACACCAACGAGCTTTTGTGTTAGTTCGTGTGGTTTCGTGGATCGTCCGCATCTTGCTCAACAAACAAGAACCTGCTTAATATCCTGAAATGGACTGGATCGACTTAATTCAATGGCCGGCGATGGTGATCACTGTGATCGCTGCCTGGTTGATCGCCTCGCAGAGAAAGTTTAAAAGGAACTGGGCGTTCTGGCTGTTCCTGCTGAGTAACGTCTTGTGGATCGCCTGGGGATGGCACGACCGCGCCTACGCGCTGATCGTTCTGCAACTATTTCTCGCGGTCCTTAACACTCGGGGAGCCCTAAAAAACCGCGCCTCCGGTTAATCTCTTAAGCATGAACGTGTCAAACAGATTCTCCCTGGCTGGTGTGTTAATACTCATGCTCCTCATGGCATTAGCGGCGGCGCCTTTAGCAGTCGTGCCCCAATCACAAACTCCGGAGAAACCGAAGCTCCGTTGGTATAAGGGAAACACGCATACGCACACTCTGAATAGTGACGGCGACTCGACGCCAGATGACGTTGTTCGTTGGTATCGAGAGAATGGTTATAACTTTCTGGTGCTCACCGATCATAACTTTGTCACCAGCGTTGATGGTCTCAACGCGCTCCACGCAGCTGACGAGAAATTCATCGTAATCAAGGGCGAGGAAATTTCCGACGTGTTTGCCGGCAAGGCCATTCATGTGAACGGTCTCAATGTGTCGCGAACGGTTGAGCCTCAACATGGAAAAAGTGTGCTTGACACTATTCAACGCAATGTCGACGCCGTGCGCGCGGCTGCCGGAGTTCCCCATATTAATCATCCGAATTTCGACTGGGCAATCAGCGCTGAAGACCTCAAACAAGTTCAAAATGACAAGCTCTTTGAGATCTACAACGGTCATCATCTCGTAAATAATCAGGGTGGTGGTGGCGTGCCGGGTCTTGAAGAAGTTTGGGACATCATCCTTACCAGCGGAAAGCTTCTTTACGGGATCGCCGTGGATGATGCGCACACATTCAAGCAATCAAGCTAACGATAAAGAAATACGGATCACTATACGACAGCAAGGTGTGAGCAAGTATCGCGTACAGTTTATTGGCGACGGCGGACGGTTGCTCAAGGAAGCTATTACAAATCCTGCGGACTATCAGTTTCGCGGTGATGAAACATACGTGAGGGCCAAGGTTCTGGAATCGAATGGCAAAGTAGCATGGACCCAACCAGTGTGGCGTAAACTGAAGTAGCCACGATCCACGAAATCACACGAACCGGCACGAAAAGAGTCTGTTCGTGATTTTGTGTGCTTTCGTGGCTCGTCCTCGTTGTTTATCGAATCTCCAGCTCAGCCACAACTGGAATATGATCTGAGGCCAACGTATTGACCACCCACGCTTTCTTGGTTTTCACGTTATCCGAGCGTCGCGTGAAAATATAATCGATGCGCTTTAGGGGTTTGTCTGCCGGATAACTCAGACCGACATCTTTCGCCCGACCGCCTACCCATGCATCTTCAAATCCCTCGAGCATTAACTTGTAAGTATTCCCGTATATTGGCCACCCTGATAGTCGAGATTGTGCGCGAAGCCATACTGCATCCCGGTCAGCTCTGCAAGCTCTACAATCTCATCCCGGCCTTCAGTCCGTTTCACTCCACGGTCCACTTCCTGCAAACCCACCAGATCAGGCTTTTCCTTCTTGATCACTTCGGCGATGCGCTCGAGGTCGAGTTTCTTGTCCATTCCGACTCCCACATGAATGTTGTATGTCATGACCCGGAGAGTTTTCTTCGAACTCGAGACGTTTGTAGATGTTAGCCTGGCGCCGGTTCCGGAGAGAAGAGCCATAAAGAGAAGAAGGCTGAAGGAAACCGCGATGAGCCGACTATAATTTTTTGTAACCACTCCAAGCCCGTAGTTTGGATTCGCTGGATGACCGCGTCGGATGTAGAGCAACTGTCGTTGGAAAAAGCAAATCATTTCATAAGGTAAGGATGACTCTGGAGAATTGATCGCTTTCCGTTCGCAGCGGCGCCACCGGAATCTGCGGACTGAGGTCGCGAACGATGCCCTGTACCTCGACAGGTCCTCCCTTTTTGAAAACCAAATGCATGCTAACACCGGCGGGAATTTTCCGTCCCTCCCTGGTCACCATGATAGCCTCATACGCGGATGGTCTTCGGTCTGCCAACATGCGCAGAATACTTCGCCACACCGAATCGACACATTCAGGGGAAAGTATTTTGCAGAAATTGATATTCAGGATCTCCTCATAGGTGTACCCGATCAACTGCTCGAAGGCTTTGCTCATGGAGGTTGGATTTCCCTCCAGGTCGTGTGTGTAGATGGTTTCGCTGGAGTTTTCCAGCAGGCCCCAATACCGTCTTGCGCATTCAGATCTGTACTTTTTGTAACGGGTGCGTTCGATCACTAAACACATCGACTCCTCCAGGGTGCCGGCCGTTAGGGCCTCCCTCACCAGACAATCGGCCGCCCCGTGGTGAATCGCATTCAGAACCTCATACGCTGTGTTGGATGTGAGAACTATGATCGGCGTGGTAAAACCCATCCGTCGCGACTCTTTAAGGACCCAAATTCCCTTTGCCGCTGAATTAATCAGGCATATCCCGTAGTCGTTGCGGCGAAAACCGCGAAAGGCCCGCTCTGTTGACACAGAGTCCAACTCAAATTGGGCAAAACTGGTTTTAGAGAGAAGTTCGCCAATCTCCTGCCGGCTACCGCCAATGTCGTGCACTAATAATACCTTCAGCGACTTATGAGACATGGTTCCCTCCCTTTGATGAGGCTGAGATGGAAGATTGACAGTCCGGCCTCCGCTGGAGCATGCCAACCCTCGTCACGAGGCGGCTAGCGCCGCAGCGAAATCAATTCCTTCTTTGAGCAGATAATCCGGGCCCGCGAGAATCGCTTTAAATTCTTCACCCGGCAACGGCCTGCTGAATAGATCGCCTTGCATGCTGTCGCAACCCAGTCGCTCCAGAAACGTTAACTGCTGGTCGGTTTCCACACCTTCGGCCACGACGCGCAATCTTAACTTTTGAGCCAGGGCTATTATCGAGGATACCAGTACAGCGCCATCCAGGTTTGAAGTGTCCCGCACAAACGATTTGTCGATCTTTATAGTATCCAAGGGCAGTCGTCTCAAATACTCCAGAGATGAAAAGCCAGTCCCGAAGTCGTCAATTGCGATCTTAACCCCTATGTCTCTTAGTTTGCCCAACGACTTAATCACTTGTTCAGCATCAGTCATGAGCGCACTCTCGGTCAGTTCCAGTTCCAGGCATTCGGGATCGAGTCGGCTTTCCTGGAGTATTTCCACCATAATGTCGACAGACGCTGGCTCTTGAAACTGACGCGCTGAAACGTTGATTGCGAGATTCAGCTTCGGGCAACCACTAGCTTGCCACTTACCTAACTGTAAGCATGACGCGCGTAGTACCCACTCACCGATAGGAATGATCAGGCCGCTCTTTTCGGCGAAGGGTATGAAGTCGTTGGGGGGTATCAACCCCAGTTGGGGATGTTCCCAACGAATCAAGGTCTCGGCGCAGGTAATCTGCCAACTACTGGTTTGGATTTGAGGTTGATAAAGGAGAGAAAATTGCCGTCTTTGTAGTCCGCGGCCCAGACTGTTTTCGATAACAAATCGTTTGAGCGACCTGGCATTAAGGTCGGCGGTGATAAAACGATAACAATTTCCACCGCATTCTTGTGCTTCAAACAGGGCAGCACTAGCGTTTTTCAGGAGCGTCTCAACACTTAACCCATGCATAGGAAACAGCCCGATTCCAATACTTGATGTAAGGAAAAACTCCTGCTTGAAGGAAAAGAATCTACGTTCAATTCCTTTCTTGACGGCCTCCACGACCTTGATTACCTCAGACTCATCATTCGGACACTGAAGCAACAAAACAAACTTGTCGCTTCCCCAATACCCCACCACATCATTCCCGGCTATGAGTTCCCTGAGTCGCCTAGCGACGCACCGAACCAGGCGATCACCCATAGCTGGACCAAGGGTATCGTTGATCCGGGCGTAAGGATCGAGAGACAGAAAAACGACCGCTACAATATGACCCTGTTCTCCTGCCGTCCTTAAAGCCTTTCCAAGCTTGTTTCTGAAGAACGCACGGTTGGGCAAGCAGGTCAACGCATCGTAGTGGGATAAATATCTGAGCTTGTCTGAGGTTGTTTTTTTCTTGGTTGTAGTTTGTTGTCTGGCTCCGGATACTATTCGAGGTTTTTCGACGCGCGGTCCGTGTTGCCGGGACATGCCTGACCTCCTCCGGTTTCTGAGTCTTACGCTTACTTCCTGGTTGCCGCTTGATCGGCAATAGAGAGTGACTAATTCAGATCGGGAGAGTCAGTTTGCGGCCTGGGTTTGAGAGCAACGCACCTCACGGCGCATACGGAGAAATTAGCTGTGCCGCGAGAATAGTTGGCTGCCTCCAACTATACTGCGAAGGCCCTTCAATCGAAGCACGAGCAGCCACGAGCCTAGCCTAAGAAAGAGGCGCGCATTCTGTGGAGTACTTTTGTCAGTTCAGTGATAAAGACGTTGTGTTAATGTTATGACTTTATTGTGAGACCTACTGCGCTGTAATTCCGGAGGAGCAAGCTGAAGCTTGAGCTCTGACCCAATTCAAATATTGTCACTCGTGGCCGCTGCGTTTGTTGCTGGAGTCATCAATTCAATCGCTGGTGGCGGCACGCTGATCACGTTTCCGGTTCTACTCTGGATGGGACTCGATGCCAAGGTGGCGAACGCCACCAGCACTGTCGCTTTGTGGCCGGGACTTTTTGGCGGACTGTTTGGTTATCGAAAAGAACTTGAGAATAGCTCTCCAATCCTTCTGCGGCTGGGGATTACGAGTGTAATTGGTGGAGCGATTGGAGCGTGGCTTTTAATCTGGACCCCCTCTCCGATATTCGCGCGCCTGGTTCCCTTCCTGATCCTGTTCGCAACGATTCTGTTCATGGCCCAGGGCCCAATTAATCGCCGCCTGAGGCTTCAGCCTATCGTTGCAGAACCAAAAGCGAGCTGGTGGTTGGGCGCAATCGTCTTTCAGTTTTTCTCTTCGATTTACGGTGGTTATTTCGGCGCGGGCAACGGAATCCTCATGCTGGCTGCGCTGGGATTGCTCGGACTGCACGACATCAACCGAGCCAATGGAATCAAGAACTTCCTGGGAATCTGCATTAACAGTATTGCCGTATTGAGTTTTGCGTTATCGGGGCTGGTTGTGTGGCCCATCGCTCTGCTGATGGCCGGAGCGGCCTTAATTGGCGGTTACGCCGGGTCGAAGAGTGCTATGCGTGTGGGCCAAAACGTTGTTCGCAAGTCGATCGTCGTGATCGGGTTCGTGATTACGTTTGTAATGATATGGGAGCTGTGGCGGTAACCAGGCCCCTCACCGATGGGCGCCTCCTTGAGTGCGACGGCCTGGCGCCGCTTTGGCCCGCGGCGGCCCGGCGCCGCTTTGTTAGCAAGAATTTTGACCGAGTCGGTGAGACGTCGTTAAGTCAGGACCGACCAAAGCGGCGCCGGGCCGCCGCACTCCAAGGAGGCGCCTGCTATGACTCAGTCAAAACTCCCTCGGGAGTTTTACACACGGCCAAACGTTCTGACCGTTGCTCGCGAACTGCTGGGAAAACTTCTCGTGGTTCCCGCCCGCGGCCGGCGTGTTTCGGGCATGATCGTTGAAGCCGAAGCATACCGTGGTCCCCAAGACCGCGCTGCGCACTCATTTGCCGGTCGTCGAACGAAACGAACGGAAACCATGTATGGAATCGGTGGCACAGCCTACGTTTTCTTTGTCTATGGCATGTACAACCAATTCAATGTCGTCACCAATCTTCCAGACATGCCGCACGCCGTCTTGATTCGCGCGCTTCAGCCAGTCGAAGGAATTGAGTTGATGCGCAAGCGACGTCACCGGCAACCGGATCGAAGCCTGACAAATGGGCCGGGCAAGCTTTGTATTGCGATGGGAATCGATCGTCGACTGGATGCCGCCGACTTGTTAGGCAATCGAGTTTGGCTCGAGGATGGTGAACGGATTCCTCGTTCACGGATAATGTCTGGGCCACGAATCGGAATTGATTACGCTGAAGAGTGGGTGGATAAGCCCTGGCGCTTTTGGATTAAAGACAATCCGTTTGTCAGCCGGTGATTTGCTCAATCGTTTCAGCAGCGTTATCTTGACTTATCCCCCGTCGTTAATCAGTAAGGTAGAGTAGTGACAAGATCTTTTTGCGGGCACTGTGGTCTTTTTGTTTCTGTGGTGGATTGTTGCCAAAGTTCCGTTCACCACAGAGACACAGAGACCACGAAGGACGCACTGAGAAAACCGTCAGAATAATTCTAATGAAAAATCTTCTGCGATTTGCGGTCATTCCTGTGCTTTTGCTCACCGCCTGCACACAACAACCCACCACTCCGACCAGCCAGCCAAACAACGACGCGGCTTTCAAGAAGGTCCACGATGAATATGTGGTGGAATTCCTGCGTCGCAATCCGACGGTCAACACCTATCTCGGCGGCGCCGGACTGGATCCAAAACTCCGCGACGTCGATGGCACGTTGCGGGACCATTCGGCCGGCGCCCTGCGGGAAGAAGATCGCTGGCTTTCGAGCACCAGGCTGGCGTTGGAAGGAATAAACGCGAGTTCATTATCGCCGGTTCAGCGTATCAATCGCGACGTAGCCCTGGCCCAAATAACTTTTCTTCTGCACCAGCATGAGGTGCGCCGATACCAGGAACGCGCGCTGGATACTTACACCGACGAACCTTTTCGAGCAGTCGACTGGCAACTACAGGGGATGTCCCAAACAGGAGATAAGACTTACGGCACAGCTGAGGAATGGACGCTGGTAGGTAAACGGGTGGCTGCGATTCCCGCGTTTCTCAAGGTTGCTCAGGACCAGATCAGCGCCGGCATCAAATCGAATAACACTCCGGATTGGCGCATGCTGATTCGCAACGGAATTGAAACCACGGAAGCAGACGCGAAGTACTTCGAAGAAACGCTCCCCAAGCTTGCGGACGACAGGGTCTCTGAGCCGCAACGCGAACAGATACTGTCTCAGCTTCGCGACGCTTCAAAGCAGGCCGCAGCCGCGTATCGGGGCCTGCGCAATTTTGTGACTGGCAGCTTTTTCGAAGACGCGACGAAAAAAGACGTCTCTGGTCTTAAGCCAGAATTTCGTGCGGACCGCTACGCGATGGGCGAAGAAGAATACAACTGGGCGGTGAAGAATAATCTGCGGGTAAATAAGACGGCGGCCCAGCTTTATGAAGAAGCAGTGCCCGTCGTCGAGGCGACTCAAAAGGAAATGATCGATCTTGCCCGAAAGATTGGCGAGAAGAACAAGTTGACTTTGCCTGCGGATGGTCCTGCCGCTGTCCGCGCCGTTTTTGACGAGCTTTCGAAGGATTATCCAAAATCAGACGCAGAAATGGTCCAGTGGTACAACGAGTCGGCCAGGAAATTGGTCGAGTATGGTCGCAAGTCGGGAATCTTTGATGTGCCTGCGGACTACAAGCTCGAGGTGGTTGAGACCCCGCCGCCCCTACGCGCGTCGATAGACGGTGCGGCTTATTATCCTGCTCCTCCATTCAAAAACAGCGGCGTCGGGCGTTTCTATGTCACACCCACCGACAACAATATTGCCGATCTGAAATCAAATAATCGCGCGGCGCTTGCGGACCTCGCGGCTCATGAGGGGTTCCCCGGTCACGACTGGCATTACAAAGTTATGACTCAGTATCGCGACAACATTGCGGGTGTGCGCTGGTTGACGCCGGGCGCGGTGGAGGATTCATCTTCCATGTGGGAAGACTCGATGGCTGCCGAAGGGTGGGGACTCTATGCGGAGGCGCTAATGGCCGAACCGCAACCAGGTTTTCCGGAAGGCTTCTACACACCGGAAGAGAGACTCTACCAACTGCAGGGGAAACTCTATCGCGACCTCCGGGTGCGCGTCGACACAGGCATCCACACCAACCGCATGAGCTACTCTGAAGCAGTAGATCTTTTTTCTGAGATCGTTGATTTTCTTCCCGGCAAGTGCAGCGATACCACGACAAAGCAGGCCATAATGCCGGTCGGATGGCCCGAGGCTAAACAGGCAAGTTGTGGATCTGCAGAACGCGCGATCTTTCGTTATTCCAAATGGCCCACGCAGGCGATTACCTATCGGCTCGGCAAGGATGAAATCTTCGCCTTGCGCAAAGAAGCCGCTACGGCGCTCGGCGACCGCTTCTCACCGAAGACTTTCCATTTGCTTTTCATGAAGCAAGGCACGATTCCTTCAGGTTACTTTCGCGATGAGTTGCTGAGGGAGATTAAGGGACAGTAGCGCTTCCGTGCGTAGCCAGAAAACCGATCCACCAAACCACACGAACGTGTGCGAAATTCTTTAGTGCGCGTTCGTGTTGTTTCGTGGATCGTATTTGCTTCCGTCAATCGCTACCGTAGCGGATCTCCATATGGCGAATTCGGTAACTGGCTACGATTAAGACAATGACTGTCACCACGATCAGACTCGGGATCGCAATCCACGCCGGAGTCGGCTCGGCAACCACCGCGAAGGGACCTTCTGAAACAGGAACCGGAGTCAACGAATTGAGGTAATGGATCACGCTGATCTTTTTCAACAGGGGAGGCAGAAGGAAGTTGAGCCACTCCCACCCGTACAGGACAATAGCCGGAATAATTGGATTGCGGAAGAACAGTCCCACCACGAGAAAGAACGCACCGTAACCAATGCAGGCGAGAATGGTTGTGCCCGCATAGGTTAACAATTGGCTCATGCCCGGCCCGTCAAGAAAGAAACGCGAGCTCTCAGACGGGAAATGCGGCACGTAGAGCAGGAGCATACAAATCACTGTGGTGGCAGTGAAAAGGAAGATCGAGGTCACCAGACCGGAGAAATATTTTCCTACTACCAAAACCTCGCGGCGCACAGGACTCAGGAAATAAAAGTGCAAACTTCTATCGATAATGTCCCCGCGAAACAGGTTCATGAAGATCCAGGCACACCCGAAAAAGATGACCGTCCGCAGGATCAGCCCGCCATAGAAGACCGCGAAAATCATGTTGTATTGATTGAAGTCCTGCCATTCGCGTCCGGGCGGCGTGAACGGAGCCAGCAATGCCAGCGGAACGATCGGCAAGAGGGCCAGGAGATACAGCAGGATGGATCGGCGACCGAGAAAGTTTTTCTCAATCTCGAGACGGAAGATAGCGCGGATTTGTCGAAACCAGAGCGACCATGGAACTGGCTGCTTCTCGGTTTTCGCTGGTTGAATGTCTACAGTTGAAGTGCTCATATGATGTTGTCCGAGCCCGGAGGGCTCTCAGAAAGTAGCCGGTGGTCGGAGCGAAGCGTAGACCACCGGACGTCGTAAGAAGAAATCAACACCCCGGAGGGGTGTCTAAGCGGCTGGCACCCCTCGGGGGTGCGGGCGAAACTCGCCACCGCTTTCCGGTGGTCTACGCTTCGCTCCGACCACCGGCTACTTTCTGCCAGCCCTCCGGGCTGAAACCGGCTCTAAGCGCTGTTTCCTTCCGAGCCGATCAAATACTGGTACACGGCACTCAAGTCGTCGTCCACGGGCGCCACCGACTCAATATTAATTTCTCCTTCAGCAACCACACGGTTAAGCAGCAGATAGAAACGATCAGCGTCGCGCGTCTTTACAAATAGTCCGAGCCGATCATCGTGTAGCCTGGCTTCGACCACGTGGTTTTGATCAAAGACCTGCGAAGCCAGCTTGGAAGGTTGGTCGCAACGAATGAGGATCTGCATCGGGTGCTCTTCCATCTCGTCGCGAACTCCGTGCACGTTGCCTTCCGCAACCACGTAACCATTGTTAAGCAGGATGACGCGGTCTGACATCATGTCCACTTCATGCAGAATGTGGCTGGAAATAATCAGGTGTAACCCATCGGCGGCGAGTTGGCGAAATAGCGCGATCGTTTCCGCCCGGACCATCGGATCGAGTCCATTTAAGGGCTCGTCCAGAATCAGTACGGCAGGTTGATGAGCTATCGCTTGCGCCAGCCGAATGCGTTGGCGCATTCCTTTACTGTAGGCCGCGACTTTTCTGTCCGCCGCCTCCACCAGACTTACTCTCTCGAGGGCAGTGACCGTAAACTCATCGGCTTTCTTCCTGTCCATCCCATGGACCAGCAGAAACGACCTGACGAATTCACGCCCGGTGAGTCCTCGGGGAAAAGAGTCGAACTGAGTGCAGTATCCCAGCTTCCGAAATAGCTGCTCCGGTTGGTCGGTTGGGATGTCGAGGATTGCAATCCTGCCGCGGCTGGGTCGCAGCAGTCCGGTCATCAGATTCATCAACGTCGACTTCCCTGCCCCATTTGGACCAACGAGGCTGGTAATACCCGGTGCAATCTGAAGGTTGACGCGGTTGACTCCGAGTATCTCCCCATAAAACTTGGAGACATCCTCGAAAACTATCATGTGAGAAGAGTCGTTCATTGATTACTGTTCAAGCCGCCAAGACGCCAAGATCGCCAAGAAATTCCAGACCAAAACCGGCTCAGTCAAGCAGTTTGTCAAACCGCTCGGTGTTAACTTTGCGCCCTTGGCGTCTTGGCGGCATGTCTTACCGAACCACTTCGTACGCCTTCACCCTTCGTGAAAGGAGCGCGAGGCAAACTACTGAAATAAAACACAGAACAGCCCACGAGACCCCTAGCGGCGGCTCCGTCAAAGCTATGCGCGTTGCCGTTTGACCATCGAAGTCCGTTACAAAAGAAGTTGCCTGCTGAAACTGCCCAAAGAGTCCGAGCGTGACATTACGCATGTTTGCGTTGATGCTGACCAGGCTTCCCCAGCGTGTACGGAAGATTTGATTTACCACCTCTCCGAAAACCGAAGGGATAAAGAACAAACCAAGCAGCGCGGCGCTGGCTATGACGCGCCATTTGACAAGCGCGGAAATCGCCAGCGAAAGCAAGGCCAACAGAACTATCCAGACCACACTGCTGATGAAAATCGCCCCCGCCAGCCAGAGGTTATCAAAGAACCACTGCGCTCCTTCCAGATACGACTGAAATGCAAACAGGAGCAACTGCGGCACCCACGTCATCGCCGACAGCAGCATCAACAACACAGCCATCTTGCCCAGCACGTATTCACTCCGCGTAAACGGCCGGCAGAGGTAGAGCGGTAGAGCATTGTTTCTCAGGTCACGCGCGACTAAAGGCGGGCCAACCAGCAGCGTCACGAAAAATGCAAATCCGTTTTGTATACCAACGAAGGTCATAAAAAACGACGCATCAATCGGCAGCAACTCCTTCACATTTACCTTCAGGATCGCGAGCGCGCCCACGTTGTGGTGCAAATAAATGAGTATCGCTTCTATCAGAAGCGGAATGAAACAAATGACGAAGAAGGCGGTAAACAGTTTCGACTTGAAGACGTCACGAAACGCATGACGCGGGATCACCATAAACCGGCTCCACTCGGGCGTCAGCTTGCCCAGGAACTGTTTGTAGGTCAGCTCATAAACCGCCATGGCCGTTCTCCATCGCTTTCAGGAAGATGTCTTCCAGCGAATCGCGCTTGTAACTAAGCCTTCTGATTTGTAAACCGTGCTGTGAGGCGACGCGGTATAGGTCGCGCACCTCGATCCCCGCCTGTAGGACTATTTTCACACGGTGGTCTCCTGTGACTGCGTATTCGCAACCAAGTGCAGCAATCCCCTCGACAAACTTGTCCTGGTCGCCTCGAGTCTCCAAAAGCAGGAACTTCCGATTTGACTTGCGCTCTTCCTCGAGGTTGCAGTAAACCGCCAGCCGGCCCTCCTTCAAAATCAAGATCTCCTCGCAACATTCTTCAACATCGCGCAGCAAATGTGACGAGAGGACGATGTTGGCCTTGCCGCTATCGCGGATCTCCCGGACCAGTTTGATCATTCGCTGGCGGGCTGGAGGGTCGAGGCCATTAGTTGGTTCATCAAGGAAGATCAGGCGTGGCCCGTGTACGATCGCCTGGGCCAGCTTGGCCAGCTGTTTCATCCCCAGCGAATACGTGTCAAGGCTCCGATAACGCGCTTCGCCCAACCCCACATAAAACAGCGCTTCGTGGGCGCGTTCGAGTGCAGCTTCGGGTGGCAGGCCTGACAACTCGGCCATCAACCTGACAAAACGCACGGCGCTCATGCTGGCGATGAACGAGTCGCGCTCAGGCATGTAGCCAATGAGTTGCCTGATTTGCTTTGCGTCGGTGGTGATGTCGCGGCCAAAGATATGGGCCGTGCCGGACGAGGGTTGATGAAAACCAAGCAGTGTGTGAATTAGTGTGGTCTTGCCGGCGCCGTTAGGACCAAGCAGGCCAATCGCGCGACCCCGCAGTTCACCTTGTAGATTTTGCAGAATTGGGCGCGCGCCAAACTTCACGCTCAGATCGTTGAGATCAATGACCGGAGCAAAGTTCGCGGGGTCTTTGAGTCTTGCCTGTTCCTGGACCGTTGTTGCAGCTACCGCCATCGTGCAGACTTTATATCCCTGTTCTGATAATTCCAAACAAAACCGAGGCCGAATGCCGTGCCCATTAGTATAAATGCACCAATGAATGCAAACGCTTCCACCGCTCCTAAAGTTCTACCGATTGCCAAAATGCCGATCAAAATGACCGGAATGTTGATGATCAAAGCAGACGCAAGCGGAAAAAGCGCAGCGGGCCGACAACCGCCGAGGCGTTTACGTAACCAGAACAGTGATGGTGCATATGCCAGCGAAAAAAGTAACGCGGCAATAATCAATGAAGTGATCGTTGCACCTTTAAGGTCTGCCACACTTAGTGCTTCGCCTTCAACGACGAGGAATGTAAACAGGATCGCCGAGAGACCAAGCAACCAGGAACCAAGGGAGATTGAGATGAGTTTCATTTGAGAGTTTCTGCCTGAAGTAGGACAGACATTCCTGTCTGTCCCACCTAGGCTCCACATTTCTATTCAAAACCAGATCGTCTGATGCCCAAGGGTAAGACAGGCAGGAATGCCTGTCCTACCTCAAGCACCCGAGCCCTACCTCTTCATCCCGTGTTGCAGTACATTCTGTATTTCCAGCGCGTTGGGCACTCCCATAATCGACGCTGGACTCAATCCGAATGGACCACCCTCGGTGTTGGCTGCAAACGTTATGCTGTCGCCCTGCGCATAGGCATACGCGAGAGTCGGTGGCATGTTGGCAGCCATCGCCTTGATGGCCTGCTGCTGCTCCTCGGGCAGATTGGTTGTGGTGCTGGCGATACGTTCCGCGAAAGGCTGCACCAGAGACGCCAGGTTGTGATAGAAGATCGCGGAGAAGTTCGCATTGCCATCCGCCGGTAAACCGGCAGTGAAACGCGCCGACCGCAACAAGGTGTAACCCTGATCCTGCGCACGCACTGAGCGCTCGACCATCGCGCGACTCGGACCCATCACTACATAGCCGTTGACGTAGGTGTAGTTAACTTCCAGCAGGCCAAAGTCGCTCGACTTGAGTGTGTAGTAGGGACGGCCACCAATTTCAGCCCGATCCCAAACCAGGCCGGCCTTGCCAAACTTCGCCGCTTCTTTGTTTACTTCGGCAACGATCCGCTCCAGGGTCTCTTGCAGATGCTGCGAATCGTTAACTTCAAACACCATCTTCCACGACGGCGTCGGTAGAATTGGCCCATCAATCGCGAAGGCAAACTCACCACCCAGCGGCGCTGCGATGTCCTTGCGAATATCCAAGCCACGGTCGGCCTGCTGTTTGTCGAGGTTCTTTCGCAGGTCCGGCGAAACGGTCTCAATCACTCCCAGCAGATCGTCAACCAGTCTCACCGGGTCCTTGACGACAAACCCGGCAACGACATTTGCATCAGGCGAGATGTATTCTAGTGAACCCATCGGC
The DNA here is from genome assembly GCA_038040525.1 of Acidobacteriota bacterium. Taxonomy (GTDB): domain Bacteria; phylum Acidobacteriota; class Blastocatellia; order Pyrinomonadales; family Pyrinomonadaceae; genus PSRF01. Next base: position 32,434 of record JBBPIC010000049.1, on the reverse strand, counting down.
GCCGGGGCCGCCAGCCAGGCGGGAATTCCACGCTGCGCGTCGTTAAAAGAAACCGTCGCTTGTGTGTGGGTCTTGCCGTTGGCGTTCTTCTGGTCCAGAACAAAATACTTGAGGTTCAGGATACCGAGTTGCTTCAGAGCACTTTCATGCTGCGCGGCGGAGGCCCCACCCTTCAATATCTCAGGCTTCTGCCTTTCAATAACACGCTCTAGATTCGCCGCAACCACCAGGCCCGCACCTTCCTGGTACACCTGGGCCACGCGATTGTGGAACGCTGTCGAGGTGAAACTGCTCTTTCCACCCTGCCGAACGATTGTGGCCACGTCCTGAAGCTGTTGAAGCTTAGGACTCGCGGCAAACAGATCGCTCTGAATCCAGATGTATAACTGGTTAACTTTCTTGCCAGGTTCAGGCACGGCTGGAGTCACAGCTGGGGCCTCGGCCAGCGGGTCGGTGACGAACCGAATTTCCGGTCTTCCCTGCTGGTTTCCGGCGTATTTAGCAATCTGCTGCTCGAGAAACTGCTGTAACCCCGCCGAGTTCTTGAGCTCCGCAAGGACCAGCGGGGCGACGGGATCACCCTTTTCATCCATCGAGACTGAGACCGCAATCTCATCTCCCAGGTAGTCACCAAATTCTCGAATCGTGCCCATCACCTGGTCCAGGTTATGCCCGCCTTCGCCCGAATGCTTCTTCTCATACCATTCGCGCAAGGCTGGGTTTTGGTTGATGCGGTCCTGCATGATTCGATGCGACTCAATCAGTGTCGACGTCAGGTTTGGCAGGGCTGCGTAGACGATGGTGTTCGCCGGCATCAAATCGAGCAGATGCGTAGAATTTCGAACACCTGGAAGAGAAACTTTGCCCAACTCCTTGTTTAGCGAAGTGAAAGCAGCAAGAGTCTGGGCATAACGTGCCGAGTTCCGGCTCCATGCCACTTCGTCTTTAACCGCGACCTTTTCAATCGCCTTACTGGTTGTAGCCTGCTCTCCCCCTCGAAGGACGCGTTCGTTGCCGGCATGGTCCAAATGCACTTCCCCCTCAATCACGGAGACGCGCGAGCCTTTGGTGCCGTTGTTAACGGAAAAGATTGTGCCCGTCACCGAAACGCGCGAGTCGCCGGTGTCGACGAAGAGATGCTGCTTGCCCTGTTTCGCTGCTTCCACCAGGATCGCGCCACGGTCAAGGTGAATCGTTATGCCCTGGATGTTTTTAGTTATGTAAAACTCGGACCGATCTTTAACTTCGATCACGGAACCATCGCCCAAACGGATGAACGCATGCGCATCTTTGGCCGTGCGAACACGATCCCCTTTTTGCAACTTGTCGCCGGCGCTGACAGGAGTGCTGCGCGTATCGGCAATTTGATAAACGTTGCCTTCAGCGGCCTGCACCGTCGCTTCCAGTTCACCACCCAGCGGCGCATAGCGTTGAATAAATGGCAGGGCCACCAGACCGGCGCCAATCACCAGGACAGCAGCAATTCCCCAGCGCAGAACGACGGGTGAAAGGCTGTAACGGCGAGTGACGGCCGCCGTTTTCAGGGGCGCCATTCTGCGCGAGCGAGCATTCTTCATTGCTTTGCGGCAGGGGATGCATTCGTGTGTGTGGTCCACCAGTAAAAGTGAACGGGCCTCGGATAGGTCACCGCTTAGATGGGCCGGAATGAGTGACTGAAAATCAGCACAGCCTTTGATTCTCTCTGAGGCCAATGTTTCAGTCGTGGTTTGGGCAGGAGCCTCAACGGCGATACGCGCCCAAACACGCTCCGCCGCTTGACTCACGACCGCCGGATCAACAGACGTGTTCCGCATTTCAGCGGCTGTTTTGTCGAGAATTGTTTCGAAATCATTATTGCTTTTCATGATGTTTCTCCAGATAGTGCCCGATCTCTTTTCTTAGTCTCGTGCGAGCGCGATGCAGGACCACGCCCACTACCATTTGCGAAGTGTCCAACATCTTCGCGATTTCCTGATTGTCGTAACCTTCGTAATAACGCAGGACGAACATTTCGCCGGCAGTTTTTCCCAATCGAGCTACTGCCTCGCGAATGAGCTGGTGCAGTTCACGATCGGCATGCTCTGCCTCGGGACTTTGGAACTTGCTCTCAATCGCCTCAGCCTCGAGATCGCTGATGCCCACCGATTTTGCCCGGCTGCGACTTCGCATTAGATCCAGCGAAGCATTAATCGCCGCGCGGGAAAGGTAGGCTTCCGGGTTCTCAGAAAGGTTGTAACCTTCGGTACTCTTGACGAGCCGTAAGAAGATGGTTTGCAGCACGTCCTCAGCGTCGGCCGGGCTTCCGGTAATGCGGTGTGCAGTCCGAAAAACGCGGTCGTGATGCGTTTGGAAGAGCGTTTCCAGCTCTCCAGGGGGTTCTTTTACTAGTCTCAAGGTTTTAACTGCTGCCAGCACGATTGCCTCCTGAAAGTCGTTTCCACAGTTACAAACGAACCTCAGGAGGGATTATTAACAGCCAAATTCCTGAGTGGCCGAGATTTTTCGATCAGAGTTGTAGGGGCGTCCCTCCGTGGGCGCCCCTTCGCACGCAACTTTTCGCTGTTTTAGACAAATGAAATGGTCGACCGCGAGCTACTCCCGCTTTTTCTACGAGTTAGATCCCTTCAGCGACCGATGACCATATCTTAGGATAGGGTCTTGGTTTGGGACGATGATATTATTTGGCTGTGGTCATCAGCCGAATAATCTGGAAGGACCAGTTCGTTGAAAAGCTGGCTGAAAAACATGGCGTCGCTTTAGCAGAAGCTGAAGAAGTGCTTTCCGCCAAGCCCCACATTCGCAAGATGAGTAAAGGCCTGGTCAAAGGCGAGAATGTCTACGCCGCCTACGGTCAAACCGAGGGAGGACGTTATCTAATCGTCTTCTACATTCTTAAACTGACGGGCGCAATCTTACCCATCTCAGCGCGCGACATGGATGATGCCGAAAGAAAATATTATGGAAGACAAAAATAAGAGAATCGACCCTTTACCCGATTCATTTGAGACAGCTGAGGCGGCCGGGGCCTTCTGGGACGCTCACAGCACAATCGGTTACGAGGAACACTTTGAACCTGCCGAGGACGTTATCGAGATTCGCAATCGGGTTTTTGAGGTAGAGATTGCGCAAGATGTTTTTGAAAAGCTACAGAAGGAAGCTACATCTTTGCAGCAGTCAGTGCCAAAAGTGGTCGACCAGATCTTGCGAAAGGAATTGCAATAACCCTCAACTCCCCGGCTAAGCACCAATGTTCGTCTTAGCGTCGAAGCAGAATGAGTATTCCCGCAAGAATGGCCAGCACGGCCAGAACCATGCTTACCGTCGGAGAAATTCTCACATCGAGCAGCGGCAAGAGACCTGTGAGAATCAGCCAAATACCAAGCAAGAGCATGCCTAAGTTTCTACTTCCCCAACTATCAGGTAGTGCCATTGTTGCCTCCTATATGTAAAGGGCATTGATGTTCGATAAGCTTTACCTTCTCGTAACGCGCGACAAACTAAGAGTGTATCGGACACTTGCGAAATTACTATCAATCATTTGCCAACCGACAAATGAGGACTAAACCGGCGGGCCCTCGCTGGCGTCAAATTCTTCCATTTCCTTTTCCCACTCCGAACCCATACGACTCTGCAACAAACGCGCACAGCGATTCCAGCGGAGAATTGCATCGTCGTTATTGGAGGGCCTGATCTTTTCGGCAGCTTCGAAGCGGCTCATCGCTTCTTCGAAGATTGGCAAAATGCTGTGCGGCGGCCTACCAACTCGGAGTTGGGCTTTTCCTTTTCGTTCCAGCAGTATGCCCAGGTAATAAACCCGCTCGTATTCATTCGTAAGACCATGAAAGCACCTCTCAGCCTCCGAATACCTATCGGACACTTCACCCGTAAACTGGTCTGTGATGGCCAGACCCAGCAGTCGCAGCGCAAGCTGGTTGTCGGGCTCGACCGCAAGGATATCGCGGCATATCGACTCTGCTTCTCCCGGCTCATTAAGATAGCGATAGACCTCCGCCTTCGAGATGGCTTCGCCGATACCGGCTTTTGAGATTGGCTTTAACTTCAGTTCCATGGGCCTCCTTTCGAGTAAGCAGTAAGCGGTGAGCAGTAAGCAGTCAGCAATAGGCAGCATCACTGCTTAGTGCTTACTGCTTACCGCTTCCTGCCTCCTGCTTCCTGCCTCCTGCCTCCTGCCTCCTGCCTCCTGCCTCCTGCTTCCTGCCTCCTGCCTTCTGCCTTCTGCCTTCTGCCTACTCTCTTTTTCCTCTCAGCTTACGTAGAAACCACATCACCGGATCGTAATAGTGGTCAACGACGCGCTCCTTCAGCGGAATAATTGCGTTGTCCGTGATGTGAATGTCCTCAGGACAGACTTCCGTACAACACTTCGTGATGTTGCAAAGCCCGATGCCGAGTTCATCCTTCAACAAGTGAGTCCGAGACAGGCTGTCCAGTGGGTGCATCTCGAGGCCCGCAATCCGAACAAAGAAGCGAGGCCCGCCAAATTGCTCACCCTTGTCGTGGTCTCGCAAGACGTGGCAAACATCCTGGCAAAGAAAACACTCAATGCACTTGCGAAACTCCTGCACACGGTCCACATCACGCTGATCCATCTTCCATTTGACGTTCGGGCCAGGTGTGAAAGGTGGGATCTTCCTGTTGACCGCGTAATTCCATGAGACATCGGTAACCAGGTCCTTGATCACGGGAAAAGTTCGCATCGGCTGAACGGTGATGGGCGCCTCCAGCGGCAGCGCATCCATTCGGGTCTTGCAGGTAAGACGTGGGCGGCCATTAACTTCGGCTGAACAAGAGCCACACTTGCCGGCTTTGCAATTCCAACGAACAGCCAAGTCAGGCGCGTGGTGGGCCTGGATATAATGCAGGGCATCGAGCACAACCATCCCCGGCGCGATCGGTACTTCGTAATCAACCAACTCACCTTTCAGGCGGTCACCGCGAAAGATTTTGAATTTTGCGTTAGGCATAATATTTGGTCAGTGGTCTGTTGTTCGCTGGAAAATGTCCCCTGGTACTACAACTGACTACTGACAACTGACAACTCACAATTGAGTTCTCACTTGTCTCCCTCAACAATCTGCTTCAATTCCTCAGGCATCTCAGCTATCGGCAACTGCTTTAGTTTCATTTGTTGGGCTTCACGCTGGATGATGTTGTTTTGCTTTCCCCACGTTTCAGCATAGTCTGGGTAGTCGATCCTGCTGTGCGCGCCGCGGCTCTCCTGACGCTCAAGCGCACTCATAGCAACCGCCTCTGAGACTATAAGCATCGATTTCAAGTCCTGAGCGAGGTGCCATCCCGGGTTGAACAGTCGCGAGCCTTCGACCCTCACACGCGCGGCACGTTCTTTCAACGTCTGTAGCTCCTCGAGTCCTTTTTTCAAGTCTGGTTCATTGCGGAAGATGCCGACGTAGCTGTGCATCGTTTCCTGCAAATCCCGATGAAGCTCGTATGGACTCTCGCCGGTGGGCTTTTCAAACGACTCCAGCATGGCGCGCGCACCCTCTTCGACCTGCTGGGCGTCAATGTTTAACGGGCCCGCCTGGTTCGCATGTTCGGATGCGGCCTGCCCGGCGCGACGTCCAAAAACCAGCAAATCGGAAAGCGAATTGCCGCCCAATCGATTGGATCCGTGCAGCCCCGCCGCTGCCTCCCCTGCAGCAAACAGGCCTGGCACGCTGGTTTGAGCCGACTCCGCCTCAACGCGGATGCCGCCCATCATGTAATGACATGTGGGACCTACTTCCATCGGTCCCTGCGTGATATCAACGTCGGCCAGCTCGCGAAATTGGTGATACATGCTCGGCAGCTTTCTCTTCACGTATTCAGCCGGCTTGTGGGAAATGTCGAGATAGGCGCCCCCATGTTCCGTACCGCGTCCTTCTTTGGCCTCAGTGTAAATAGCCCGAGCAACAACATCGCGGGTCGAAAGTTCCATCTTCTCGGGATCGTAGCGCTCCATGAATCGTTCACCATCCTTGTTGCGCAGGACACCGCCTTCACCCCTGACAGCCTCGGTCACCAGGATCCCCTGGACGCCGGGCGGCCAAACCATTCCGGTGGGATGAAATTGTACAAACTCCATGTCCATCAACTCAGCGCCGGCCTCATAAGCCAAAGCCATACCGTCGCCGGTGTATTCCCATGAATTGGAAGTGATTCTCCAGGCTTTGCCAATCCCTCCGGTTGCGATCACAACCGACTTTGCTTTGAAGACGACAAAGCGCCCTGTCTCCCGCCAGTAACCCAACGCTCCCACGACCCGGGTCTCGTCCTTCAATAACCGCGTGATAGCACATTCCATGTACACATCGATGCCAAGGTGGACGCCGCGATCCTGCAATGTGCGTATCATCTCGAGTCCGGTGCGATCACCGACGTGGCAGAGGCGCTTGAAAGTATGACCACCAAAAGCGCGCTGAAGGATCTCACCATCCCGGGTCCGATCGAAGAGCGCTCCCCACTGTTCGAGTTCCGTGACGCGCTCCGGCGCCTCCTGCGCGTGAATCTGGGCCATCCGCCAGTTGTTCAGAAACTTTCCGCCGCGCATCGTGTCGCGGAAGTGGGTGCGCCAGTCGTCGGCCGGGTCGACATTGGCCATCGCGGCGGCGATTCCACCTTCAGCCATGACCGTGTGCGCTTTCCCCAGCAGCGACTTGCAGACAACAGCGACCCTCGCGCCCTGCCCCAGCGCCGCGATTGCCGCGCGCAGCCCTGCGCCACCAGCGCCAATGATCAGCACGTCGTGTTCGTGGGTTTCAAACTTTTCGTTCACAGCAGTCGCAGATCCTGAATCGAGCCGCTCGCTACTAATCTGATGTACAAATCGGCCAGGCCAACCGAAAACAAACTCATCCAGGCAAACAGCATGTGGTGCTCATTTAGAACGCTGGTGCCACGCCACGCCGCATGACGTGGACCACCAGCGGTAACGCAGGAAAAGCAATCGACCTTTCCGCCGATTATGTGACGGAGTGAATGACAGGAGAAAGTGTAAAGTGAAAGCAGAACGATATTGGCCAGCAATACCAACGAGCCTATGCCAACACCAAAGCTTCCGTTGAACCAGAAAGCGTGAAGAGCGTCGTACCAGAGAATGATCAGGAAGATGAGCGCAACATAAAGGAAGTAACGGTGAAGATTCTGCAGTATGAAAGGAAATGCGTTTTCGCCACGGTATTTGCGAGAGCTCGACTCGCCAACTGCACAAGCGGGAGGATCAAGGAAAAACGCTCGATAGTAGGCCTTGCGGTAGTAGTAACACGTAGCGCGAAACCCCAGCGGTCCCCCGAGGATCAATAGCGCGGGCGAGAGTGGCCACCAACTGGTTTTGATCAGGGGTGAATAAAACGGCGAAAGGTAAGGGCCCCATTCGTAGAACTCGTTTTCGAAGGCCCGCCAGGTTGCATAGATGCCAAACCCGCCGAGCACGACCACCACGGGAATGAGTTCGAGCCACCAGGCATCGCGGCGCATGGTTTTTCCAAACCCGATTGCGGTTCTCGATTGTGCCATGAAAACTCCTGGAGAACTTGAAACGGGGCAGTAGCCCGACGGTAAGGGAGGGCGTCCGCACCCTCTACGCCCTCCCTCACGGTCGGGCTACTGCCCCAAACTCCCCAGCTCGGCGATCCAGGTGGTTAAATCGCGGGTAATTTACCACGGAACAGTCCCGACATTGAGAGAAAACGGTTTTATCAAGTTTGCTATTTCGGAGGCTACGGGGTGCGGAAAAACCCAGGAACGATCCACGAAATCACACGAACCGGCACGAAAACAAGCTCTTAGTCGGTACTGATAAAATTTGGAGCAATGGACCTGATTACAGAACCCCGCGCGGACCGGGGTCCCCGACGGGGCAGCCCCGCTGGTGGTGGATGCGCGTGGTCCCGGAGGCAACTTCGCCGCAAGGTTTGGCAATGGTTGTAAATATCAGTTCCTGAAGGATCCCGCGCTACCGCGCTGGGTTCTGTACCTGATTGCGTTCAGCCGAAAAAATCGAACCGCATCAGCACCGTTAGTTCGAGTCGTTTCGTGTGTTTCGTGGATCGTCTTATCCTCCCCGGGAATGTCCACCTTTTTTCCGCGGTTTGCGAGGCAAAACTCAAAACAACGAACCTTTGTCCTTCTCAAGCATCGCCTTGCGCACCAGCGGCACCGGTGGGCCACCGTATTTCAAAAACTCGTCATGAAACGACTGCCACGCCTCTTTCCCTCCGCGTGAGGTGGTCCAGTCCTCGCGTAGCTTGCGAACCATTAGCTTGCCCATCGTATAGTTGAGATACGCAGGATCAAAAGTTCCGCGCGCCGCCTGTTGCCGCGCGGTTGCGGCATCCTGATAACCCTGCTCTTGAAACATTTTCTCCGACTCTTCCACAGTCATCTTGCCGGTATGCATACCAATGGCCGACAGGAAGCGAACATTGCGCAAAGTGGCATTCAGAAGTTGACCGATACGCATCTCCGGATCACCGTTCCCCAGTCCGGCGTCCCACATCATCTCCTCGGTATAGTGTGCCCATCCTTCGGCGAAGGCATAACCGACAAACACCTGGCCAAACCTGGAAGGCGAACGGTTAGCATGAAGAAACTGTAGAAAGTGGCCCGGCCACACTTCGTGGACCGACGTGAACAGTAGATTTGCCTGACCGGGAATGTAAGCGTTCTTTTCCGCCTCGGACCAGGAGGGGTCAGGCGGCGCGATGTAATAAGTCGAGGGTAGTCCTTTTTCGTAAGGACCCGGGATATTAATGTAAGCGAAGTTCCAGCGACGATAGGCAGGCGCCTCAGCGACCAGAGCTTCTTCCGTACCCGGAATAGTCGCCAGCTTCTTTTCAAGAATAAAAGCTTTTAGGTCGGTAAGTTGCTTGCGGGCCATCTCTACTGGCCCACCGGTCGGTTTGTTGCTTTCCGCTTTCGCGACGCATTCAGCCACCGATTTACCCGGTGCATACTTAGCGCACACTTCAGTCAGCGCCGCCAGATTTCGTTCCAAATCTCTTTTGCCGATGCCTTCGAGTTCGTCAAGTCTAACTTCAACTCGTTCGGTTTCCCGGAGCATCTCGCTGAACTTCTCCGCCCCGAGCGCAAATGTATCGGTCGCATCGGCCTCGAGCGTCTTGAACCAATCGTCGATCGCCCTCATTGCCTGAATCGCCGAAGCGTTTGCCGCTTTAAATTCTTTCTGGAGTTGCTCGTCTTTTACTGAAGCGAAGATTGCGGGAACGTCTTTTTCATAGAAGGAAACCAGACCGCCAAAGGTCGTGTGACCAATGTCGACATAAGTTTTCGGCATGGGCGTCCGTAGGTTTTTGCGAACCTGTTCGAGAGCGCTCGGGATCGCGTTCGCATACCTGGTATAAGCACGCAAACGTTGATCGAGAGGAGCATAGTTACGCGAAATGTAAACGTCCGGGTCGATTCCGCCGGCATAGTACTGCGGACATCGGAACGGCCATTCGGCCGACGAGAGCCAGAAGAGATCTGCTTCGATAACGGAAAGGACATAGTCGCGCTCCAGACGCTGGCTGGGATTCAACCCGGAATCCCTGAATCGCTCGACGCGCTCCTTCTCAGAACGCAAGCGTTTGATCTCGCGAGCAAAACCCTCGGCACTCCAATCTGGTAACTTGCCATCAAATTCATGGCGTCCGGCGCTTACCGCAAAGTCAGGCCGCGCTACAAAATATGCTTCGAGAAATTCGTTGACATAGGAATCCCAGGATGTGTCGTTAGCTTTCATGGATGATTGCCTGGTGGTGCGACTAGTTTGGCAGCCGGCAGTTAATAAGGCGAACGCCAGAGCGGTAGTCAATATGAGCCGAGGCAGAAGTATGGGGTACATTCGCTTCAGTTCCCTTCGACCAGGTTTCTCTTTCGGGAAACTGAGTTTATGGGAGTGTCCCCTGGTAACGCAAACTGTTAGTTTGCGGTGGCTGTGGCTACCTCGACGATTCGGTACCACCTGCGTGAGCGGTGGGTTGTGCCGTGATAGAGACGCCTCCTTGGAGTGCGCCGCCTTGTCGGCGCTTTGGCCGGTTGCGACTTGTCGCAACCACGCTACGCTAGAGACTTGGTCCAACATTGGAACTTACTGCACCGAGCGTGGCGCCAAGCCGCCACGGGACAAAGCGCCGACAAGGCGGCGCACTCCAAGGAGGCGCCCTCTATCCCGGCACAAAACCCACCCGCTCACGCAGGTAGGGCTCACATCTGGCACTGACAGCGCACGTCACTCTCGGATGTTGAGCGTCGCAACCCGTCTTCGCGCCTCTTCAGCCTCGGGGCTGCGCGGATAACGATGGATGATCTCTCGCCAACCCTCGCCATCGTAACGAAAGCTTTTTTCCCGGGCGTTGAAAATGAATGTGATTCCCTGTCGGTTATAACGGTCGAGGCCGTTGTAGTTGAGGAAGTAGCTAAACACGGGAGCGCCACCCGCAGTCATTTCTCTATCGTCTAATCTGCGAAAAGCCTCGCGCGAAAGATCGACCGCGGCTTCCTCGGCCGCGAGGGCAAAGATCATCAACACCTCGGGGCGCAATCCGGATAGTCTGAAGTTATCCAAAAAGATTCGGGCCCTGACGATGCGATCAAACTCCTCCGAACCCTTGATTAGATTGACCAGCCTGACATCGTCGCCAACCCGACTTGGGGAAACTACAGCATCACGCTGAATCCATCCGCTGGTTCGCCTGGTAAGGTTGACTCGATAAAAAACAACTCCATCTCGATTGGTTCTCGCGGCCGTGATGGACACGAGTCCGCCGCGACCGATTCTCCTCAACAAGACCCCTGAGAATGCAGGCGTCGTCCTGAGAGCTGATAATCGCTCATCGACAACGACCGCCAGACGTCCGCCGCCTGGCGGGCGTCTCTTGGCAAAGGCCGGGGCGTTGACCGCCATGAAACAGACGCACACTAGAATGATTTGTGAGACGGTGGCCAGAGCGCGGTTATTCACGGCTTGCCTCCTCGCAAGAATGTGGAGGGTGATAGCCGCGCGCCCGAATTTTAGCGGGAGACGCGTCGACGAGTTAGATCCGAAACTGACAGCTTGACGCCGGTCTGCGCCGTGAGGATGCGATCGGCAAAGGACGCATGATGAAAATGGCAAATGGCCACTGCCAGCGCATCGGCTGCATCATGCGGTTCGGGAATGCTGGCAAGTGAGAGTAGCGTCTTAACCATTTGCTGTACCTGAAATTTCTCAGCATTGCCATGCCCGACTACCGTTTGTTTGACCAGTCTGGGTGAATATTCATGTATCTCGAGGGCAGCCCGTTCAGCAACCAACATGGCCACGCCTCGAACTTGCCCGAGTTTCATGGTGACTTTGACGTTAGTCGCAAGAAATCCGTCTTCAATGGCACAAGCCCGCGGGTTATGACGATGGATGATCTCCTCGAGCGCGTTGGCAATTCTCAGAAGGCGGGCAGGAAATTTCTGACCCTGTGTTGCTCGTACGACTCCGCACTCGAGCAGACGGTAATGAGGGCCATCGCCTTCAATGACCCCCCAACCGGTCGTGTCACTCCCGGGATCGATTCCTAAGATTCGCATAAAAAATGAGGATGAGCGGCCGCGTTGTAAATCGGAAACTTAATTCGTTAGGACGCGGGCAGTATACTACACGGAAATGTATTAGCATTGCCTTTTATTCGCTTAGGCTCTGAGCATCCTTACAAGAGTTCTTGCATGGCAGAATTCAGTTTCACGAATGTTTGATGCGCAACACGCACGCCTCACGTAGTCGTCTGTGACGGAAAGAGATCTTCGAGGGCCTTGCTGGCTAATGATCGCCATTCTTTCCCACTCGGTGCCCAGTCGAAGTTCTCATAATGCAGCTTCCCGCCGTTTGGAGGAGCGGTAAAATTATAGGTCGATGGTTTACGAAATCTTTCCGGGCCAACCGGAGAAACTTGTAAGCTCTTTCGTTGGGTTTCAAAACATTCAAACATTCGTCGCTTCAATTCAACCGATCTCTCATCAAGCAAAAGAGTGGTCGTCTCTCCCCCCGACCCGGGCAGGAACTCAGGCACCTTCGCTATGAAGTCAGAACTGGGATGAAGCGCCATCTCAAACACGACCGGGGGTTTGAGACCATTCTCTGTCATTAGACGGAGAGCGGCGTGTGTGGCAAACGCAGACGCGTCGTGGTCCGGGTGGCCTCCTTCATAGGGATGTGTAACCACAATATCTGCTTCGGATTGTTGTAGGAAGGCGGCAATTCGCTTGGTCAGATCGGCGAGACAGTGCGATGCGAAATGATCAGGAACATTTAGATCCACCACGCGGTCTTCAGGCACATTTGCAATCGCCAAAGCTGAGAGGCACTCCTGTTTGCGTGCTCGAGCATACTCCGAAGGATTTTTGAATCCAGCTGCGGTCGCATCGGGAAGGTCCTGGGGCGCACCATTGGTAACATGAAGGACACTCACATCCACTAGTTTGGAAATAAGGCACCCTGCACCCACAATCTCGTCCGCCGGGTGCGCCACGATCACGACACACCGCGTCGTTGGGTTGAGATCGCCTGTCCCAAAAAGCCGCGTGTGGGGCGAACGATTTCTTTTGCGCCGCGCCGGTTTAATTGGCTGAGTCATCCGTCACCTGCCCCCTGGTTCAGCGGCAATCGGACTGTAATCAGCACGTGTCTCGCATTGAATCGAGACATGCGTATTGTTTAGCCGAACGAATAGCATTGCCGCCTCGGCCCAGAAAACTGGAAGAAACAAGGCCGCAGGTTAAGTTTGACTTAATATAAGCGCCTACCTTTCGTTTCTTTCCTGCTCTCTCCCAAGCCATCCAACGCAAGACCCATCAACCCCCATACCACACCCAGCATATACGGCGGGACGGTGCAGTTTAGAATTCAAGTTTTAGCTTGCGGGCAAAACGGCAGCCTCAAAGCATCAGCCGGCACCGTCTGCTCGTTCCCGGCTGACCTCTGAATCTCAGCGTATCTAGCCGTCAACCTGTGTGAGAAGACACTGCTTCGGTTTCTTATCCGGCCGCCAGCGCAGGAACCTTGTGCCGTGGCGAAAACGGCCACCAGTGAAATGATCATACTGGACTTCCACAACCAGCTTGGTTGCCAGCGGTTCCCATTCGCTCGTTCGCTTCGTGCTCCAACGGCTCGGGCCGCCTGGTTTGTTGCCTGTGAAACCCGGAGGCTTAATCAACGGCTCGAGTTTCGCGGTTAGTTCTTTCTTCTGCGCTTCGTTAAAACTTGACGTAAAGCCGATGTGATGCAGTAGACCTTCGTTGTCATACAAACCGAGTAGCAGTGAGCCAACTACTTTTCCTTTTGACGCGTACCGGAATCCTCCTACCACACAGTCCGCCGTGCGCATTCTCTTTACCTTCTGCATCCCGTCGCGTTCACCCGAGCGATATGGAAGATCGAGACGCTTGGCAATCACGCCGTCGAGTTTGATACCAGTCGTCGAAAGCCATTCTCGAGCGAGACGAACCTCTTTGGTTTTTGGTGAGAGCTCGATGCTTTGATTTTTTACGACGTACTTTTTCGCGAAAGTTTCCAGCTTTGGGCGACGCTTGCCGAGCGGAAGGTCGACGAGAGCTTTGCCACTCTCGTCAACGAGTAAATCGAAGACTATGAACTGGGCCGGGGTTTCTCGCGATAGCTTTAACACGCGGCTGGCGGCAGGGTGAATCCTCTGAAGCAGATCGTCGAACGATAACCCGTCCCCGACTGGTATGACCAGCTCACCATCAAGTACAAACTTTGACGGCTCTAGTTTGAGAAGGGCTTCCACCACTTCCGGGAAATAGCGCTCCAGCGGCTGGCCCGACTTCGATTGAAGTTCCACCTTTGGGCCGTCACGAAACGCGAGGCATCTGAAGCCGTCCCACTTCGGCTCATACTCCCAGTTTTCTCCGGCGGGAATTTCATTCACCAGCAAAGCTTCCATTGGTGGATATGGCGGTTTGATTGGTAGCGTCATGCGACAAAGATAGCAAGACATATCCCATCGGTGTTAGCAGCCGTTAGAGGCACCTCCCTGGAGTGCGGCGGCCCGGCGCCGCTTTGGCCCGCCGGCGGCCCTGGCGCCGATTCACTTCGCAGGAATCAACCGTCAAAGGTCGAGGGGTCGCGCGGTTGGACCAAAGCGCCGCCTGGCCCGGCGCACTCCAGGGAGGTGCACCTGGCGCTCGTTGGCGCGTTGATTGTTGTTGCTCCGCTCTTCTCGGCATCGCTCTTGCTGATAAATCAGCGTCAGTCTTATAACTACAGTCTGTTGACTTGTGGGTGCGCAAACGAGACAGCACAGCGCACTCGTTCGTACTGTATGGCTACATCTGAACAGCCCGAAGGGCATAACCTATGAGTAAACCTTTTCCTACACAATCTGACGATCACGAACATCGCGAACACACAGTATCCGTGTGGATGGACACTGCCGAGATACCGCTGGAAACCCCGCTCACAGAGAGAATAAGTGCGGATGTGTGCGTTGTAGGAGCGGGCATCGCGGGCATGACAACGGCGTATTTCCTCGCGCGCGAAGGCAAGGCCATAGTAGTTCTGGATGATGGGCCAATCGGCGGTGGGATGACTGGGCGGACGACTGCACACCTGGTCAATGCTCTCGACGATCGTTATTTCGAACTCGAGCGGTTACACGGCGAAGACGGTGCACGGCTGGCCGCCGAGAGTCACACAGCCGCCATCAACGCCGTCGAGGCCATAGTTGAGCAGGAGGGAATCAAGTGTGAATTCGAGAGGCTGGATGGTTACTTGTTTGTCCCGCCGCGCGACTCTAAAAAGATTTTGGATGATGAGTTGAAGGCGGCGCACCGTGCTGGTCTGACAGAGATCGAAAAGGTGGAGCGCGTTCCCTGGGACACTTATGACACGGGTGCGGCTTTACGTTTCCCACGCCAGGCGCAGTTTCATCCCTTGAAATATTTGGCCGGGCTGGCCCAGGCGATAAAGCAACAGGGCGGGCGCATCTACACCGGGTCGCACGCGAAAGAAATAGAGGGCGGCAAGAAAGCGCGCGTCGAAACCAACGGGCGCGGAGTAGTCACCGCCGACGCCGTCGTTGTAGCCACCAACACGCCGGTTAACGACCTAATTGCTATCCACACCAAGCAGGCGCCTTATCAAACGTACGTCATCGGCGCGCGGATCCCGCGAGGCTCGGTTACTCGGGCGCTCTATTGGGACACGCCCGATCCATACCACTACATTCGTATCGAGACTATGGGCAGAGGCGCCGCCGCATACGACGTCTTGATTGTGGGCGGCGAAGATCATAAGACCGGCCAACAAGACGATGCCGGCAAACGGTTTGCTGCTCTCGAACGCTGGACGCGTCACCGCTTTCCGATGGTAGAAGGCATAGAGTATCGCTGGTCAGGTGAAGTGATGGAGCCGGTCGATGGCCTCGCTTTTATCGGACGAAATCCAATGGATAGCGACAACGTCTTCATTGCGACCGGAGATTCCGGCAACGGGATGACGCATGGAACCATTGCCGGAATACTGCTCACCGATCTAATCATGGGTCGCAAGAACGATTGGGAGTCGATTTACGATCCGTCGCGCATCACTTTGCGTGCGTTGCCGCAGTTTGCCAAAGAGATTCTTAATGTAGCGATGCAGTATACGGACCTTGTGGTCGCCGGTGATGTCGAGTCGGTCGATGAAATCAAACCTGATTCAGGGGCGGTCCTTTCGCGCGGTCTCAAGAAGGTGGCGGTTTATCGAGACCCTGCAGGAATAGTCCACGAACGATCCGCAGTTTGCCGGCATCTGGGCTGCATCGTTAACTGGAACTCGCTCGAAAAGAGTTGGGATTGTCCATGTCACGGCTCCCGCTACGACGCGTTGGGTCACGTTATTCAGGGACCGGCTAATAGTGATTTGGAAGAGGTTGATCATGACTGAGGCTCTTGTTTTTTGAGCAAGAAGGACGATCCACGAAATGACACGAACTGACGCGAAAGATGTTTAGTGCTCCTTTCGTGTGTGTTCGTGGATCGTATCGATGCCCAAAGAATCAAAGCTATTTTTATTCTAGAAAAGGTGGAGTGCCACACATGTCAGACAAGGATCGTAGGAAGAAAGACGGACAGAACAAGGACAAGAAAAACCAAAGAATGCGCGAGGCGGTTGATGCGCGAGAGCAAAAGAACCCCACTGCCCGACAGAAGGCAAAGCACGAGGCCAAGATGACCGATACAGTCCCGAAAGGCGAAGGTAGAAGTCGGAAGAAACCATAAACCGCCAGGTCCCTTCAATTAGACCAAATGCCCCGTCGGAATAAGACGGTCCACGAAATCACACGAACGATTCGACGTCGGGCTTTTTCGTGCAGCTTTGTGTGATTTCGTGGATCGTTCCTGCCGCTTCGTTCCTGATACCAACTTACGACGATTAGGTTGCTCGCGCGACTATGGAGACGACTTCACGTCTTGCGTCCCATCTCAGTCGCTTCGCCCAGGATGTTTGAAGTTCATTACCAAGGCTTCCTCTCCACACACTTCTATCCACAAGCTCGAATCCAGCATGTCTGAAAATAGCGACTAATGTTACGTCGATGTACTCAAGAGAGAATGGGGACAATTGCAAGCGGCCGATCGCTGTAGCATCCCTCTCCCGGTCGAGTGCCGTTGTGATTCTCATCGTTGCGCCGACCATACAGATTCGGCGGAGGCTAATAAGGCCAGGGTTGTTGGTGCCGGCTATTGCCGCAAGCAAACTGCCCCACGGAAGGTTTACCAACAACTCTTCGACAATGCCATCCAGTTCAGATGGAAGGTCTTCAACTGCCGATTGGGCAAACAGCAGGTTAGATAGCCCACCCTTTGCGGGCTTTCGATATATTTTTTCGGAGATTTTCTCGAGCGGTCGGCTATTGGCGTCGACGCCGATAAAGAACTTGTGCGGTTGTTCGCGAGCACGCCGATACACAAACAGACCGTCGCCGGTCCCCATATCAACGACCGCGGCGCCACCGTATGGTCTTACCAGCGTCTCTAAGGCAGGTCGGTCTATCTATCAACGGGTTTTACCGCGAATCAATGTCAGCATATTAACACCATTTCCACGACGGAAAACTAACTGCGTAGTTTGCAGTTTAAGCTTTTTTAGCTTGCTTGCGTAAGAGGCAGTCTAGGAACTCAGCCGGCTTCAATTGCATCGATCAGCAAACTAACAGTTTGCTTTACCTTATCCGGCGGCGGCCATGTCAGCTTCGCTAATGTCAAAGTTGGCGGAAACCTTTTGCACGTCGTCGTGGTCTTCGAGCGCTTCCATTAGCTTTAACATCTGCTTGGCTTCGGCGCCCTCCAACTTCTTATATTCCTTGGGAACCATTTCAACTTCGGCAACCTGCGGTTCAACACCCGCTTTCTTCACAGCTTCGAGGACTCCATCGAAGTCGCCGGGTGCGGTGATGATCTCGAAGTTGTCTTCGTCGGTGCGCAGGTCTTCTGCCCCCGCGTCAGTGACGATTTCAAATAGTTCATCCTCTGATTTCGCGGCCTTGCCGACCACGATGTAGCCCTTCTTCTCAAACATCCACGCGACTGCGCCAGCAGCAGCGAGGTTACCGCCATTCTTGGAAAACGCGTGCCGGATTTCTGCGACCGTACGATTGCGATTGTCTGTCACTGACTCAATCAGCAGCGCCACGCCGCCCGGTCCATAACCCTCGTAAGTTATCTCTTCGTAGTTGACGCCCTCTTCTTCTCCAGTACCGCGCCGAATCGCACGCTCAATGGTCTCGTTGGGCATGTTGCCGCCCTTGGCGTCGAGAATGGCTTTGCGCAGACGCGCGTTTCCGTCCGGGTCGCCTCCCCCTGAGCGAGCAGCAACGGTTATTTCTTTGATAAATTTAGTGAAGAGTTTGCCGCGCTTGGCATCGAGCGCGCCTTTCTTGTGCTTAATACTATGCCACTTCGAGTGTCCCGACATTTAGACTGAATCCTTCAATGTTTTATTGGTTGATTGTCAACGCAATATATCACAAATCACAACCCAATACTGTTAAGGCTAGTATAGACGTTGTGTGCCTAATGTTGAGGACCAGCAGATACGATCCACGAAAACACACGAAACAACACTAACCTTCCTTCGTGAGATTTCGTGTGCCTTCGTGGATCGTTTTACTGTCGGAGTTAACGAAGATTAATTGAGTATCAAACTTAGGGCAGGCGTTACGCGGGCCTTCTCTAACACTTGTCGCCAGTGCAAACGACAAAGCGCCCGATCACATTCTCTTCATTAGCGTGACCAGCAATGCCAACAGCACCAACTGCGAAGGTCCGCGCCGGATCGGTCAACGCACCCAACGGGTAGGGTGCTCCGGTTTCCGTGTCCACAATCTCAACTTTTATCGTAAAGTCAACCATCTCTACTAAAACAGTAAAGAACTGACCTGCGTCCATCGATTTCGCGCCGGCCCTGGGGATAGGGATGGCCCGAATACGTTGCTCCACGCCGTTTTTCACCAGAAAGAGGCGCACATTGTTGGGCTCATCAGATTTCTCGCCCGTCAGTTGCAACAGATAATAGTTTTTCGAGTCCCGGGCACGTAGCGCGAATGACAGCGCGACTGCATTGAGCATCCTGGCGCTGCTGGAGAGTTTAAAATCCTTATAGTGACGAAAACCTTCATCACGCGGTAACGCCACGCCGGTCCCTTTTACCGTAAGATTCTTTTTTGAATCGGGCCGCCAACCATCGGGCATCTCCCAGGTTTGAAGATCCGCGCTGGTCCACGTAGGTGACAGAGTCTCAGTGGTCAGTGCGCTTCTTTCGAGCGGCATCTGGAGCACAGTATTATCCTCGGTCAGTGAAAAAGTTTTACGCAGCATTTCGTAACCGAACTCCGCGGCCTTGAGCTCAATATCATAATCTCCCGCCGGCAGATCAAGGCGCACGATTTTATTCTGAATCGGAATGAAGTTGCTGAGCATCTGGCCCTTCGGGGCATACTTCAACTCACCTGTGCTGACATTGGTATTGATGATTACCGAATAGAGTATTGGTCGAAAATTCAGCGTCGCGGATTGACTGTTGTTCGCCGCGATCATTACTTCCGTTTCGACTTCCTGGTGGCCCGCGAGTGTGCCCGCCACCCGGTAGCGCCCTGGCTTGAGGTCCCGGAAAACAAAAACGCGTTCACCGGCGGGGAGGGTTCCCTTCTGAGCCTGGACCCTTTTCAGGTTGATGGGCTCCACGAGAATCGTGGCGTGGGGTTCAGCGCCAACGGACAGCGACCCGGTCGTGGGCGTGACAAAAACAGTCCTGACACTCGCATTTACGGGTTTTGCCGATTTTACCGCTTTTATGGTTGCGTTTGTGCGGCGCGTGGGTGTGGTAGGTACGTTTGGTTTCTCCCTAACAGTACCTTTGCCTCCCACGGTTTGGCCAAAAGCGACAGAAAACGTCCCCGAAAACGTCAATATCGCAGCTAAGATTATGATGGATCGACTATTCACGGTTTGAAACACGGGGAGACGAAGATCATTCAAAATTGTTGACGCGAAGCGTGCTTCAGAATGTTCTGAGAATAACACATCTTCGCGTCATCGATGAATCACTTCCTAGAAGGCAAGCTTCAATCCAAATTGAATCCGGCGGCCGGGTGTCACCGTGTCCGTGGCCCTGCCAAAACCAGGTGATTCAAGATATCGCACCGGAATTCCATAGTTTGCCCGGTTAAAGACGTTGAAGACGTCTGTCCTGAAGATCAGTCTTGTGCTCTCGGAGAAGCGAACTGTTTTGACAACTGCCGCATTGGTAACCCACAGATTACTTGAGCGGAAGGAGTTGCGTGGGACTTTCCCGTCCTGGCCGAGGTTAGCCAACATGGAAATTGGATTGCCAGTCAGACGCAGCGGTTGAGCCCGATCATCTGCTAACGTTATCCCCGACGTGTTATCCAGTCGATCCGTCAGGTTACCATCCAAATTCACGTCAAAGATGCTGTTGACCGTGAAAGGTTGACCAGTCTGGAAAGTCCCCGTGCCGGCAACTTCAAGCGCGTTGAAGATAGCGTGCAAGAAGGAGTTGTTTTTGCCCCAGCTTGAAAGATCAGTGATGTAGTTTGAGGAGACACGATGGCGCACGTCGAAGTTGGCCGCGGCGCGCTCGCCCGCAAACGTCAAGCTATTCTGCGGTAAAGCTGGAGCTCCCGCGAGATCGAAAACGTCGGAAACGTCATCCGTAGCCTTCCCGTAAGTGTAGTTGACTTGAAAATTGGTGGCGCCCAGTAAGTTGTAGCGCCCACGCAGTTGAAGTTGCAGAGCGTCGTAACGGGAATTTGCGTCAGCAGTAAAAATAGTGACCCCGCCTATCTTTGGAAGGGAGCGGCCCAGAGGGTCGCGAACAAAACCCGTGGCCGTCGGTTGCAGAGTAGGAACCACATCGGTGATCACGACGATCGCGTTCTGACCTTGATTCGGGGTGGTCTGACGTAGCAAGTGGCGACCTCGGGTGCCCACATATGCCGCCGAGAAAACAAGACCATCGCTAAGTTGTTGTTCAAGCGTCAAGCCGTATTGATAAGCGCCCGGCGTGTTAAGCGTCTTCGCCGGTAGGGTAGAGGGAAAGCCGCTGGGGAATAGAGACTGAGTGATGTTCGTGAAGCAGTTCAGGGGAACTTGCGGGTTGAGTCTATTGAGTGTGCCTGGTTGCACCAGGGGAACGGGACTTGTAAATCCTGGGCATGTAATAAAAGCAAGATTCGGCGTGAAGATGTTGAAGTCGGTGCCCGTCGGAAGTCCACCCGCAAAGTTAGTGTTCAAAAATGTGGGGAACACATTACGAGATTGGCTAACGACTGCTCCGAGTATCTGGTCATAAAAGACGCCGGCGCCGGCCCGAATCACCGTTGTTCGGTCCCTGAAGATTTGAGGGGAGTAAGCAATACTGAATCGCGGGGCAAAGTTGTTCTTATCCGCGTCAAAGATTTCTGTACGCCCCGCAATGAACTGGCGCAGATCTGAGATAGAGGCGGGAAGTGTGGCGCCAAATGTGCCCTCGATTTTATTGTTCGCGGACTTCGGTACCGTGTTGTACTCGTAGCGCAAGCCAAAAGAGAGACTTAGGTTGCCCCGAATACGCCACTGATCCTGGCCGAAGAAGTCTAATTGATAATAGCGTAGATTGATCTTGGAATCGTTTCCGACCGAGAGGGCCTGAAAAGCGCCACTCGGTGCGCTTGCCGAGGCCAAATCCGTGCCCGTGAAGAAGGGCCTTCCAGGGATTCCGCCCAGCCCAAGGATGCTGGCAAAGTTTGGAAAGGCATTAAAAGTAAGTAGCGGGCGCGCGTTGCGCGGAAGCTCGCTGTTCAGCTCTGTGCGTCGAAGATCGGCTCCGAAGGCGACACTGTGAGAACCAAATTGCGTCGACACGGTATCCGCCAACTGGTAGGTGTTGTTGACGCGACTCTGCGGAAAGTTGAAGACATCCACACCAACTGGACTGTAGCCGGCGACGTTTAGCTGCCCGAGGGGAGCAAGTGCGTTACTTCCAAATTGATTCAGCGTTCGCTCAGTTGAGGGAGCAGTCAAGTAACGGACCGCTGTATTACCCGGTAGCGTTACATTAAACAAAGTCTGCGCATTCAACAGGAACTGTTGCTCCCCTGGTTGCAAGGTCCGTGCGAACTCGCTCGGAATCAGGAATGAGGTATCTCGAACCTCGTCGAAGATTAATCGAGTACGTCCATACGAGGCGCGGAATTGATTAAGGACAGGATTGGCGGAGTTTAGCCCGCTCAGATTTGTGTTAAGGAAGGTCGAGAAATTCTGGGTTCTCACGCGCGGGCGCAACGTTGAGAAGAGCGCTCCGCCGGTCACCGGAATATCTCGCCAATCGTCAGTAAAATTATATCGAGTGACGAATTCCTGCGGCTTGTTGAATATGCTGAAATTGGCATTAACCTTGCCGGAAAGAATTTTCCCCTGACCGCTCGCGGGCAGTACCGTAGTGAATGTATTTCTGCCGTAGACGCCGTTTGGATTGTTTGGAAAAGGGAAGAAGCTAAAGATGGCATCGCCCGGTACAGTCGTTGGAAATGCGACGGCTGCATCGGCAGGATTCAGCGGATCAAAGAAAAGCCCTGTTGCTCCAGTTCGGAAAACGCCGCGCTCCTCAACCGTCGGCACAGCAAAGCTCTCCTCTTTGTTTGCGTTCAGCAAATGACCCTCTGCTGAAATAAAATAGAACAAACTACGACCCGTGCTTCGCGGGGCACCTGTCTCATCCACACTGGGGACCAGTGGTCCTCCGAGAACAAATCCGCCTTGACCGAGCGTGAATGAATCTTCCGCGCCTGCTCTGTTCGTTTCAAACCTCTGCACGCCATTCACGAAGACGTTGCGGAAGGCGCCGAGCGTCTGTCTGTCGGCGTTGAGAACCCGTCCCTGTAAGGGAATGGTCGTATTGGGACCCACATAGTCAAAGGGATTGCGAGCGTTTAGCTGGCTGGAGTTGATTAGACCGTAAATCATGCCGTGAGTCTGGTTGCCACCTGATCTGGAAACAGCGTTGACCTGCGCGCCGAAATTGCGGCCATACTGTGCTGGCGCCAGCAGCGTGATGACCTGATACTCCTGGACCGACTCAATAGGCTGAGGCACGAGGGCAAGGAAACCCTGGCGGCGTACTCCGATGTCTTCGTCATTGTTGTCGGATCCATCGACCGTGAAGTTGTTGGCGCGTGAGCGCAGACCGTTAACGGTAAACTGACCCGCGGAGCCAACACCTGCGCCGACTCCTGGGCCTGCGACAGTGCCGAGTGTTTGTGGCGCGGGGGCCACACCTGGTAACAAGAGACCCAATTCATCGAAGGTCCGCGTCAGAGTAGTTGAGCCTAGCGGTAGCGTTGAAACCTTCTGTCTGCTGTACGTTCCTCCGCGCTGAGCATCGATCGTGTTGATCTCTCCCCTGATATTAGCCTCGGTTGCGACAACTGTCTCGGCGGGCGTGGCCGGTTGCCCGGTTGTTGGCTCCGTTGACTGCACTGGCGTCGCACCTGCCTGCGGTGTGGGAGTCGCAGCAGCAGTAGTGTCTGGTGCTACAACCGTCGTTTTAGCGACCAGCGGCAAAGGCGGAATCAGGACCGTAGGTTTCATAGCCGTAATAGACCATTGCTGACTCTGAGTGACGTAACCCTGCCTGGAAAAAGTAATCACGTAGTCTCCCGGCGGTAATTGGCCTTGGTGGAACCGGCCATTCGCATCCGTTAGTTTGGCTATAGGCACGCCCGTGTCCTGATGCATGATTCTTACGGTCGCGCCAGGAATACCGGTTCCCGTCACGCTGTCTTTCACCTCTCCCCCAAACGAGCCCGTCACATTATCCTGGGCGTGCGCGCTGCATATTGGTATCAAGCATAGGAAAAGGAACAGAGCGATCGAAGTTAGCCATTTGGCTGGTATGATTTGCTTTTTCATGGGGCCTTCATCCTTGTTCTGGAAGAGATTTAGACGCGTCGCCAGTTGAGAATCGGGAGAGCGACAGCGTTTAGTGGGCGGTTAGCGAGTGGTTGGATCGCTTGTCTGCGAAGCGAAGAATTCAAGTAGAAAACCCAACCAAAGATGCGCACCCTTGGTTAACTTTCCGGCACGCCGCGAGAACAACTGCTGCTGATACGAATCCTATAGAATTCGCCGCAAAATGTAGATTCCAAACCACTACTTTGTCAACAAGAATCTCTGTGTAACAGCAGTCAGGCTGCTCGCCAGAATTCAAAGCATTGTTCGCCATCCATTGTTGTAGGGACCTTCTTTAATGCTTGAACAGCAGTCTGATTGCGGTCAATGTGATCCTCGAACTGGGACTCCCGGTCGTAACCAGATGCGGTTTGATTATTTCGGCTGAAACGCAATCAGGTACAGAACCCAGCGCGGACCGGGGTCCCCGGCGGGGCATCCCCGCTGGGGTCTGTCGGGAAAATAGATAATCGTCTTTCTCTGTGCATCCTCAGTGTTCTCTGTGTCTCTGTGGTGGCTGTTTTTCCTGGTAAATCCACCACAGAGACACAGAGTTCACAGAGATCGCACAGAGAGTTAAAGGTTATCCCGACAGACTCGCTGGGGTGGTGGATGCGCGGGATCCTACAGGAAACTGAATATTAAGGAGTCTAGCCGGCCTTACCACTAAGTGGGCTCCGGGATCCCGCGCTACCGCGCTGGGTTCTGTAATTAGGTACGTTGATCCAAACTGCATAACTACCCGGAATTCGCAATGTCGCCCGTATAAAAGAAAGTAAGATCTCGATCCACATACTATGCGCAAAGCCCGCAAAACATTTCCGCAATCTGCACAACGGCTTCGTCCCTTCCTTCATTGGAGCGCGGCTGATTTTATGCTTTCTCTGCAGGAGAGCGTCAATCGGCTCAGCTCATGGGTTCGGCCGTTTTTGGGAAGGCTGGGTGACTGTGCCCAATGTTCATGTCTGATCTTTTCCTAAACTAACTTCTCCAGAGGATTCCTTACTCTAACCAATTCATGTTTTGTGCAATTAAGCGTCTTGCTTGACCATCCAGTAGCCGTTATACTTTTTGCGCGACTAAAGGTCAGTTCTCCAGTAGCGCCTGGCGTGATTTTGTTAGGCTGGCGCTCTAGTCGAGATGCAGCGCTAAGCCGTCCGCACCCTTTCCGGCGCAAAATTTCGCGTCACTTGCAGCGTCGGTCGCCATAGGTGAGTGACACCCAGGCGGAGCATGGCCAAGCCACTACTGGATCAAGCCAACAAATGAAAGAATGTCAGACTTGTAGACATTGCTTCCCGGATCAATTCAACAACTGTCCCACTGACGGCAATGAGCTTTTATATTCCATCGCGGGCGATACTGTGCTCGACGGCCGCTATCAACTCGAACGACGGCTCGGTCAGGGCGGGATGGGAATCGTTTATCGAGCTCGCCATATCTTCCTCAAGACCTCTTATGCCATCAAGGTCATCCTGCCCGATCTCGTAGGCAACGATCCGATGCTGGCGACGCGCTTCCGTCAGGAAGCGATGCTCGCGGCCCGCATAGGTCATCGCAACATAGTTAACGTCACCGACTTCGGCGTGGTAGGCGGCAAGATGCCGTATTTGGTGATGGATCTCATTAAAGGGAGATCGTTGCACGATCTTCTGACGGCCGAGAAACGACTCTCCGTAGGGCCGGCGCTGGAAATCATGACGGCTTTGTGCGCAGGCGTTGGCGCCGCCCACCGGCAGGGAATTGTGCACCGCGACCTGAAGCCGCTTAACGTGATGCTGCAGGAGGGTGTTCCTCTAAACGAGGCCGTTAAGGTCCTTGATTTCGGGCTGGCTAAGATCAAGTCAGGTGAGTTGCTGGGCTCATTCGTGGCGGCGCAGACCACTGGAATGATGGGCTCTCCTTCCTATATGGCGCCGGAACTGTGGTCCGACGACGAACCTGACGCCCGTGCGGACATCTATAGCTTAGGCATCATTCTTTTCCAGATGTTTGCTGGGGATGTGCCCTTCAAAGGGCCCTCACTCCCCTCAATCATGAAAAAACACTTGTCGGACCTGCCTCCTCGATTCCTCGAGCGCGGGGTGAATGTATCTCCGGACATCGAAGCCGTAGTGCGCCGCTCGCTGGCGAAGAAACGCGAAGACCGCATGTCATCGGTGGAAGAGTTCATACACGAACTGCGCGTCGCAGTTGCAGCGGCCAATGCCTCTTCAGCGCGGATCTCCCAGGAAGTGACCAGGAATATCGTCGTCGAGCCCATCGAATATGCAGACTCGCTTACTGTGGTGCCGGGTTCACTAAGCGAGACCTCATGGGACAGCATGACGCGTACGGACTCGCAGCAGCGTATTGAAGACGAAGCTGATCGGCTGAACCGTGAGTTTGAAGAAGCCCAGCGCCGTGCCGACGCAGCGCGTTTGCGAGCTGAAGAGGCCGCGCAAAAGCGAGCGGAGGAGGAGGCAGCGCGTCGCCGGGCCGAGGAGGAAGCAGCACGCAAGCTTGCCGAAGAGGAGGCAGCGCGCCGGCACGCCGAAGAGATGGCGCGAAAGCGTGAGCAGGAAGCGTTAGAGCGTCGACGGCTGGAAGAGGAAGCGACTCGCAAGCTTGCCGAAGAGGAGGCACGCCAACGAGCTGAGGAAGAAGAGGCCCGAAAGCGCGTTGCTGAAGAGGCAACCCGGCTCGCCAGGGAGATCGTTGAAGCCAAGGGACGCGCCGAGGAGGCACGGCTGTTTGCAGAGAGCGAGGCGCGCAAACGAACGGAAGAGCAAGTCGCGCGCCAACGTGCCGAAGAAGAGGCACACCGACTCGCTCTTGAGGTAGCCGATGCGCAGCGCCGGGCCGAGGAAGCGCGAGCGCGCGCTGAAGAGGAAGCGCGCAAGAGAACTGAGGTCGAGGAAGCGCGCAGAGAGGCTGAAGAAGAGGAAGATCGCTTACGGGCCGAAGAGTCAATACGAATACAAGCTGAGGGAGAAGAAGCAAAAAAGCGCGCCGCGGAAGATGCCGAGCGTCTGGCCCGCGAGATTTCAGAGGCGCAGCAACGCGCCGAAGAAGCCGGCAGTCGGGCCGAAGAAGAAGCACGTAAACGAGCAGAGGCGGAAGGCGCCCGCGAGCGAGCAGAGGAGGAGGCGCGCAAACTCGCCCTGCAAATGGAAGAGCTGCAACTGCGCGCCGAGGAATCGCGCCGGCGCGCCGAGGAAGAAGCAGCTGAGCGGGCAGAGATAGAAGAGCAAAGGCGGCGTGACGAAGAGATCAAGCGGCAGCGCGAAATAGAGGAACAACGGCGCCGTGACGAGGAGTTAAAGCGACAGCGCGAGATAGAAGAAAAACGGCGCCGTGATGAAGAGTTAAAGCGGCAGCGCGAATTAGAAGAGCAAAGGCGACGTGACGAGGAAATTAAGCGTCAGCGGGAAGCGCAGGTGGAATCTGCATCGCAAGCAAACCAGGAGGTCCGGGAGCCATCCGCTGCCCTCCACCACTCAGCTGCACCACACCAACTGAGCGGTACACAACAAAGCGCGCCCGATGGTGGCCAGGCATTCGCCAACGAGACGGTCTTGAGCAAGTCGTTTGGCGAAGCCGAAGCAAGTTGGAAACCGAGCCCGCCGCCTTTTGAAACTTCTATTCCTGTCGTTGCACCCAAGAAGAGTTACACCACTCCCATAATCCTCGGCGTTATTGTCGTCTTCATCGTTGTCCTGATGGCCGGCGGAGCAGCTTTGTATTCACGTAAGTGGTGGGGCGAAAAAACACCTCCTCCGGGACCCAGCACACCGGGTGGCCCGACTACTCCTCCGGTTTCGTCTAAACCCGACATGGTCAGGATCGAAGGCGGCACGTTTCAGATGGGACTCCCCGAGGTGCCTACCAAGAGTGTGTTTGACTTAGGTCAGTATCCCGCGCGGTCGGTAAACGTCGCCAGTTTTTGGATGGACAAAACGGAGGTGACCAATGCCGAATATGCGGATTTTGTAAATGGAGCCAAGTACGCGGCGCCAGGCTACTGGACTGATGGCAAGCCACCTGCGAATCAGGAGCAGTGGCCCGTAACCAACGTTTCGCTTGCCGATGCCACGGCCTTCGCCGCCTGGCGCTCGAAGCGAGACAGTCTGAAGTATCGGCTACCCAACGAACAAGAATGGGAATACGCGGCAAGAAACGGCGCGCAAGGCACACTCTATCCGTGGGGTAATGAATGGTTGGATGGCCGCGCCAACGTAGAGGCAAACTCACTCAAACCGGTGGGCAGCCACTCTCAAGGCGCCTCGAAAATGGGAATCTTAGATCTGATAGGCAACGCCTGGGAATGGACCTCCACTAAGGCCACGCCCTATCCAGGGAACACGCTCTTAGTTATCGAGCCTGGTAACGTAATCATTCGCGGTGGTGCTTTCGGAGATAAATCGCGCGGGGCCGATGCGATCACTGCGACCCGCCGTTCCTGGATCTTTCCTTCAAATAAAGAAGCCGTCATCGGTTTCCGGCTCGTACGCGATTGACGTGGTCCAACATAGGCCAGCCTGTCTGATGTGGCAGTCTATGAAGCGGACGACAGGTTATTTTTGAATACTGGCTTTTTTCCGTCGTTCACATGTCCAGTTGCGCCGGTTGACCCCCACTTACAAACCCATTTGCCCAACTCGGTAACCCAAGTCCAAGTCTTCACAAAACCAGAGAGCGAACAAATGAACACACCCAAGCGACCCCAATCGTTGCTGTCGAATCGAAGATGTCCAGGTTTTGAAAACCTAACAACTGGGAATAGGGCGCAATTACTGAATGCCAAGCCAAAGACAGCGTTGCGTACACAAGCAATCACGATCGCGACCGTGTGTTTGATCGGTCTTTCGATATCGGGCTTCCTGGCACATTCCTCAGCTGCGGGGCCCGCGAGCGAACAGTTGAGCTCAACCAATTACGCGATGAACAAAGGGGCCAACAACGGGGTGACGGTGGCAGCCGCACGCACGGGTGAAACGACCGGCGCAACGACTGTGGCTCCGGCCTCCACGTCTCCGTCTTGCACGAGCTTCGGCTTGGATCCAACATTCGGTGTCGGAGGTATGGTTGTAACCTCTTTCCCGGGTGGTCTCGACACCGCCAGCGACATCGCCGTGCAAACGGACGGGAAGATCGTGGTCGCTGGTTCTTCCGGAAGTGATTATGCGCTAACGCGCTACAACATAGACGGAAGTCTTGATGCTACCTTCGGCAACGGCGGACGAGTAAGTACAGATTTTCCGACCGGGATGGGCGGGTTTGGCACTTCCATGGTCATCCAACCCGACGGCAAGATTGTCGTTGCAGGTTCGGCTACCGATCCGGCCTCGCCTTCCAGCAGCGGTTTCGCACTCGTGCGCTACAACACTAATGGCTCGCTCGACACTTCTTTTGATGGCGACGGTCGAGTGGTGACGGGGTTCGCGGGCAGCAGCGCTGCAGCTGAGGAGATCGCGCTACAACCCGACGGCAAGCTTGTTCTGGCCGGGACCAGCAGAGACAACACGAACGGCAACAGTGTTTTCGCACTATCACGTTACAACACTGACGGTTCACTGGATAACAGCTTTGATACCGATGGCCGGGTCACCACCGATATTCCTGGCCTGACCTTTGAAGAGGGTTACGCCGTGGCCATTCAGGCAAACGGTCGAATTGTTGCAGCCGGCCAAGGAACGGGCGCATTCGTACTGACGCGCTACAACATCGACGGCAGCCTCGACACCGGTGCAGCAGGAGACTTGACGCCAGCTGACACCTTCGGCACGGCCGGCATAGTCACGACTGCCTTCGGTGGCACTTTCGAACAGGCGCGCTCGCTCGCCATTCAGGCGGACGGCAAGATCATCGCCGCCGGGCAGACCGCCAGGAGTACCGCAGCCGATGACAACTTCGCGCTCGCGCGCTACAACGCCGCCGACGGCTCACTCGACACGACCTTCGATACTGACGGCAAGGTCACGACTGATTTTGGGCTGGTGGACGGAGCCGAAGCGGTCGTGATTCAGCCCGACGGTCAGATTGTTGCCGCTGGCCGAGGCGGCACGACCGCAGGCGGTAGTTTCTTCGCACTCGCTCGTTACAACTTGAACGGCTCCCTGGACAACAGTTTCGACAGCGACGGTAAAGTACTAACAGACTTTTCCGGTGGCCGCTTCGGACTGGGCGCGCAGGGCGTAGCGCTGCAGACGGACGGCCGCATCGTCGCGGCCGGCGACGCCAATATCTCAGGTCAGCGGGATTTTGGAGTCGCCCGCTACAACCCCAACGGCAGCCTGGATCTGACGGGTTTTGGAATCCTTGGCCAGGTGATAACTGACTTTCCGCTGAATGAAGAAGGCATCACGGGTATGGTGGTCCAACCCGACGGTAAAATCGTAGTCGTTGGGCGGTTCAATTTCCAGGTTCGGATATTGCAGACTCAAGACCTGAATTTTCAGCTAGCGCGCTATAACAGCGACGGCACGCTGGACACGACCTTCGGATCCGGCGGACTAGTGTCTACAGACTTCGCAGCTAACTCAGACGACCTTGCCAACGCCATTGCCCTGCAAAGCGATGGTCGCCTCGTCGTTGTTGGGCAAAAGCGGACTACATTTCAGTCAGTCCAGCGGCAATACGACGTTTGCTGCGGCCCGCTACAACACCAACGGCACCCTCGATACGACCTTCGATGGTGATGGTCGAGCAACTACAGACTTCGGGACTACTCGCGATTTTGCGCAAGCTGTGGCGGTGCAGGCCAACGGTAAAATTGTGGTCGCTGGAAGCAACGGCTTTAACGATTTCGCACTCGTGCGTTACAACACAGACGGCACGCTTGATACCAACGCAGATGCTGATCCGGGCATCGCTTTCGATACCGACGGGATGCTCACTACCGATTTCGATGGCGGCTTTGACACCGCCAGCGCGGTGTTGATTCAGCCAGACGGCAAAATCGTTGCGGGCGGCACGGCGGGTGGTTCGTTTCTCGCCGATACCACAGATGATTTCGCCCTGGCCCGCTACAATACAGACGGTAGCCTGGACATGGCGGGCTTCGGTACCGGTGGAAAGGTCACTACAGATTTCTTCATGGCGGCAGACGGGCTTAACGGGCTTGTCATCCAGCCAAATGGCAAACTTGTCGGGGCCGGCTCTGCAACGATTGTCGGCTCGAATAGTGACTTCGCACTCGCACGTTACAACACCAACGGCACTCTTGATACTAATTCAGACGCGGACCCGGCGGTCTCATTTGACACCGATGGCAAGCAAACAACTGATTTCGGAGGCTTGGATTCGGCCGCAGACCTGGCCCTGCATACTGATGGAAGAATCGTGGCTGCAGGACTCTATTTCCCACTTGTTATCAATAACCGTCCGGCTGCATTCTTTGCGCTCGTGCAGTACCACGCTGATGGCTCCGTCGACAACAACTTCGGCCCCGGCGGCAAGATCACTACTGACTTTTTTGGCGTTAATAATCAAGCCAACGCAGTAGTCGTTCAGCTCGACGGTAGGATCGTCGCCGGTGGCTTCGCGGACACTGGCAGCAGCAACGACTTTGCTTTGGCGCGTTATGCTTGTCAGGCGGCTCCGACTCCTACTCCAACCCCGACGCCGACTGCAACGCCGACTCCAACGCCGACGCCAACCCCGACGCCAACGCCGACTCCAACCCCGACTCCAACGCCGACTCCAACCCCGACTCCAACGCCGACTCCAACCCCGACGCCAACTCCAACCCCGACGCCGACTCCAACCCCGACGCCAACCCCGACGCCAACTCCGACCACGGTGCAGTTCAGCGCAACTTCCTACAACGTGCAGGAAGATTGCACGAACGTGCCTGTTCTCGTTACTCGCTCGGGCAATGTATCCAGTACAACTACGGTTGAATATCTGACCACCGACGTCATAGCGTCTCAGCGAACCGACTATAGTCTGGGCATCGGGCGTCTGACCTTCGCTCCTGGCGAAACTTCAAAGACCATTCATCTTCTGATTAGCGAAGACTCTAAAGTGGAAGGCAACGAGACGTTCACTATCGCACTCAGGAATGTCACCGGGGCGACGTTGGGTAATCCGTCCACTGCCACAATTCAGATCATTGACGATTCGCCGGAGTCCTCCGGCAACGCACTTGAAAGCAACGCTGTCTTTATCTGCCAGCACTATCACGACTTCCTTAATCGCGAGCCTGAGCCGCCTGGTCTGGCCGCCTGGGTCAATATCCTGAATACCTGCCCTGCGGGTGACACACGCTGCGATCGCATTGAAGTCTCTTCGGCCTTCTATCGTTCCGAAGAGTTTCAGGACCGTGGCTACTTCGTCTATCGCCTCTTTGCCACAGCCCTCGGCCGTATCCCGCAATATAATGAATTCATGATGGACCTGAGTTTGGTAACAGGCTTCCTCACACCTCAGCAGCTGGAGGTTAACAAGGTCCTTTACATCCAGGAGTTTATGCTGCGGCCGGAGTTCTTCGCTCGCTACAATTTTTTGAGCAATGCCGCCTTCGTCAACACGCTCGAACAGACGGCCGGCGTAACTCTCGGCAACAAACAGGCCTTGATTGATGATCTGGATGCGGGCCGAAAGACTCGGCCACAAGTACTACGGGCGATTTCACAAGGACCTGAAGTGACAGGTAAGTTTTTCAGAGAAGCGTTTGTGGTGGAAGCCTACTTTGGCTATCTGCGACGTGACGCTGACATTCTTTATCTGAACTGGATTCAGACTTTCAACCAGACTAACGACCACCGCGTCATAGTCAACGGTTTCCTTAACTCAGCAGAATATCGCAACCGCTTTGGGCCGTAAGAATGTTTCTTAGTACAACAGGCGTATAGAGTACAACCGGCTTTGCCCGAAAAGTCAAAGAAGAGTCCGCGTTCTGCGGCTTAGCCGCCGCACATCGCGGAAAGGCTCTGCCTTTCCGGAAACGGCAATT
>JBBPIC010000048.1:35092-49782 GCA_038040525.1 Acidobacteriota bacterium | reverse complement strand
ATCTCGACGATTTGAGTTGAATCCTTGTGAACGAAGCGGCGCCAGGCCGCCGCGGACCAAAGCGGCGCCGGGCCGCCGCACTCCAAAGAGACGTCTCCGTCTCAGGGATCAGTAGTCATCGTGGATGTTCAGCTTGTCAGTTTTGAGGCTGTAAATGCTCTTGACGGCAGAGAAGGGCGCGGTGCGCTCAAACCATGCCGCGGAACACCATTGATACTGATTGGCGACTAAGACGAGGCCCATGCTTTTCGGCATTCTGGTGAACGTAGTTTAGTTCACGCGGTGCCACATGCTCACCTCTCAGCGCTATGGCGATTTAGAATCCTGCTTATTTCCGGTATCTGACTTCCCTTTACCATCAAACCATTTAGCGGGAGAAACGAGGCGCCTGGCAGCTGATTTGAATCGCGATTCTGTCGGCTTGGGGAGCTCGGCCGGCACGGTCGGGAGGGCTGGGTGGGAAGTACAATATTGATGAGGTTCGTTTCCGCTGGGATATGTCATTCGAGTTTTCATCGGGCAATTAGGTCTCGCGATCATCCCGGTGGTTGGATCGATCACGACGGCGACGGTGGGCAACGGTAAGGGCGCTACATTAGGGTGACTTGCCGCCTCGCCCGCCACCTCTTCTCTTCGAGCCTTGGTAGCAATCGCGTCTTTTACTTGTGGCAACTCATTCGCAGAATGATGGCTGCGGCTGCCGGCTCCTTGCAGCTGCGGATTGTCAGAATTCGCGGTTTGCTCGATCGCCGGTATCTGGCTCTGGTCGTTTAGCCCACTTGTCGGAAGTAATGAACGAGATGCAGCCAGGAACGCCACAACGAAGATCAAGACTGGAGCTAGAATGGACTGCCAACGGATCGTCTGCGCTAAACCGACTTTGACTGTTTGCGATTGGGCGTGGTCATGGCGTTCACGAGGCGAGGCCGGCGGCGTTTGCCGTTTACCTTTTCCTGCCCGCAGCCGGGTGTAAGCTTCGTTGATCTCCTTTAGTTTCTCCTGTGCCTTTTGCTGAAGGCGAGGATCGTGATGGAACCTGTCGGGGTGCCAGACTTTGGCAAGATCCCGGTGTGCCGCCTTTAACTCCTGTGCTGAAGCGCCAGGATTTAGACCCAAAACGTTGTAGCATTCAGCCAGTTGATCGTTCATAGCGCCTTTCCATCACGACAGAATCCGGGCCAATCGACCCACGTCTTCCAACTTATCCAGGAACTCAGCCGGTCCCGGCACAGGAACGCCAAGGTAGTGCAACGTCGCCCACACGCAAGCACTGAAAACTACGCTGGTGATGATAACCCGCAGGACTGCAAGGCAGAGCTGGTTCAGGAAGGTGACAACAAGGCGCCCCAGCAGCCGCATGCAGGAACCTGCCTTCTTAACAACAAAAAGGCATATTGATCGTGGTGTTGAAGTCATGGGAAGTCCCTCATGCTATTCGAAAAGACCAGGTCTTTGGGTCTACAGGGACGGATCTACTGTTAAGTTAGTGCGTTGAGGAAAACTAGGGCTTGATTGAAACTGGGGACTGACAGAGGCGCTGGCAATCTTGCTGTTTATTATTGCAAACTTGGCGGAGGGTTGACAACTTAACAGTCGCTCAGGGAATAGGTCAGTTTGCTTGAGAGTGTCCGATAAACTGATCCAGGCCAAAAACGTTGAAACGGTTCCCGATCTGGTCCCGCTGTTCCTGATCACAGGGCTGAAGCCACGGTGTCAATGAAATCGCTCCGCGACGTTGGTGTCCACCGAGGCCACTGCGTCATGTGGTTGCGACTGAAAGTTGCGCTGTGTAATCATTGACGAGCACTTAGCAAAGATCGCGCGGGCGCTGAGTTGCTGTCTCCCCCTCTTTAAAGCAGGTAATTCTTATCAGGAGCAAGGGGCAGCTCATGGGCTTCATCGAGCCGAGCGGACCGCTGGCGGCGAAAACGCCGAGCGGATTTAGACTTGCGGATCAGTTGGGCATTTCATCCGGTCCTGTTTTCCTTCTCGGTGTCATCATCCTCCTCATCATCGCTCCGGGCCGAGCGAATTCCCTGGCGTTCGATACAAACAGCTACGTCACCCTTCAAGGCGGTAGCATCAAGGGCAAGGTGGCTGCAGACATACCCGATCAGCGCAAGCCTCTGGCCGGCGTCGTTGTGTTTCTGAGCGGTGAGCGTCTGGGAAACAAGAAGCTTGAATCCGTCAGCGATCCCCAAGGCCGCTACGATTTTGCGGGCCTGATCGCGGGCGACTACCTCATCTCAGTCGAGTTACAGGGATTTAAAAAATACGAGAATAGAATCAGCGTTCAGATTGAAGCGACTGTGGAACAGAACATTCTTTTGCAGCCTGTTCCTGTGAGCGAGACCGTGACTGTAAAGGACGACAAAATCGATACGGCCAAAACAGAATCTACCGCTCCAGGCGTGATCACGAGCGCAACGCTACGCGACGCGCCTCTTATTGACCAAAAATTTCAGGATGCCCTGCCGTTGCTGCCCGGAGTGGTTCGGGGACCGGACGGCACACTGAACATCAAAGGAACACGGCCCACTCAAAGCGGAATTCTTGTCTCCAGTCTCAACGTGACTGATCCAGTGACAGGCAATCCCGCCATCGAGCTACCGCTCGAAGCGGTCGAGACCGTGAATGTTTACTCAAATCCTTACGCTGCGGAGTATGGAAAATTCACCGGCGCAGTAATCACTATTGAAACGCGCTCAGGAAGCAACGATTGGCGTTACCTGGTGTCTGGCACGCTGCCGCGTCCACGCCTTCGAGAAGGACATATCTATGGCATCGGCGCCTTCACGCCGCGTATTGCTGTCGGCGGGCCGATAAAGAAGGACAAATTTTTCTTTTTTCAAAGTGTGGAATATCGCTTCGTGCGCACTAATGTCCCCAGCCTGGAAAACCTTGAAGAGCATCAGCGTGACATCCAACGCGAAAGCTTCGACTCCTTCACACGTTTTGATTACGTCGTTAACCGAAACAACCGCCTGACCGCAAGCTTCTCAATCTTTCCGCAGAAGTTTGACTACTTTAACCTGAACACTTTTAATCCGGCGGACACGACCGCGAATTTTCACCAGCGCGGCTGGTTCCTGGCACTTAACGAACAAGCCACGTTCAAGTCTGGCGCCCTGCTGCAATCGAGTTTCAGTGTTAAGCAGTTTGACGGAGACATCTTCGGTAATAGCGCGTCACCCTATCGCATCACGCCAGATCGGAACTTCGGCGGCTGGTTTGATCGTCAGCACCGGGAAAGCCGGCGCTACGAATGGCTCGAGATCTACCACTTCGCGCCTATGCAGCGGCGCGGTTCACACTCCTTCAAGGTGGGAGTCAACTTTAGCCACACGACATTTACCGGCTCGGATCTGAGCAACCCGGTACGCATCGTTCGGGGCGATCGGAATGGGGCGACAACCTACCGGCTGCTCGAGTATGTCGGCGATGGCAGGTTGGACCAGCGGCAGAATGAATACTCCGCTTTTGTCCAGGACAAGTGGAGCGTGAATCGGCGTGTGACCTTCGATCTGGGTCTACGCTACGACCGCGATCAGCTTGGTGTCCAAAATAATTTCGCGCCCCGCGTGGGCTTCGTTGTCATACCTGGTGCATCGGAACGCACTGTGGTGCGTGGAGGCCTCGGGCTTTTCTACGACAAGATTCCGCTGAACATCGGCGCGTTTGAGCAGTATCAGAGTCTGCGCGTCACCAGCTTTGGACCGGACGGTGTGACGATTGCAGACGGCCCGCGGTTATTCCGTAACACGACCTCCGGCGATCTTAAAAACCCGTTTAGCGTCGCTGGAAACGTGCAGCTTGATCATCAAGTGACCCAGCGCCTGCTGCTGCGTCTCGGTTATGAGGAGCGTCACTCTCGGCGCGACTTCATAGTCGAGCCTGTCGTCAATCAAGGGGCGGCCGCCGGCGGTGCACTCTTATTACTCAACACCGGCCGCTCGCTATACCGCGAGTTGCAAGCTGTAGCGCGGTTTCGCTTCCAGGACGAACGCAACATCTTTTTCTCATACGTCCGCTCGCAGGCGCGCGGCGATCTAAACGACTACAACACCTATTTCGGTAATCTTCGTCAGCCGGTGATACGTCGCAACGAATATGGCAGACAGCCATTTGACGCTCCTCACCGAATACTCTTCTGGGGCGATTTTGGTTTGCCACGCGATATCGTCGCCACACCAGTTATCGACTGGCGCAGCGGCTTTCCCTTTTCGCTCTTGAATGAGAAACAGGACTATGTCGGGCCCCGCAACGGCGGCGGACGCTTTCCCCCGTTGCTAACGCTCGATCTGCTGGTAACGAAGGGTGTGAAGATTCCCTTCCGCGGGAAGAAGTACAAAGGACGAGTAGGCCTGACGATCTTCAACATCACCAACCACTGGAACCCTCGGGATGTGCAGAACAATCTTGCGAGCGCGGACTTTGGGATTTTCTACAATAGTCCCGGCCGCAGTTTTCGGACCAAGTTTGAGTTTGTTAAGTTCTGAAATAGATTAGATAAGCAACCCGATGCGTGAGCAGCCTGGCAGACATCTCATCGCCGGCGTGGTGGTAATTTTACCAGGCCTGGCGCTGCTACTCTTTGGTGTGTGGGACCTGCTGGTTCCGCGCGCACGATTCGTTAGTTCGAATCCGCCGGCAGGAGCGATCGTGACGGAGCCCCCTTCATCGGTAACAATCACCTTCAGCAATAAACTCGCGCCCGAATCCAACCTTGACGTCACTTCAACGATCCGGTTGCTGCCGTCTGGAGAAAGCGAATATCTGGACGGGAGTTCGGTGGTAAGGAAATCTGGAATTGATGGAGACGCGTCCGATAAATCGATGGGCGCTGACTTACGACCCGATCTGCACAAAGGTTTGTACTGGGTGAGCTGGAGGACTAAATCGGATGGGTGGGGGACCATCACTTACGGTAAGACTTACTTCACCGTGGGGATGCCCGCGCCTGAAAACATTACTCGCGACATGGACGGCGCAGTTTGGGAGCGCAACTACCAATGGAGAAGGCGTCGAGGTGCGCTGGTGGGGGGAATTGTGATGATCTTGCTCGGGTTGCTTATGTGGAAGAGCAAACAGTAGAGAGTAAACAGCAGACAGCAGACAGCAACTAGCCATCGCATGGCGATGGTTTTGCGGCTTTGCCGCCTTCCGTGCGGTAAGGCTATGCCTTACCGGGCACGCTCAACTGATTCTGAGGCTATGCCTCCGTTAGAGGCGTAGCCTCAGAAACAAAATAACGCCGCCGGTAAGGCACAGCCGGCACAGCCTTACCGCACGGAGAGCGGCAAGCCGCAAAAAGATCCTCCAAGTCGAACGCCGTTGTTATGAATCTGTGTAATCCGCGTAATCTGCGGATACTCTTCTTAAACCTCTCAAGGCATAATAGGTCTCCAGAGCATTTCTTAAGGGAGGAAGGTATGAAAAACGAACTGGGTCGCGATTCTCAAACGACGCGAATTGATGGGCAGGGGCGAGCGCAAGTTAGAGCGCACACGCAGCGATTACTTTTGCTGGTTCTCACTCTGGCTATTGCGCTAGTGAGTGCACCAGCACCTACGGCCGCTGCCTCTAAAGGGTCTGGAGGCGAATCGCGCCATGCAAAGTTTCGCGCGTCTGATGACCCAGCGCTCGACGTACGCGTTCACTACCAAAACTATGGCAAGGGCAACGAGGCCCTCGTCTTAATTCACGGCTGGGGCTCCAACCTGGATTTCTGGCGCGATCATGTATCTGATCTCGCCAAACGTAATCGAGTAATTGCGATAGACCTTCCCGGCCATGGCCAAAGTGACAAACCCCAGCTTCCCTACAGCATGGATCTGTTTGCCCGAGCTGTTGATGCAGTGTTGCGCGATGCGAAGGTGAAGCGGGCGGTGCTGGTGGGCCATAGCATGGGGACCCCAATTGCGAGACAGTTCTATCGCAAGTATCCGGAGAAAACTCTGGCAGTTGTCATCGTCGACGGCTCGCTGCGTCCTTTCCCCGACAAGCAATTGATGAAGACCTTCATCGAGGGCCTTCGCGCGCCCAACTATAGAGAGGCGGGGAAACAGATGTTTGCCGGCATGGCGGGGCCAAGTCTTTCTGCGGAACTCCAGGAGCGAATTCAAGCCTCATTTCTAAATACGCCGCAGCATGTTGTGGTAGGCGCGATGGAAGGGATGGCGGACGACTCGATCTGGGCTCAGGACAAGATAAACCTGCCGGTCCTGGCAGTTATGGCCAAGTCACCTTTCTGGCCGGCCGACACGGAACAGTTTTATCGCAACACGGCGGCGAAGCTTGATTTTCAGATGTGGGACGGGGTGGGCCACTTCCTGCACATGGAGAAACCAAAACAGTTCAACGATGCAGTGATAGCTTTTCTTGATAGTAATGCGCTGTTGAAGAAGAAGTGAGGCGACGCTGACGAAGGGTGTCGGGTATCAGGTGTCGGGTGTCGGGTTCAACTTTTTGGAGTGCGGCGGCCTGGCGCCGCTTTGGCCCAACCACCAGCTATCACAAACCTTGTTAGTAATGCTCGTCAAACATCGCGCCGGCGCAGCGCTGGACCAAAGCGGCGCCAGGCCGCCGCACTCCAAAGGGTTGAACCATGCGTTGCAAACGTTATGCTGCGTAACCAATTGAAGAAATGAAAATATTTCTGATAGGCGTACTGGTTCTGGTCGCTTTGAGCTCTGGCTGCTCAGGCAGCGTGCAGACTCAGAACGTCGCACCAACAACCAGGCCCGCCGATTCTCAAGTAGCAAGAACAGACGGCAAGCAAGACCTGGAGTTGCGAAACCAGATTGAGCAGATCGCTGCAACCACAAAAGGGCGCGTAGGTGTGGCGGCAATAGTGATTGAAACCGGAGAATCAGTGTCAGTTAAGTCTGGCGATCACTTTTCCATGCAAAGCGTCTACAAGCTGCCGATTGGCATGGCGGTGATGCAACAGGTGGACGCCGGAAAATTAAAGCTTGATCAAAAAGTGCGGATTACGAAAGACGATTTGATTGGGCGAGCGCACCACAGTCCGATTCGGAACAGATACTCGAACGGCGTTGAGATGACTGTCAGTGACTTGATGGGATGGATGCTTAAGGAAAGCGACGGCACCGCGAGCGATGTGTTGATGGCGCTGGCCGGCGGCCCCTCGACCATCCAGGCGTATCTCACCGAACTCAAAATCACTGACATGATTGTGCTCGATACAGAGAAGGCCTTGTCGCAGGATCATTCACTTCAATACCGCAACTGGGCCTCACCTGAGGCATCGGTGGCGCTGCTTCGCTCACTCAGCGAGCGGCGCGGGCTTTCTGAATCATCTCAAAGCTTTTTGTTGAAACTTATGGCTGAATCGCGGCCAGGTCAGAAACGGCTGAAAGGACTCTTGCCCGCCGGTACAATCGTCGCTCACAAGACTGGAACTTCAAGCACTGAGAACGGCGTCACGGCAGCGACGAATGACATCGGAATCGTGACCCTGCCCAACGGTCAGCATTTAGCTATCGCTGTGTTTGTTGCGGATTCCCCAGCTGATGAAAAGTCGCGCGAGGCAGTGATCGCCAAAACCGCCAAGGCCGTTTGGGATAAATGGAAATAAAAAGGGTGGTCAGTTTTCAGTTTTCAGTAGTCGGCGACGCTCCGTAGGAGCTGAATGTTTATAGAACCGACATCGTGCCGCAATTTCTTCGCTCCGTCGGAGCGAGAGTAAAGCAAACTGTTAGTTTGCGAAACGTAGCGGATTACACTCAGCGTGATTTCAAGCGAGCGATCCGCAAACTAACAGTTTGCGTTACTTCTTCGCTCCTACGGAGCCAGGAAGCCAGCCGTGAGAAGTAATCTCAGTATTCAAAACTTAGCACTCGTTACTCACAACTCCGTATTCGGGGGCGCGATGAAAACAAGAGCAGCTGTTCTTTATGAAATGGGTCGTCCGCAACCTTTCGCGGAAAGTTTGCCGCTCGTGGTTGATGAGATCACGCTCGCGACCCCGGGACCAGGGGAAGTGTTGGTTGAGATTGGCGCTGCAGGATTGTGTCATTCTGATCTTTCGGTGGTCGATGGTTCTCGCCCGCGTGGGATGCCGATGGTCCTGGGCCACGAGGCGAGCGGCATTGTGCGCGAGGTTGGTCCAAACGGGTCAGACGTACCGGAATTTTCCGCGGGAGATCACGTGGTTTTTAGCTGGGTCCCTATCTGCCGTCGCTGTCAATATTGCGTCACCGGGCGCGGAGCTCTTTGCGAACCAGGGGGGCAGGCAAACGTTGCCGGCACCTTGCTCAACGGCGCTCGCCGTTTTACAGACTCAGATTCGCAAGCTTGCAATCATCATTTGGGCGTCTCGGCCTTTTCTGAATTCACCGTCGCCGCGCAGGAGTCGCTGGTAAAGATCGATGCCACACTGCCATTCGCCGTGGCGGCGCTCTTCGGTTGCGCGGTGATGACGGGGGTGGGAGCTGTCTTCAACACCGCTCGTGTTCAATCAGGATCTTCGGCCGCCGTATTCGGGATGGGCGGCGTGGGCTTGAGTGCGGTGATGGGCGCGCGTGCGGCCGGTGCTTATCCGATCATCGCCGTTGACCGTGTTCCCGATAAACTAAAACTCGCACGTGAGGTGGGTGCGACGCATGCAATCAACGCTGTCCAGGATGATCCGGTTGCAGCGATCAGGGAGATCGGAGGCGGTGGTGCAGACTACGTTTTCGAGAGTGTCGGCAGTGAAACAGTTCTAATTCAAGCCTACGAATCAACTCGGCGCGGAGGCATGACGATTACCATCGGTCTACCGGCCCCGGATAAGATGTTTGCAATTCCCGCGCTCGGTATTGTGGCGGAGGAGCGCACGATCAAGGGCTCGTACATGGGCTCATGCGTGCCACGACGCGACATACCGCGCTACATCGGTATGTATCAGGCGGGCATCCTGCCCGTTGATAAGCTGCACACACATACCTTGCAGCTCGACGACATCAACGTTGGATTCGATCGGTTGGCCCAGGCGCAAGCGGTGCGGCAGATCATCGATTTTTCGCGATAGGGCGTCTCCTTGGAGTGCGCCGCCTTGTCGGCGCTTTGGACCTCGGCGGCCTGGCGCCGCTTCGTTTCGCACCCATGCTGCCGTCGAAGGTCGAGGCATCTTACGGCTGGGCCAAAGCGCCGACAACCGGGGTCCCCGGCGCGGCAGCCGCGCTGGGGTGGCGTGGCGGCGCACTCCAAGGAGGGGCTTTACTCCAAGTAGTTGCTTGTACTTTAAAAATTATGCAGATGAAAGTCTTATTGCTATCTGCCTCCGCTGGTGCGGGCCACGTCCGCGCCGCTGAAGCTATCGAAAAGGCGTTCCACGAAGAAGGCGTGGTGGGGGAGGTCCGACACGTCGACACTCTCCAATTCACTAACAAAGTCTTCCGGCATTTGTACTCCAAAGCCTATATCGAACTCGTCAACAAAATGCCGGAAGTGCCTGGGTGGGTTTATGACAAACTGGACACGCCCTGGAAGAACGAACGCCGCCGCCTCGCGCTCGACAAACTCAATACCCGGCCTTTCGTCAAACTGCTGCGCGATTATCAACCGGATTTGATTGTCTGCACCCACTTCCTGCCTGCGGAAATTGTCTCGTGGCTCAAAGCCAAAAAACGCATCGCCAGCCGCCAGGCAATAATCGTCACTGACTTCGACGTTCACGCAATGTGGCTCTGCCATCACTACGAACAATATTTTGTAGCGATTGATGAATCGCGTGCATACCTCGAGGCCCTCGGAATACCACGCGACAAGATTACCGTTAGCGGCATCCCGATTGATCCAGTCTTCGCATTGCCCAAAGACAAACATGCGATGCGCCTCAAACACGGATTAGCCCCCAACCGCACGACCATATTGCTTTCCGCCGGCGGCTTCGGCGTCGGTGCAATGGAGAGCCTCATCAACTCACTCTTTCCTTTGCAACATGCGGCTCAGATAGTTGCCATCTGTGGCCGGAATGAGGATTTGGAAAAGCGTCTGGGCAGGCTTGCGACGCGTATCAAACCGGATGCGAAGGTGACATTGAAACCTTTTGGCTATACCCGAGAGATGGACGAACTCATGGCCGCGTCGGATCTTGTGCTGGGCAAACCCGGCGGTCTGACAACATCAGAAGCGCTGGCAAAAGGCTTGGTGTTCGTTATCGTCAACCCGATCCCGGGCCAGGAGGAGCGCAATTCGGATCACCTGCTGGAGGCGGCTGCCGCGATTCGTTGCAACAACCTCCCCACGCTTGCCTACAAACTCGATCGCTTACTCGATGACCCTGTTCGTTTCGCCAACATGCAAGCGAATGCATCCCGCATGGCCCAGCCAAATGCTGCACGCGACATTGTGCGCAAGCTGTTAGCGTTGAGCTAGTCTTCAACGAAGCGCGCTGGTCCGCCGCACTCTAATACTCCCATGCTGTTTGATGTGTGCCGTGTGCCACTAACTTTCCGGTACTGATGCAGTTTGGAGCAATGTACCTAATTACAGAACCCAGCGCGGTAGCGCGGGATCCCGGAGGCCACTTAGCCGTAGGGTCGGCAATACGTCTCAATACTTGGTTCCTGAAGGATCCCGCGCTACCGCGCTGGGTTCTGTACCTGACTGCGTCTCAGCCGAATAATCAAACTGCATCATTACCAACTTTCCCCTATTTACTATTCAGGCTTTACGATTTACTATCCCGCCTCATCGCGTTAATCACTTCAATCTTAAGGAGCCCAAAGATGTACCCAGATAATGGTTACTCCCAGCCGAGCTACGCAGCCGGGGCGCAACGGCGATTTAAGGCAACTACGAAGATTTGTTGTTGCCTGTTACTTCTGGTACTTGTCGGAGGAGCTGTACAGACCAGAGCCAATGCGGGCGATTGGAATCTGTCCGTAGCGGCCGGCGAATGGAGCAACACGATTGCACTGACCGTCTTGAATGGTCAACTCTACACCATCGAGAAAGGCGGCGCTCTGTTCCGAACGGATTTGACGACAGGTAAATGGGCCCAGTTGGGAAAGGCGGAATTTGGGAACACCGCATTTCTGTTTGCCGCCCACCAGAACCTTTTCACGATCGAAACC
The DNA here is from genome assembly GCA_038040525.1 of Acidobacteriota bacterium. Classification (GTDB taxonomy): domain Bacteria; phylum Acidobacteriota; class Blastocatellia; order Pyrinomonadales; family Pyrinomonadaceae; genus PSRF01. The sequence continues at coordinate 38,695 of JBBPIC010000048.1, read as the reverse complement.
GATGGCAGTCTCTATCGCATCAATCCAGCTAGTGGCGTCTGGAGTCGGGTGGGCCAGGCCGGTGAGTGGAAGGAAACGCATGCTCTGGTCGTCCTCAACAATAATCTTTATAGCATCGAGAAAAGCGGCGCACTGTACCGGACCGATTTGACGAACGGTCGTTGGGTTCAGCTGAAAGACGCTGAGTTTTCCAACACTCGATTTATGTTTACTGACGGCCAGAACATCTACACGATTGAGGCGAGTGGCAACCTCTATCGCGTAAATCCAGCGAACGGCGCATGGACTGGTGTTGGCGGAGCAGGCGAGTGGAAGGATACGGTTTTTGGCGCCACGCTCAATGGACGAATCTACACCATTGAGCGAACTGCCGCTCTGTTTGAAACTAATCCGGGAACCGGTGTGTGGAAACAAATTGGCAAACCGGAATTCGGCAGAACGCAATTCCTGTTTGGTGCAGGTAGCTCGCTCTATTCCATTGAAGAGGAGGGTGGCCTCTTCCGCATTAACCCAAGCAACGGCAGCTGGGTGGCAGTCGGCAAGTGAAATTAATATCAGCCCAGCCTTGATCGGTTGCTACTTCAGTCTTTTCGTGCTGTTTCGTGTGGTTTCGTGGATCGCATCTTATTCGATCAGAAGCTTGCTCGAAAAACAAGAAGCTGAACGTTTGCTTCAGAGAGTACGCGCAGAGAAATCATGTAGCAGATGGCGGAGAAACCACAAATCACTCGCTCCGAGTATCCGCACTTTGTGACGCTCCCGACGCGTTGGATGGACAACGACGTCTACGGACATATTAACAATGCGCTCTACTACGCTTTCTTCGATACGGCGATCAACCGGTATCTGATCGCCGAAGGTGGGTTGGACATCACAGCCGGGAAAGTGATTGCGTTTGCCGCAGAGTCGCAGTGTCGATACCTCCAGGCGCTGGCTTTTCCGGATGTGATAGAAATCGGGTTGCGCGTTGGCACGCTTGGGAATTCGAGTGTCCGCTACGAACTAGCCATTTTCAAACAAGGCGAAAACCTTCCTGCAGCGGCGGGCTACTTTGTACATGTCTTCGTCGATCGCGACATGCGGAGGCCGGTTCCAATGCCCGAGCAAATTCGCGCGGCACTCGCAAGACTATCCGCAGATTCCGCAGATTCCGCAGATTAGGAAACGACCCGAAAAGATGTGTTCAGCTGTAGTCTTAGAAATCGGCGTAATCTGCGTAATCTGCGGATAGTGGTTTCAGCTATTGATAAGAGCAGCGAAGACAGCAACGTCGGTGCAGTCCCAACTGGCCAGCACACTGCTACGGTTTTCGCTGCCGCTGCTTCCCTGGCTTTGGGCGTAGGCCCATAGGTTGCCAAGCATTGGACCACCCTCACTACCGAAGTCTCCGTTCGGGTGCAACCACCAACGCCCGGAAATGATCATCGGAACCACCCGCTGCAACAGTGCGGTGTCAAGATAGTGCAACTCGCGACCGTTAATGAAGACGCCGGTGCTGCCATTTGAGGCGCCGGGTTGCAGTGGGCCGCCGATATCATGATTTGGTTGGAGCGTGCACAGCACGGGTCCACCGATTACTCCCCATCCGCCATAGATGTGGTCGTACCAGTAGTAACCATCTGGAAGTGACGAATGATATTTCTGTTCCAGGAAGTTCACTTGATCGTCGCGAAGACGTACTCCATTGACGAAAACCTCCCGACCAGACGTGGGCGGCGGGGGCGATTGCGCGGCGGGTTGAGATAGTGATTGAGCTTGTGTGGTCGGGCCTTGCTGGGTCATTTGCTCAATTCGCTGCCGGAGGGCCAACACTTTCCCCTTCACGTGACTCGACTGAATCGGTCCAAAGCCAAGGTTCGATGCATTAATCGTGATGCGGCTCATGCCCGCATCGCCGTATTTGATAAGCACCTCAATTGTCGCGGGCCAGGTGAAACCGATGCGAAAACTCTCAGTGGAAACGAAACCGTGCCCGAGGTCCGTGGTATTGGTTGGCCCAAGTGACTTGATCGCCTCTGCAATCAGAGGTTTTGCTTGTTCCGGCGGCAAAGCTATCTGGAACGAATCTTCATGACGTGACATATCGAATATCCTCCGGGGAAAAGCATCCGCAGATTACGCGGATAACGCAAATTCAAGCAAGAGCCACTGGCAACTCCGGTGTCCGGAGGCGTTGGCCACTGGCATTTGTTGGTTGGTACTGCCTACCACGTGCAACCACGCGGAGCGATCTCATTAACACCGTGGCTTCAGCCCGGTGATCAAGGTCAGGGAATGAAATGGAGAACCGTTTCTAACGGTTTTTGTTAGTGGATCAGAACAAACCGAGGCCGACGCTACCGCAAACACCAATACGCCTATCAGAAAGACGCGTCTTCGTCCGTAATGATCACCCAGCGATCCGCCGACCAGCAGCAGGGCCGAAAGCAACAATGCGTAGGCTTCGACCACCCATTGCACTCCGATGGCCGTGGCGCTCAATTCTTTTTGCAGCGCGGGGAGTGCAACATTGACGACAGTGCCGTCGATGAACGCCATGCTCGAGGCGAGGATTGTGGCTGCGAGCACCCAACGCGAATGACGATTTGATTTCATTAGCTGAAAGCGCCGAGTTTACAAAGATGAGAATACATTATCCGCAGATTACACAGATTACGCAGATTTTCAACCAGGATTTAAGAGCTCAGAGGGCTGCTAAAGTTCTAATCGGCGTAATCTGTGTAATCTGCGGATGGTTTTTCAATTTGGGCAGAGGCTGAACCTCGCGGCCTTACAGATCGTATAATTGCGTCATGGCCTTCATTCACACACTTGCAATCGCTATGGGCGCCTCCTGGGTTTCCGGCATCAACCTATATGCCTCAGTCGCGACGCTTGGGCTGCTGGGTCGCTTCTCTAATCTCCAACTGCCGGGCGAGCTTCAGGTGTTAACCAGTTGGTGGGTCATTGGAATCGCTTCCGCATTGTATGCAGTGGAGTTTGTCGCCGACAAAATACCCATCGTCGACAGCACCTGGGACGTGATCCATACCTTCATCCGTATTCCCGCCGGAGCTCTGCTGGCGGCCACTGCTTTCGGCGACTTCGACAAGAGCGTTCAGGTGGTAGCGTTTCTCTTAGGCGGCGGCTTAGCACTTAGTTCACATGGGACAAAGGCGGCAACCAGGGCAATCGTGAATACCAGTCCGGAACCGGTCTCCAACATTGTCGTCAGTGTTTTGGAAGATGTGCTGGCTGTTGGTTCGATTCTGCTGGCGGTGTTTCTACCGGTGGCGCTCTTTCTAGTGGTGGCTGCTGGTCTGCTTGTGTCGGCGTGGTTATTGCCAAAAGTGATCCGCTTTTTCCGCGGAGTGGTCAGGAGCATCCGTGGCTTTCTTCAACCAGCGCCGAGCTCGTAAAGCAAACTGTTAGTTTGCTTCGCTGAGAGTCAAGCGTCCTGATAAACACCTTGCCGGCTTGTCCTCACGGTCCGCAAACTAACAGTTTGCGTTACAACTGAGCGTTTCAAATCCGCAGTTTCGGTTGAGCACGACGGGATCCCTTCGCTCGCGCCGAGCTCGTAAAGCAAACTGTTAGTTTGCTTCGCTGAGAGTCAAGCGTCCT
>JBBPIC010000048.1:0-34992 GCA_038040525.1 Acidobacteriota bacterium | reverse complement strand
TAAACACCTTGCCGGCTTGTCCTCACGGTCCGCAAACTAACAGTTTGCGTTACAAGTCAACGTTTCAAACCGGCAGTCCAGTTGAGCACGACGGTGATCGGAGTTTGGCTGATCTCCCCCGCGGGAGAATTCACCAGGAAGCGTTGACCGTCGCGCGTCACAACGTAGCGATTAGGCGAGCTGTAATTGACTACCTGAGTTTGAAACAAGCGTTTCGGCGGCGAAATCTCGAAGGTCGAAGCCGCCTTGATGTCCACAGCCATGAGGTTTCTGCTGGGATCCAGATAGAAGAGCTCCTTCACATCACCACGCCAGCGCGGTTGTGCGCCCCCGCCCGTCGAGATCTGCCACTTACCGCCCGAGACCGGAAAGCTCTGCACGTAAACTTCAGGCCTACCCGACTCGTTTGAGGTGTATGCGAACCAATGCCCATCCGGCGAAAACTGGCTCTGGCCCTCTTCAAATTCGGTATTCAACAACGGGTATGCTTTCTGGTCGCCGAACATTGGCAGCACCCACAAGTCTCCGGTGTTAGCCCCGTAGACGTTGAAGAGTATAAACCTGCCGTCCAAAGACCAATCCCGTGACTCCTTAGAGTGATCCGATTTCAGTAAGATCTCTTCGTTTCCAGCGCCACTCGAAGACTTCCGATAGAGGTTGTTCAAGCCCTCCCGATCCGAACTGAACACCAGCGTGTTGCTGTCGGGCGACCAGACCGGGTTGTCTTCAGACGCCGCGTCAAACGTCAACCGGACGGGTAGTCCACGGGCCAGATCAATGACCCAGATGTCCCACTGACCACCCTCCAGGCGCTGGGTGGCTACTTTCGTTCCATCCGGCGACAGCACCACGTCGTTGTAGTCACCTGTTGGACCAACTACTCCCAATTGCTTCCCGTTCCGGTCAAACCAAACCAACTGTCGATTTGAATAGTTGCCCCTCAAAACGACGAGAGTGCCGTTTTCTGAGGTGGAGAAACTGGACAAACTAACGGAGCTCATATACGTGACCTGTTCGGCAATAGGAAAGAGATCTCCAGCCAGTTTTAAACTGTCCGGATCAAACGACTGTGCCATCACCGTTGTTTCACGAGCAAAAAGTAAATAGCCGGGAGCCGCATAGGCAGCGTTCGAGTCGGCCTTTAGCAACTCTCTACGACTGGCGCCATCCAGCGACACTAACCAAATACTGCTGTCGGGCGAACGCCCGGTCCAACTTTGATAAAGGAAATTCTGCCCATCGGGCAAGAAGCTCGGCCAGGCTTGCGATACTTCCTTACGCGACTCGTCGATCCTGGTTACTTGCTGTGGGGTCCCTCCGGCAGCGGAAACGCGCCAAATTCCTTTCGTGTCGAGACTGAACAAAATCACTCCGTCCCGGCTCCAGCTCCCGCCTAATACCGCTGGTGCGTCACATAGAGTTTGGGGTGGACCACCAGTCACGTCGATCTTCTTCAGCTTGTTGTTGCTAAAAAAAGCCACATGACGGCTGTCAGGGGACCAAAACGCAAAGGTGGCCTCGTCCGTTCCGGGCAACTGTTGCGCATCCAGGGTGTCGAAAGGACGAACAAATAGATGACGTCTTCCTTCAGAGCCACCTAAGAATGCGACGTAGCGGCCGTCGGGGGATACCACCGGGTTGGAAACATCGGTAACCGCCGGTGGCATCGCAATAACAAATCGCACCGAAGGCTCTGCCTCTGGGGTGCGGCGAAAGTAAAGCAGTGCTAAGCCGAGGCTCGCGGCTAAAAACGTAGCTGCCGCAATCCAGGCGAAAAGCTCTCGCCGTTTGCTTCGCGGCGCGGGCAGCGTCGCCAGCACCGTCCGAGTTGAATCTGTCATTCGCCCGGAGCCGGACAGCGCTTCGATCGCAAACGCCAAATCCCTGGCGGAGTGGAAGCGCTCTTCCGGGTTCTTCTCGAGACAGTGGTTGACTACTCGCTCGAGCGCCGGCGCGATGTTCTTGTTTGTCTCGGAAAGCTCCCGTGGCTCTTCACGCAAGATAGCGCTCATCGTGTCCGCGGTAGATTCGCCGTGGAAGGCGCGACGGCCGGAAAGCATTTCATACAGGATGGCGCCAAACGAGAAAATGTCCGAACGATGATCGGCGGGCTTGCTGCGCAACTGTTCCGGCGACATGTAACCGATGGTGCCCATCACGATGCCGGGGTCGGTATCAACACGGCGGGTTGGAACCTCGGTTTGTGATTGGCTTCCGTCTGTAGCTCCCAGGAGCTTTGCCAGTCCGAAGTCCAGGATTTTTAGGCGGCCGTCTTTAGTAATGAAGAGGTTCTCCGGCTTGAGGTCGCGATGGATAATCCCCTTTTCATGGGCCGCCGCCAATCCATGCGCGATCTGCAGGGCGTAGTCGATTGCTTTCCGCTGAGGCAGGGCCGCGCCGCCCATACGTTCCCGGAGCGTTTCACCTTCCAGCAATTCTGAAACTACATAAGGGGCACCCTCGTGTGTACCAACATCAAAAACGGCAAGGATATTCGCGTGATTGAGAGCGCCGGTAGCCTGGGCTTCCTGTTCAAAACGCCTCAAGCGTTCAGCATCTGCGGAAAAGGCCGCCGGCAAAACCTTGATCGCAACATCCCGATTTATTTTTTCGTCGCGAGCGACGTAGACCTCTCCCATGCCGCCCGCACCCAGCAGAGCGCGAATTTCATAACGGCCTAAATGTGTACCCGCGGTGAGCGGCAAAGAAACAATCTCCGGGCTGAGGTTCGGACCAAAAACAGCGGCATCTTAGCAGACGAGAACTGGCTGTCGTAAAGCCCGAACGTAATGGGTCAGTTTCGAGTTGGGAGGCCGATGTGTATACAGAACCGAGCGCGGTAGCGCCGGATGCGAGAGGTCACTTCGTCGATAACCGGCTGCCATACAAGGCTCATCGGAACTACCTGCTCCTTCGTAATAGATCGGGTTGAGTCAAGTATCGGCTTGCTAACGCGGGTTCTCCAACTCCCTTTAACCCTGAAGTCGACTCTAGCATCCGGCGCTACCGCGCTCGGTTCTGTAACGCTCGCTGCCGCTCGCGCTTCCCGTTTTGAGTGTCGGTTCCGCACGCTTCGTATGTTGCTGGCCTGTCCTCCAGGTCCGCAAACTAACAGTTTGCGTTACAAGGTTGGTATGCTTGTGCCGATGTCTACACCAGAAAAAGATCAGAACAAGTCTGCGAAGCTATTTAACCGTGCAACCGAATTAATGCCGGGCGGGGTGAATTCGCCGGTCCGCGCATTTCGCGGCGTCGGAGGAACACCTCTATTCATTAAAAGCGCCCGTGGGCCATTCATCACCGACGCCGATGACCGGAGTTTCATCGACTACGTGGGCTCCTGGGGACCCATGATCCTGGGTCATGCGGATGAAGAGATTGTTGAAGCACTGTCCGCAGTCGCCGCCAAAGGCACCAGCTTCGGAGCTCCCAGTGAACTGGAGATAGAACTCGCGGAAGAGATCATCGATGCAGTGCCTTCGATTGAGATGGTGCGCATGGTCAACAGCGGCACCGAAGCCACGATGTCGGCCATCCGGCTCGCCCGAGGTGCGACCGGACGCGACAAGCTGGTGAAGTTTGAAGGTTGTTATCACGGTCATGCCGACAGCTTGTTGGTGAAGGCCGGTTCAGGAGTGGCCACACTCGGTCTGCCTGACAGCCCCGGGGTCCCTGCTTCCCTCGCACAACACACCATCAACTGTGCTTTCAACGATGAGGCGGCGCTCGAGCAGATCTTCACGCGGCATCAGGACATTGCCGCTCTCATCGTCGAACCTGTCGCCGGCAACATGGGTGTTGTCCCGCCACAGCCTGGCTTTTTGAATTTCCTTCGCGAGCTGACCGCGAAACACGGCGCGCTATTGATCTTCGATGAAGTGATGACGGGATTTAGAGTGGCTCGTGGCGGGGCGCAAGAGCTTTACGGCGTCGTCCCGGACATTACTTGCCTCGGGAAAATCATCGGCGGCGGTTTGCCCGTGGGTGCATACGGCGCCCGTCGTGAGTTGATGCGCAACGTTGCACCTGTTGGCCCGATCTATCAGGCTGGAACTCTCTCCGGGAACCCCTTAGCTATGACAGCAGGGCTGCTGACGCTGCGGCGACTGCGTGACAAATCGATTTACGAGACACTGGAACAACGGGCGGGGAAACTTTGCGAAGGGCTGGGGCAGGCTGCCTCCGAAGCGGGGATTAAGAGCATTACAAACAGAGTCGGATCGATGTGGACCACGTTCTTTAGCGAAGGCCCAATCAGCGACTGGACCATGGCCGCCAAAAGCGATCGTGATTCATACGGAAGATTTTTTCACGCTATGCTTGAGGAAGGCGTTTACCTGGCGCCCTCGCAGTTTGAAGCCGGGTTCGTGAGCATCACCCACACAGAAGAAATCATCGACCAGACGATTGCAGCTGCCACAAAGGCGTTTCAAGCCATGTAGAAGTACCATCCACGAAAAAACACGAAATGACTCGAACTAAGAAAATCTTTTAGTGCCGTTTCGTGTGATTTCGTGGATCATTCCTGGTTCGGAGGTAGGAAGCTACTAGAGCGGTAAATCTATGGTAAATCGCGTGCCCTTCGCCGGTCCACTATCGACATCAATGCGGCCGTCGTGTTGTTCGACGATCTGTTTCACAATAGCCAGACCCAATCCCGTTCCTCGCTTTTTAGTAGAGAAAAACGGCTCGAACATACGGTCCAGCGCGGCCTGGTCCATTCCTGGCCCCTTATCTGCAATCGTAATTCGCGCATGTTTGCTGGCCCCAACATCGTTGCCGGCGACCACGGAAATGGCTTCAGTTGAAATGACGATTGGGGTGCCTTTTGGACTCGCGTCGATTGCATTCGCAATTACATTTACAAACACCTGCCGCAACTGGTCAGGGTCCCAATGACCTATCAGATGCTGATCGCTGAGTTTCATCTCAACCCTGGCATCGCTTTCCCTGATCCTGTCGGCTACGAGTTCGAGACTTCGATTGAGCACTTCGCGAAGCTCGACATCCGATCTCTCGAGGGCCTTACTCCTGGAAAACTGGGCCACGTCGATCACCAGCTTGTTAAGATGTTTGATACCGCGCTCAACCAGATCAATCGTGTTCAGACCCTCTTCGTCTTTGACATTGTCCCGCAGCATCGACACGCCCAGCCTGATGCTCCCCAGCGGATTCCTAATCTCGTGGGCCACCTGCGCAGTTGCCTGGCCCACGGCAGCTAGCGACTCCTGGCGGCGTAAACCGCGTTCAGCCTCAGCCACCTCGGTAACATCCACGAGAGTGAGTATTTGTCCGCGGGCCGAATCAATAGCGAGGGGTGACGAATAGACATCAAAGCTCTTGTCATCTTCACTGGTATCTGCTCCGGAAACAACCCAACGGCCCCGATACGTCGACTTATCGACACGGGAAACCGTAGCCGATTCCAGCATCTTCAGAGCAGGCTCGGAAGCGATCTTCTCGTGAATCGACGCGCCAATACTGGCCGCGGGAAAGATCTTGAAGAAGGCCGCATTCGCGCTGCGGATCCGATCGTCGTCGTCGATAGCGGCGACCGCGCTTACCATGCCTTCAAGCAACTGACCTGTGAACACGCGCTCGCGCCTTGCTTCATCAACGCTGCGGCGCATTTCTCCAAACCGCCGTTGCACTTCCCAAATAGTGCCGGCCGCGACCAGGGCGCCGACGATAAGTGCCAAGACACTCCAGGTTCGAATCGACCGCGCCGCAGTTTGCTCGATGATTTCACTCTCCCGAAAGACTTCCTGCTGTTCTTCGTTTGATCGTTGCAGCAAGGCATCCAATTTCTCGTCTACAATCCTAAATTTGTTGAAGCCTTCAAGCGAGTAGCGACGCAGGTCCTGGGTAACTTCAATAAATGATTGCAAATCTTCCTTGAACTTTCCCCAGGTCGGCTCGCTGATCAAATGCTGCTCCACTTCAGCCAGCAAACCATTCATTTCGTCTTGCGCGGTGTTGAGCCGCGAATCAATAGGCGGTCTTAATTCGCCTCTTGATTCGGAATCCGCCCGCGCGCGCGCTTCGTTGTTGAGTTTCGTAGTTGCCAGTCGCAGTTTCAGAAGCAGACTTAACTTTGCTGCATGCCGTTGCTCGAGACCCAGAATCGCAACGCTTACTTCGTCCATGCGCCTCACACTGAGAAATCCCAGCACGGAAATGAGTATCAGCAGTAAAAGAAATCCGACGAACAAAGGCGTAACCGCCGGCGCCACTCTTTGGGCCCAATTCCGTTTCGGGCCGGACTGCCGTGCTGCCGCCTGAGACTGTTCTGTCGTATCGATTCGGCGGTAAACGACGGTGGGATGATCTTCTTCCGTTGTTGGAGGTTGGGGCGCACCAGTGCCGTTGGCGGAATCGTTGTCGGGTTGATCGTCTGGTTCCATTTTCATCACCCCACGCCCCGTTCACTTGAGGCCTCTCCTTGGAGTGCGGCGGCCCGGCGCCGCTTTGGCCCGCGGCGGCCTGGCGCCGCTTTCTTAGCAAGAACTCAGCTCACGCCGAAACTAGCTTCTTCCGTTCCGAAGACAGACAGGAATGTCTGTCCTACTACTATGGCTTGGCGTCCATCCAATTATCGGCAATCCCGACGTCGACCACCAGGGGAACATCGAGAGTCACTGCCGACTCCATTTCTCTCTTGAGAATTTTAGCCACGCGCTCAGCATCGCCGGCAGGCGTTTCCACAAGCAACTCATCATGCACCTGCATGAGAAGTTTCGCATCCACTCCCTCGCGCTTGAATTCTTCGTCCACCCTCAACATCGCAATCTTCACAATATCGCTGGCGGTGCCCTGAATCGGCATGTTGATGGCTTCTCGTTCGGCGGCCTTGCGAATGTTGGCATTGCGATCGTTGATTCCCTGGAGCGGCCGAATGCGGCCATAAATCGAACGCACGTAACCATGCTCGCGCGCTCGCAAAGGCACTTCTTCCATGTAGCGACGAACACCTTTGTAGGTGTTGTAGTAATCCTCGATAACTTTCTTTGCTTCCTGCCGCGTTATGCCCACCCGCTGTGACAGACCCCAAGGCTCGATGGCGTAAGCAATCGCAAAGTTGACGATCTTCGCGAACCGGCGCGCCTCTTTCAGTTCCTCGTCAGACTGAGCGCCGAAGACCAGCCGCGCTGTCCGGTTGTGAATATCCTCGCCGTGTTGAAACGCCTCGAGCATCACCGCGTCTTGAGTGATGTGGGCCAGGAGTCGCAACTCCAGCTGCGAATAGTCCGCCGAAATGATCTTGTATCCCTTCTCGGCCACGAACGCGCGCCTGATTCGGCGTCCAAGTTCGGTGCGAATGGGAATGTTTTGCAGATTCGGCTCACTGGATGAAAGACGCCCGGTGGCGGCAACTGTTTGATTCAACAGGCAGTGGATCCTTCCATCCACGGCGATCTGATGAGGCAATGCGTCAGTGTAGACGCTCTTTAGTTTATCCAACTCTCGATATTCGATGATCAACTTCGGCAACTCAAAAGTCTGGGCCAACTCTTCAAGTACAGCCTTGCTGGTGGAGATGCGGCCGGTCGAAGTCTTCCTGCCGGATGTCATTTCCAACTCCGAGAGGACTTCGCCAACCTGTTTCGGCGAGCCGATATTGAATTCCCTTCCTGCCAGTTCGTAGATCTTGATTGTTAACTTTTTCAGTTCCAGCCCCAGATAGTTTGAGAGGTCGGCGAGTGTCGCCCGATCAACTTTGAGGCCGGCGCGCTCCATGCGAAACAGAAGCGGCGCCAAAGGTAATTCCATCTCGGTGTAGATTGTTTCCAGCTTCTTCTCGAGAATACGTTGATGCAGGACCTTTGCGGTGCGGACCGTTAGATCCGCGGCCGCGGCCGTTTGCCACTGCGAATCTGACCAGCCATTTGCAGGCTTATCAATGCTTTCCACGCCCACTGCTTCGCGAGCAAGATCGGCCAACTCATATTTGCTGCGAGTCGGATCAAGCAGGTAGGCAGCGAGAAAAGTATCGTCCTTGACGCCTTCAAGGGTGATGTCCAGATGACCCAGAAGTCCGACGGCGCGCTTCAGATCATGAACTGATTTTTCCAGTAGACCATTTGATAAAACTTCTCGAAGTGAGGCTATTGCCCTTTCGCGGTCATCGCCAAACTTTTCAAGATCGACCATCACGGATGAGCCCGGACCAGTCGAGAACGCAATCCCCTGTGGTGCGTCGAAATCGATGACGCATTGCTGCCCGGGCGCCGGTTCCTCGGCCTCATCCTCGCTTGATGGATCGCCGGCTGGAGTCGAATCCGTGAGCGCAATGCCAACGCTCTCCGCGTCCCAAAGACTCTTTACCAAACTATCCAAAGCGGCGATCGTGTCAACGAGCTTGTAGTCGAGGGGAGCGCCGGGCTGCGCAGTGACGGCGACGGCCGCATCGGCAAACTCGCGTGTGAGCGCGGAGAATTCAAGCTCCTTGAAAAGCTGGTATGCAGCCGCACGATCCGGCGGCCTCGCCTTCAGCTCATCGAGATTCAGTTCGACATCCAGATCAACTCTGATTCGCGCGAGATCCTTTGATTGCAGAATAAGTTCGGCGTTATCGCGCAACGACTGGCGGTAAGTCTTGTGTTTGACCTCTTCCCATCGCTTGAGCGCTTCTTCAATCGAGCCAAACTGGGTGACGATCTGCACGGCGCCTTTTGAACCGATGCCGGGCGCCCCGGGTATGTTATCGATGGAGTCGCCCATCAGGCCCAGCAGGTCCACAATCTTATCGGCAGGCACTCCAAACTTCCTTTCCACCCACGCCTCGTCGCACCACTCAATTGGCGGCACAAACTCTTTGCGTTTCACGACCTGAGAGTTTTGGCGCATGGCGATGACGCATGGGTCACGCACCAGCTGGCACATATCTTTATCATTCGAGACGATCACCGCCTGGAGTCCTTTTTCCGCGACCCTCGCGGCAAGGGTGCCAATCACATCATCGGCTTCAAAACCGGGTGCATTGATTACCGGGATATTGAAGGCTTCGCAAAGCTGAATGATGTAGGGAAGCTGAGACGCAAGATCTTCAGGCATGGCCAGCCGATTCGCTTTATAGTCAGCGAAGGTTTCATGACGAAACGTTTTCTCGCCCGACTCAAAAATTGCTGCGATGTAGTTTGGCTTCTCATCTTGCAGAAGCTTGCGCAGCATGTTTGTAAAGATGTAGACGGCTTGCGTCACCTGTCCTTTGGAGGTACCGAGCGGAGCAGTACGATTCGCCATCGGCGCAAAAAAAGCGCGAAAAATGTGCGACATCGAATCGATCAGAAATACGCGTTCGACTGGTTGGTCCCCAGCGGAGGCTTGCTTAGTTGGCATGTGATTCGATGATAGAGAGGCGATTTCGGAGTGTCAATAATGGGTGATCCATCCGACTGACGTTCGTGGTAATTCGTGTGATTTCGTGGATCGTATTCCATCGCAAAGCCGTTAACGATCCACGAATAAACACTAATAACACTAAGTTATCGCATTTTCGCCTCACGCTTTCCAAACAATGTGGCTTCGGCGCAACACCACGGAGTCTTGCTGCTACTTTGACTGGGCAACTACATCCGGCACAATCATTGCTCAGATGAATAGCGTTGCAACGCTCGTTAAATCCCAGGATAATTCGGAGCAGCATTTGATCAAACAGACCACGCTCGCGTCGCCTGTAGAGACTCACGGAGTGGGACTGCATACTGCGGTCCCGGTGCACGTCAGGCTAGTGCCCGCTGCACCCGACACAGGATACGTGTTTCGTCGCACCGACCTCGGCGGTTTTGAAATTCCAGCCACAGTCGAATCCGTCGCGCATTGCGGGTATGCGACGACATTGATGCGCACCGGCGTCATGCTGTCCACGGTCGAGCATCTGCTCTCGGCCTTGAGGGGTCTCGGCGTTGATAATGTTTACATTGAAGTCGACAACCTCGAGATTCCAATTCTGGATGGCTCAGCCGAAGTCTTTGCCGACATGATCGAGAAGGCAGGAATAGTCGAGCAGCCACTGGCGCGACGCGCATTGTTGGTGCGGGAAAAAGTTTCGTTTGAACAGGGAAACCGGCGTATCAGCGTTGAACCCGGTGACCAGTACCAGATTGATTGTTTGATTGACTTCCCTCACCCGATGATTGGCGTGCAGCAATTCTCAATCAGTTTGAACGACGGGGCTTTCAGCCGGGAGATTGCCGCGGCGCGCACGTTTGGCTTCGCCGACGAAATTGAGAATTTACGGAAAGCTAACCTAATTCGAGGCGGTTCGTTGGACAATGCCATCGTGTTGACAAAAGACGGGATGCTTAACGAGGGCGGTCTCAGATTTCGTGACGAGTTTGTACGCCACAAGATTCTCGACATCATTGGCGACCTTGCTTTGCTGGGTATGCCCATTCTGGGCAAGGTGGTGGCGGAACGAAGCGGTCACGTGATGCACGCCGGGCTGATGTCCAAACTGCTGCGCGTGCGCTCGGCGTGGGACATCGTCGACATGCCTTCCGAAGCCCAAAGTCAGATGTCGGATGTCAGATATCAGATGTCAGGTGTCAGCATTCCAGTGGTTCGCGAATGAAAGTCAGTGGTTCGCGAGTCAATTCAAACACCTGACATCTGACATCTGACATCTAGCATCTGACATCTGGCCTTACAGCCCGCTGCGCACAATATCGTGCAATCGAATCAGACCGACGCAAACACGATCGCCGTTGACGACAGGCAACACTGATATCTGCGACGGGCGATCCTCCATCAAGCGCAAGGCGTCGTAAGCCAAAAGGCATGCATCCGCGACGACTGGATCCTTCGTCATAATTTCTTCGCATTTCAAATCCGCTAACGAAGAGGAGTCGCTCTGCTGGATCGCACGGCGCAGATCACCGTCAGTGATGATGCCTTTCAGTTGACCAACACCATCAACAACATTCACGGCGCCGAGACCCCCATCAGTGATTCCTTTTACGATGTCCATCCAGGCAGCGCCTGACTCGATCGTGGGGTTGGAATCACCACCATGCATCAGATCTCCGACGGTTAGCGTAAGACGCTTTCCGAGTTGGCCGGCCGGATGGTTAATTGCAAAGTCATCGGAGGTGAGCCCTTTTACCTGCATCAACGTCATTGCCAGGGCATCGCCCAGAGCGAGAGCTACTGTCGTGCTGGTAGTCGGCGCGAGATTTAACGGGCACGCTTCCTGGTCCACCGAACCATCGATTACCGCATCAGCCTGTCGCGCTAGAGTTGAGTTCAAATTTCCCACGAGCGCAATAATCGGCACCCGGCGGCGCTTTAGTGCAGGTAGCAGTTCGATTATTTCGTCGGTCTCGCCGCTGTTACTGAGGATCATCACCACGTCGTCGGCGTTGATGATGCCGATGCCCCCGTGCAGTGCGTCCGAAGGATGAAGATGCAGCGCGGCTGAGCCGGTGCTGGTCATCGTGGCAGCAATCTTCTGAGCAATGATTCCTGACTTTCCTACACCGATAATCACCACCTTGCCTTTGCATCCGGCAAGTAAATCGACGACCCGTGCGATTTGGTCTTCCCGAAGACGGTTCGCGGTTTGAGCAATGGCTTCGGATTCAAGACGAAGAAAGCCGAGCACTTCAGCAAAGTATGTGTTTCGCGTCATTGGCTTACTTGATATACGACGACCGGCGGCATTGGCAAGCGCGGGGCTGACGTAAAGCAAACTGTTAGTTTGCGATTTCGTGATTAGCTGGCTCCCAGGGAAGCCACGAAGCCGTTTGCGATTGTAAGATTAATTCGACGGCCGCCTTGATGCCAGCGCTCAGCAAACTAACAGTTTGCTTTACTTTGACCGTGGCGTGGCTGCGGAATCGTATGTTATCTTTTTGCCTTCCCTGAAATGCCCGCGTAGCTCAGTGGATTAGAGCGTTCGCCTCCGGAGCGGTATTTAACTTCCGGTTTCCTAAACAAAATCGTAAACGTCAATAAAGACGCTGTGTTCTTGTGTCACTCAGTGTCACCAAGTGCACCGCTGTGTCCTGAAAACCACGTAGAAAGGGGTACGCCAAAGGGGTACACTAACGGGGTCTTTAGGCCAACAGAAACGGCAGAAAGAGAGGGCATGCGCCAAACCAAATAGACGACTAAAACAGAAGGTGCAAAATGAAAATACTTCAACGAACAATCCGCAAGGCCAGAGGTAAGCACTGCGCACGCATCCGGTTTGAGGACGACCACGGTAAGACTCGCGAGGCCCTGCGCACTGCAGAAAGTAAGAGTGAAGCAAAGACCAAACTCGCACAACTTGAGGTGGAGATTTTAGAAAAGGGAACAGCGAGACTGGAGGGGGGTAAGATTACGTTCCGGCAGCTTGCTCAATACGTCAAGAACCGCTTCTATGTGCCAGCCACTTACAGCGAAGATGGTTCTAAGGTGAGCGGTGTCAGGAGTGTGAAACCAGCGCACTTTGCTATCGACAATTTGGTGGAATACTTCTGCGACAAGGACATCAGAAAGATTGACGATGAGGCTCTTGAGAAGTACAAGGCACACCGCCTAAAAACAGTTACCATCGCTACCGTGAATCGTGAGCTATCGAAAGCGCGGAAGATGTTTGGTGTGGCGTTATCGAAGAAGTGGGTTTTCGATAATCCCTTCAAGACTGAAGCTGGCAAACAGTTGATTCAAGTCGCCGCTGAAAAGGGTGCTGTGGAGCAGGTATTGTCCGATGCCGAAGAGCGACGGCTATTCAAGGCCCTGCAGAAAGCAGACCGTCGGCACACAATTCCGGTGTTCATTGCAGCGTTGGAAACTGGCGCTCGATGGTCCAGTCTGGTGGAGTTGTTAAAGTGGAAACATGTCAACTTCAAAGCTGAAGAAGTGACCATCACCACCTACAAGGATAAGAACATGAAGCAATGGGAGATTTCAGTTAGCACTCGTTTGAAAGCCGAACTGCTGAAACTCAAACTCCAAAGGAAGAGCGACGATCCCGACGAGCGGTTGTTCGCAAGCGCGAGCGTGAACCTGCGTAAGGTGTGGGAGGCAGCACGTAAAGAGGCCGGTATCACTAGCATGCGCTTTCATGACTTGCGACACACGTTTGCAACTCGCATGGCCGACGCTGGTATGGAGATGCAGGAACTAGCAAAGATTTTGGGCCACACTGATATCTCTATGACGTACAGGTACTATCACCTGACGAAGAAGGTGAACGACAAGATGAGGGACATACTCAACAAACGTGCAGCGATCTAGGTGAAATGGCAGAGCTAAGAGATTTCATATTTGTTGAGACACCCGAAGGCCACACTGTGCTGGCCGTTAGTGTCTACTATCAATCGGCCAAGGCGACGGAAGTCGATCCCGCAACCCTCAGCTTGGGAATGTAATTCCAGCGGCCTTCATTTGCAATACTTACGGAAATGCTTAGATAAATCGCATGTTCCCACTGCGCATGTTGTGCTGTCGATAGCCCTATTTGCAAGTCACTGCGGGACATTTTTGCTGGGACAATCTGCCTCGAACAGGGCGGCGCTTTCTAGACCCTTGATGCGGGCACACCGTGCGCGATCCCTTCGGCGCGTCGCACTTTGATTTTCACTTCCACTCTCGAACCAAGCCGATTGATGATCGACATCAAACGATCGACTGTGAAGCGACCGAGATCCGCGTTTCTGATGCGAGAGAAGTCCGCCGCCGCAATCCCAGTTCGGCCCTGCGCACTGCGGACGCTGAGACCATCACGGTCAAGGGCTTTGATGATCTCGGCGGCTAGAATAGCCTTGACCTGATCGGCATCGGCATTCTTGTGACCGAGGTCACGGAAAACATTTCCGCTTCCCCTCACCACTTCCAGCTTCTCGCTTTTCATCGCAACATCTCCCTAAGTCTCTTCAAACGGTCCTTGATCAGATCGACTTCATGCTTGGGTGTCTTGATGCCCCGGGTTGATTTCTTCTGAAAGGCATGAAGAACCCATAAGTCATGGCCTAGTTGCACCGCATAGACTACGCGGAATGCGTCGCCACGAAACGGCAGGGCGATCTCTAACACTCCCGAGCCTAGACCTTGCATAGGTTTCGCAATGTCGGCTTTGCCGCCCTCAGCGGCGACGGTTAATGCTGTAAGACACCTGGTCCTCACCTCATCGGGGAACTTCTCGAATTCCCTCAGCGCCGCTTTGATCCACGAAATAGGCCGGGTGCTTCTCGTCATTCGCCGTCGCTAATCCATCGTTTTGGCCATCTCGCAAACTGGCCCCCGGACATGTTGTCATATGTGACAACATCTGTCTAGTGATTGGAGGCTGTGGCTCTCGCATGGCCGCACTCCCTGATGAGATACTTGTTCTGACAGCCATAGGCTCTGGCGTTCTGATGACCAGAGGCCTTTATTCAAGGCAATGTTGGTTGGTCACAGGTCCGGAGGAAAGAAATAGTTCTAGGTTATTGAGAGTTCTGGTCGGGGCGTGGGATTATGAGTCATCATCTCGGCAAAAACTTAAGTCTTTGCCTTTTCTCAGGTTACAGCCACCAGGAATTTGCGAGCATTTTCGGTCTTTTCCTTTTCTTTCCGGTTCTTTACCCGTCGCATGCTGTCACTTCTGGATACAAATTGGATACAAGAATCATTGATTCTCAGAAAGGCCACTTGAGATGCCAACTCGAATTTCTGAAACTAATAGAAGAGGGATCAAAGCAAATAGATGTTACAGTAATATCTATTTGCTAATAGAGATATATCTTTAAGCTATCATGACTACCTTCAGACGTGGCCCTTACGCTTTCGCGCCAGCGACCCCGCTTCAAAGTACTCCCCGCGACACGGTTCTACTTTCGCGAGGGCGATTCGGACGCTCCCCCGTCAACACTCCGCCGCAGAGTGAGATCACAGCCCTAAGTCGGAAGGCGCGATTTTGAAGATCGCGGACGGTTGACACCATTCCGTAGAAATCACTGAACGCCAAAGGGCTGAGAGTCCGGGACAGGCTGAGGTTGTCGTTGAACATTTCATAAAAGAAGCCGAAATCGCCGACCTCAAGTAGTCGAGTTACTTTACTGTCCCCTGTAAATCCTTCGCTGCCGTTCGCGGCCTTGAAAGCCAGCCTTAGAACCTCGGAGGCACGGGGGATGTCAAAACGCGAGAAGATTTCCGCCGCGCGGAGGAGCACCGAAATTCTTTCTCGTTTGGCGTCAAGTTTCGACGCCAGCCGTTCCACTTCGTTGAGGAGCCTTGTCGCACCCGTATAATCTTTGCTGTCATCGTCCAGCAAAGCACTGGCTATCAGGGCGAATAAGTACGCTCGCCTCGTCAAGTCGGCGTCACGTTCTGCCCACTGCTCCGCCCTCTCGAATTGGCGATCTGAGACGGACTGTTGGGCGATACTGAAGCCGATAAATTCTTTAACCTTGGCGCGAAACTCCTCAGACACGTGCTCGACGATGTCTAACGCGGCGTCGTAGTGTTTCTCACGGACGGCGGTCACAGCAGCCGTGTAATAAAGGTAATCCCTCTTCGCAGAGGGAGGCAGCGCCGCTGCCCGGCTCAATAGAGATTCGACGTCCGACGCGCCATTTGCCGCGCCCTCCCCAGTGCCGTTCTGTACTCTGCCCAGGCGCTCAACGTCCGACTGCAAACGCGAATACTGTTCTGACTGCAAGTAGCTCACGAGCAGACCAGCCTGCTCCGATAGGGGGCCGAGCAGCCTCGAGGCGTATATGGCGACCTGCGGCTTGATTAGATTGATGAGGTAAAGATCGCCCGCCGCCCCGGTGCCGGAGCTAAGATTTCCCTGCCTGTATTGCGGGTCGGCCAACAGTATCTGCGCGGAGGCTTGTAGGAACTGTTGGGCTAGTCTGGAATCTACCGGATAGTCCTGCGCCACCCGCTGGTACCCCGGTATCTGTCGCAGCACGATTCCTTGCGAGGTCACCCCCAAGACTCGCCTCGGGGAAAAGACATAAGTGTACAGCAGAAGCAACTCGTTTATGTCGGTTCCTCGCCTCGCAATAACGCTCTGTAACGCGGTGGCGAAAAAGGCGTTGGCTAAACCGGCGTCCTTCTTTCTCAGGGTTCCGAGAAACTCTAACGTCCTTACCGTAACCGCCGCCGCCACAGCATTCTGCGCGACCCGCACAGCGAGGGCCGGTTGGGTTTCGATTAACTGCAATGCGAGCAGCATGTTTAAGTCCGCTTGCTGAGATAAAGACTGTGCTGGCGTTGCCGGCTCGCTTTTTTGTGCGGGCGCTTCTTCTGTGTACCTGTTTATGTAATTGCGGGCGAGCTTACGGTCGAAGGAAGCGGCGGCCTTGATTAGCTTTTGTAATAATGCGTCGGGGGACGGCCGTTGAGAATTACTCTGTGAGCTTTTTGCATTCTTCAACTTCATGAGGTCGTCAAAAATAGAATCCAGCATTTGACGACACCGCTCGGGCTTTACGCTGCCTAATAACCTGACGATGTCGGCGGCAAATGTCACGCGCGCCTCGACATCTTCTACGTCCCTCAGTTCGTCAATCGTCGAATCAAGAAGAAAGATGGCATTCTGGCGGAACGGCGAAGCATTACGGCTGTCAGTCACCGGCCGCTGACCGTAAACGTGCAGGCCCGACATTAAGGTGAAACTGACGATTGCCCCTATCCTAGCCAGCATTCCTAAGTGGTGTGACATTAGCTTAGCACCTTCCTGAAAGCCTGTCGTTAGCCGCGACCCGGCCGACGGCGCGGGTTTACTTGGCTGCTTGTGGGATTTCACAGTCAACCACCCTGCACACTCCCCCCTGTCCGATTACGCCGTACTGCTTACTGTTAGGGAACATGCAGTTGCACTTTGGTTTTGCGGTTGACCAACGGTAGACATACAGACCGGCCGCGATGACTACCAAAGCCAGAACACACATCATTATTACTTTGGACTTTTTCATCGAAGTGTTGCGCATCGGCCGTCTCCCGAAGTGCACGTAGAGCCGAAGCGGGACTACTCCAGGTTGTTTATATCAATCCAGCAATCCTGCACGAGGCGCTCGTCACCTGTTCTGACCCCGTATTGCCCCGTGTTCGGATGAAGGCAATTGCATTTCGCCCCCCCTTCTTCGGCGGACGAACTCGGGCCGAGGCTAGTCCAAAGCCGAGTGCCAACGCAAGTAACAGCAACGCGCTACCGAATCTTTCGATTCATAGGTTCCTTGTTTAAAACCCGCTAGATGCGGCGAGCGCCTGAATCGTCTACGGGGCAGCGGCGGCCGACAGCGATTACGCCGGCGACGCCAAACTCCGGCCGCGCGTCTTACCGGGCTTTCCTTCGCCTTATGGAGAGAGGTTCCTAGCATACAAATCAGGGCGCAGAACCTCCCTCCCTAAGGGCACCATCAACCAATTACGTCGGGATTACACAGCGTCGTCTGGCCGTCCCAACCTCCCGCGGAACGGCGGAAACGAGTCCTTAGAGCCGAAGCGGGACTAATCTAGTTCTAAATCAATCCAGCAATGCTGGACGACGCAGTCGCTACCTGTTCTGACGCCGTATGCCCCCGTGTCCGGATACATGCAAGAGCATTTCGGCGATCCTTCGTCGGCGGACGAAATCGGCACCGAGGCGGGTGCAAAGCCTAGTGCCAACGCAAGGAATAGCAATATGCTACCGAATCTGATTCGCTTCATAGGTTCCTCCTTAAACCGAAATTTAGGTGCAGCCGCGACCCTAAGCGCGGACGAACGCAAGGACAAAGAAGGGAAAAGACTCGCTTCCTTTTATGCCGGGCGCCCATGGTAGTTTTGTGAGATGGGGGATGTCATGTCGAGGACATTGTTTTCCAGGTGGCCTCTAAAAACAAGCGGATACCATTGGCTAATTCTGCTACTTATTGGCTGATTCTGCTACCCGGCTTTACCGTCAAGCACCGCTATCGCTAGAGGGCTTGATGCCGCTTTCTGTACTGGCTCGGCCGCAGGCCGTAAGCCTTCTTAAAATCCTTTACGAAGTGGCTCTCGTCGTACATGCCGACTTTGATGATGATTTGCTGATTAGTCAGGAACGTCGTCTCTAGAAGTTCGCGCGCCCTTTCGATCCGCAGTTTCTTGAGATAGCTGACCGGCGTCACGCCTGTTTCGGCCTTAAACAGGTGCTCTAGGCGCGAGGAGGAAAGATTAACAGCCGCCGCCATACGGCCGACGGGCAAATGTCGGTGAAGATTACAGCTCATAATCTCTATTACTTTAACTACTCTTGGATCCACGTTCCTTCACCGGCCGACGTCGCGCAAATTAACTAAGTCCGAGAGGAGACTTTCCGAAATCCATTTTCGCGCGGCGACCCCGAACGCGCTTTCAACCAACGTCGCCCGAGTTGCTTAATCGCTACCGCCTGGCCTTCCCCGGCAAGCGCTCTGGAGCAAGCGAACACCACTCGCGTATCGCGGAGACGTGTGCGGCACATTGAAACTCTCGCGGGTTAACGCCGGCTATTGTCGCCGGCTGCGAACGCTGATTCTTTGGGGCAGTGTGTGAATAATTGACGCGTGCCTACCGTGCGATGTGAGAAGGGCTTAAGAGATTGTCTCTTTGGAGACTCAAGGGTGACGCTCCCGTCGCACTGTGAGCAATTTAAGGTTCAATTAACATTAACCTACGCATAACTAGCAAGAGGCAGCGGCTAATTCTCGCCGAAATCTCAGCTTTGAATTGAGTCGTATTTTTGAGACTTGCGTCAGCCCGCACCTAAGCGACTTCTCACCCACAAAGATCGTTGGACAATGAAATGCAGATGCAGCAGGTGAGACTGCCATGACGAAAATCCTGTTCAGCGAAGTCGTTGACGCGAGGCTTACGCGGTGTGAGTCCCACGCGTAACGAAGGGTTCGAGCAGGTCGAACATACTCCCCTCCGCTTGGAGTGTCAACAAAGAATGCCCCAGGGGTGACGTCAAGCTGCTTGTGTAAAAACGCGTGCGGCTTTTCCATTCCAGGTTAAAGCGATGGAAGATCGATTAGATGATGCGATGGACACTCTGCACGTTTGCAAAGCAGACCATAGGCCGCGTCCGACGACGGACCCTACAAACAATGTTCGATAATGTTGGTGGTCCGGAGCTGCCGCCAGAGATGTTTAGGGAAGTTGAAAAACGACAACAGGTTTGGCAGATCCTTTTCTAACTGCTTTACCAGGGTCGGATACTGCCGCTGCCAGCGTAGTTTCAAGGAGCGAAAGGCAGCTCGCGCCGACTTGCGATCTGCAACCTGGTAAATAGCCTGAGCGGCTTTCTTCAGTTCCTCGCGGTCACACTTGCGCGCTTCTCAGTTATGTTGCGCATCTTGTGCACACAGCAGCCCTGATGCATTGCGAATGGCGAGAATGTGAAGGTGGTCCAAGAACTGATGAGGCACGCCAACAGTCGTTGTACCCTGGACGTTTACACGCAAGCGAGAATCAGCCGCGAAACGAGAGGCGCAACAACGACTTGTGCAGATGATTCTGCCTGACGAAGGACTAACTTCGGAAATCAAGCTTCAGCGTAGAGGTCCCGATGAGCGTTGGATGGCGTCGAATGAAAGCAAAGGTAACAACTTGTGCGTCGTTAATGGATCGTTGTGGATCAACGGGAAGCGCGACAAACTTGCGGACGGTGAGGCTGTCCCAATAAAAATGGTAGGCGCGTGGGGATTTGAACCCCAGACCCCTACCGTGTCAAAATTTTACCTCGAACAGATGACGCTTTCTAGACCCTTAATGCGGGCACGCCGTGCACGATCCCCTCAGCGCGTCGCACTTTGATTTTCACTTCCACTCTTGAGCCAAACCGATTGATGATCGACATCAAAGGTTCACTGTGAAGCGACCGGGGTCCACGTTTTCGAATGCGAGAGAAGTCCGCCGCCGCAATCCTGGTTCGCGCCGCACCTTGCTGCGTTTTACAGTGGGCGCTGCTCATTCAAAATTCGTCACGCCCGCGCGCACGTTCCGTCTCCCACTCTCAGTCCTAGACTCTCGCCATACTGCTGTCTAAGCTAAGCTAGCTGAGGAATAAGAACTTGAGGACGTATAACTCATTCAACTCGCCTTGGCCAGCGAATCTTTTATCATTGATCGGCAATCATTCTGCCGTCCGGTCGGCTCATGGAGAGTAGCACTGCAATGTCAATCCAGGTAGAGCGCGAAGAGTCGAGTGATTTCTTCATCAGCTACAACCATCGGGATGCCAAGTGGGCGACATGGGTAGCGGACGTTCTGCAGGAGGCCGGCTATACGACGATAGTTCAAGCACGTGACTTTCGCCCCGGAGACAACTTTGTGTCACTGATGCACCAGGCAGCCCGGAGCGCCAAACATACTCTTGCCCTACTATCTCCGAGCTACTTACAGTCCGGCTTTGCGGAAGCGGAATGGACTGCAGCATTTACACGCGAACGGAAGGGGGCGAAGCGGGCGCTAATCCCCATCCTTGTTGAACGATGTCACGTTGAAGGACTGCTCAGTCCGATCATTTACATCAATCTCGTCGATTGTGAGGAAGAAGAAGCACGCTCTCGGCTCTTGGACGGTGTGAAGCAAGATATCGACACAAGATTATTTGGTACGCCATTCCCGGGTGCACACCTGCCCTGGGAAACCACAGGAATATTCCCTGGGCAATTGCCAAGTATCTGGAACCTGCAAAGTTCAACAGGACTCTACTTCACCGGCCGAGATGAGATCCTGACGTCGTTGCACCACCGGTTCGCCAAAAGGGGTTTAGGAACGATCATACAAGCAATAACGGGTTTAGGCGGCATAGGTAAGACCCGACTCGCCGTCGAATACGCATGTCGTTATGCGGGGCAGTTCGATGTTGTCTGGCTTGTACGATCCGAACACCCAGCATCTCTCTCGGTTGATTTGGCAGCACTGGCTGAGGAGTTGGGACTAACTGATGAGCAAGACACTGCCAAGGCGGTAAAGGAGGTTCGGAAGTGGTTCCGACGCAACGGTCGCTGGTTATTAATTTTTGATAACGTCGAGGATGTTGGCCGCGTTAAGGAGTTCTTGCCGGACGGTCCAGGATGCATTCTGATCACGTCGCGCTCCAGCCACTGGGGCCAAGCGGCCGAAGTGCTGGAACTCGATGCATTCACACGTCGAGAGTCGATTTCGTTTTTAGCACGACGCGTCGACGGGGAGCCGCTGCAACTGGAGAGCCTGGCTTCTGCGTTGGGCGATCTGCCGCTTGCACTGGAACAGGCCGCGTCGTTCTTGGAACAGACCCGGCTAGGGATTGATGGTTATTTGGACCTACTTTGCCACCGATCAAGCGAACTGCTCCAAGAGGCTGTTCCCTCTGATTACGACCGAACTGTAGCCACTACTTGGGAAATCTCATTTGAGCAGGTTGAAAGAGAGTCAGCAGCCGCAGGTCAGCTCTTAAAGCTTTGCGCTTTTCTTGCTCCGGATGATATTCCCCTAGAGCTCTTCGCGAGCACCGGTTTGCCACCACCGCTAGGTGATGTGAAAGATGATCCACTTGCAATGGCCAAGACGCTCCGGGTACTCAGCCGCTATTCTCTGGCACGGGTCACCGCCGATTCGCTTTCGATCCACCGTCTTGTGCAAACGGTGCTGCGGAAGATCAAGCTGGAACCTAACGAAGCCGCGGTGTGGATCCAGCATGCGGTAGATCTTGTTCGGAACTCTTTTCCCGCCGCCAGCGGGGACATCATCCGCTCCTGGCCCGTCTGCACCCGTCTATCTCCCCACGCTCTGATGGTATCTCAGCACGCTGCTGAAGCGAATATCAGCGCGGAATGGAGTAGCTGGCTGCTTGATCGGGTGGCAACCTACGTTCAATCACTAGGTGACCTGGTCGAAGCGCGGCGTTTGGGAGAGCAGGCGCTGAGAATGACAGAACACGCGTTTGGTCCGAACCACGAGCTTGTGGCGAATCGATTGAACAACCTGGGTGGGACACTATTCCAGCTTGACGAACTCGATAAAGCACGTCAGATGTTGGAACGAGCCTTAGCAATCGACACGGCCCGGTGGGGACCAGATCATCCGGAATTGGCAACGCATTTGGCCAACTTGGGTGCGGTGGTCTACTTCATGGGTGAAGAGGAACTTGGCCGAGCGCACATGCTCCGTGCCGTCGAGTTGGCTGATCCGAGCGATGAGAGCTTCACGAGAGTGGTCAGCAACTATGCAAATGAGCTGCGCGACACCGGACACCTTGATGATGCGCGCCAGATGATCGAGGCGATCCTCCCGATGGACGAAGCGCGATTTGGACACGATCATCCATGGGTTGCGGCAGACTTGGAAGACCTCGCAAGGATCGCTGAAGCCGAGATGCGCTGGAATGATGCGCGAAATTATTGGGAGGAGGCGTTGCGGATCGTGGAAACGGCGCTGGGCTTACAACATCCCACTGTATTTACGCGACAGTCCGCTGTTGCGCTCTTTCTAGTCACCCAGGGGGACCTAGCAGCGGCCGAGAGAATCACAAACACGGCACTTGCATGGACTACGGTAAACGGGGAGACGGTCCAGCTGCCGGATGACCGAAAAATACCGGAGTGGCAAATAACTTCTTCCCTAAACGATCTCGGTCTCGTTTTACGGTACTTAGGTCGATACCAGGAAGCGCTACCACTTTTTCGGTTCTGTCTGGAATTTGATGAAGATAGGCATGGGCCGGACGCACCGCAAGTCGCGCTGTCGGCGAACAATCTAGGAATCACACTCCGGGATCTCAAACGGGTCGATGAAGCTCGTTCCCTTTTGGAGCGGTCGGTCAGACTCGCGAACCCTACTAGTGACCTGTCCTATCCAATCTCTTTGGCAAATCTGGCCCTCGTGCTAGCCGACCAGTCGGAACAGACAAGCACCGACAATCTGGCTCGCCAGGCACTGACGTTTGCCGAGTCGGCAGGGCGTCCCGATCTGTTCGCTTCCATTCTCGATAAGATCGGACGTGCGTACTGTATTCTCGGCGACAGAGTACTCGCCCGAAGATATATCGAAGAGTGCCTCAGAGTCGGCGAGACAGTCTTTCATCCGAAGCACCCTCTGCTCTCAAGTGCGCGCGCGGTTCTCGAAAGACTCTCGCTGTAAAGAGAAGTGGCGGTATCACGTCTCCGAAGTATCCGTGAAAAGAATCGTTTCCTAATCAAGAAGATGCAATTAAGATGGATCAGTCGGGAGCTCTTACTTAGCGCAGTTCATAAAATTTGCCGAAGGGGCATTTCTATATATTCTCGCTCGTGGTCTCCCGCAATAGACACCAAACAGACACGGAACTCCTCGCTATGGCTCGACTTCGGCAATGCCCGACAACACGACTGGATCTCGATCAGGGAATTCAGCAACTAGGGATAAGTTGCCGCCCATAGCCTCGACGCTCTTCCGCAATGTAGAAAGCAAAAGGTCGCTACGCTTTTCCAGACGGGAAACGCCATCCTGAGTGATGCCGAGAGCCTTGGCCATCCGCACTTGGGTGAGTTTACGAGCCTGCCGGAGTTCCTGCAACGTCATTTCTTCCGCAACCAAACCGGCGGTACGGGCGGCGACCTTCTTGCGACGCGCGGGACTTATACTTTTCATTTTCTGCTTCAGAGTCTTCATAGCTAGCCCTTCCTTTCCTTTTTCAAGCGCGCCAAATGGCCGTCGAACCGCTTATCAGCTTTCGCTATTAACTGCCGATAAAATCGCCTTTCACTCCCGCCTGACTTGTCACCCGCGACAAGAAGGATAGCCTTGCGCGACGGGTCGAAAGCGAAAGCAACGCGCCAAACGCCATCATCAGCATCGAATCTCAACTCCTTCATGTTCGTGTAGCGGGAGCCTTTCAGAGTATCGACGCGGGGCCTTCCGAGTTGCGGACCAAACTGTTCTAGCAATCTGGCGTGGGCAAGCATTTCGTCCTGCACCGCTTCTGACAGGGCGTCAAATTCTGAGTCGAACTCGTCATGAAACGATACTGCCCACTTCACTTTCAGAGTATGTACCTAATAACATTATGTAGTCAACTACATATCGACGGCCGTCGCAGTTCAAAGTCTCCTACAATCAGAAGACGGGTTTTTTGCAATCTAGGCATCTAGCGCATCACCCGACTACAAGTACGTTCTCGCTGAATCTTTTGCAATGAAGAGGTCTTCACGCTGCAAGTTTGCATTGCGAACTGGGGGCGCAGACGTATGCTTGGAAGACATCGTTTTATGATGACCTGGATCTTCTTACAGCTAGTCGTAGCCCTGCAGGAAAGGCGATGCAAAAACTCTGGCAACGGAACGCTGTGGTGCTTTTCTGCCCACGCTCGCCATCTCGGTACGGCAGAACGTAGAATCTCGTTAGTCTCCTCTATATCAAGGGGCCCACCTAGGAGCCTCCCTAAGTCTGGCGCTACTCCCTAACCAGAAGTCAGAGTACGGCCACCCATTCGGTTAGGCTTGTATGGATAACCTGCTGCCCCCGTCTCCGCGCGTAACCAATAAGTTGAAGGCGCAACGTTGCCTGAGCGCGACTCAACAGTTAGAAATTTATCTTGGCATTGGAAGCTTCATGCAGTTCTCCCGTCTTAAAGGGAATAGAGGAACTATCAACTATAGGTCTCTGCGCGTGCGTTTGCAGCATTTGCCCCCTTTTGAATTGAGGCGTTATGAGTCACAGATATTCCGATGTTGCCGTAGAAGCACAACATGAAATCGTTCTTCCGCCAGCGCGCAAGCGCCAAAGCGTCGGCCCAAGATGGCGGTATCGACCTGCTCAAGGTGCCGCAGAAAAGACTGCTATTCAGTCCACGGATAGCTTTGCGAATCAAACGAGCCAGCAAGCGCTAATAATGCGCGCAGAAATCGAACGCGTAGCGCGGCGACCCTTCAACATTTTGATCACAGGAGAGACTGGAACGGGTAAGACTTATGCGGCGCGTGAGATCCACAGGTTGTCAACGCGCGCCAACCAACCGTTCATGGAACTTAACTGCGCCAATTTGCCGGAGCAGTTGGTTGAAGCCGAACTCTTCGGCTATTGCAAGGGCGCATTTACAGGAGCAGCCCGCGATCATATGGGACTCTTTGAAGAAGCTAACGGCGGGATTCTCTTCCTTGATGAAATCGGTGACATCCTCCCCGCCGTCCAAAACAAACTTCTCAGGGCGATTGAAGAAAAGCAGATAAAGCGACTTGGCACTAACCGACATATCTTCTGTGATGTACAGATTATCGCGGCCACCTCACGGAACCTACCCAAGATGATTCAGTCTGGCCAATTCCGTGATGACCTTTATTGTCGTTTAGCTGTACTGAGCATCGAGACTGCGCCGCTTAGAGAACGCCGCGAAGACATTCCTGCAATGATTGCTCTTTACATGCGTGAAGCTGCCGCCGCAATCGCTGGACAGGTCAAACAATGCGAGAGTTATCAAATTGATGATGGTGCCATAGCACTATTGTGTCAATGTGAATATCCGGGCAACATTCGGGCATTGCGGAATCTGATTTATGATCTCACAAGCTACGTTGGCGAGAACGAGTCGATCTCGCTTGAGCTAGTCCAGTTCGTTCTAGCTAAACTGAATTCCCGAGGAAGCAACCCCGTCACAGGCACTAATCGCAAGCCGCAAGTACGTTTTCCTGATCCTGGCAATGAGCTAACCTCAGCGGGGAACGCTGCCAACATGGATGCCGAAACCCACTCCCTATTGCGATCCATTGTCGACGAAGGCGACATTATCTTGCCGCTCGAACTTTGCGTGTTGCGTCGCGGAGAAACCTTCAAGCAATGGACCGCCCGCGCCAAGCGTTGTAGCATCGAAGCTGCACGACGAGCGACCGGAGGAACCATTCAGAGCGCGGCCCAGCGACTGGGCCTAACCCGCAGCAGCCTGCAAGGCCATCTTAATCGAGCTAAGCGAGCCCAGAATGAACCTCTCTTCGAATGGCGACGTGAACCCGAGTAGTTCACCCTCGAAGATCCGTTTGAAATTGGACTAGGCGCAGGGCCTCACTAAAGCTTGAAAGCTAAAGACTTTTTATATTACTGTCTGTTTCATTGCGGAGATCTGGCTTTGAGGAGTGGTTGCATCTTGACTCACTCGTCAAAGTCTAATACTTCGTTGTCGGTTTTCGCCGGGCGCGTCAGGTTGGTAATCTAGGGCTTCCGAAACCTATACCCTTCTTCAAACCAATCTGAAAGTTCTGTTCGCTGAGATCGAGTCTGAGAGTCCAGCGAGCCGGCGTTATTTCTGTCTTGGCCCACAAATATGAGGAGACCGTTCATGAAACGCCGATTCACCTTCCTCCTTTCGCTGCTCATAACAATAAGCGCCACATTCGGCACGGGATGCCCTAGTCCAAAGACGAAGCTAGACTACAGGCTTCTTGGCGTTGATCTTGGTCGGGTCGCTGTCGGAATTGCGGGAGAGGTATTGCCAACCGTCGAAGTCCACATGGGATTCGAGGTCCGTCTGCCATGCATCTTCCACGGCGGGCTTGAACGTGACCACGAGCACGCGCTTGGCCCCAAGTTTCTTGGCAAGCTGATAGCTGGTGAAGGTCTTGCCGAAGTCGGTTGGTGGGGTCATAAAATGCCTTCGAACGAACCTAAATAAGTTGATCGCAAGGTTGTGAGGCCTATCCGATTGTTTCTTTTCTAAATCATTTTCAGTGTTGGCAGTTTGGAAACTGCCACGGGCGTCCCGGCCGTGAAATTACGCGCACGATGCGCGTGCCATAATCAAACCTGAGTCACTACTATTCCGAGGTTCTTCTATCAAAAACACTGTAATTGACGTATGCTGTCACTTCTCGCGGCCTGGGAGTAACACAGGTCTCCAATATTGTTTGCTTCGGCGCTCTTAACCTGAGTTGGTGGGTCCCGAACTGCAAATACATCGTCAATCGGACTTGTTGGCGTAAGCTCACATTCACTTTCCAAACTCCACGGGGCTTCGGATGTTCAGCCTATTAGATGAACATCCCGGCAAACTCCTTAAGTCGCGGAGTACATCGCCACGAACCAAGATATGGATCGATCTAATCACGAACTATTTGACGTCAACATGATCCACTATGACTGATTTCACGAACACCAGCCGCGCCTCATGATTGGCAAGGACGCTACAAATGAGAAATTGTAACTGCGGCGACTTCCGGATAACTGGCCGACTCAATCCAATTAAGCTGGAGAAATTCGGCAGATGTCGATTCTGTATCTACTCGACGCTCATACTCTCGGTTGCAGGATGGCTCGTTTTCGCTCTCGTGGCGGGAAGCGAGAGTGCAAGGGCGCTCAGTTATACCGTTTTTATCTTTGCTTCAGTAAGTAGTGTGTTGTTTGCGGTGCATATCGCGACAATTATCGTGCGCGCAATCAAGCGATCGAGCCCGATTTCTAACTCACCTTAGAAGGACCATCATGAGCACAATACAACTCACCAGTGGCACGACTTATACCTATGTTGGCGGAGTCGTCAATTTCCATTTGGAGGGAACCACGGACTGTCCCCTCTCGCAAATAACAATTCGTGTGGTTTGCCAGGCAGGAGGAGCGGCGACCTTCGTGACAGTGGCGATCCAAAATGGCGTTTGGTTTGCCGATCTTAATTACTGCAAGTGTAATAATCTCATCGAGATTTCTGCAAAATGCGGTCCAGCAAATTCACTTGATCCGTACCAGGTGATTGGAACCGTTACTTTGCCGTGTGCGCAATGCTGCCCTATTGCAAGCTCGAGTCTTGTGTTGGGTCAATGCAATGGATCCCTCAGAACTGTAACCCTTCAAAGTTCGCTGACCGTCAAGGCTCAGCCCTGTCCTGGGATCGGAGTAAGCTGGAATTTTGGCGACGGTACATCGAGTCCGCCTTCCTCTTATGGTCCGTTTGCCGTGGACACGGCAATTACTCATCAAGCCACTCATTCCTATGTTTGCGGACAATCGTATTCGGCAACTATGTCGATCAATCAGGCAGATGGCTTTTGTCCTGCTCCAATTCTGAATTTCGCCGTACCTTGCTGCGATTGCTGTCCTGTCTTGAGTATCGAGCTGGCGTTCGGACCTTGTGACGCTCAAGGGAACCGACAGGTTGTGTTGAACTACACAATAACGCCTTCAGACAATTCAGCCTGTCCTGCGATCGATGGATCATTAGTTGTGGCAACGCAAACCGTTGCCGTGATCGGCTCTTCACCGCTTTCCGGAACCGTAGTTCTAACTCTGGCGCCTGGACCGTATTCAGGGGTGCTTTCGCTGACCTCTCCTCCAGGCTGTGATCCCATCCCTGTGAATTTCGATGTACCAAGCTGTGACTGCTGTCCCAGCGCTGTGGTAACCGCGGAGGTCAAGGAGGAGTGCAATAGTGACCACGAAACAAAGTCGGTCGATATCAGTGCCGTAGTCATACCCAAGCCTGCCTGCACTACGTTTGCAGCGATGTCGGTTGACGGCACTCAGGTAGCAACAGGGTCATCGGGCGGAGCAGCGCCGATTACTCTTAGCCACACCGGCGATTACAAATGTGGTCGCCACGTCATAACAGTTTCTTACCCGGGCATGGACTGTCCCGATGGTGGAGGCGAGTTCTGCGTTTCAGTGTGCGAAACACCTTCGTGCCACGTGCATCGAGTAGTGTTCGAGTTTCTTTGTACCGTCGCTAAGATTTCATGGATACTTTTGGCCTTCATCTATATAGCTGTAAACAACACGACGGTCAAAACAAACCTCGCCGCCATAGACAATCAACTCGTCACAGACCTTGTTGCTCTAACGCAGCCCTCGTTTATAACGCAGCCCTTGTTTATATTGGCCGCATTAGCTACGCTGTTTTCGATTGGCTACTACTTCATCTGGCGACCCTGCAAGAGTACTTGTAAACCCTGCCGTTTCCTCCTGGCGTTGTGGCAGATTTTGATGGCTGGTTTTCTCGGTTTCTTGCTGTTATCCAGGTGCACATTTCTGATTGCGTACGTTTGGTTAGCAACAGCGGTGGCTCCCTGGCTTGCGATCGTGATCATCATCCTGATAGTGGTGATAATCGTCTTTCTAATTTACTTGCTCTATATTTATTGGATTGCCAGGTGTTGCCCGACACGCTGCGAAAGACTCAACTATCTATTCGAGATGTTAGTGCTGGTTTGTGGTCCTGCCTTTTTATTGGTGGCGGGCGTCATTGGTAACCCTGCTGTGGCCCATTTCTGGCTTCCCTCCGCGGCGTTGGCTGCGACGTTTTGGGCGGCCCTGGTGGCTTGGGTTGGGCTAAAGAGGATTCTTCAGTGTCCCTGACTGCGGGTCAAAACTAGGGCCTTCAAACGAAGTGATCGCAGCCGAGCCGAATCGCGCGTCCATTAAGCGTCCAACAACAGTTCCCGTGAGTCCTCTCAGTGCGGTAAAGTGCTATCCATGCCGCGAATTCCGTTGAATTACAATAGGTCGCTTCTCTTTCACGGTGGCAACACGCCACGCTGATTTGCAGCCAGAAGGCCAGGACGAGTTTGTGCTGTGTGGCACAGGCGGTTCGCAGATGACAACCCTTGGTGTTTATTTGACGGCGGGTGCCTTTGTGAATTCTCAAGAACCTCCTTACCGGGATACCAATCAGGTTCGCCCGGAAAGCCATCGTCGATTTTCGTAAATATCAGCTTTTTACTAGTACCAAGGGTGCTTGGGTCCGGCCCCTCCCTAAAAACACGGGTCGCCGTTAGCCACCGATCACCGACCTTTTGCCAGAGAAGATCCTGAGTCCACCAACCGTTTCTAGCGGTGAAGTTGATCTGATAATCGTGACGCTCCTTTTTCGCCTTGTTAAAGGGAATATCTACCGAGTGGCTAA
The DNA here is from genome assembly GCA_038040525.1 of Acidobacteriota bacterium. Lineage (GTDB taxonomy): Bacteria > Acidobacteriota > Blastocatellia > Pyrinomonadales > Pyrinomonadaceae > PSRF01. Next base: position 5,231 of record JBBPIC010000048.1, on the reverse strand, counting down.
AGGGAATATCTACATCCAAATTTGCCCACACGCTACCGACAGGCATGTCGCCTATCTTAAAAGGAAGATGCGATTCCTTGCCTCTCTCGATCTTTGAGGGATCGTAAAACTGCAAGTCTAAAACCATCACTTGCACATCATATAGAGGGCTTTTTCCCTGCTGCGCAAAAACCCAGATTACAGGTGTTCCGTCATCACGGCGCCAAGTGGACGTTAGATAGCAAAAACTTTCGCCGCCCGTAGAGGCCCCGATTGCCCCTTGCGCTATTTCTGCCGCCTTCTCAATGCTGCTTGAAAGCTTTGCGTTAGACTCTGACAACTGCCTTTGCGCTTCTGCGGTCTCTCTAGCAGAAACCTGTTGTTGCCGTACCGCAGCTACCATTCCGATGCCGCCAAGAACGACAAAAAGCCCAATCACAAGCCACGGGCGGTCGACTCCTGTTTGCGGCTTAACGGCCACGATAACACCCACTATTATGAGCGCGAACTGACAGCTTGCATTGACAGCAAAGAGACTATCGGCGCTCATGGTCCCCATGAGACGATAGGCGACGAAGAGGACCACGATGGCCGGAACCAATACCAACCAACCACGCGGTCTTATTCGCAATCGACTCTGAGAGGACACCGGCGCTACCTACCTTCGGCAAGAATTGAGGATCGAACGATTCCCACACACGAACACCCGATGTGTGCCGGGAGTGTGCCAACTCAGTGAAACAGGGCGGTACTGAGAGGTACTTAGGGATTATAGACCAGCGGGAAATACTAATGAATCAGCACAGGCAGGGACTGTCCGAAACTGAGGAAAACAAGCGTAATAAGACTTAAAATCCGTTCTCTAAGATCATGCGAGCTTTGACGACACGAACTTCAAATCATTCACTTCGTCCGTAAGTCCGGTCTCAATCACTTTTCTGAGAAGTTTTTTGATTCGCATGTGGAGTGTAGTTCGGTTGATCTTTAATTGTCGCGCCGCCTCAGCGAGATTGCCTCCGACCGCTTCAACTTGCCGAAGATATATTTCTAGCTCTTGACGTTCACCTTGGTCTACAGACGCGGCATTCCCATTGAGACGTTTGAGCCGTCTGGAAATGATGACCTCTTTAAGCTCGTCCGAAACTGCGGGTTCTAGTTTTTGACAGCGTGGGGCGTCAGCAAGGCCGTTGAATTCGAAGTCAAAGCGCACGTCTGCACCGGATATGATTCCCGTCTCTCCAACCGTGAGGGCTAGTCTTTCGACAATGTTTTCAAGTTCCCGTACGTTTCCTGGCCAACGGTGATTGCGCAATAGCCCCAGCGCCTCGGAATCAAACCGGAGCGGGCTTTTTAGTTTCGATCCATCAGCCAGTCTCCTGAATAGGATATTGATGTGAACCGGCAGGTCCTCTATCCGATCACGCAACGCTGGTGAGCGGATCGGAAACACATTAACTCGGTAATACAGATCCTGACGGAACTTCCCCTCAGAAACGTCCCGCCTTAAGTCACGATTTGTGGCCACTACCACTCGCGCGTTTAATTCGATTTCTTTCGAGTCTGCCAAGCCTACGGGGCGAACTCTGCGTTCCTGTAGAACCCGCAATAGTCTCACTTGCATGGCTGACGACATTTCTGCGAATTCATCCAAAAAGATCGTTCCGCCACACGCTGACTCAAACATCCCTTTCTTGTAAGCAGTCGCGCCCGTGAACGCTCCTTTGACATGGCCAAACAATTCAGACTCGAGGAGCGATTCCGTTAAGGCGCCGCAATTGATGGCGAGGAACGGTTGACCTCGACGCGTGCTTAGGTCATGGATCGAGCGCGCGATCAACTCTTTGCCTGTGCCGGATTCTCCGGTGATTAATACGGTAGAGCTACAGCTCGCTGCGGTAAGAATCGATTTCTTGAGAGCATCCATGACTTGCGATTTACCGACTAGCTTTGCGTCCAGCTCTACAAGTCGATGGTCGGTATTTTCTATTTGTCTTTGAACGCGCAGTGCTCTCACGTGGACAATGCGCGATACTGGCATCCGTTCAGAGTTAACCGAACTCTCTTGAGTGGATGCCATTTCTCAGCCCTCGGCGCGTTGCTAAGTCTAGATTTTGGTTCTTGCTGGCTTACTCACGGATCTAGAGAAGCAAAAGTTTTGCACTCATTCTCCAAATCAACAGACTCACACTATTCTTCTGATGTTTCGTATTTGAACCATGTGGTTCGTATTTGAACCATGGTGGTTCATATTTGAACCAATCGATTCAGACGCGGAGTCGGAGTCGAAATCAGTTGCGCGTTGATCACCGCTATAGATTTTGCAGAAGCACTCTTAGTTTCGCAGCAAAGTTCGCAGTTTACTGCTGCCTTCTCTTCGTGATTCCTTCAAGTATATCCATACGTTCGAACAGCACACAGATGTGCAAAACAGATGCCATCTCTGACTTCGATAGTTCGCTCTGAGCCAGATCCGTGGCACTGACGTTGCTGTCGAAGCGTCATAAACGAGGTATGAATGGGCAAGAGTTGAGAGACTCGTGATTTACGCACGCGAGAGAAGTATGGAAGAGAAGGTATCGAAGCAAGTGGAGACTAGCCCGACGCTGGAGCGCAAGCGAGCGAAGTACACCGTCGAGGATGTCAGGCAGCTTTGTGGCGGCATCTCCCGCTCCACAGTGATGCGTGAGATTCGACGTAAGCGGTTGGCCTGTTATCGCGCATGTCGAACGTTGCGATTCTCGGAAGAACACATCACGAGGTATTTAGAACGTGTTGAACAAGGAGTAAAATGAAGGTGTGGCGAGGACAAAGTGCGTTCAACTTTTCTCATCTGGATAAGCAACTTTCGCGTACACAGGGTCTGGACCGAAATTGATCTCTCTTACTTCGATCTTTCCTTTCCACATCATTCCAATCGCAATATTTCCTCCCAAATACAACATCGTTTGATTCCAATCGGGCCTGTAGAAGATAAGGTCCCCAGGCTTTAGTTCAGATCTGGAAGCGACTCTGGTTACACCGGGATAGCTCTTTAGACAAGCTAAATTGCAGTTCGGGACATCTACTGGTTTCATCACGCCTGTTTCTTTAAGAATGTAGTCAATGAATCCCGACATATCAAAACCTCCGTCCTCCCGCTTTCTCCCGCCAGGAACAAATCCATAACCATCCTCTTTTAAATTTAAAGCTAGATCTACTGCCTGCTTTCTTTTACCGGTTAAGTTTTTGAAAGAATTCACGATACCTCTTATTTGCTGTAGCGAATCTTCAACCGCCTTTTTCTCTTCCTCCTTCTTACGAATCTCTTCATTTAATCGGCTCATATTTGCTTCCAACAGCCTAGTCTTATCATTAAGACGTCTAACTTGGTTAAAGGAATAAGCGATCCACAACGCGCCAATCAGGAAGCAGACAATCGCAATGAGCCACGATCGCCGGGCAGCTCGATTTTCTCGACTTATAGCTCTTGATATTTCGTCCTGAAGATCTGCGTTGTTGTATTCCATGTTACCTTTTTCGGAGTTCCTTTATTGCCTCCTCGACGTCCTTCTTAAGTTCTAATAGTTCATCAAGCGTAAGGTCCGGCGCGTTAGCACACCTACTTCTTAAATCTTCATATGAGATCATTCTTTCGCGACTATCGAAAAGGAATTTAAGCGGAACCGCACTGACGACAAGACTCATTAACCAAGGACCAAGCTTCATGAGGTTTTGCGTACCGCTGCCCCTGTCGGCAACTAGAAGATATATAGTAAGGGCGGCACCCAAGAAAAAAGAGACACCAGCGAAAGTGTAAGAAATTCTAATATTGCCCTTGATAGTATTAATTAGTTTGTCTAGCCGTTGGAGTAATTCCTGTACACGGCGGATCAGATTCTCCAAGGGTGAAGGAACGCTCATTGACCTAACAATTCATGAAACTCCATTAACTGAATCTCTTCTTTCCAGATGTTCTCTTGGTAAGTTTTGATGAGGTTTTGTAAGAATCTGCATTAGTTTCGGGACTGCCAATTTTCATATTTTGGGGTTCTCAAAAATTATTGCATTTAGAAAGGGAAAGGAGTATAGGTTGAATTGGCTTGACATGTTCTGATGCTTAAACGGTCGAGAAAATTTAGTGGTATTGGAAGACGTGCCTACCGGCGCGTTCTGATTCACTTCTCACCGTTCGATAATCGGGATATGGACGTTTTCAACGAGTATATCAGAGTGGTTGCGAGGAACGTTTTGCAGAAACACCTTCGCAAAGCTTCACGGCATGCAGATGCATACCGGCGAACTCCCATAAGGCGTACTTTTCAACCAACCTTCCGTTCTAGTCTTTTCCAACTTTCCCTAAAGCTAATTCAATACGTGTTCTTCCCTCCTTTGGTGCCGCGCCTCCTGTGCGCAGCCCATCTCCATGAACTGCTCGGTTTCGTCGGATTCACCGCAATGCGCGGTTATTCGACAGCCTGCATGGATTTGAGAAAAAGGAGTGTTACGTATGTGTACTCAGCTTCCACTGAGAAAACCCCTTGGACGTTTACAGTCTTACCTTGTCGAGCTTAAAGAAGTAATAAAACTGTCTCGTGAAGCTCTTCTTGAATTAAAAGAGCTTTTGGTCGTCGTGACTATCATCCTGTTTTTTATACTGGGTGTTTGGGAAACGATGAAACCTAAAGTTGAACCGCTGTTTCAGAGTGTCAGCACTCAGCGTTCGCCATAAATGGCTTCAACCACTGAGGGCTTCAAATGAAACTTATTCGGGGTGTGAGTCATGCCGGCATTGCCGTAGAAGAGGTGGATGAAGTCGAACTCCTTTCGTAGTCGAAGTCTTTCATACTAGAGCCGCTTAGCGGCTCAGGGACCAGGGTGTAAATCATTAATCGAGAACTTACTCATAAAGTTCTGCTCGGCTATTGTGGTAACACAATCTAATTCATCTTCATTCATAAAAGTTCTAATAAGGTTTGTAAGACTTCCAAATACTCAAGCATGGTTTTCTTCTCAAAGGCCGGAGTGGTGTTGTGCCGTCCTTTGAAAAACAGTATCGCGGAAGCAAGCGGACCTCATTAACCGCTATGCAGGAAATCGCGCCAGAGCCATTCGTCAATCGCATCAATTCTGGCCCACTACCAAAGCCGCCCATATTGACGAGGGGTACAAAAAGGGGTACATTTTTTACCACCTCTTTGAAACCTGCGATTTTATTTAGGCCCGCGTAGCTCAGTGGATTAGAGCGTTCGCCTCCGGAGCGAAAGGTCGCAGGT
>JBBPIC010000047.1:0-51497 GCA_038040525.1 Acidobacteriota bacterium | reverse complement strand
CTTCTCACAGTTTTCTTGCAAAAACAAACGCATTGCGCTGTGAGTCAGCTTCGATGACTGAAACCATCTCTTCCAGCATCTCGGCAAGCATTTTTTCCTTCAATGTTTTCGCAGAACTCTTCTGCTGAACAACTTCCCTCCTTAACAGGTCAGCATCGTATCGAGACAAGACAATTACCTCGTGCGTTGCATCAGCTTCACTATTCGCAATGTAAAACTTCAACTCATCAACGAACTTGATCTCCCTTAGATCATCGGTTTCGAGTGGGCTGGGATATTGGTTATCCCAATTTTCTTCATCACCTTCGATTGGAACACTGCTGGCTAGGAAGCAGTCACTACCGATCTGCCTCTCTCTGTGAAGATTAGAGAAAATCCCAAGTATCTTGTCCAGGGGCTCCCAACTCCATATTTCATCCTCATATCCAACTCCGTCTGCCCAGCACACAAGGGGTTTTCTGTTGTGGTCTAGTGCAGCGTAGTCGCATGCTCGCTTAAACCGCGCTTCATGGAGTTGCTGCTCTATGTAATATTCCGCGTCGTCACCCATTTCCATCTCCTTTTGAATGTTAGTCTGACCCGGCGACCGTTATTCCTTCCTATAAGACCGGACGCGGGGGTTCTGCTAACTAACGCGGCGTCCAGGTAGGACTAAACGTCTATTCTTATCGCGCTTGTTATTGGGATCTTCGATGGATTCAACACCCTCGATTTCGCGTATGTATTCCGCGGGCAAATTGTGTTCTCTCGCGCCGGCTAACACCAACGCTTTATACCAATCGTACGGGTGTAGTGAGTCATCCAGAAGAGCTGCGTCCGTCACCGTAAACATAAAGGCGCTACCTGTGGTTTTTCCGCCTGACAACAGCGTTAGCGTCTCTTCGACATAACCGGCCTCAACCTCCGCAAGCTTCGCCTTCTCGTTTCGATCAATGTCGAAAACGACACCATAAACGACATCCTCCTCGTTCCCGGTGAAGTAAGCATTGCATTTTCCGGATCGGCTCCCCAACTTGTCTTTACTGAGTTTATGAAAACGCAGGACATGCTTGCTTAGCGGCGTTACTGCTGAGAAACGGGCTGAAGGCACCCGTTCCCTCAATCGTTTCGTCAGCATATTCGACCCATAAGCGAAGTACTTGACGGCTCGAGCGGGAAGGAGGCTCCCGAACTGGGTATTTCCTCGAGCTGCCAGCCTATTTACAAGTTCTTCCGCACTGTCGGAGAGTTCGAGATCATCGCCCTGCAGCGCGGCGGATAATATCGAACGAATACGTCCGTCCCAATAGCTGATCTTCCAATCTTCCGTGGTGCTGTCGATAATCAAACGGAGGCACTCAACTGCAGACGTTAGGTTAACGGAAGCGATGTCCGACAGCGTTTCAACGACCTGACTATCTGGATTGATTCCGTTAGAAATTCGCAGAGTGTCACGTAACGCAGCGAGACACCACTTGTCGTCTATTTTTCTTGAAACGTATATCCAACCAAATTGTTGAAGCTCATTCCGGTTCGCCTCGATATTACTTCTAGCCTTCTCAAGTCGCCACGTCCACAGGACCTTAATTCGTTCCAGCACATCACCTGAAACCTCGTCCTTCGTCTCGCTCAGGCCGGAACCAATTGACCAAATTGCGTGGGCGTGCAAAGAGCCCGTCGCCTTTGCGAAGAACTTAGCAATCAGCCCATCTTCGTTCAGGCCAATGCCACCGTGCGCATATAAGACCATCAGATGATCCGCTAAACGCTCGTCCGGATCTGGCCGTGAGCTGCCCTCCCTAGATGGTGCGCTTCCGATTCGCTTGATAGCGCTGGAGTATTCGTCATGGAGTATTGGTAACACCATCGGATGAGCTTGGGTAAAACCTACGTAACTCTCCCACGCAACTTTGTAAAACTCTTCTGAGCCATTCTCTTTCGGGAAAATCAGATTCAAATTTTGCGCTACCCAAACTGAATCCAACCAAATCAGCCACGGCATCCATCTGCCGTAAATCGACCGAATCGCCAATGACGGATCTTTTGTTACGTCCAGGTGAGTCTCAAGCACTGCGCGAACTTCGGGCATATTTTCAAACGATGTGCTCCGCCCGTCTGGTTGATTCGCTACCTCTAGGTGCCGTCTGGTCCACAACCCATAACGGATCACAGTCTGTATGGCGTTACCTCGAACACTATTGTCCCCCCAATAAACCCAACCCGTCTCCGCGCTACGGGACGCTTCTTGTTCCGCTGTCGGATCAGGGTCGTTGCTAAATCCTTCAACCAACTGCCACACGTCCGGTCGCAGTTCAAATGGAATCTCACACTGGTTTTTCTCAAGCCCGAGGGAAATCACACGAAGTATTTCCCTCCGAGTCGGGCCCCACCCTTGATCTTCCAAACCACCTGATTGATCGTCCGGAACAGTTGGCTGTTCTAAGACCCATCTACATAAAGTTATTACCGCATGCCAGGAAAACACTGCTCCGTTCTTCGTGGATGTCGTAAGTCCCGCCAACAGTGATCTGACGTACGTCGGTTTTAGCCCTACGAAATGATCAGCTTTGGTGGCGAAGCGTTCCGCGTTATCCGACACAGCGGCGCTTAATTCTCTTCATAATCCTTCCGGCGAAGGCTGCCGCAAATCCGACGTATCCTCCGGCCGCTCCCATTCCTTCAAAAAGCTGACAATGTCTTCAATAGACATTTCCGCAAGTTCTTGTCTGGTCTTGGGCGAATCCAATCCCCAAGTCGTTTCAACACGGGGTGTCTGCTCAGGAACATCGCGCTGAGGAGCGACTATCGCGAGCCATTCGTCGTAACGCACCCGCCATGGTTCAGGAAGAACATCCTTCAACGGAGTCAGCCTTCGTAGGTTTCGATGAATGATGTGACGTCGGACATCATCGTCAGACATAACCTGGCCGAACCATTCCTCAGAGTTCTTCTTTATCAACTCAGCATCAGGCTCTTCGTCCATCCACCCGAGGATTTCGTTCTGCTGCTTGGAGTCAAGGAATTGAAGGTTGCCTTTAGCCACCTCTATGTAATCTTCTAAAAGCCCTCGCTGCTCGTAGTTCGACCTATTCATCAGACGCTCAACTGCTAGTTCACGCGTCGGGTGAAGCTTCAACACATAGAACGCAAGTCGCTTAAAAACTAACCACTCGTATGACTCAAGAATTCGAACAATCTCTGGAACTAAACTTGAATCGTGTTCGATAATCTGTTTCGCAACGTTTCGAACAGCCGATACCAGAATGTTTTCAATTCCATCCCGTGACGAACTTTCTAAATGTTCTCTCCAACTATCCGAATTGTCATCAGGTGGCTCACGGTCCTCAGGACGACGAGACAGCCGGACTGCTGTTTCTGATGCTCCGCAAAATAATTTCAAATGTCGCAATCGGTGCAGCCGCCACCAACGGCGGAAGCACGTTCGATAAAACGACCTTGTATTCCCAATCATTGATTTTGGTTCTTGGTTTGGGATGCCAGAATCTGTGCTTATCCTCTAGCTCGGCTTCTTTGGGATCAGGCTCTACCTTGATTACGGCCGCCAATAAGTCGAGCGCGCTGTCAGACTGATTCGCAGAAGCCAAGTGACTTATCAGCTTACTTATTCTGTCAGGATATAAGCCAAACAAGTGAGGCTGCTTTTCGATCCATACGCGTTCCTTCTCGGCCACCTGGGCAGCCATGACGCCTGGCATCGATAGTGCAGCCTCGATGCGATCCTCATGAATACTGATGTTTTCCGTCTCAACTCCCATGAAAATCGACAGAACTGCTTCCTTTTTGCTTGCGGCCATGCGACTCAAAAACCGCGAATGCGGCCAATGCGTGTGCGTCAGGTTACCGTGTTCATCAAGCGCAGGCGCATATGGATACCTGAAGAAATCCTCAGCCTCCAAGGGTTCGAGCCACGCGGGATTATGAAGTCGATAAAAGAAATCCCACATTGCTACCTGTGTATTAGGAATATGCAATTTGATCCACTTAGCATCGTCGGTCGTCGGCGATTCTTTGCGAACAAGCCCATCGAGCGCTCGATGGCTTTCCAAATAGTGTGCTTCAAATCTGTCCAGAACGCTGTCAAGTACTGCTTGTGCGTCGTCCCAGAACTTAATAAATAGATCGTCGGTGGGTCTGGCTGGCGCGAGGTTGTCTCTATGCGCGCGCGCATGCAAACCTGCCTCGTTGGATTGGCCGGCAAACGATAACCAAAGCTCAGCTACAGGATCTGTTTCTGGGATTTTAAGGGCTTTTAGAATCGCCCTAATTCCAGCTTTATGACTACCCTTGTCCTCGTTCTTTTTGGTGGCCTTGTCGTTGTCCGTTCTTAGCGGTTCCAAGACAGCGCGTACAGAACTCTCAACTTCACGAATGAGATGTGATACCAAATGCGTGGTTGATTTGAACTGCGGCTGACTAGCCATTAATCTGCAAGCGTCGTAGAAGAACTCTGCTGGACCAGATCCCACAATTGCGAGCCGCTTATGGATTCGCTCCTGTCTACGATCTGTAAATCTGAACAACTCTGGATTTTCGATAGGTTCGTTCGGCATCTAGCACCACGCGTGAATAGTCAAGAGCAACCATAGTTCGTGGTTACTCCGAGCATTGCTGGCGAAGCAATCCGAGGAGTCGTTGAAATTCAGCGTTGCTCCCATTGTTCTTCCAGCGGTTTACAAACTTGCAGACAATGTGCAGATTTCCATCCGCGTAATGACCGTCGCACAGTACTTGGAGATCGTGACTTTGCGGATCATCTCCCAGCGGGCGAAGTGAGATTGACGCGCAGCTTGTTTCAAAGCTTGGGGAGCCATTCTTGTTGAGTCCAAATCGAGTCCGGCACCGGCTCAAGAGCAGTGTGCGAACCTTTATGGTAAGTCCACCAGCTTTTGTGCGTCATTCACATTTTCCATGAATGAACCGCCGCCTTCCATGTTCAGCATCTTCACCAAGTCAGCCAAGTCTGCATATTGCACCATCGCCTGAGATGCTTTATTGAGTTCTATCATTCTTGGGGAGCTTTGGTATTCCACGGCCCAGCCTTCAGATAAACCTCCATGGCTTGAATTAGCGTTTCGAGAAATTGGTACGATCCGCAGATACGTGAATCCTTTAAGACGCGCGACTCGCCGATTCATAACGTGGTCCAAAACCAGATTTGTCAGGTCGGCTTCTGGAAACGCTCGCCGGTATGCGCGACGATAGGCGGTGTAATCGACGTGTACCCAAACTTGGCGCGGCTCGTGCACGATAGCTACTCCAGGATGTTGCCAAATTGTTAATCGCCCGTCGGGCTCTTCTGGTTCGTGAGCTTCAATCAGCAAGGCTTTACTGGCCGAGCGTCGTGATAGTCCTTCGACAATTCTGCCAACATATCTCTCAATCGCATCTGTGTCCCTCGCTGCAACTGGCACGTACAAGCAGGCCAGCAACCCCGAGCTCTGCGGGATGCGTATCGCGTGTTGGTCAATTTGCCGACGAGTCATAAGGTAATCGTTAGAATAAGCCCTTCATAGTTTCTCCAACCCTTTGATGAGGCTTTTGACTTAAACTCTCTGCGGGCCGATTGTGCCACGAGCCCGGCCGCACAACTCTCCGTTTCTTTCCCGTTGCGTCGTCCCGATGAACTAAGACCAAAACTAATTCTTGGATTGTTGCGTGTTCGGCTTTTGGCTCTTGCGAAGGTCCTTAAACACCGCGACGGCGCAATAAAGCCGTAAGTAGTTAAACTCCTGCTCCAAATAATTTACAGCGAAAATTGTCAACACGAGATTCTTGGTTCGACGCAAGAATTCGCTCATCGTCCAAACCACTTTAGTTTCCCGTTGCTTCGATGGTGAATAATCAATGAACGTAATGAGGTTTTTCGAAACCGATGAGGATACGCCGCCGTGCATCATGGCGTTGCGGACATGCCTGTCAATAACGTCCCGTTCGCTTCGGATCCTTGCTGATTGTCTCCAGGGCGGTCAAATGCGGAAGTGAAACATCAAGGCCCCAAGCCACGTCGTTGGCGATCTCTTGTCTCTTACGCCTGCTCATTCGAGGAGTTGGCTTTTCCAACAGATCGCCCATCTCAGCAACGAACTGAGGGATCAACTTTTCGAATTCCACTCTGAAAGATTCTCGGTCGAACGAATCCAAACTTTCAGGTTGCCGCTTCTTCATCGACGCTTCACTCTCTTATCTGCTCGTCTCACTCATTCTTTGACTCAACCACGCCGGATACCGCTCTCACGCTTTGCATGCGCGTTGCCATTTACTTAGGTGATCATCCAGCATTAAGCTACCCGCTACGGAGAAATCGCTCACGGATATCCCTCATTTTACTCGCGGTCAAACGCAATAACAGAAATGCCACGATGTTGCCGCTTCACCAAAGCGCTAGTTGCCTGAGCCAAAGACAAGGCACGTGGCAACCCAGTATTCTCTCAAAGCGCGGTTACAATAAGGAGTCCAAACGTTCTGAGGATGAGCCCCATTCAGCCTCCAAGAGGTCATCAACCAATGCAATTGTCCGAATGAGTCTCACACCGCAAATCCAACTCGAAAATAACCTATTCCGACAGTGGTACGCTGAAATTGGAGGGGTAGATCGACCCCTCTGGCGCGATGCGTTCGGGGGTGTGTAACTTGAGAGTGCGGGGTATCACCCCGAGTAACGTGGCGCCGGTCATCGCACCGCCTCCCGTATTCGGAGCGCACACAGAACATTGCCCGAGTATTCAATTGTGGAATTTTGCTAGCTTCAGATATGAGTCAATGACTTTGTCCGTACTGATCACTGTGGGTACGTTGGCCACGCTCGCCGTGGCACTGGTGGAGCTATGGTCAAAGCTGAATATGACCAAGCGCTGTGCCTTTGTCGGGAGTTATTTTCGGAAAAGAAGGGCAAGCAGGGCGCTAGGTGGAGGCGGCACGGGGAGAAGAGTTCTTAGATCCTTTTTGCGGTTTAGGAGGGTTCCTTCTCGCAACTACTCATGGCGGACTCTCCCTGTCAAGACTTCTAAGCGTAAAGGACTGTAACCCAACATCAGAGAATCGACCGCAACTGCTCGTCATCTTTCCCTGCAATCTTTGCGCGAAAGAGTTGTTCGATCTTATCCATCTCTTCAGAACTATCGCAGTTGGGAAACTGATTCACCCATAGAGTCCCGTCGCTCTTAAATACTCCAAACTCAATCACCGTGGGATGCCCGGAGTAACCAGCATAAATCGGCCTTGAGAAGCAGTATGTGCCCGGATTTTTTTGACAGTAACGCTCCATTTTTCGATAGAGCTTGCCTGGGTCAGACCAGCCACGATTGATTCGCTTAGATTGAGGAAAGAGATTTATGTGTAGTTGGCCACCCAAAGTGTGGCCAATAAAATGACCTTTATCGTATGCCGTCTCGTCGCTGTATGAAGAATCGTTATGAGCCCTTATGAAATCAACAGGGCCCAGAGGGTGTTTTCGCATCAACGAGTCTTGTCGACGCTGATGAACTGCCTGTGAGAGTCCATGGACAACAACAATCCGATCCTCAACCGCTTTATTGCTGGCGACGTCTCCTCTCCTCACTAGTTCAATTGAACAGTCGAACAGGTATTCGAAGCCATTACGCTTTATGCGTAAAATGTTTGCCTGATGTGGACTCGTTTTCTTGTATGCATCGGCCCAGACGTGAGGTAGTTCTTCGCTGAGCTTTAGGATTGCTTCAGCAGGAACGCGCAGATCAGCTTCGGACAGAATACTCTTGTAATCGATGACTATTTCTTGCATTGGTTCAAGCGAAATCATACCCGATCCTCGCCATATGCATGAGAGTTCGTGAGAAGCTACCTGAATATCAACTCCACCGAACTCTTGGAGTTTTTCTGCGTCACGTCGCATTTGATTACAAGGCTGCACGGGTGGGTATTGTGCTCAAAGTCATGTCTTCGCGCTTTTTCGAAGGCCATTTCAGATCAAACGAACTGCGTACAATTAGTAATAGACGAAACGTGATAAAGAAGCTCGTCCATCACTTACAACCCAGCTAGTCTGGTAACATGTAAGCGATGAAATTTGACGCGACGACAACGGCCCGCCTTAGGGCTAATTACAAAGAACTCACCCGAGAACAGCCGGTGGGTCTGATCTGTCCAATCACCTTGCGTGATATTCCGTTTGAAGACCTTTGTGACGGTCATATTCTTAATAAGGCGCTGAAAGAAGCATCTCGGGCAACCATACCTCAGCCCAGAGATTTGGATAGCCATTTTGGTGCCACCATAGAACCTGACTTGGTGAAGTTCCTGAATTTTCCAGTCCTGAACTCCACTGAACATCTTTCCAAGGTCAAGACACTCACGATCAAATTGCCAACCGGCCAAATGCTTGAAGGCTTTTTTGCCGGCGACGAAGCAGCCAAGCGATTCGGTCGAGTGGATCTGAAAAACTCTGCTGGTGAAATAGTTGGTTCACCGTATATTAGGGACAACGAAATCATCGGTGAGTATAAGGACATAGCAGTCGAATGGGTTATCACGGTAAATGATCTTGCCCTGGTCGGCGCTCTGATCAAAAGTGCATATTTGACCCTTTTCAAATTGGTCGGTTATCGATACGCATTAGATCCCGTAGGGAGCATAGTACGAAGAGCGCTGGCAGGCTTTTTCAATGACCGGGCTACCAAACAGAACTCGCGAAACTATTTTGAGCGGTTCCAAGGAGCAGTGATCACTTCATTGAAGGGTTTTCTGAATGAGTCTCCCGATACACTGTCAGGCGGAACGCTACTGTTCCATTATGATGACGGTTCTAGGCACGACCGCCTTTTCGCGGTGTCAACTCTATTTCACGTTAATGAAGCCACACTGATTGTGACGCTTCCAGCCGTTATGGACGTCAATTACAGCATAGAAGCTCTGGCAAAGTACGAACGGCTGCTGAAAGACCGCAGCACGCGCAATGATATTCACTACGTCACTTTCGCCCAAGATACGTTCCAGGTCTCACCACAGCCGATGAACATTGAGTACGAAAGCAGCCGTGCTTGATCTGCGACTCCTTACCGTCGAGGCACAACATGGAGAAATGGTTTCCTAGACTTGGAGATGTTCCTGGTATCGAATACGTTAACAAAGCAGTTGATCGGACGCGACTGCTTGGGCACGACGCCGTTCCGCGAATAGAACAATTCGAGTTCGATGGTCGAGTGCACGAGTCAATGTACTGGCCGACAAAAGATGGAAGCACATCCGCCTCGCCAGCCAAAACATGGGAGACCAAGCCGTTGGAGGGTGAAACCGCTGGACAAACCGTTCTCCGACAGTTACGCGAGTCTCTGGAACTCCCTGGAACGCTCACTGACTACCACTTCGCAATTCAACATGGACATGACGAGCTTCGTGCTAACGCACGAGAAGAATCCTGGGTCTTCGAGGAAGTTGAACGCCTCTGCTGGCTAGATATCAAGTTGATCGAGCAATATCCGGAAACGATTACGCTTGAGCCAATCACAATTCAGGACGAGGAGATGGCAAAGCTTGCGACGGAACGACGCCGAGAGAGGAGATTCTTTGCTGTCTCTGCTTTTCATCAGTTAATCGGTTTGTACGAGCGAGAAGGATATCTCAACGAGGCGCTCGAAATAGCAAAGATCGCCGAGCGATTCGACCAGTGCGAGGGTAAGACTGACGAACTGAAGGAACGAATCAGCCGCGTATAGGCGCGGCCGGATCGAAGGAACCGATGCTTTATGAAAAGCTCTCAGCCGATTCGTTTCTTGAATACGCTTTTCTGCGCTGGGTATTTACGCCGGCTGTTTCGTCAGCAATCACAAGTCAGGTCATACCGCAATTTGAAGTTCTATTTGATGGCCGGAAATATCGGATTGATTATGCTGTGAGCGGCGAACGACTGCGAATTGCCGTTGAGCTTGACGGTTTCGAGTTTCACGGTAACCGATACGCATTTAGTTATGACCGGCTGAGACAAAATGATCTTCACGCCGCAGGCTGGACGGTCCTGCGATTCTCATACGATTCGATACGACTGGATACCACTCGCTGTGTGTCTCAACTACAAGCGTTATTGAGTCTTGACCCTTTACTGAAAACGCTTCTTGTAGATGACCCTGTAGTCGAGAAGCCAAAAATGGATCCCAATCCGCTTTACGGTCTTTCATCCGTACAGAAGGCTCTTAACAATATGACTGATCCTTCACCGGAATCCTATTTTGACGCGGTTCGAGACAAACTCAACCTAAAGACCCTTCGCGATTGTCAAACTCAGGCCCTAGCCGCCCTGGGTAATTACTACCATTCAGCTGGAACCAACGCCGCTTGTGTGATGTCGGTCGGAGCTGGCAAAACGGCACTCGGTGTTTGTGCGTGCCTTGCCTTCACAAATCGTCGAGCAATGGTGATTACACCAGGCAGTGTGATCCGAGGAACGTTTGATAAGGCGTTTGACCATCAAAACGTCGGCAACGCTTTATACGGGTTGCCTAACGGACCTCTAATTCCCGGCTGTAAGCCGCCGCACGTGTTAACGCTCGATCGAGAAGAAGGGCCAATACATGGCGTAAGGCGACAAGACCTACTTAAGGCAGATATTATTGTAACTAATTTCCATTCTCTTGGAACAGGGTCAGATGAGGATGACTTACTAGCAAAGCTTGAGAATGAGGACATCGATCTAATAGTCGTCGATGAAGCTCACATCGCAGCCTCAGAGTCGTACCAACGAGCGTTTCAACACTTCAACTCGGGCAAAACACTATTGATGTCAGCCTGCTTTCAGCGACTTGACGGGAAGCCAATCGACGCGGATGTGGTCTATCGCTACCGTCTCATTGATTCAATAGCAGATGGGCATGCTAAGAACCTCCGCGTTCACCGTTTTGCCCCTGATACCGCGGAGACGACGTACGAGATGGTTTGGCCTGACGGCAGCCGCGAGGAGATTGTCGGTCGTGAAGCATTACTTGCGTTAGTTAAGGATGAGCGAAGACTGGCCAGAATAACTGCCAAATCCGACGCGCCGATTCGCATGATTATGCGGGAGGTGCGAAACGCACTCGACCTGCAAGAGAATCTTCTGTCCCCAGTGAAGCCGCGGGTGCTTTTTTCCGCTTTGGGGGAACGGCATGCTGAACAGATAGCGCGGATCGCTGAGGACTACAAGATACCTTGTTCCCATCTTCATCATTCCATGAGTGAAGGGCGGATTAAAACTACGCGGGCGCGCTTCGAACAAGACTCAGGTGACCTTCAGGGAATAGTGCAGTTAAAGATGTTAGGACAAGGCTATGACTTCCCACCGATTACAGTAGTTGTTCCAATGCGTCCTTACGGCAGTTTTAGCGAGTTTTATCAGTTCATTGGTCGTGGGATACGCACCATTCAACATCCCGCGTTGACCGGCAGAGTCGGTCCGGCTGAACAGTTTCTCGACATTATTTACCATGCCGAGCTGGGGTTGGATGAACACATCGATACTATCTATCGCGAGAATGACATGGACCCGCTTACCGCGCACGTGATTCCTGAAGGATGGCGGAAGGTTGAGGATTGCGAAGCGCTTCCCGGGACGCGCGGCCATGATACGGCCTCTCATCCTGATGCGTTTGTTCTCTTCGAGCGCGGCGCGATCGAACAACGAATAGTTCACGATGAAGCGCGCGTTGAAACTCGTCGTGTGGAGCGCGAGAAGGAAGCACTGGCACAACGCTACTCGGCGTACGTGCAAAGCACTAACAACCCCGTAACTTTCGAGCAGTTCGTACAAGTAATGAGACAATTCAATGAGTAGCGAATCGATCTCATTTGGCCGTAGGGCTCTCGAAGCCCCATCAGTAAAAGCCTTCCTTGAACTTGAGGATCAAGAGAAGCGGGGAGAGATCTTTGCGATCCTCGACTCGTTAATTACGAGTGTGTTTATTCGCAGTCTACAAGGCGAGCGAATAATCTCCATGACCGAGAACGAGGTATACGAGAACTCGCTTAACATAGAAGGTCTAACGCCAAAACAACGTGAATTTCTCTCCGCTTCCTATAGTCTTGCGCAACAACAATCTAAAGGGGCCTGGTTTCTTCCTGACAAAGCTAGCTTAGGTGGGGGTCTCGCCAACTTCCCTTCTTATCTGTCTAAAGGGTTCAGGTTTCCTCACGCCTTAGCATCCTTACAGCGAGGCAAAGTGCTTCTCAAAGACTCTGCCGAAGCAATCTTCTTTTGGGCAGTGCTTGGCCCTATGTTCGAGAGACTCATATATCCGTTTGAGTTGCGGGGAAGACTATGCGGCTCGCTGTTGGCAGAAGACGAGGAGGAGGCCTGGAGCGAAGTAGCGATCTTTCTTGACAGTCTCGGTTTTCAAGTGTCTGCCGAGGTGTCGGTCCTGCGAGGTGAGTGGAAAAACCTTCCGGATGCCGCTTCACAACTAGGCGCGAAACAACAATTCCTTCGCGTGCTGGGAAGCACTGCGGATTCGCGAATCGGCACGAGATATCGCCTCTTCATGTTCCGGTCCTTGATTGAGCAGTATTACAAGAAGTCAAAAGCGGATGGGAGAGTGAAACGCAAGCAAGCTTTGACTAAGCCATTTCAAACCACATTGTCGGGATTCTTCCAGGGCGACTGGCTTGGTTTACTGGACTACCTTGGCGAGCAGCCACACCCTGAAGAGCAGATCGTAACCGCTCTTCCAAAAACTCCGTTAAGAGTTAAAGGTGCGAGCCGCGCAGCCGAGATCGCGGCAAGTCAGGGGATCTCGACTGAAGAGGTCGAGCGGATCGCTGCAGCCCTTTGGGGCGAATCCGCAGGAACGTCTCCTGTTGAAGCGCGGATCAGCACGCTCAAAAAATTCTGGGATGCGTTTGATAAGATTCATGCAAAACAGGAGACGGGGATGGGACCGTTATGGGGACTGGTTGAAGAAACCGGTTCGATAGCTTTCGAGCGCAATGCCGAAACCCCATATCAGCCAAGCCTATATCGCGAACTATTTTCCTCCGAGTTGATCAACGAAATAGAATCGCTTTGGGGAAACATCATGCTGACAAAATGGCCTGACCGAATCGTCACGGAGCCATTTCCTCATCGCTTAATGGCAGAGACTTTCGGACCAGCTCTTTTCTTCTGGCAAAGTTGTGCCTTAACGGCATGGTTTATTTGTGAAGGGCCATATTCGCGTACAGACATGGCGGGACTAGCCCATCATCAGCGACGCGAATTGCATGAGCTAAAGGAAATGCAAACGCCCGTTTCGGAGCAGTTGTTCGTTGAGTTGATAGAGGGTGAGAGTCGTTTGGGACCGGAGGAGGCGATTACACGGAACGAGTCGACGACAGAAGTTGGTCATGGGGTTTCGTTTACGATAAGTATGAGCGCCGGGACTAGGCGAAAGGGCTTTGAGATCTTGCGCGACATTATTACTCGTCACCGACGAAGTTGGGCGAACCAATATATGAATTCATACTTGCGCGCTCGTTGGGAATCAGAAATCAAAGCCGCGGCGAACGCGTTCAATCTTTTACTGGGTGAGAAGGGCGGAAAATCGCCAACGCTAAAACAGTTTGCAAGGTCTGCCGCCCTGCCGACAAACCATTGGTTCAAGGGAAATGTAAGCGGCTTATACCGAACCATTGGCGAGAAGTCCCCGGCTGAGCCAACTCAATTGACCCTAATGCCGAAAGACAAGCGCGCCTTCGTTCGACACGTTTTCGAAAACCTGCCATCACTTCAGTTTCAGATGTACGAAGGTAGAATCTCAGATGACACGGCTCAGGACTATTACCGAAAGGAACTCGCTGAGTTAGCCATCAAGTTTGTGCAGCTAGAGGAGGCTCTAGGTCGTTCTCCCGAGATGAAGGAGATTGGTGAAAAATTCCTTTATCGGTCCAACGTGCTGAGCGCCGACCAAGGCGAAGCTTGGCGTATATATAGCGACGCTGTCCGAAATGCTAGAAACGCGACGAAATGACTTCATCATCTTTACCCATTCTCCGGTATGTCTGGACAAGCCAATCAAACGCCTCACGGCTTTCTAAAAAGCAGACTCAAACTTCCTTATGAAAAATCGATCTACTCAAAGACACATTACAGGGTTCGCAACCGTCGGCGTCCGCCACGGCAACTGATCTTCGAATATCTAACCTAAAAAAAGAGGCGGAACCCAGTTCGCGAATCTAAGTAGGAAACACCGCAACCAGCCCTACTTGACTCAACTCCGAGGCGCTGCCGGCACCACGGCCCATTCCTAAACAAAGACTGGTCAAACACTCCTCTCGTTCACAATTCCCGGTTGGACATGATCGATAAAGGGCTCGCGCGCACCAACGCGCGAGTTCCGTTCGCTTGCAGAGTTTCTTGTTACCAGAAAACAAATGCTTCACGGGGAAAGCTCCTTATTCAGAGCTCTTACCTGACGAGGATTTTCCAGAGCGTGGCAATAATAACCAAGCCTCCAAACAGAACCATGAACAAGCCGAAGAAGATGGCGACTCCGCCTGGCATCACGGCACCGTTGAAGACCAGGTAAAGCCCAATTGCCGCAATGATGCTTGCCAGAGAGATTCGGATCCAGACGTTGTGAAATTTGAAGGGAATCGGATGGCCACAGTTCGGACATCTCCGAGCTTCGTCCGAAATCAGTTTCTTACACTCTGGACAAGCGATGAGAGGCATTTCTCGAATACTGGCTTGATGCGACTCCTAACTTACTTGGCTAAACCGACCCTACGGTTGCTTCATAGAGCAATCGCAGCATTGTTTTGATCCAGAACGACTGCACTTTGCCCTGTTGGAATCCCGACCGAGACGTTCCATAGCGCGAATCCTCGACGCGTCTCCGTATATCCGAAAACGTAATAACTTCCTGCAGGCACAGCGGGAAACTGTGCCAAGCCAGAGAAATCCGTCACAGCTGTCGCAACGATATTTGGAGCGATTGCGGCTGTAGCAACCTGATAAAAGTTCGCGTAGTTTCGATTGCTGCTTTGGAACCGAACCGCAAAAGCGTAGGTCGTTAAGAGATCCATATTCTTGTCAGATCGAAGGCCTGCTGAGGTAAGTATATCGACGAGATCTTTTCGCACGAGGTGGAACGTTGTCCTAGCAACGGCCTGCGCGCCACCCATTTTGTAGACGATGCCAGCCTGCACGGTAAGGACGCCTGAGCCGGCGTCTACCTGCGCTCCTGCAACTCTACGCGAGCCAGTGAATGTACTCTGACCGCCTTGAGACCCGGTGATAGCGAAAGTACCGGCTAAGCCTGAATGACTAAGTTCGCCTTCAATCACTAATGTCTGCCCGCTCTCTTGAAACCTGGTGACGAATTTCCGATTCGTGATTACTAAGCCTGACTGAATCTGCTTAGGCCCAAGATCAAGAGCGGATGTAAAAACATCTGGGCCATTCGTGGCCTCGACACGAAGAGTCGCGGGCAAAGTCTGTCCGGTCGGGCCAATTAGCTTCAGGTCCCAAAGGCCTACAATGTCGGCATCCTTAGGCTGAACGATTTCCGGTGTAGGCGACGGAGTTTCTACAGGTTCTGCTTCGTTCTCTTTCTGTATCGCGCTGGCGGGTGGAGGGACAACTGGATCATTCGTGAACTCCCAGGTTCCATCACTCTTCAGAAGCACAGTACGGCCGTCTTTGGTTACTGCAGTTTGAATCGTGAGGGGCGCTTTCTTTGGCGCTGCTGACCTGGCGGGTCGTTTGGTTTGACCGGTAGCGGTTGAAAGTAAGAGTGCAATGGCCAAGAAATGAGTTATTGTTTTCATGAGGCTCCTTCCGTTGCCCAGCCCTGGTTTGCCAACTTATATATCACCACGCGGGGTTGATCAGTAAGCGGAGAACTCGCAAGGCATCCTGCCTAAAGCTTCGACGAAAAGGCGGCGCGAGTTTTCGAGTTCCGCAGCCCAGGTAAGCTTGTTACCATCGTTCAGCACGTTGCTCCACTAACGCCCTGTTTCCACAGGGATTACAGCAGAGCATGGAACAAAGAACCTATGTCATCCGAGGAGTCAATTCCTTTGAATGGTGCTGAGACGAAAGTCGTGCTGTTCGCAGACTTACTCGGCTTCGCCTCCTTGACCGAGCAACACCCGCTTGAACTCGATCGCATCAAACAATCCCACAGACCGCTTTGGAACCTCGAAATGACCATTGGTTCGCCGCCGGCGAATCCCTTAACGCATGCGTTTACCAGTTTTCACCAGTCCTTGAAATGGAAAATCGAATTTGCTCAGATGAGCCACACGCTAACTGCAATCACCTTCTCCGACTCCGCTTTCATTGCCACCACGTATCTATTTGAAGCAGTCAACATCGCCGTCGACCTTCTTCAGTCATTACTAACGCAGCGTGTGCCGATGCGCGTGGGAATCGCGTACGGCTCTTTTTCTGCCGTTAGGTTTAGGTCCGATGTTACTGTTGACGGCGGTGACCATGCTGCTCATTTTCTTGGAACTGCGGTGGTCCGCTCTCATGCCGCTGAAACCTGTGGGGTAAAGGGGTTGAGAATTCTACTGCATCCCTCAGCGGCGTTGTTGCTGGACGATCCCGCGCACAACCCTAGATTTTCTGAGAAGGAAAGGATCCGATATCTGGAGTGTTCTGAGGCAGAGAGAGACAATTCCTTGGATGTTCGTTACGAAATTGATTACTGGAAATTTAGGCCCACAGCAGAAGTAAAGGCATGGCATGCAATTCAAGACATGTGGACTGCCGCGCCTCAGAATGCATTCAATCACTACGAAGCAACAGTAGAAGCCATCAATCGAATGCGTGTCGGGCAAGGCGAAGCCTCTCTCAACAAGCTTCGCAGGCGCACGCTTCCCCGCAGGAAATAGCACCCACTTATATGTTGGCAGTCATAACATGCATGCTAGGATCCTCGCACGCGTGCGGAACGCAACAAGTCGCGATCGATTACATAAGCTTTTCGACTGAGGAGATGACCAGTGCGGAGAAAAGGTATCGTTGCGGCAATGAATCCAAGTCGAGGCATGGTAGCCATTGCAACTGAAGACGATGGATACACCATAATCGAACTCCTGTCCGATTTCGAGCTAGAGGTCGGGGACGAGATGACTTGGGGGAACGGCCATGGCTTAGGATCTGAGACTTACGAGAACGTCACTAAGGGTACCCGCGAAGAAGTATACGTTCAGAATCACGCCGTAACCATTGCGAACCTCAGGCAACAGCTTCTCTTCTAATGGAGAGGCTTGGCCGCGTAATAGCTCATGCCAATGAAACGATTCAAGAACTCTGCTGCGGTGATTCTTTTCGGATTGATTTTGACGTCTGCTGTTTCGGCGCAAACAGAGGAACGCCCGAGCAAAGTCAATAAGATTGGCAATGCCTTAGTTGCTTATTACGTTAAGACAAATGTCTCTCGAGTGATGGCGCCAGTACGAACAGTGTTTGATAGTAGCAGCGGCGACTTCCCGCTGGCCAAGGGCGCACAAAAGATAGATCTGATTCTGTCTTACGAGTTTCCCGGCGAGAAATTAACTCAGCTGCCGACCGCTATCGACTTTGCCTTTGGATCTATTGCTGGCCTTCCTGCGCGTTTCGACACCGAAGCCAAACGACAATTCAAGATAACCATAGATGGAAAGGTGGTTTTGACCGGAACTGCGCGAAGCACTGCTACCGTCCCGACCGCTTGGGTTACTTACGAAGATCTCGCCGTCCCCGTACCAGCGGACGTCAATAAGCAAATGCTAGCGGCTTCGACTTCCATAACCATCGAACTCGGCGTTCGAACATTTTCACTAACACGAGCCGACTTGGCAGCCCTCGAAGATTTCAATTCCGCGTTAGCACTCCTCTCTCGTTAAGTTGTGCGCCCGTGATCGAAATCCTGGTCTACTCAAGCTTCTCCGCCCTGAGCCACTTGTCGACAAACCCTCTGCCCTGCTCGGTAATGTAATAGAGCGTTCCTTCCTTCGAAAAACGGTACTTTAGTTTCATCCGCCTGGACGAAGAAACCATCGGCGAAAAGATACATCAGCAGGTTATCAAATCCCTTCGCTAAATAAATCGAGTCCTATCAGGATTCTCAGCAAAATAAAGCAGCACCCTTCGTTCCAAATCCCCGCCTCTCAACTTTTGATATCCGCGACGTGCAATTAGAACTGAAAATGAGGGCCGCCGCGTCCCCACCCACGC
This sequence comes from Acidobacteriota bacterium, assembly GCA_038040525.1. Lineage (GTDB taxonomy): Bacteria > Acidobacteriota > Blastocatellia > Pyrinomonadales > Pyrinomonadaceae > PSRF01. The sequence continues at coordinate 33,355 of JBBPIC010000047.1, read as the reverse complement.
GGCGGCCTCGTCGGCACTGTGCTCACTCCCGCCTCTCAGCAGGAGGCTGTGCCGGTCAGCGCCATGTTGTCCTCTTAACGTGGCGCTTTCGCCGCACTATCCGGTTCCACCAGTGATCGTCGAATGTGCCGGCGAACCAGTTCTGTATGCGTCACTTCTTTGTTGAGCGCCGGCGAATGGGCGAACGCTCTTTCAGTAAGTTTGGGTGCCTACGCTGAATAATATAAGCCAAGCCCTGGTAACTGAGTCCTAGCTGCTTGGCAGCTCGAGTAACGCTTCCATTCACCTTCGTTAGTGTGTGCCGAATTAGCGTGTTCTCAAGCTTCAATACTTCCTCATGAAAATCAAACGGCTTATTGAGGAGGGCATCAGTGGCCTCTTCGGATGTCAGTTCACGATTCAAAGCGACATACACTTTATTGGCAGCGGCTGTGAACCGTGCCACTAATTCCTTGCTCTGCACGTTAGCTAGCCACTCGCTGGCGCGATGAAAAGAAGACTGCAACGTCGTTCGAGATAAGTCGTCCAGCTCCTCAATCATTGCCAACGCAGCCAGTCCGGCTTTGTTGAGCGCGCCCACTTGATGCGCTATCTCGACGGCGCGTTGAAAATTGAACTGAGCTTGATCTTTCTTTCCGAGCCGAGCAAGGGCAATACCATATGTTGTAAGCGCCTCGGCTAATAGGCAATCTTGTCCACTTTTTTCCAAGATGCGAACAGCGCCGCGAGCAACGGATTCAGCTTCTTTGAGCTTTCCCTGTGCAATCAACACCTGTGCTCGACTCTCGTCAAACTGAGCTATCAGGGCTCTATCTCTGACACTTACCGCGAGCCTTCGAGCTTCAGCTATATAGTCGTACGCGTCTTTGAAGCGAGATAGATTGAAATAGATGAGTCCAAGGTTGTTTTTGACCGTAGCTTGAAAGACTTTGTTCTTGGCCAACTTAAAATGACGGTCGGCACTTTTATATTCGCTTATTGCGCGTTGTAAGAGATTTTCTCTATTCACAGGATCCGACTTAGCTAAATGCCTAAGCACGATCGCGTGTTCATTGTGATAGTTTCCTCTGATCGTGTGATTGCTAATTTTTTTGAATAGAGAGGCATTGTTGGTAAGAATTTCTAAAGCGACGTTGTAGCGCGAAGCTGACCACTCAACTGTTGTTAACTTGAGGAGCGCTCTAGCTCTAGTGTTCCCCGCGGTAGTCAGTTTTTGGAGTGCCTCGGTTAGCATGATTCGGGCTTCATTCAAGGCGCCCTCACGAAAATAGCAATAGGCAATTTCTGCTCGTGCGGCAGCAACCTGCTTTACGTCTCCAACAGACTCGTAGAATCTCATCCCTTCGCTAATGAGATTCTTAGCAATCTCTTGCGCCTCCTGAATACCTTCCTTACTGCCTATCCAACTCGTCAAGACACCCACACACACCAGAACTTCCGCCGAGTCTGAGGCACTAAGTGCTGCAACTTCCGGGTGCTGGCCAACGCGGTTCCAAATCGGGTGCATTACCTCCTTTGCACCTTCGTAATCACCCTTATCCCTCAGTTCCAGTGCGGTGTGGCACCTCAGGATTGCTTCTGCATTGGCGGTTAGGTGCGAGGTGTCCAGCTTGGGGGAGGATATCTTCATGATGAGTAGCCCCTTCAACGTGAGTGTAAGAATGCTTGCAAGGTCAAGCGGATACTAATTGCCTCACCAAGACCTTGCAAGAACTTGCGGATGTTGCTGTAGTCTTTTTCGATGTAAGAAATTTTGCATCGCCACCACCTCAAAGGAGCAAAAGCAACATGAAACGATTCTTAGCAGCTATAGCCTTGGCATGCGCACTTTCCGTTTCTGCCCTCGCGGGCGACGTCCCGACAAGCGGTTTCACTTCGCCAGAACCGGCCGGACCTACCCAAACAACGGGCGCGACATCGCCAGGCGAAATACCGTCCGTTCCCGGCGATGTGCCGACTAGTGGCTTTCAACAACAAGTATCGGACGGAGCGCTGTCTGCCTTACTTTCGGTGCTCGGTTTGTTGACTTTATAGAAAGCCTGAGTTGCTGAACTGTTGTTAGGTATCCACTCTACACTCGCTACTCTTTCGGCAGTTACCCGACAGCTTTTTGGTAATTCAACACTAAGCAGAAGGCCGCCTCATGGCAGCACGATAGTAGTGTGCCTAAAAAACGTTGAAGACATTAATCATGGTTGCTGGGATGCGTTTTGTTTGATCGCTCGATTCCGTAGGACGCTGAGGATCGACGGTGGCCGTCGAGTCAACACTTGCAATTTGAGTCTTCCTTGACCTCTTGTGACAATCTTTTTCCAGCGGTAGTTCCGGCGGCCCAGAACTAGGTAAGACGAGGTTTACCACGTAGTTGTCACTCGCCGTGAGTTAATCCAAGATTAGTCTGTGGAATTCCGTAATGAGCTTACGCCGAAGTTCATAGGCTGGTTAGTTCGCTTCCCTGTCGGATTGCCACGGTCACCTTTGGGGGAGTCCCTTCTCTGCCGACACGCCGCCGATCATAACCCCGACGGTGTAGCCCAAATCAACGCTCTCGCCTCCTCGAGGAACTTGATCCAAGATAATATCGACAGGCTGGCTCTGATCGGAGCGTGTCGCCAGCACTTGCATTCCCAATCCCTTTTCTTTGAGCATGGCTTCGCCTTTACGATAATCCTGACCAACAACATTAGGCACCTTGATCTGGGCAGGGCGCTCCGCTCTCTTCTGCCGAACCGAAACCCAAAGGCCGCTGAGAGTAACTGATGGAATAATGATGAAGACGAAAACAAGAATGCCGATCACCAAATAGATCAGCAGCTTCTTCTTCCGTTTCGATTCATCGTTTGCATTGGACCGCACCATTCCGCTCCCTGAAAAGAGATAGACCTAGCTTGACCACTTTGTTATCTTAAATAGTCACAGCGTCTCGCTGTTTGTGCCTGATACATGCGCAGAGAGAAAAAACATCTCGCATGATTACGGCTTCACGGAATGCTGAAACACGGTATTCCCGCGCGGCACAAACGCTCAACCTAATAGTAAGCCCATTTGGGCTTGCGAGCAAACAATCTGGGCTAGGAATTGTTCTGTCAGGAGGTCAATCCTGATGGGGCAAGCATCACGAACCACGCCTGAGCGGCTAGCCGAGAAGCTCACTCAAATACGAGTTACCCTGGAATTGTCCCAAAATGAATTGATCAGACTGCTGGGCCTTGAGGATGATCTGACACAGGCAAGAATCTCTGCTTACGAACGGAGCGTGCGCGAACCACCGTTACTCGTGCTACTGAGTTATGCCAGAGTGGCCGGAGTTTACGTCGACGTACTGATTGATGATGAGCTGGACTTACCTCTTGCGCTGCCAGCGAGACCAACGAGCGAGGGAACAAAAAGAAAGAACGTCTCGCGATCTAAAGCCAAAAAGAAATGACTTGCGACGGGATCTAAACAAGTACTGGTGAGAACTTTACACTGAGTTATTAGAGCCCTCAGGCCTGAGCGGCCGTGGGCCACTAGGGCCACCTGAAATAGATTTAATGGCCCACTCCGATCCTTCCACATCGCTAGTGCTTCGAATTTCATACCTTCCACACCCAAATGGGCTGAGTTCGCTAGCCCGTCTCTTCATGTTCCCCAGAGTATTCCACGTTCTTGGACGCGCTATGCATAGTCGTCTTTTTCATCGCTAAAAACCTCTAATGTGATGAGTCCTCAAAGCTCTTGAGTCCCCAGAGCTTCAATTAGATTGCCCCCCCATCCAGTTCTCCTGCGCCGCAGGCAAACGCCCCTGCGACCGCCCTCGAACATTTAGGACCTCGGCGACGAAAAAGCCCATCGCCTCTGTCTAGGACGGTCATCCGATAACAGCGGATTACGTCCTCCAAAAGCTCGCGCCCAGGAAAGGCGCCCGGACGTAATCTCTGTTATCGAGACGCCTCGCCTTTAATCTAATCTCCCCCTTGCGCCCGCTTCACTCGCCCGCTCGGCGCTCCTCGCAGTGCTCACTTCGCTAACGCCCCCGCCGGGGGCTGGCGCTCGATTGGAAGACTCGTGGAATTCATACAGTCAGATATCTTGGCTAAGCTGACATACATCTCAGACAAGAATATTGCTCCTCAGGTTTCAAATACTGAGAGTTATCCGCCGCAGTAGCCTTCGCTGCGGCGGCCGTCAAGGGTCTTCGCTACGCTTCGATAAACTCCGCGAACGAACAAAACCGTTCGCTCCGCCCTTGACCGCCTTCCTCGCTGCGGCTGGAAGGTATATAGGAGCTGCTAGGCGCAGCTCTGACCCGTTTCTAATCCTTACGCAACTCGGGCTCAAGGTCGGTTGGAATACCGAAAACATCTATCGGTGGAACCGTTAGACTCGATACTCGACTCTCCCCCTTTCTGGTTCGATTGGCTTGCTTTGGAACCACCCTCACTCGTTTCGCCCATGCGTAAGAACATGCATAGCCCTTTCCCAAACCGAGCTTCTGCAAATGCTGAAAGCCTTCATACCCCCCAAACTCCGAATAGAGAAGCCTAGAACTCTTACACAATGTTCTGACCGTACAAACCCTTCCAGTAACGCGGGCCGTTGCCCTCTCGATCAGGCGCTTAAAATAGTTGTCGCTCACCTGTCCGCTGCGAGGGCTACATTCGGTGCCAACAAAAAGATACGGGTTATTTGGATCTCTTAGTTTTTGATTGCGTTCTTGTACGAATCGCCTGACCAAATCCCGGAGCCAAGGTTCATCTGAGGGCTCGAGCGCAAGAATTTCACCAGTCCGACCTGGAGATTGTCTTTGCCTTGAAAGTTCCCGAAGCTGCCACTCAAGAGCGAGAACATCTTCCAACGGCTCGCGCGATTCCGAGCCGAGGGTTTTGGGCCGACACTGCAGCGGTATTCTTACAGTCTTGAGTTCCACCAAAGAAAATGCGTGGTGGAGGATGAGATAAAGAACCATTGCCTCTTCGGTCGGTATGTCTTGGCTTTCAATGGCGATCAAGAGCGCGTAGATTAATTCCCACTCATAATACTGAATGGTCAAGATGGTTTTTCTTGTTCCTCTCGCGCCTTTCTTCCTCTTGTTCTTCATCAAGGGCGGCGCAGGGTTTATTTCGATTCCTTGTTCCACATTTTTTAGCCAGCCGAAAAAGACGCGCAACCTACTGCGGTAGCCTTGCACGGATTCTTCCGCACAACGGATCACTTTCTCGTAAGAATTCAGCGCGCGGCACTCTGAATTCTCACAGATGATCGGAGAGGTCTCACCTCTGGTGTTCAAGGCTTTTGTAAAAGCACAGGATTTGCATCTCCATTTCAGTGCTATCGTATGTAGGTATTCTTCTACATGGGCGGTCTCAACCTTCGCGATCGAAGTCAATCCTCGGCTGTAGCCCCACCGCCAGAGATTCGCCAACGTCAGGAAGTGGTTGCGCCTCACAGTGGACGTATCCTTTCGCTCGGAACGGAGCCAACAATCGTACCTCTGCAGTACTGCCACGTCATCCGCTTGGAATTGTGAAATCACAATAGGCGGCCTAATTCTTTTCTTTGTGGCCTCGATCGTCTCATCTACTGCTGGATCTATCAGCAGGTCGCCGAGTTGATCGAGACAAGACCGCACAGGTTGAAGCTTTGCTCCCGGTAAGTCGGCCTTCAATTTAAGGATAGCTTCCCACGTAAGAGGAGATTCGAACTTATGACTTTGGAGGAATCTGCCAAAACGCAGGAAGCGGTTGTAAACGTGTACATCCACTTTCTCCCAGTTGATCAGCGCCGTGAGCCGTTGAAATAGGCTGAGGTTGTACTCGCTCGAGATGATTACCGTTTCAACATATCTTCGCAGTTGTTTCGGCAGGTAACGATTTAAGTTACAGCTATTACAGAGTCTGTCCGTCTTTTGTAAATACGGCTTGTCCTTTCCGCAGCGTGAGCATATACCGCTACCGAAATTGACCTTCTTCTGACATGGCTTACAGTACACGCCTGATGGTTTTGCCGGCGGTTTCTTCTTTCCGCACGTAGCACATTCTATGTTAGCGGGCGGCGTGGTTCTGCTAGTGCACTCACGGCAAACTCCACTCCCATCTATAACGAACCGCTTTTGTTCGCCACACAGGGTGCACTTGGCCTTGGGCTCTTTTCTATAGCAAGGGTCGCAAATCATCTGAGCGCTCAGCACGCTCCTTCGGCGCAAGAGGCAGCGCTTGCACTCCCCGACGGCGTAACTTCCAGTCTTTGACGAGCTCAAATAAGTTTCTCCTTGGATCTTGATTCGTCTTTGTAAAGCGTTCTAGGGTCGGTGAAAGTCGCACGTAATGACTTTCGTTTCCCAGCGTTCTTATCATTGCTGGACAGTAGTGTTTCCAGGACGGTGTCCACGACCTTCGCACCTTTCGGCTCGTAGAGGCGTGACGACTTCTTGCCCTCCGCTCGCTCCTTAGACCATTGCTGTGCTCTCGCTGAATTTGGATTGAAAACATAGAAGGCGTCCGAATGGCAGTTTAGAGCGTCGCACAACAGTTGAACCATTTCTCGGCGAGGTGCGGCCGGTCCTCGCAAGAGTGCCCTGATAGTTTGCACGGTCACTTTCACTCCGACCTTGTCCTCGATAAATACCTGGAGCTGACCTGCCGTCTTCAGCTTATGAGTCTGCTCCACGTAATCTTTAAGTTTCCACACAACTGTATCCCCTCGTCTATGTGTTATAGACCCGCGTAGTCATGCCGCCACTACCAGCGTGGGACTTGCGCGCCTGTTTCATGGCTCCGACCCTGTTATCGCCCCTCGACCTGATGTAAAGACACGTTGAAGATGGGCTCACATGTCCGAGCAGCTCCATTAGTCTCCAGAATTTCTCGGGGTTTTCCTCGAGGAAGTTGGTTGCAAAACTTGCCCGAAGATCATGGATTGTCAGCTTAGGCGGCAAATCAACACCATGATTGCGAGCAGCCACGATAAGTCGGCTAAAGCCATCGCGAAGAGTTCCGTAAGAGAGGCGAGTCCCCTTCAGAGTCAGGAACAGAGAAGGCTCATTCGATTGGTTGCGGAATTGTGGTCGCACAACCCGTTCGTATTCCATAAGCGTAATTTGAGATCGATGGGTAAGGGGTATCACGCGCGTTTGCGCGCCAGAAGAGTTATGCCCTTTCCCGAAGCGCGTCTGTATCACTTTTTTGCTATAGAAAATATCTCTGTCATCTCCAAGTGCGTTGAGATTAAGGACTTCAATCGAACGCATACCGGTTTCAGTGATTAACATGACTACCGCATACAACCGTGCCACGGTTAAATTCTTGTTTATGAGGCCTGGATATACTTCCCGCAGGAAAACCAGCAGTTTAAGAATTTGCTCCTGAGTCACAAAAAAGCGCTCTGAACGTAAAAGGTCGCGGCTATGGACGGGGTATTCGACGCCGGTAAACGGATTCTCAATCGGGCCGTATTTCGAGGAGATTGTTTCTATCCCAGTTATGTATGGCGCGTTGAGTGTCCTGACGAACAAGCGTTCGAGAAAAGAGGCATAGGCTCTCACCGTCGTGGCCCGTAGACAGGGCTGGCCATCCTCATCAACGGTGCTGAGCGTCATTAGGAATTCCTTGATACGCAATCGTCCTTCGAAGCGGTTCATAACTTCCCAAAGGAATATCTGACGTTCACCGTTCACGTCGAAAACACGAATCTTCTCAAACCAGTGTTCGACGAATCGTTGTTGGACCTCTATCGTTCTCGGGCTTAAGCCGCGAGTGATGAAGGCGTCAAAGTAGTTCTGGAGGATTTGCTTATGATCTCTAAGCATCTCCTGATGTGATCGTTGTGGAGTCGCGACTGTCAAAGGATCTAGATTAGACATTTATGTACCTTCCTTAGTTAACTGGGTTAAGTGAAAACCATAGCTCTGGACTTAATAAGGAACTCAACCACCCATTTGCAATTTTTCACCATTACGCAAAGAGGCAAGATAGCTATTCCTTACGGGGACAGCAGATCATGGCAGTTTCGAGCTTGGGGCAAATGCGGCTCACTCTGTAACTGGAGCGACAATCTGAGGCCATCTTCAGAGCCGCCTCGAATGAACCGAAAGAGAGGCTTTCGCGGGAAAGAATTCTTTTCCCCAAGAACTCGTAAATAGCTGGATGGATTGTGTTACCGCGAATTGTGCTGGCCGTGCCATCCTTACCAACACCAATTTTTCCAATAGAAGCTTTGTGTTGCTCCCTTGGTTGGTCCAGGCTTGGCAATAGCTATACCGCACGCAGTTCGGGGTTCTCTAAATTTAACTTTGCGTCATCAGATCGCTATCGTGATCGCTAGAACTTCTTTCGAGTTTCTGAGGAACTGTGATCCGAATCTCACTGGGGAGTTGGGGTCTTCGCGAGCACAGCAAGGTTACGTGCATTTCTTGGGCGAAGTGTTTTTTTAATTACGCTGCTGACGGCAGCGAGAATTAATTGGGAAATGGATAAGCGGCTAAGCAAACTGCCGATGAGGACACCTTGAACCCGTTAGTGTCCGCAACCGCGAACACCTAAAAGTGGTTGAAGGACTTTGCGAACCTAACGACCATGAGAATTGAGGAGAGTTCCGACGACAAGAACACGTTTCCAGTAACGGTTATGAAATTTAATCCAGCCCTCTTCCTCAATCAAAGTAAGCAAAAACAAAAATAGGCTGATCACTTCCCTGGGGACTAACGCGCTGGCGGCACGCAATGTGCCCTAACGCTACTTTGCGGAGAACGTAGCGAACGGACTGAGTAGCCAATGAGGCCGGACAATAGCTTTGGTAAAGATCTCTCACTCGTTCGCTTTGAGAAATAAATTCGGCTTCTCCAATCGGAGGTCGAAGTCTTCGAAAGAGATCGCAAGACTGGGGCACCTATAGAACTCGGCCTCCTCAGGCTATGAGGTCGACAGTGACGACGTGCCACACACAACGCCATGAGCCTAATTTCAAGACATACCCGTATTGATGCCAAGCGAGTGGCTGAAATTATCGGCTGCTCTAGAAAGACTGTGCTCAACGGTGGCGCCGGCACAGCACACCTCACGCGGATTCGTAACGGGTCTACTCAGGTTCGTTTTATTCTCGAAGAGGTATTAGCGTTCGCGGAGAAACAGGAAAGAGACGCCCAACGTCGATTACCAGGAAAGTACTCGACAATCAACTCGTAACACTGACACGTTCGATCACTATTATTTGCTCCTCACCGTTACCTTAAGAAAGAGCTGCAAGCAATGAAGCGCATTAGTAAACAAGTTCAACGGACGGTTGCGTCGCAGCGCAAGGAAGCAGTAGTGAAGAACTTTCATCAGTACACCGGACCTGGCGGACAAGTCCTCCACGGCTACGCGCGGCGCTATAAGAACGTCCGACTTCGCAAGAAGGGCTTCACAACTAAGACCGAAGCTGAAAGACATCTGCGTCAAGCAATGAACGATATCGACGCGGAAGAACGAGGCGAGATTCGCAGTAAGCCGACCACTGCCCAAGAAGCTCTCAACATTTACCGTCGCAATCTTGAAGTTCGAGCCCGCGACAAAGGATACCAGTACGCCCACAACGTCAGATCAAACTGCAAGGTCATCCAAGAATTTGTGAATTACTTCGGACCGAACCGTTTGATTCGCGAGTGCACGGAGACCGATCTACGCGAGTTCTACCAAATGCTTTGTTTTCGTCCAACGCTAAATAAGAACAGCGCAGGCGTCTTCATCGGCCGTGTTCAAGGAATGCTGAAGGCAGCACAAAAAGCAAAGCCTGACTTAGTCAACTGGCTCCGCCCAACGCTCAAAGTCAATCGCACACCAGAATTCGAACACCGTGTTGTCGAATTAACAGAGTATGCAACACTCGTTCACACGTTACTAAATCCACCTTTGGCCCCGTCTCGGCGTGCGGAGCGCACTAAACTATGGCGCGACGCTGGCGACGTTGTTCAGTTACTTCGTTTGACAGGAGGCAGGCTGAACGAGATCGTACGCTTGCGACTCGATCAATTCATGTGGACGAAAGGCAAGCTTCGCCTGTACGCAACGAAGACGGAAAACGAGCGTGATCTACCATTATGGGATTGCATCAAAGAAGTCGCGCAACGCCGGATTAAGGAAGGACTCACCGATGAGGAACTGTTGTTTCCACGCGCGAAAACCGCAACCTTCGACAACGCCATAGCGAGGGCCTGTCGCAAAGCCGGGAAAGTGGCAGGTTTGAACTATGGTCGGACCAACGGCTTCACGTGTCACAGTCTCCGCCATACCTTTATCAGTGACATGATGGAAGCAAGCGGAAACAACGTCGCGCTGGTCATGTCCTATAGTGGTCACAAGTCCCTTGAGTCGTTCAACATCTACCTCCACGCCCCAGAACAGGGCTGTATATTTACTGATCAGCGCATTGCAAGCGTTGGCCTATTCTTGGCCTCTTTTTCGGGAATGTTGGGACCATCGGGAATATCGGGAACGGTTGACGAAGCGGCTAAACCTGTGGAAACTAAGCAGGTTGCTGTATCATAGCGCCTTTCCAAAAACATCTGCCCGCTTGGCTCAGTGGTAGAGCACTCGTCTCTATGTTGCATCGATAAAGGACTTACAAAAGAGCCTCCTGACCCGTTGCGGACATTGTGCGGACTTTTCCTAGAGAGTACGCAACCTCACAAACTAAAGAACTTACCTATACTAAGCAACCGCAAATTGGCAAGTCAGCCAACCTTGGACCGCATGCCTCTTGTTGTCTCAAGCTGACGCTCTACCACAAGCGCAATATAGTCCCGATGAATACAACAGTTTTGTCGTGGACGGCTTGTCGGGGAATGACGACGTCGCTAAGTGTGGGAATGTAATGAGTTCGGGGCGCCGAGTAACTCCCCCCTTCGGTACTATTAAAGAACCTGACTGTTTTTCGTCTTGTGAGGTCTGCTGTCGTCCGATACTTGGAGGTGTTATGTTGGATTGGCATCCTTGGCGCGGCTCGGCTCTGGAATACCGGCGTATGCAAGGCACACGACCAGTAAACTCAGCCAGACAGATTTCGCCGCGGAGCGACCGCTGAAGGGGACGTTCAAGCCGGTTCTTTGGTAGTTCATCACTAACCTTTTCCAGCCGATCGTTTGACTGTCGGCAACGAGATATCCGCCGCCGCCTTGAGAGCAGCTTCGGTAGCGGCTTTGAGGGATTCGTAAGAGTTGTTTGTCAGTCGGCGGCCATTGATGAACAACGCCGGGGTTGAGTTGACGCCGTATCCGACGCCTTCCCACAGGTCACGCTGAACTTTCTCCGCAAACTTGCTCGAGTCGAGTGCGGCATCAAACTTCTGGCGGTCGAGACCCAATTTACCGGCGTACTGCTTCAGAGACTCAACACCGAGCGCCGGTTGGTTCTGCAACAAGAGAGCAGTGTACTCCCAGTATTTGCCTTGCTCGCGAGCAGCTTCAGCAGCCTCGGCTGCTTTAAACGCATCTTTATGCTGTTCCAAAGGAAAGTCGCGGACGACCAACCGCACGCGGCCTTCATACTCGTTGAGCAATTTCTCCAGCACCGGCTGCGTGCTCGCGCAACTCGGACACTGGTAGTCGGTAAACGCAATAATCGTAACTGGGGCTGCGGCGTCGCCCAGCGAAGGCTGGTCGTCGGTCGCAATGTTAAAGACCGGCGGCTGCGGTGCTACCAGGAATGTCTCGATGGTGGCGACGCGACGCAGCTTTTCGACAAACGCCAGCTCAGCTTTGCGCAATGCATCCTGCTGCAAGTATTGGATGATGTGGTCTTTGGTCTGGGGGAACTCTCCGCTGACACGCTCCCTATTCTGATCATAGAAAGCGCGCGCGGCCTCTTCCGTGATGTTCATAGGTTTGATCTCGGCGACGACCAGGGAGTCGGTCGTTATCTTCCTTTTTTGGGCTTCCTGTTCCAGCAGCGTGTCGTTGATTTTGAGATCTAAGGCACTCTGTCGCAGCTTGTAGATCTGCTGCTGGACCTCGTAGACCAATGGGCGCAGGGAGTCTTCAATATCCGCTGAGGTGATCCGCTCCTGGTTCACAGTTGCAAACACACGCGCGCGATCTGATGCTGGTTGTGCCGAAGCGGCTTCGAGGATCTTTACTTTGTTACCGCCGGTTGAGCGTAACCTTTCGGCGAATTTTTTTGCCTCCGCATGCTCACGCTCGTCCCGCAGGTATCGAGTAATATCGTTCCTGACATCCGGGAATTCACCCTCGATACGTTTCTTGTTCTGTTCGTAAAAGGCGCGGGCCTCGGTTTCGGTGGGCTCCGTGACTTTGCTCACAACCTCTACTTCGAGCAGTTTGGTGACGCTGACTGAGCGCCTGGCAGCTTCCAGCGCCACCAGTTTTGAATTGACCTGGAGGTCGAGCTCACGCTTGCGTGCTTCAATGACCTGGCGTTGGAGTTGGACGCGCGGCCCTCTTAACTGGTCCTCGATATCTTTGCGACTGATGCGAACGCCGTTGACGATCGCGAAGGCCTCGGGCAAAACCTGCGACTCGCAGCCGCAGTCCTCTTCCGTCTTCGGGCTCTGAGCCGCGCCCGGCGTAACCGGAGCCTCCGCTTTGGTTGTATTTTTGTTACTCACCGCACGCGGGCTTTGGGCCCAGGTGACTGGCGTGCCAGCCAGTGCCGAAACCAACAGGATATTTAAAAGTCTACTCATCATCTCTCTCCTTCGCCATACGTAATTCGTGTTTCTCTGTGCATCCTCTGTGTCCTCCGTGTCTCTGGTGGTGAACTTACTAAGAAAAGACTCACCACAGAGGCACAGAGAACACTGAGGCTACACAGAGGTTTTAGTCGGTTGAGGTCCATTCCACACTCGCAGGGAACAATTTCTTTTCGGGGTCGATGGTCACGATGTATGCGCCCAGAGCCCCAATGCGCCGGTTCGGCCCGAAAGAAATCTTTGGCGTCAACCCGGTGTCGAACTCGTAAAGCCCCTCAAGAGCGGTCATTAGTCCCTCGCGGCTTAAATCCTTGCCGGCAAGTTTCAGCGCTTCCACCAATATTTTTGCGGCGGCAAACGCGGAAAACCGGGCTGCATCATGGGCCGAGGGTTTAAGGCTGTATTTCTTTAGCAAGGCGTTGTATTCCGCTGCGCCGGCATCGGAGACGTCCGTCGGAACTGTCGGAAACGCCAGGAAGACCTTGTCTTTCATCTGCACTGGGACGGATTCGGTAATCGCTTTTCCGGCCAGCGTGCCTAATGCGTAAATCGATGGCAGCCAATTGGCTCCCTCGGCCGCCTTGAATAGAGCACTCGCTTCACCGGGGGGACCAAGGAAGAAGACCGTATCCACTCCCTGCTGCTTCAATTCGGCAGCGAGTTGTGCCGGGTTGGGACGCTCGCGCTGGTAATAGATTCTGGACACCCTGGTCCAGCCGTTTTTCTTGCCCTGGTCTTCGACACTGTCGGCGATCCGCCGGTTCAAAACGGCATCGGGGCACAAAATGGCGACCCGAGACTTCTGCGGATCCATCCTTTTTGCGGCGAAGTTAGCCAGCGCTCGAGCCTGCTCGTTTAGACCTGACAGCAGGTAGAAAACATGGCGGTTTAATGGCAAGTTTCTCTCTGGGAGGAGAGTTGAAGGACCGACCAGCGGCACCCCGGCCTCCCGGCTGAGTGCGGCCATGCCTTCGTCGGCGCCGGCGGTCAGGCTGCTGGCAATTGCAAATACCTGGTCATCCTCGATCAAGCGCTTCGTGTTGGCGACAGTCGACGCTGCGTCTCCGGCAACGGCTGCCACGCGTAATTCAATTTTGCGATTGTAGATTCCGCCGTTGCTGTTGACCTCGTCAAAGTAAGACTGCAACACCTCGCGCATTGCCTGGCCCATATCTGCCAGCGGTCCTTTGTCCGGCAAGACTGTTCCGAGGACGAGGCTGGTTTCCGACAACCCCGGATCGCGGTCCGTCTCAATCCGTTTCAGGTAGGCTATCAGGTCAGCCATATCCTGTTGGGGCAAACGATAAGTCGGCATGGCCACCGACATCTTGTTACCGGAGGGATCCGTTCCCGCCGTCAACGCCCGAATAAATGAAGATTCGGAGAAGGCGGCGTGCTTCCGTCCACCCTCGTGAGTGTGGCCATAAGACTTGATCAAATTGGACCAGATGAGATTGCCTGCGATTACACCGCCCTCGGCCTTCCCTGCTCCCCTCGCTCCGTGACAACCGCCACAGGGCACCGTCGAGGCAGGGACATCAACCTCGCCGATAAACGCGGTGATCTCCTGCCCGGTCGAACTTTCACTTCTCAGATAGAAAGCCTTGCCACGCTTTTCCTGAGGAGTTAGAGCACGGAGCTCCTCTTTGCCTTGCTTGCCTTCCCTTACTGCGGCCTGCAACAAGGTTGGATCTGCCGATGAAACCGCCGCCGAATATTGGGTTACGCTGAGGACGCCGGCGACTACGCTGGGCAGAATTATGATGAGTTTGAGAGTTTTGGTAATCATTTTGGTCACCGTTACCGGTCATTTAATACATCTTCGACGATCGCGATCAGCTCATTGGGTTTAGCCAGACCGATTGCTTTCTTCCAGAGTCCCTTGGGCTCATTGCCAATGATGATGATGGTCGAGTGATCGTTTTTTTGTTCGACGTACTGCCCAAGCTTGTAGAGTGCCCAATCGAGGTTTTCCTTTTTGCCGGTGAGAAAGATCCAACCCGAACGAGCATGAAATCTGCGCCCGTACTCCTTGAGTCGGGGAGGCGTGTCCATCTCGGGATCGACGCTAATCGAGACGAGGAAGGCGTCTTTACCGAGCCGATCGCCGAGGGCCTCCTGAATCTTCTCCATATTCCTGTTCATCGGCGGACAAACGCTGGTGCAGGTGGCAAAAAATGTGTTGACGATCACCACCTTGCCCTTGAGGACGTCGCTGTAAAAACGCATCTTCTTTCCGTCCTGGTTGATCAACTCAACATCGGAGAAATACTTCTCGGCGGGTGACGTCGTCTTTGCGTCCGGTGACAGTTGCGGTTGCGTCAGGTTTTGCAAGGACGACGGAGCCGGGGGTACCGGCCTCCCCGCAGGCGGCTGACCTTGAGCAAAACCAGCAAACGCTGAGACGAAAACGACTGCGAATACCGCGACGGTTCGACTTGAGAATCTTGATTTCATCGTTGTGGCGACTCCTTTACCAAAGACTCGGCCCGTTTCCCTTCCGTCACCTTATGGATTAGCGCCACCAGCTGCGACGGTTTAGCGAGACCATAAGCGCGAGTCCATTCGCCAGTCAGATCGTTGCCGATGATGACGGTCGGCGAGTGGTCTTCTCTTCGCCCCACGGAGGCTCCCAGGGCGTTCAGCAAGTTGTCTATCTCCTCTTTGCCGCCAGTTACAAACGTCCAGCCTGCCCCGGCGCGAAACTTGGCCCCCCAGGCCTTCAACCGCTCGGGTGTATCAGTAACCGGATCGACGCTGATGGAAATGAAGTGGGCATCCCTGCCGACTCTGTCTCCCATTTCTCTCTGCACCCGGGCAAAAGTCGCGGCGAGCGGTGGGCAGATTGTCGTGCAGGTAGTGAAGATGAAGTTGATCGCTACGGTCTTGCCCTTGATCAAGTCGGAGTAGAAATGCACTTTCTTGCCTTCCTGGTCCACGACTTCAATGTCGGGGATATTCACCTTTATCGTTGATATCCGGTCGGGGTCCAACGTGGCGGGCGGTTGCGACGCCGTCGTCGCGCTTTCTGCTGTGCCACCGTGACCATCCAGGCTCGCATCCACATTTACCGCCGAAGCAGCACCCTTATCACTCGATGCAAGCCTCAGCGCCATTCCGCACTTCGGACACTTGCCCCGTTTCCTCGACTTAACCTCAGGATGCATCGGACACACGTATTCTGGCTTTGCAGTTTGCACCTCGCTTTTCTGAAGCCGCGCCTGGGGAACGTGCCCGCGTGCAGCAGTCAGCGGCCAGGCACATGCCAGAAGGGCCAACAATAGTGCCCGGTGAAAATTTTTGCCGGAACGCAGCGCGGGCGTTCCCGTCATGGCTTGCTTGTTCATTTCGTTCGTCTCCATTTCTAAATGACCCATCTACGCAGCAGCCGACGCGTTACGGTTTGCCGGCGGCTTTCGATTGGCCCAGGGCCGCGGGGGCGATGTTCGCGTCTGTCGCCTGGAGCGTCGCACTGGGCAACTCCCTATAACGCAAACCCATCGAGGCGGATTCGACGAACATCATGTAGAAGCCGGATTCCGGCACATTAAGTTTGACTTCGTAAATCCCATTCCCGAGCGACTTCGCAATATCGCGTCTCTGCCAGGACCCGGAGTAAGTCAGCACTCGCACGTCCTTCAAATCGTCCTTGGGTTTGTTGGTTGCTGTGTCGATCAGTTTGAACCGGAACGGAAAATCGCGCCCCACGGCCAGCTTCGCGTCGTCCGTTTGATACTCGATCCGCAAGGCGACTTGCTGCTCTTCCTTCATGGCCGGGTTCGGCTGGGCCGACGCCTCGAAGCAGTGGGTGATGCGCGGAGAGTCTGCCAGAAAAACGACGTCGTACTTTCCGCTGGCCGGCAGCTTGACGGAGGTGGAGTAAACGCCGGAGGTGGTTTCGCGCAGGCTGCGATCGACCACCAGCACGGCCAGCGGCTCCCGACGGTAGTTCTGGAAGTTACCCATCGGCGCGGCCATCCCTTCGCTGTAGTAATAGAGCACCTTGTCCGCCGGGTTCGCGACGATGACCGCATTACCTTCGGGGGCCAGCGCGACTGAATCTGCGTGAATCGGAGGAGAACCTTTTTCGGGGGCCGCCTGGCCGCCGGGAAACTCGGTCACTTCAACGTCTGAGCCGATGGTCGCGAGGCGAATCATTGCTACGCTTTCCGTTCCCAACGATCTGACGAAAGCAAACGTGTCACTAAACATGATCTGATCAGGGGCTTTACCAACCCTCGCATCACGAAGCACCTTATTGGTTGCCGCGTCGATAATGTGCACGGTGTTCTCTTTGGTGTTGAGGGCGAAACCATAGCGACCGCCGGGCGCGAAACGAACCGAGCGTAGGCCGGGCTTCCCTTTCATTCGCGCTAAGATCTTCTGGCTCTGCTCATCTACTACAGTGATGGTCCCCTCAGTTTCACTCGCCACGTAGATCGCCTTGCTCAACGGCGAGAGCGCCATCGAAACGGGTGTGGCGCCGACGTTGATTTGCTTAATTTTCGCGAGCTTTGGCACCTCGATCACCGAAAGCGTGCCGCTCACCTGGTTTGAAATGAAAACGTAGCGGTTGTCACTACTAATCACAGTCTCGTGATGTCCGGCGCCCGTGGGGATCTCGGCTGCGACTTTCAGGGTGGAGGTATCGATCGCGGTCACACTGCCGGGGTCACGTCCGTTGCCATCGTTGGCTACCCACAAATATTTCTGGTCTGGCTGCAGGGCAATTCGCGTGGGCTTGACGCCTGTGTCGATGTACGACGTCACCCGCCAGCTCCGCGTGTCGATCACCGCTACCTGATTGATGAGGGGCATGGTCACGAAGAGTTTTTCGCCGTCGCCACTGAGCACCCAGTCCTCGCCTGGGCTCCTCAACATCACGAGGGTGAGCAGCTTGCTGCCGCCGTAGCTGAGCAATGGATCGATAACGGAGATGTCAGCGCTCTTATTCAAAGTAAGGAGGTAGTAAGAATTCAGGTCCACATCGGGCCGCGCCCGCATGCTGCCCTGCACAAAAGACTGAATCGTCTCTCTGCATTGGCGCGCGTCAGGCGCCTCTTCTTCCTTACCTCGCAGCCTCATCCAGACGGAGAGGCCCAACCCTTTGACGGGTGTGCTGGTTGTCTTGTCAGTAACTTTGAAGCTGACGGTTGCATCTTCGCCGGCCATCAATTTCGTCCTGGACTTCGGCGGATCGAGCGTGAACTCAATGGCAATTCCCTGCTCGACAATCTTCTGAATAGGCGCAGGCTTGGCCGCCGAACTTGACTGCTTCTCCTGCACCGCCTTTGCCGGCTCTTGTGCCCGCGTTGCAACCGTGGCGAACATCAGGACGCAGACGCTCGCCAGGTAGACGATCCGTTGGGCCAACTTCGTTTCCGATTTGGTGCTGGCGTCAAAACTTTGAATAGAATTTAGGTTCATCATGGTCCTCTGCTTGCGGATCGTGTTGCCGCGTTACTGGTTATCTTGTGATGGCCTTTAGATCTCTCATCGTGCCGCAAAAAGTGCGTACTGCTACTCGCCCGTCATTTGCATAGTCGAGAACGGCATCGCGCAATTCCTTTGAATCAGCAAAAACGAAGCTGGTCTTTCCGTCCTGGCGTGTTAATTCTTCAATGTTCAGTCCGCGGCAACGCAGGAAGCTCGAGAGATTAAGATCACTGGTTCGAAATACTGGTTTTGATTCTGAGTCCGACTTCATGTCTATCCTTCCAAGTGTGCCGGTCGACTGACCGCTGCCCTGTCTGAGTTACCCGCCAGGGAGTGGTAGCTGAGAAAAACCTTTTTGATCGATGCTTAGACTGCGAGGACAAAGATGCCGACAATGAAGGTCATGAAGCAGGTAGTAAGAAGGATGGTGTTTTCATCGCGCTTTTCATAGTGAACTTCTTCATCTGCATTCATCGTTGCTTCATCGGATCTGTACTACTGAGACTTGCAAGATGGGCCCCCGCTTCTGCAACTTCTATCTAGATCCTCTTAGTGCACTTGGTTCCAGAGCAAACACTGTGCCCGCTACCTGCAAGCTTGAAACAGCGTCGATTTCAACCCCGTTTCCATAGCTTTCCTCCGAAAGCCGTCAAACTATGTTTCAGCGTAGATCATGGTTGGCTTTTAGTGACTCATGGTGAATCACTTTGTGAGAGAGGGGCAGAGTAAGAATCCCGCGAGAGTGTGGGAATCTACCCAGACTTCTCTAGCAGTCACTATGGGGGTCCCATGAAGTCAGTATCGCCACGCGGTAGAGACTGTGTGGAAACGTAGCGAGAACATCTTCAGCCTGAAAGGCTGGCAGATAGTAGCCGGTGGTCGAAGCCTGGCGCAGACCACCGGAACGAAGCGAGCGGTTTCCCGCACCCTGGAAGGGTGCCACCGTTTTCTGCCACCCTTTCTGGGTGGAAAATCATTTTCGTTTGTTGTCCGGTGGTCTACGCTACGCTGCGACCACCCGCTACTATCTGCCAGCCCTTCAGGCTGAATCTGATCGCTGCGTTTTCACAGCCTCGGTAGCGGGTGGGACCTGCGCCAAAGCAACGACTGCTAAAGGAAAGAGTGCAGCCTGCATGGTTGCAAGCTGCACTCTTGAAAAGTCCCATTGCGATTTAACGCAGCCGAGACGAGTTAATTAATTGACGCGGAACAATCCCCACAATCCGCCATCAAACTTGAATGACATCTGGTCCCGATACAGGTAGTCGCCCGTAATCATGCGAATTCCACCAGCACCGTTAGTCGGAACTATGTCAAAGTGAGACGAGGGGTTAACCCCGTACTGGGCGCCTTTGACCTCCGACAGAGGATTGTTGCCAATCTCCTTCGAGTTATTGGTGTACGGCTCTTCCTGCCAATAGTGTCCGTGAACCTGGAAAGCTATTGAGCGGCCGTGTCCATTTGCACTCAGGACTCGGAACCGGACGTTTTGTCCAGCCTTGGCCGTGAACACCGGAGTTTGCGGATCGCCTCCCACCTGTAGGTTTCTGAGAACGTTGGTGAAGTCGAAGGTCCGCGTTATATGCAGCGGAGTTTCCGGCGCGTAGCCCATGCGTTTCCACAGTGGCTCCGTGCGATAGTTGATGGCTTTATGCCCCGAGTCTTCGCTGTCCTCTTCCCCGGCAACCAGTGGTACCGGTGTTCCATCCTCGAACCTCAAGTTGATGTCAGTCTGGAACTGGGCCACGAATTCACGGAACGAAGTGCCATCAGGTTTGCTTACTGTTGCCTGAGCGCGCGAGCCGGCGTCTTCAATCCAGGTTGAACCCTGCGGCTCGATGATCAATGAACCAACCGCGCCCTTATTGCTGTGCTTGATCGGATCGGATGAGATCAGGTTGGTCGCCCCGAACTCTATCGGCGTCGCCTTGCGCCTGTCGCCATCTATTTGGACGTCGCCGGCGTACCACCTGTACTTAACCACGCCGCCTGGTCCAACAGTCTGGTTGGGATTGTTGCCCACGTTTTTCCCGTCGCTGTTTACCACATTGTAAGCGAGCAGCTGTGGGTGCAAACCAACCTGGTTCGAAGGAGCCACCTGATTGGCATTGAAGTGGTAGATCAGGTTCGGCATGGTGTTATAGCCGTCGAGATCCGCCGGTGTTTTGGACAGGGCATTCTTCAGCGTGAAGTTGATGCACTCGCCGGCCTGGGCCCGCACGACCAGTGGCTCGATTGGCACGCCTGCCTTGACCATGCCATTGGCGTCAATGTCATCGCTGCGGAAATACATGATCGCAGTTGGATCATTGAGGGCTCCGCCGTTTCCGGCTCGGCTGTTATAGATCAGCTTGCCGCCCGCTAACGCCGAAGCGTCAACCGCTGTCACGCTGATGTTCCTTTTCGGAGCATCTCCCGGACAAATACCCGTTGCGAAGGTTGTCCCTGTTGCGTAATCGGTAGGCAGCGACCTGACTACAGGCTTATCTGTCGGAAGCGACTTGGCCGCAGTGTCCTTCTCGAGTTCACTGCGCGGCACAACCTCTGAATCGTTCGGGACAGACTCGTCTGTCGTATCCATGATGTCGGTTGCACCGGTTGGGAAGGCTGGATCCGTCGGGAACTCTGTGTCGTTCGTCGCCGTCTTCGCACCCTCCGGATTGCTGGCCAGTGTTTTCAGATCGAATGGCTTTTCGACTTTGCCGTTATAGACTCTGAGAATTCCCCAGATACCATTCCACTGTCCATCAACCGAGGCATTGTTCTGGTAAAGATAATCGATGAAAGGCCGGTTGCCCATGATCGATTCTTTGCCGGTTAGGAACTCGCCGTGCTCGGAGATGCCAACCGTCTGGGAGTTTCGGTACCCAGAGTTGTTGACTGCGAGAGGATCGTCAGGAGTGCCCGGCTCGCGAAGCCACTTATGGCCGTTAATCGTCATCGTCTGAGTCTCTTCATGCGCTCCCACCAGGATACGAATCTGAACCCGGTCATTTTCATAGGCCCTGAGGAGCGGGGTGAACGGATCGCCCGGTTGCACACCCTTGGTCAACGGTGGATAGAAACTGGGCTGCACGTTGAACAGCGGATCAGCGCGCTGAATGTTTGACTTGTAAACCTTTGACAAGTCACCCGCGGCGCCGCTGGCCTGCTGGTTGGTTTGTGGATCACGAACGCGGAATGGCACCGGCTCGTTGCGGTAGTTGACGCTAAATGTGCCTGGGTCAGCAGCGGAAACTGCTTCTGGACAAGGCGCCGGAACACCGCCAGGACAGACCATACCGTTTTCCACGATGAATTCGATGTCCACGTCGTCGTTCTTGATCGGCGGATTAATCACATGGACAGGATCGGCGATGGGCTTGCCATTCGCGCCGACTCCAAAACCAGCCTGGTAGGCCAGTTGGTAATCAGCAAACTCGAAGAGGAATTCGCGATAAGTCTTCGTCGGGTCAGTCGTTTGAATGACCGCTTGCCAACTCGTTGGTCCGCCATCAGTCAAACGTCCTTCCAAAAGGGCGCCCGTCTCAGCATGCTTCCAGAGCGAACCTTCCGGCTCAATCACCAAACCGGAATAGAGACCGGCCTGCTGATGCGACGAAGGTCCGAAGTGGTCGTGGGAGAAGACGGTGCGCAGCGTGCGGTCCACGCCGTTGTTGTTGAGTGTGTTATCGGCAAACCAGCGCTGCACGGTTGTTTGAGCGCCGAGGGTGCCGAAGTATGGATGGGCCCGTGCCTTGGGGCACTGGATTAGGTCGGAACCCGGCTGATCATTTGCCAGGGCTTTGCAACCATTCTCTGCGCGAATGGCAGCGATGCGCTCCAGCACCTCATCCGGACTGAAGGTCCCGTCTTCATAGTTGAAGCCGTTACCAGAGCCGTCTGACGCCGTGACGTCAAACTTCACGAGGTGAATATGCTGGCCCACGATGTCGGTCGGCGTGCGAATTTGAAAGTCATCCTGTTCGTAGACGCCGGGGACCAGATTGGTATGGTGGAAGGTGATGCAGTCGTTAGTATTAGCGCGGAAGAAAAATGGTTCCGGCGGTTTGGTGCCGGCTTTGGTTGGAGCAACGTCCTCCCAGAGCGACAAAATGCGCGACTGCGGGAAATGCCAACCGGCCTTATTTATTTTGAGGTCCAGTTGAAAGGCTGCCGCTTTGTAAATACGCGGCTTACCAACGGAATTACCCTTATCGTCGACACATGGGTCGGCATAGGGCGCTCCCGGCTGACGAGGCAAACCATTGAGAACGAAATCCGCAGCATCTCCCTCAGGGGTAAAACTCGGATGCAGGCGCACTTCGTGGTACTGCATGGCGGCCACTTCCAAAGGAGATCCGGTCTCCGGAATCGCCTGGGCCACGGCCGTCAAGAGTTCTTTGCTGAAGTCGAGACGAGTCTCAACGTGGTGTGTAGTGCCACCCGTGATGATGTGACGGGGCAGACCGCCGTCGTCAATGGTGTCGAGCGGGGCTTTCGGGGGACGGTGACCGGCAACGGCCGCGACGAAGAAGGGATAGCCAGGCACAGTTACCGTCGGCATCGGCGCCATTGCTATCGTGGGTAAGGGTACCAGCGCCGGGATCGGCGTGCCCTTTGCTATTTCTCCATCAGGTAGCGCGCGGGCACCGAGGACGGGAACGCCTTTTTCGTCGATTTCCGTACCTGCTTCAAAGACATCGTGCGAGCGCCACAGTTCCCACATACCCTGGGCGAAGTGCGGGTAGAAGTGGCAGTGAAAAATCGAATCGCCCACGGTCTGATTGCGATTGCCCGAACCGCCGTGAGTTATCTCGGTAGTGAAGGAGAAGCCGGGTCCCAATGCCTGGCTATCAAGGTAGGCTGAGTTATCGTCATCAGGTGTTTGCAACCACTGGTGCGCATGCAAGTGATGAACATGATGCTCTGTGCCGGCGTGGACCACTCTCATCTTCACGTGATCACCAATATAGCTGTGATGCACATTGGACGGGTCGTCAGGATACAGGACCTTGTTGGCCTTTGGTCCAAGGATCAACGTCCCGTCGGCGGTGGTAGTGTTCGCCGGGACGTCAACCACCTGTGCCGGATCGCCGACCGCCCATGAAGACAGGAAAAACTCTTCATATTTGCACTCGGCACAAGCATGCATCGGACCTACGCCAAGTCGATTGGCAAGAATCTCAGCACCGGCGCCGGCAGTGCCGTAGTTAATCGCAAATTTATCCGACACACTCTGCAGCGTGTGACTGAGCACCTTGTCGCGAAACTGCGGAAACGCCTGAATATCCTGAATCTCATCGTGATACACGACGGTAAATTCACGGAAAGGCTGCTCGCGATCGGGTTCGGTCTTGTTGGGGGGATAAGTGCCAGCTGGAAATCGTCCCCTGCCTGGGCCGGTGATGATGGCGTTCAGATCCGTGTGGACTATCGAACTGCCATCGAACATCTTGAGAATTGGCTGACCGGCTTTGGGGTGGTCCTTCGGGTAAACCGCATCGTAGTCGATGATCGGTTGACCAGCATTCGTAGTCCCTACGGTGGCCATCGCCATTTCCGCCTGGGTAAGTTGCGAGCGGTACCACTCGGCATCCTTCGGTTCGACGTTGACGCTGCCGAAGAGGCCCATGGCCAACGAACCGCTATTGCCTTCGCCCCCGGTCGTGGCCGCGGAGCTGTACATTAGGTTGTTGCCCTCACGCGTTGCGGTGAAGGTGTATACGGCCGAGCCGTTTGGGCCCACCAAACTGGGTGCGTTCTGTCCCACGTTTGATCCATCAGACGCCATGCTGCCGACCAGTTCCATTCCCATGGCATGCACGCCGGCCGAGCGGGTCGCCGGTTGGTCGCTGAGAGGGCTCGGCGAGAGAAGGTTTTGAAAGCTTACCTGCAAACAATCGCCACTGTTCATACGGAGCACTATTGGCCTTGGGCGTTTGTCTGCGCGCAATCGCACGTTGCCGGCCACTAGCCCTTTGGACGAATCAATCGCCACGACATCCTGCTTGAGCGCGTACATCATGCCGCTCGGATTAACAGCACCTAGTCGGTTGTACATAATGAGCTGATCGAGAGCGACCACCTCAGCTTTAACGGTCCGACAAATGGGAATTTTCGTCGGCGGAGTGATCGCCTCGACCACTCCCGGAGGTTCGGCCGTTGCAGTTGGGTTTGGGGTTGGAGAGGGCTCGGGTGTCTGCGCTTGCGCACCCACCGCCATTGCGAACAGCGCCAGGGACGCCAGAACGAACAAAACGAAACTTTTTGCGCTTCGGTAAGTAAGGTGTTTGGTTTTCATCTTTCTTTCTCCAGAGTTCGGGAAAACTTGAGAGCGGTACTGTTTAGGACGAAGGCGAATTGACGGCGGACTTTCTTACCGGCTTGGTAACCAATCAGTATCTAAAGTTGACGTTCATTACGTCATTCCAAATAGAAGAACGTGGGCCGTTGCTTATCAATAACTAATGATCCTTCGGCAATCGGCCCGTACGAATTTAATTATGTATTTGCAATCGTCATGCCCGCACAGAAACCTTAATCGATGGTCAGATCCTGGATGTACGGGTGTGGCGGAGTCCCTCCCGCATGTTCCACCGTGAGACAGGCGAACACTACGGATGGTTCACACTGAGACTCGAAATACGGGAAAACGGTCGTGGCCGTCTGCTGAGATTTGCTTAGCGTGGGAAATGAGATTGAGACTGCAGTGCGCGCTGAGGGGGCGGTCTATGAGGAAACCGCTCTGGTGATCAACTGGAGAATATCTTCAATTCGGAACGGCTTTGCGAGAATTCCAAAGACCCCCAGTCGCCGCGCCTCGGAAAAGGCTTCGGGCGTCCCCGCCCCAGTAATCAGTATCAATTTAGTCTCGGGCTGCTGCGCGCGAATCGACTCAATGGCTCGCAAACCCGATATGTCGGGAAGGAAGAGATCGATGATGCCGATGCAGAATCGCCTGGCGCCGGCCTCCACTATTCCCGCGCGCCCGTTGTCGACCAGGACCACCTCATAGTCGTGAGACTCGAGCACGACCTTTAGCGCATCAGCCACCGCCGGGTCATCGTCAATAACCAGAATAAGGTCCTTTTTCGATAGTGTTTGATCGGGCACAGTGTTCATATTCGCCAGCCTTCGAGACTTTTGCAGCCCTCGCACCTCTGGAGATTCATTTCCGGTTCTCTCTTCGTTTGCGCCCAACACGCCGGCCGCAAAAGGCATCTCAGGACAACGTTTGCAAAATCCAGGAGAATAGCGCAAGACGACAGGGGAGTCCGCCACTGGACACCTCATTCATTCGAGAAGGTCCAGGGCTCTACGTCCATGGCCTCTCAACTTTGATGCCGAACTTCTTCAGCTTGCGGTAGAACGTCGGGCGTGGGAAGTGGAGAATCTGGGCACTCTTCTTGACGTTGCCGCTGGTGCGTTCGAGGGTTTGCATAATCGCCTCACGCTCGATCTCCTCCATAGGCACCAATGGGGGAATAATGAATTTGGCGCTGGTTGCTGACAAACTTTGAAACTCTTCCGGGAGACAATCAGGTGTCAACACGTTCCCGGTGCAAAACAGCACGGCTCGCTCGATGACGCTTTCAAGTTCGCGTATATTTCCAGGCCACTCATATTGCGTCAGGCGCACAACGGTTTCGGGCGAGAGGTCCCGAATCTCTTTAGAATACCGGTGGCTGTAACGCTCAAGAAAGCGCTGGGCAATGATGAACACGTCACCGAGTCGCTCTCGTAAAGGCGGTACCTTGATCTTGATTGTGCTGATGCGAAAGTAAAGATCCTTTCGGAGCGCACCTTCTTCCAGTAGCGCCGAAGTGTTGCGGTTGGTGGCCGATACCAGACGGAAATTCACATCGATCTCACGCTCGTCACCAAGCCGGCGCAGCTTCCGCTCCTGCAAAACGCGCAGCAATTTGGTTTGAAGGTGAACCGGCATCTCAGCGATCTCATCAAGGAGGAGCGTACCTTCGCCGACTGCCTCGATCAGTCCTCGCTTATCGCGGTCCGCGCCGGTGAATGCGCCCCGCTTGTAACCGAACAACTCTGATTCAATCAGCTCATGAGGAATAGCGGCGCAATTGATGCGGATAAACGGACGAGACGCGCGCTGACTTTCGGTGTGAAATGCCGTCGCGATCAATTCCTTGCCCGTGCCGCTCTCGCCCTCAATCAATACGGAAGCATCAGATGGCGCGGCCGTGCGGATCGTCTCCATAATCTGGCGCATCTTTGGGTCGCGGCCAATCATGCCGAACGCTTCGCTATCCCCGGAATGCGTGCGCTTGAGGGTTAGGTTCTCGCGTTTCATGCGTGCAAACTCCAAGGCACGCTCTACCAGCGTTCGCAACACGTCCGGCGTGAACGGTTTCTCCAGATAGTAATACGCGCCGCGCTTGATGGCCTCGATCGTTATGTCGAGGGAACCATAAGCACTAATCAGGACGACTTCCGTATCAGGAGTCTGACTCTTGATCTGGGTGATTAAGTCAATTCCGGTGGCATCCGATAAGCGAAGATCCGTGATCACCAGATCGAAACTACGATTCTTCAGAACCTCTGTTGCTTCAACCGAACTAGAGGCGGTCAGCACTTCGTAACCTGACTCAGTGAGAATCGCTTCGATGGCCCCGGCCACGGTTCTCTCATCATCAACCACCAGAATCCTGCTTGGTAAGGTTACTCTCACTACTTGCTTCTCCTTTCGGCAATTCGATTTTGACCTGAGTGCCTTTGCCTAACTGGCTCTCAAGCGAAATTCGACCACCATGTTGTTCGATAATCTTTTGCGCGTACGGCATTCCCAGACCCAGCCCTCGACTCTTCGTCGTATTGAAGGGCTCAAAGATATGCTTGATTTGCGCTTCGCTGATTCCTTGTCCGGTATCGCTTAGGACCAGCCAGAGTATGCCTACCTCAGAACCAGTGGCTACGATCAGCCTTCCGCCGCTGGGCATGGCCTGCACCGCATTGAGCAGGAGATTGAGCAAGGCCCCGCGAATAGACGCCTCATCAAGCATTCCCATAACTTCTGACTCACACAAACTCAGCTCGGTTTCGATTCTGTTTGCCGATATCTGCGAGTGGAGAAGCGAGTACACGTCGCGGACCACTCGATTGAGGTCGACCCATTGCGGCGCCAGTTTGACCGGACGTGCGAAGTTGAGTATCTGTTCCGTTGTGCTGGTAAGATTGTTGATCGTGTCGATTATCTTGTCGATGACTTCTATCTCGCTTTGGCCCAGTTGCCCGGCAACTCTGCTCTTGAGGTGGTGCGAATAGAGCAGCAAACCAGCGAGTGGATTCCTCACCTCGTGGGCCACTTGCGCCGCGACCCGGCCAAGCGTTGCGATCTTCTCATTGTGGGCCAGCCGGTCGCGCGCCTCAACCAGCCGCTTCTGCTGACGGTCCACCAGAGCGAGCAGAATGCTGACGACGATCAGATCTACCGTCATCGAGATGAAGAAGTGTTCACCGCGTTGCTCAATCAAGTCACGGTATTGGGCGTTTTCGGGGCCAGGATAATTCCGGTCGACCCAGGCATAGTACGGCGGCTTGAGTACTTGTTCCCAGGCGACTATTACCGCGGCCGTCAGCACCAGCGTGAGCGCCGTGAAGAAGACGATTACACGTATGTTTAGTCCCCTCTTCAAACTGAAACTCCGGCAACTTGGCCCACTTGAGGCACCTTCGAAAAGAAAGTCATAGGTGTTTCCTTAGGGAAGGTGGAATGACTTCAGTCAGTCTCTTCCAGAACGAGTGATTCTTGCTGAACGTCAGGAAACGGAGCGCGCAACGAGCTCTGTTCCTCGCAGGATCCCTTTGAGAACGATCGGACTTTGCCTGCGAGATCTGAAAGGCCTCGACAGAATGAAATCGGAAATCTCTATCTGTGTAAGGAACCTACCCACCTTAAATATTTTCGGTTGAACTTGCAAGCTTCGTTGCAACTCCCACATTCAGTTGGTGTCGCCATCGATTCATTCACATTCGGAGGTCGGTGATAAGCCTGCCAAAGGAATCTCGCTTAAAACGCGGTTAGCCTGCGAAATACTGTGTGCGGTGAAGACCTCGTATCCCGACTCGCGAAGTATTATCTCTAGCACGTCCGTCATGCTCGTCTCGTCATCCACCACTAAAATCCTTCGATGAGTGGGTGTTCAAGGCGCTGGCTAGGTTCCTTTTCCAACTCAGCT
The DNA here is from genome assembly GCA_038040525.1 of Acidobacteriota bacterium. Taxonomy (GTDB): domain Bacteria; phylum Acidobacteriota; class Blastocatellia; order Pyrinomonadales; family Pyrinomonadaceae; genus PSRF01. The sequence goes on along the minus strand of JBBPIC010000047.1, from coordinate 5,075 downwards.
ATTACCATGATCCGACTCTTCTTTTTCCCATCGCAACGTCGCACTCGACCCCGCAAATCTTCTTTCTAAACTGTGAGCGCCGATACTTTTATGCCTGGCAGATAATGTCCGTACGCAATCCTCTCCCTGCTTTATATTAATGGCGTGCCAAAGGGAGTTGGACTCATGCCTTAGGAAGTCTTGCTCCACCCCTTGAATCTGCGTTCGCAACTTTGATGTCGTCCATTAAGGCTATATCCCAGCCCTTAACGATCATTTGGAAGTTTGCTGTGTCGAGACCCGCGAAGAGTTGGGGGTAAAACCGCAAGCCCCTGCGCATATTTCCGCACACGCTTGTAAGGCAAGGACCCTCCGAGTAGTTCTAAGGCTTTAGTTCTCCAAGGAAATGGAAAACTCCAGATTCATCACATGGAGGGACGAACGATTGCCGACTCACGCAAAGGGTAATTAGCGAAGAGAAGCATCTTCGAGATATCAAGTGCTGGGATAACGGTTCAAAACACTCTCCTACATTCGTCTGATTATAGGTAATGAAAAAAGCTGGTTAGGGCGTTGTGACAGGTCAAATCCGAGTGCAGCTACAACTCTACTATGGGTGAGATTTGCAAGATAAGGTTGGTGCCGAAGGGGGGAGTTCGTCACTCTCCCGAACTAGTTGCATTAGTGGCAGTTACAAATGTGCCAGAATCTCGTGTCTCAACGAAGTCACAAACTTTTCTAAGGAACACCGAAGTATTCGAGATTAGGATTCATTTCTACTTTGAAGATTTTGGGGGGTATGAATCACTAGACAGCGTTACCCGGAGTCGCATCAATACGCCTCATAACTAACTAACAGAAGCTGAGCGGATTCCACCAGTGCATGAGGAGAACCAGTGCGCCGCCATCATACGTTCGGCGGTTAGGCTCTTGACACTACTATGCTCGCAAGCGATTCTGTGACGCAACGACCATGTGAGTGGTCAATTGTTAGGCACTGCCTAGTCTCGCGACTAGAAGATGCGAAGCTGTCGCCCATTCCAACTCCAAAGACCAGGCTCGGCGGCGCCGCGGCTTAGCAGTAGAGGAGTAGTACATGGCACTGCGGTTTGACCCAACCATTATTGAGTGCAAGTGGCAAACGCGCTGGCAAGCAGAACGTATTTACGAAACGAACTTATCGTCCGATGATACGCCGACTAATTTTTACAACTTAGTAATGTTTCCTTGTCCAGCCGATGAATTACATGTTGGACATTTGTATGCCTACACCGGACAAGATGTCATTGGTCGTTTCCGGCGCGCGCGGGGATGCAATGTTTTTTTCCCGTTCGGATTCGATTCCTTTGGGCTAGCCGTCGAGAACGCTGCAATCAAGCATGGTATGCACCCGAAGACGTGGGCGGAAGCCAACATTAAATACATGACGAGTCAAATCCACAACTTGGGAACGATGATTGATTGGATAGGCACGCTGGCGACTCATAGGCCAGAGTATTACAAGTGGAATCAGTGGTTGTTTTTGAAATTGCTGGAGCGAGGACTGATTTACCGTGAATTTGGGCCTGTGGACTGGTGTCCGGCTTGTCAGTCGACCCTTATTCGCGAGCACATTAAGGGCGAAGACTACGTCTGTGATGAGTGCAGAACTCCGGTTATCAAAAAGAACCTCAACCACTGGAGGCTTCGTATGAGCGCGTATGCCAAAGAACTGTTGCAAGATGCAGGCATAGACTGGCAGGACAACATCAAGACTACGCAGCGAAATTGGATCGGACGTTCTCGCGGAGCGAATATCCGCTTTCCAGTTCAAGGTATGAGAGAGCAGATCGAAGTCTTCACGACTCGACCAGAGACCGTCTATGGAGCAACCTTTTTAGTACTGGCCCCTGAACATCCTCTAGTTGATAATGTGACAAGTAGCGCTCATCGAGATTCCGTAGAAAAGTATATGCACCAAGCTGCTAGTCAATCCGAGATGAAGCGAGTGGCAACGGATGGTGAGAAGACAGGCGTCTTCACTGGTGGCTATGCCATCAATCCCTTCACCAATAGAGCGATCCCGATCTGGATTGCAGAATATGTGTTGGTAGGTTATGGAACGGGAGCGATCATGGGTGTTCCAGCAGGAGACCAGCGCGATCTCGACTTCGCGAGAAGGTACAGCTTACCGGTCCAGCGCGTCGTTGTTCCACTTAACAGTGACGGTCGCGAGACGGCGGAAGTTACCGAAGCTTATACCGAGCCGGGGGTCATGGTTAATTCGGGCGAAATTACGGGCCTCTTCACCTTGGGCAAATACATCCGCGAGGAATGGGGCGAAGAACAGATCGAAACCTACGGATTCGCTCTGCGGGAGGGACAACCGGAGGCTAAAGAGCTTATTGCCTTGATTCTTGACGATAAAGGGATCGGTGAAATGACTACTACTTTTCGGTTACAAGACTGGTTGATCAGTAGTCAACGTTATTGGGGCACTCCGATTCCGGTCGTCTACTGTAAAAGCTGTGGTGAGGTTCCAGTTCCCTGGGATCAATTGCCAGTGGAACTCCCGATGGATGTGGATTTTCTCTCAACTGGCCAATCGACGATGAAGTCTCACGACGAGTTTCGCAACGCTCCTTGCCCCAAATGCGGGCTCGAAGCCGAGCGGGAAACCGACACAATGGACGCGTTCGTAGGCTCTTCGTGGTATTTCTATCGTTGTCTAAGCCCGCATCTTGACAATGCTGCTTTTGATTCAGAGCTTGCGGAAAAATGGTTGCCGATCAAGCAGTACTCGGGGCAAGCCGAGCACGCGTTGACGCATTTGTTCTATCCTCGACTCTGGACAAGGATAATGAGGGATCTGGGTTTGATTGGTTTTAGTGAACCATTCCTCAAGCTACTTAACCGGGGCATAATTCTCGGTTCCGATATGCGAAAAATGTCGAGGCAGCGCGGAAATGGAGTCAGTGCAGACGAGATGCTAAAAGCACACGGTGCCGATGTCTTGCGTGGTTACCTCATGTTCATAGGGCCGTGGGATCAAGGTGGACCATTCTCGCCCACCGGGATGGAAGGTATTCGGCGCTTCTACAGCCGAGTCTGGGATCTAGTGACTGAAACGCCTAAGGTTGACGGCATCGCAAGTCAGGAGGAAGTCAGAGAGCTTGAAACCATGGTGCATCAAACCATCGAGCGCGTGCAGGATGCCTACGAAGGGGTAAGCTTTAACTTGGCACTGGCCGCGCTGATGGCGTTGTCAAATTCGCTGCGTGAAATCCGTTCCACGCCGATTGTAAACAATAACGCCTGGCAAGTGGCTATAGACAGTTTCCTTATTATGCTGGCTCCAATCGCCCCGCATATCACGGAGGAATTGTGGGAGCAGCGAGGTCGGTCCTTTTCTATACATCAACAACGCTGGCCCATATTCGATTCCGGAAAAGCCGCGGAAGCAACATTTGAACTAATCATCCAATTCAACGGAAAGGTGCGCGACCGGCTAAAGGCGCCCATCGGCATTGATGAAGCGGCGGCGCGGGAATTAGCACTGCAGAGTGGGCCTGTGCAGCAGCAACTTGGAGGAAATAAACCTAGGAAAGTGATTTACGTGCCGGGCCGGTTGGTTAACGTCGTCGGCTAACAGCTTGGTTCGATCCTACTGAAGGGTTCACCTCGGGAGTTCTTCCGAATTAACGCGCGCAGCTCGATCTTCAGATGTATCCACATCAACTCCGCCCGACGCTTTCACGCCCTTCTGAGTCTGAATCTCAATAACTGCTGCAGCCAGTTCAGCGATCGTGGGAGTCTCGAAAAGTCGACGAAGGGACAGGGACTCTACTTCGAAAGCGTTCCTGATACGGGAGATGACCTGAGTGGCCAGCAGCGAATGCCCTCCTAAATCAAAGAAGTTGTCCTCGACACCTACTGTTTTTAGACCGAGGATCTTTTGCCAAATGGCAGCTATCGTCTCCTCAATAGGAGTGCGCGGTGCGACGAAAGACTTTTCTAGTTGAGGTCGTGCTCCTTTCGGCAATGGCAGGCGGCGGCGATCCAGCTTACCGTTGGGAGACAATGGTAATGAATCCAGCTCCACAAAGGCGGATGGGATCATGTAATCAGGCACTCTCTCTCTCATAAAACCGATCAAGTGGCTAACTGAAGAGCTCTGCGCAGTATCTCGAACAACATAGGCCACTAGCTGCTTGTCACCAATGGCGTTTTCCCCGGCGATTACAACTGCTTCCTTGACCGCCGGATGCTGTTCCAAGACCCTCTCGACCTCCCCGGGTTCAACACGGAAGCCCCGAATCTTCAGCTGATAGTCCGCGCGCCCCAAGAACTCGATAGTGCCGTCCGCCAGAAAGCGCGCAATGTCACCGCTGTTGTAGAGTCGAGATCCCGCCTCTTCGCTGAATGGATCAGGAATAAACTTCTCAGCCGTTAACTCTGGGCGATTCAGATATCCTCGCGCTAAGCCAAGCCCTCCAATGTGCAATGTCCCGGACACGCCAATCGGCACCGGCTGTAGATGTGAATCCAATACATAAATCCGAGCATTCGCGATCGGTGTCCCAATGGGAGGTAGAGTCAGCCAGCTCTGAGTGGGTCCTTCTAACGATTGTTCAGTAACCACATGGCTTTCCGTAGGGCCGTATTGGTTACGCAGGGTGCAATCTCCAATGTTCGTCAGGAAATCTGCAATCGTCTGTGTGACCTTCAGTTGTTCACCAGCGGTGATGATTTCACGAATAGATGTAGGAATTGTTCCCTGACTCAGAGATACTTCGGCTAGTTGCCGGAGCGCCACAGGCGGAAGGAAGATTCGCTCAACTCTCGTGTCAGTAAGATAATTTAGGAGTTCTTCTGGATCCTCCCTCAACTTGTCCGGGATCACTACCAACACGCCACCCGAACACCACGTAGAGAAAACCTCCTGGAAGGAAACATCAAAACCGAAAGCAGCAAATTGGAGGGTTCTTAATCCGCAGGAGGGCGCCCAGGTATTGATCTGCCACTGGATGAGATTAGCGAGCGGGCGATTATGCATGGCCACGCCTTTGGGCGAACCAGTAGAGCCTGAAGTGTAAATCACATAAGCCAGGTTATGA
>JBBPIC010000046.1:31592-54356 GCA_038040525.1 Acidobacteriota bacterium | reverse complement strand
AGGCTTCCACATTTCGCGCCTTTGGCGCTGAAAGCAGGTGTTTTCACACAGTCTCGGTAGCGCCGGATGCTAGAGTCAACGTTAGCGACAAGCCTAATCGAACGATTCTCAACGCTGAAAGTGCCTCCAGTGTCCGGCGCTACCGCGCTCGGTTCTGTAATTCCCCTCACTGAACACTGACAGCCTGCCGGTCTCTATCCCTTCTGGACAGTTTGCCCGCTAATCTGGATAATACGCAGTTTCAGCACGAACGGTTGCTCGGCACACACGGCGGCGCCAGCTTGTGGACGGACGTCTCACTGTGAAAACTGTGCCCGGAAGTCGTTGAATGTCCTTAGTTAGCTCACCGCGATTAGATCAGAAAGGAACTTACCGGGAAGCAATAACGCCGATAACAGACGGTTTGTATCAATGGCGTAATATTCTCTTCCCCGAACATCATGGATTACCAAAGCAAAGGTTCTCGCTTTTCAACAATTGGCGTGCACATCCGCAAACCGCTTTTCACGTTTGCCGCACTGCTCTTGAGTTTGGTCGCGTTCGCATCGCCGGCCCTCGCTCAACAACACGCAGGCGGAGAGGCAAACCTGGTTCTGCCCGATCTCTCTTCGGTGACGTTCTTTGGCGGCATGGATGGCCACACGCTCTTGTTGAGCGGCCTTCTAATCTGCATCCTGGGGTTGGTTTTTGGCCTGGCGATTTACATGAACTTGAAAAAGCTCCCGGTGCACCGCGCCATGCGCGAAATCTCGGAGCTTATCTATGAAACTTGCAAGACTTACCTCATCACGCAGGGCAAGTTCATTCTGATCCTGGAAGTCTTCATCGGCTCCGTCATCGTTCTGTATTTCGGCGTGCTGTCCGGGATGGAACCATTTCGTGTGGCAATAATCCTGGCCTTTAGTTTGGTGGGTATCGCCGGCAGCTACGGTGTCGCATGGTTTGGTATACGGGTAAATACCTTTGCAAACTCGCGCACTGCATTTGCCAGTCTTGAAGGCAAACCTTTTCCGCTTTATGCGATTCCGCTCAAGGCCGGCATGAGCATCGGCATGATGCTGATCAGCGTCGAGCTGTTGATCATGTTGTGCATCCTGTTGTTCATTCCGGGCGACTACGCCGGGCCTTGTTTTATCGGCTTTGCAATAGGTGAATCACTAGGCGCTGCCGCACTTCGCATCGCGGGGGGAATCTTCACGAAGATCGCCGACATCGGATCCGATCTGATGAAGATCGTGTTCAAGATCAAGGAAGATGATGCACGCAACCCGGGCGTGATTGCTGACTGCACCGGGGACAACGCCGGCGACTCTGTCGGACCGAGCGCCGACGGCTTTGAAACCTACGGGGTCACAGGCGTCGCCCTTATCACATTCATTCTGCTGGGCGTGCGCGACCCGCAAATCCAGGTGCAATTGCTGGTTTGGATCTTCGTGATGCGCATCATGATGATTATCGCCAGTGCCGGGTCTTACTTCATCAACGACTTGATCGCCAAGGCCCGCTACGGCAACGCCAGTCAAATGAACTTTGAGGCGCCATTGACCTCGCTGGTGTGGATCACATCCATCGTATCCGTGGTGATAACCTTCGTCATCTCGTATATCACCATCCCGACATTGGGCGGCGATCCCAGCCTCTGGTGGAAACTGTCAAGCATTATTTCCTGCGGCACGCTCGCCGGTGCGATCATTCCGGAGCTGGTTAAGGTGTTTACGTCGACGGAATCTGCCCACGTCAAGGAGGTAGTAATCTCGTCGAAGGAAGGTGGACCATCACTCAACATTCTCTCTGGTCTGGTGGCCGGCAACTTCTCAGCCTACTACCTGGGTATCAGCATCGTAATCCTGATGTCCATCGCTTATTACTTCAGCACGCTGGGTCTGGATCCATTGATGGTTGCCGCTCCCGTCTTTGCTTTCGGACTGGTGGCGTTCGGATTTCTGGGAATGGGACCAGTCACGATCGCGGTCGATTCATATGGGCCGGTAACGGATAATGCCCAGTCAGTTTATGAGTTGTCGTTGATTGAGCAAGTGCCTGATATTGAGGCCGAAGTGAAACGAGACTTCAACATGGTCGTCGATTTTAGCCGGGCGAAACATCTTCTGGAGGAGAACGACGGGGCCGGCAACACCTTCAAGGCCACTGCCAAACCGGTGCTGATCGGTACCGCGGTCGTGGGCGCCACCACAATGATCTTTTCGATCATGATGACGCTGACAAACGGGTTGACGACTGACACTGAAAACCTGTCTCTGCTTCATGCGCCTTTCGTCCTGGGACTGATCTCGGGAGGCGCAGTTATTTACTGGTTTACTGGTGCCTCGATACAGGCTGTAACCACCGGCGCCTACCGCGCGGTTGAGTTCATCAAAGCCAACATTCGCTTGGAAGGCGTTGAGAAAGCTTCTGTCGAGGACAGCAAGAAGGTCGTGGAGATCTGCACGCAGTATGCACAGAAGGGCATGTTCAATATCTTTCTCACCATTTTCTTCTCGACTCTGGCGTTTGCGTTTGTCGAACCGTTCTTCTTCATTGGCTACTTGATTTCGATTGCCGTGTTTGGTCTATACCAGGCAATCTTTATGGCCAATGCCGGAGGCGCCTGGGACAACGCGAAGAAGGTGGTTGAGGTTGAATTGAAGCAGAAAGGCACCGCCCTGCACGACGCCACCGTCGTCGGTGACACTGTTGGCGATCCGTTTAAGGACACGTCGTCAGTGGCTCTGAATCCTGTTATTAAGTTCACCACTTTGTTTGGTTTGCTGGCCGTGGAACTGGCGGTTTCGATCAGTCATCAGGGAGAGAATGGGCCGATGATCACGCATGTGTTGGCTGCGGTCTTCTTCCTGGCCTCGGTCTTCTTTGTTTGGCGTTCTTTCCATAAAATGCGCATTGGCGCATTGAAAGCGTCTGATTCACAGTGATGGCGTCAAACTAGACTTGGAGACTACAGACAGACAGGAATGTCTGTCTTACTTAGGAAAGGCTACCCATGAGCACTTCTTACGCAAACACTCAGGCCGACACTCTAATTGGCGCAGCCCTTGCGCCTCTCGATTGGACGCGATCAGTCTCCCTCGTGTTTGCGTTTAGCCTGCTGGTGGCGCTTTCGGCTCAGATTGTTATTCCGGTGGGTCCGGTGCCGGTTACGGCACAAACCTTTGCCGTGCTATTGACCGGAGCCTTGCTTGGATCGCGTCTGGGCGCGATGGCGATTATTGTCTACCTGATGGAAGGGGCGGTCGGACTTCCGTTTTTCTACGGCGGCTCGAGCGGCCTGGCCCACTTGTTAGGACCAACCGGCGGTTATTTGGTCGCCTTCCCTGCGGCCGCGTTTATCACCGGGGCTTTCGCTGAGCACGGCTGGGACAAACGATTTCCAACGGCAGTGGCGGCTATGGCCATCGGCTCGGTATTGATAATGCTAAGCGGGTGGGCCTGGTTTGCGCTGGTAACGAACACTCCTCTTGCAGTTGCCTTTAAGATCACTGTGCTTAAGTTCATTCCGGGCGACATCATCAAGATACTTCTCGCCGCTGCAATCTTGCCCACGGGCTGGAAACTTCTGCAGCGCAAAGCTTCCAGCTGAGGCTGGCGGTTTGCCTATCCTTTTCCTCTAGCAAGCTGCTGAAAAACCAGGAACGATCCACGAAAACACACGAAGCGGCACGAAAAGATCCCTGTTCGAGTCATTTCATGCTCTTTTTGGATCGTCTTATTCTGCCTTTCACTCTCCTTAAGCGGACTGGGAAAAACCTCTTGACCGGCGCTGACCAAAACAATCAGGGGCCGGAACCTCCCGCAAGCGAGGCTTCGGCCTCTTTCCATTTGAACAACCCCAATCTCAACTTCCTCGTATTAACAAGAAAGCAAAGACACGGATCCACGAACGAACACCACCAGGCGCACGAACGCCTTTTCGTGTTGGTTCGTGTAGTTTCGTGGATCGTCTGTTTTCGACCAGGATATGCTGAAAATAGAAGGGGCTCGGCAGAATTTGCACTACTGACCTCATCGCATCGGTGCAGATTGCGCGGGGTTTGTGTAACATATCGCCCACTATCTTCTTCAGGAGTTGAAATCTCAACATGCTACGAATAGCTCGCATCGAAAATCGCTACCACCGTGCCTTGTCGCTAGCGTTCATCATGGCACTCATGTTTGCTGCGTCGTTTGCAGCAGGAAAACTAACCAGGGCGCAGAGTACTGCCGGCAAGAAAGTCATCACGCACGAGTTGATTTGGTTAATGAAGCGTGTGGGTGCCCCGCTGCCGAGCCCGGATGGACGCTGGGTAGTTTTCCCAATCACCGAGCCGGCATACGACGAGAAGGACCAGGTCTCTGATTTGTGGATTGCAGCCGCGGATGGAAGCACACAACCGCGTCGTCTTACTTTCAGCAAGAGTGGAGAGAGTGGTGTGGCGTGGAGTCCCGACAGCCGCCGGCTCGCCTTCTCGGCTAAGCGCGAGGGAGACGAAGTGAACCAGATCTACATTATGGACGTCGTCGCAGGTGGCGAAGCAATGCGCGCCACCACGCTGTCCACAGGTGCGCGCGCTCCTCAGTGGCGTCCAGATGGTAAGGCCCTGCTTTTTGTCAGTTCGGTTTATCCCGGCGCGAGTGATGACGAAGCGAACAAGAAAATAGCGACTGAACGCAAAGGTCAAAAATTCAGGGCGCGTGTCTACGATAGCTTTCCGATTCGTCACTGGGACAAGTGGCTGGAAGACACGCAGTCGCATCTCTTTGTGCAGATGCTGGAACCAGAGGCCAAAGCAAAGGATCTGCTGGCGGGAACGAAGTTCATCACTGAACCAGGCTTTGGCGGCTCGCTCGGTAATTCCGGTGACGAGATCAGCGCAGTGTGGTCACCCGATGGTCAATCAATAGTGTTCACCGCAACTACTAACAGAAATACTTTGGCGTATGCTTCGTCAAATACACTTCTTTACAAAATCTCTAGCACCGGCGGCGAACCGACGGCGATTACTTCAGGAAAAAGCAGCCACGGCCAACCTGCCTTCAGTCCTGACGGAAAGGCGCTTTACTTCTCCGTTACCCAGGAAAACGATCAGGCCTACAACCTCAGCCGTCTCGCTATGATGCCGTGGCCCAGCACGGGCGCGGCCAAAGTGTTGACTGACACCTCCGACAAGTCTGTCGGTTCATTCGCCTCGACCCCTGACAGCAAGACGATTTACTTCCTCGCAGAAGAAGCGGGTCACGAAAAACTGTTTAGCGTTCCCGCAGACGGCGGAAGCGTGCGGCTGGTCTTCGATATGTCGCAGGGTGTTTACACCAATCTCAAGATACCTGCCCAGGCGTCGTCAACCATGCTCTTTGCCAACTGGGAAAGCGTAGTGAATCCCAACGAGGTGGTTCGCATGGATCCTAAGGCAGGACGGCACGAGCCTTTGACCTCAGTCAACGTAGAACGCGCCGCTCAAATCGATTGGCTGCCACTCAAACACTTCTGGTTGACTACGAAGGCCGGCAACAAAGTCCACAGTATGGTCGCTTTGCCTCCAAACTTTGACGAACGCAAGAAGTACCCACTTCTGGTGCTAATACACGGCGGGCCGGCTTCGATGTGGCGGGATCAATTCTTTTTGCGATGGAACTATCACTTGCTCGCGCAACCAGGCTATGTGGTCCTGCTAACGGACTACACCGGCTCTACTGGTTACGGCGAAAAGTTTGCACAGGCAATCAAAGGCGACCCCTTCAGAGGGCCCTCGGCTGATATCAACGAAGCTGCAGACGAGTCGGTGCGCCTGTATCCATTCATTGACGGAACTCGCATGGCCGCGGGCGGCGCCAGCTACGGGGGCCACCTGGCAAATTGGCTGCAGGCGACCACCACGCGTTATAAGGCCCTGATTGCTCACGCCGGTCTGATCAACCTCGAATCGCAGTGGGGCACCAGCGACACGATCTATCATCGCGAAGTAAACAATGGTGGGCCTGTTTGGGAGCAGGGACCTGTTTGGCGTGAACAGAACCCGATTCGCTTTGCAAAAAACTTCCGCACACCGATTCTGCTGACTGTAGGCGAGAATGACTTCCGCGTCCCGCTCAACCAGACGCTGGAAAACTGGAGCGTCCTGCAACGATTACGTGTGCCGAGTCGTCTCATCGTTTTTCCTGAAGAGAACCACTGGATACAGAAAGGCGAAAATAGTCGCTTCTTCTACAAGGAAGTGCATGGGTGGTTGGACAGGTATCTGAAGCCCCAATCATCCGCGCGGGCTGGTCAGTGATAATGCAACACTTTGGAGTGCGGCGGCCTGGCGCCGCTTTGGTCGGTTGCGCCGTAGTGCCAGGTTGGGCCTAAGTTGAATTCTTGGTAAAGGAAGCGGCGCCAGGCCGCCGCGGACCAAAGCGGCGCCGGGCCGCCGCACTCCAAAGGATTCTATCCGAGAGGCAAGTCGCTAGCGATGCACGTAATCAAAGTGCGATCTCGTCAACGCGAAGAGTTGGTTGAGTTCACTGATCAGGTTGAGAAGAAGCTCAAAGATGCCGGCGAACGCGAAGGCGTCTGCTTTCTCTACGTTCAGCATACGACCGCAGGCTTGACGGTCAATGAAAACGCTGACCCTGACGTGCCCCGCGACATGCTCCACGCGCTGCGGACCCTGATCCCGCAACATGGCATGGGCTTTCGTCACGGCGAGGAAAATTCCGATGCGCACATCAAGGCGAGCGTGATTGGATCTTCTGTGTCAATTCCATTCAAGGATGGAAAACTGTTGCTGGGTCGATGGCAGGGAGTTTTCCTTTGCGAGTTTGATGGAGGCCGTGAACGCCAGGTGATTATGATGCTTCGGTAGGATAGGCATTCCTGCCTGTGCGGGGTGGAGCCCCTGCTCTATGGACCATCATGAGAGCGAGTTTCCATATATCATTTTTCATTTCTGATTCGTCATTCCAGAGATCATAGAATATTGCCGGAAGTTCAGAGTTCAGCCTTTAGGCTGTGGCTTCGCAACGCAAGCTAAAGCTTGAACTCTAAACTTCACGCCCTCGCCGACATGGCAAATGAGAAACAGAAAATGATATATGACAAATCTGCCTTCGCTTTGATCAACAGATCGCCTTCACCAGCGGGTGACAGACAGGAATGTTTGTCCTACTAACCAATGGCCTTCCGCACATACGATACCTTCGCCCCAGAATATGACGCGGTCATGCGCCCGCTCGAAGACTGGTTTCTAGCGAAACTCAGAGCCTCGACCTTTCGTCTCCTGCCCCACGACGCACGCATACTGGAGATCGGAGCCGGCACAGGAGTGAATTTCGTTTATTACCCGGACAACGCACTTGGCGTCGCGATGGAACCAAGCAAAGAGATGCTACGGATTGCCAGAGACAAGAAACGGCCCCAAGGTCTAAGGCTGCTGCAAGGCTGCGCGGAAGATTTGCCGTTTAAGAATGGTTCCTTTGATGCGGCTTTCGCCACCCTCGTCTTTTGTTCCGTCAGGTCTCCCGCCCGGGCCCTTGCTGAATTGCGCCGCGTCGTTAGACCGGGGGGCACTATCCTCTTGCTCGAACACGTTCGTCCGAAAGGACTGCTGGGACCAGTTTTCGATTTGCTCAATTTGATCAGCGTGCCCCTCTTTGATGACCATTTCAACCGGCGCACGGCCGATGATGCGCGTGCAGCCGGTCTTGATTTACTCCGCGTGGAAAAGAGCATGTTGGGTATTATTAATTTGATTGCGTGTCGAGTATGAAAACTCTCATCAAACTTTTGCAGTTAGTGTTGCTGATTATTATCGCTTCAATTGCGCATGTTGTTGGTCAGCAAACTACGGAAGAGACACCCAGGTTTGAAACCACATACGACAACGTTAAGAACCAGACGATGGTGCGGCTCCTGCCATTGAGAATCTCCGGCGAGAAGGACAAGTATTACAGTCTCCACATGTCGCCTTCTTTTAGTTATCCCGGACTTGTTCCCGTCGCACCGTCGATCATCGACTTCGAGTTGCAGACAGTCGTGAAAGGCAGATTGAGCACTGATCTCTACGTCGTTTTCATCGTTGATGGTGAGACGATTTTTCTCAGCTCAACCCGCTGGGCTGTGAAGCGCCCGATTCCCGGACGCGTGTGGATGGGTGAACGACTTGTATTCCGTATGCCTTACGAAACGCTTCTGAAGCTCGCTGAAGCAAAGAAGGTGGAAATCAAAATGGATGCAGTGCGTTTTGAAGTCGGCGAGCCGCAACTTAAGGCGATTCGTGATTTTGCGGCGCAGGTAAAGGCTGCGAATCAAACAAAATAATCCGCAGATTACGCAGATGACACAGATTCAGAATCAATGACCGCCAGGCAACTCATGCTGTCTTTAGAATCCGTGTAATCTGCGTAATCTGCGGAGAGACCTATTCCTCGCTCAACTGCTTCATGACTTCGGCAAACTTCTCAACGTCAGCTTTTGTGCGTTCCAATAGACGCCGGCTCTCGAGGTAGGCTGCCCAGTTCGGTGTTTGCGTCAGGGCCTTTTGCGTGTCTTCATCCAAAGCCTGGGCCATCACTGCAATCAAGTCACTGACAACGCGCGTATGCGAGAGCAGCGAGTTAATAATCGAATAGGCCAGGCGCGCCTGTTCGTAGTCGAGGTCCCGCACTGCGTTTGGTGTTGATGAGTCAGAATCATCCACAGTTAAGCACCAATCTGCTCTGAAGCTGGTTTTGAGTTCACGAACGGCAGCGCGGCAACCGAAGCCATAACCTCATCGCTCCCGCCTCTGACCTTCACTTCTGTGCCGGCCGCCAGATAGTCATACTTTAGATAGGCGAGCGCGATCGTTTGACTCAGCCGCGGTGAATAAGTGGCGGACGTTATACGTCCAATATCCTTCTCGTCCAGCGACCGGATGTTTGCGCCTGCCTCGATCTCAACCCGCTGGTTAAATACCAGACCTGATAACTTCTTTGCGACGTGTCCACGATACTTAATGCGAGCAATAATCTCCTGACCTACGTAACAGCCTTTTGTATAACTAACGGCCTCATCAAGCGCTGCTTCGGTCACCACGTTTGTTTCATCCATGTCGATACCGTACCTGGGAATGCCGGCTTCGATCCTCAACGTCTCCAGAGCATCGTGGCCTACCGGTCTCGCGCCCGCATTGCGCAAGCTGTCCCATAAACTCCCTACGTGTTCCGAGTTGACGATTAAATCGAAACCGTCTTCGCCTGTGTAGCTCGCGCGAATGACGGTTACTTCACCGTCGTGCCAGGGTGTCCGACCCGCTCCGTTCATTGCCAGGCTTGACGCTTCTTCGCCCAGGACTGCTTGAATCACGTCAGCAGCCCTCTTACCCTGCAACGTCAAATGCGCCGTCCGGTTAGTAATGTCGGTCACCCGAAAATCGCCGGCAAGAGTGAATCGTTCGACTGTTTTAAGAACGCGCTCGTGCGTAACGGCCTCTGTGTCGACGAAGAACGCAGGACTGACATTCGTGTCTATCTTTGCATCGCTTGCTCTAACTATTCTTACACTCGCAATTAACCGACCTTGAACATTCGGAAACGCCGCCGGCATCCAGCGGTTTTCTACCAGCGTCTTCATGTCGTTTGTAATGAGACCATTCAGAAACTGGACCGCTTCGGATCCCGTCACGAGAAATCGGCCGCGCGAGGAGAAGTCAATCAGGCCTGCACCGCCTTCGCGCACGGTTGCGTATTCCGATGATTCGTCTCCATAAGATCCGGGAAGGAGCCAACCCTCGTATTCAATCATCCTTGCACCCAGCTCACGATGCTTGTCGTTAAGCGGAGACTTCAGCAATGTTGGTGTTTCAACTACTTCACTCATCTTTGGTCAGACGCGCCTCCTTGGAGTGCGCCGCCACGCCACCCCAGCGCGGCTGCCGCGCCGGGGACCCCGGTTGTCGGCGCTTTGGTCGAACGCGGCCTATGAACGTCAATGCGTTTACCGAGCGAGCGCGGCGCCAGGCCGCCGCGGGCCAAAGCGGCGCCGGGCCGCCGCACTCCAAATAGATCTAGGCTGCGTGTCGCCCTCGCATCATCCCGGCTTGCTTAATCGCCCTCGCCACGACCTGGTAATCCTCCAACTGCTGCAGCTCGCGACGGTGCGAAGCGAGGACCTGCGGACTCGGATGATAAATGGGTACCAGCACGCGGCCATTCCATATGTGAATTTGCGCCGCCGATTCCTTCAGAATCAACTCGTGTGGTTCAATCACCCTCAGGGCATCCAGGGCAACCGAACCGAGCGTTACAACTACTTCGGGATCTACAATCTCCAGGGTCGGCCGCAGAAAGTATGAACAGTTTGCCACTTCGGTTTTGCTTGGTTTCCGGTTGGCGCCCGAATCCGCTCGAGGATTACAAATAGCCGCACTGGTGATGAAGATCTCTTGCCGGCCCAGGCCAATTGAAGCCAGGAAGCGTTCAAAGTTTTTGCCCGACTGGTCACCGGAGAAAGGGACGCGCGTCTGATCGGCTCCTTTGCGGCCCGGGGCCTCCCCGATAAAGATTATGCGCGCCGAAACTGGGCCATTGAGTTCGCTCAACACCGCCGCGCGTTCGCACATTGCGGGGCAGCGAGTACACGCCGCTGCTTCAGCGATAACACGATTAAATTCCGCTTCTTTTGATTCTGTCGAAGCCATTCAGGTTAGATTTCAACACAAAGTGAGGAAGACACAAAGAGCACCTTGAATCTTACGCGGCTTTGCCGCAGCACTTTGCGGAAAGGCTCGGCCTTTCCGGAACTTATGTTCTTTGATTCTTTTCCTGAGGCTCAGCCTCAGGAAAGAGGCAGGGAGCTCCCGGAAAGCCATAGGCTTTCCGCCGTGTGCGGCGGCAAAGCCGCAAAAACTTCCCTTACGGTCGCAGGCTAATCCGGTAGGTCTTGATTTTTGAATTGAGTGTGGTGGCGTTCATGCCGAGCAGACGCGCGGCACGCGATTGATGCCCGCCGGTCTGTTCCAGGGCACGGCGAATTAAATCAATTTCAAAGCGGCGCACCTGTTCATAGAAATTAATGCCCCGTCCCAGATCCTGAACTGCCCCGAAGCTCGCGCCTTCCTGTGAAGCTGTAATCACAGACTGCGGATCGCTAATCTCCGGGCGCAGGCACTCACGCGTCACCTCATCACTCGGCGCGATCACCACCGCTCGTTCGATTGCGTTCTCCAGTTCTCTGACATTACCCGGCCACGAATAAGCTTCAAGCATTGCCAACACTTCCGGCGCAATCTGTTCAGACACATGCCGCCCATTTTCCTCGTTATACTTCTCGATGAAATGCTGGGCCAGGGGCAGGATATCTTCGCGCCTGTCTCGCAGTGGCGGCAGCTCGATAGGCACAACTGCCAGCCGGTAATACAAGTCCTCGCGAAATGTGCCCTGCTTGACCGCATCTTTCAGCTCAATATTTGTAGCAGCGATAATGCGAACGTCCACCCGGCGCGGCGTGGTGTCACCAAGCGGAGTGAATTCGCGCTCCTGAATTACACGCAACAGACGCACCTGCGTCTCGGGTGGTATGTCACCGATTTCATCCAGGAAGATTGAACCGCCGTCGGCAACCTCAAACAGACCTTTCTTCGCAGCGACGGCCCCGGTGAAAGCGCCGCGGGTATGGCCGAAGAGTTCAGATTCCAGAAGCTCGGAAGGAATGTTCGAGCTATTGACTGTGACAAAAGGCTTCCCCGCGCGCGCGCTCGATTCGTGTATCGATTTCGCAATTAGCTCCTTACCAGTTCCGCTCTCGCCGGTGATCAGTACGGTGGAGCGGGCGGGGGCAACCTGCTCAACCAAACGGAAAACTTCCTGCATCACGTCTGAGTGGCCCACAATGGCGCCACGATCGACTGCGCGACTCATCGCGCGTCGCAGCGAACGTCTCTCTTCCTCCTTGCGGCGCCTTTTGATCCCCGCAGCCACCGTGGCGGTGATCTGATCGTTTTGAAAGGGCTTGCGAATACAGCCGAATGCCCCATGTTCCCAGGCCGCAATCGCTGTATCAAAAGTCGCGTAAGCCGTGATCATCACGATGGCCGCCTCAGAATCCATCTTCAGGAATTCTTCGAGGGCGCGCAGGCCGCCTATGCCCGGCATAGAAACGTCAAGCAAAACCACGTCGTAAGAGCGCCGCCCATAGGCCTCGAGTCCCTCTTCGCCGGTCTTTGCCAGGTCGACACGATAACCTTCGGCCGAGAGAAGTGTCTCCAACACTTCCCGCATGATTTCCTCGTCATCGACAATTAGTACTGAACCTTTTTTAGCCATCCGTCTTTCTGTTTTCACCGCCAAATATTTTCCGTTCGGGCTCGCATTAATGAAGTCGTTTGCGGGGCAGTAGCCCGCGGTAATTCGTTGGCACCGTCCCTAACGGTCGGGCTACTGCCCCGGAGTAAAAAAAAACAAGAGCACCGAAGGTCGCGGCTACTCCTGTTGTTTGAATTATCCCAGATTGTCAGTCGCCAACTGCCTGCAACTGCGCGCGCGCATTCGCGGTTGGCAAGGTAATTCTAAATGTTGTCCCACGTCCAGGACTGCTTTCAACGCCGATGTGACCGGAATGCTCCTGAACGATGCCGTATGAAACCGCCAGACCGAGCCCTGTTCCCCTGCCGACCCCCTTGGTGGTGTAGAACGGGTCATAGATCTTGACCACGTTTTCCGGCGCGATTCCCATTCCGGTATCTGAAATCTCAATCACGAGTGAATGTTCCTCGGCGGGAAGGGTCGTAATCTTAATCGCACCGCCGGCAGGAATGGCGTCTCTGGCGTTGAGCAAAAGGTTAGTGAACACCTGCTGGAGCTTACCTGCATTACCAAATACGAGTGGCGCATCCGGATCGTAGTCGCGCACGATTCGTATCTGATTTCCGCGTAACTGTGGCTCCAGCAGTTGCATCGTGTCATCGAGGACGCGGCGGATGTCCAGTTCCGTAAACTCGGCTGCGTTGCCGGTGCGCGAGAAGTTAAGCAGGTTGTTAACGATGTTAGTAGCCCGCTCCGCCTGGTGGCGCACTTTCTGCAAAAGCGCGTGCTTGGGATCCGATTCCGGCAACATGCCGATAAGCATCTGGGTATAGGACGAGACGCCGGTTAGAGGAGTATTGACCTCGTGGGCCACGCCGGCGGCCAGCAGACCGATTGAAGAAAGCTTCTCGCGCTGCTGCAACTGCTCTTCAAGGCGGATCCGGGAAGTGACGTCTTCAAGCACAACCAGGGCCCCCGTCTGCTCCAGGGAATCCTGCAACGGTGCGATAGCAATATTGAGCACGAGGGAACGACCGGCGCGAGTCGCGGTGTGGATCTTGTAGATGTGGCGAGTCACTTTCAACTGCCAACGATCATTACCCAGGACCTGGCGAAGTGTATCAGCGAAATCTTCCGAGAAGAGCTCCTCGACCAGCTTGCCAATGGCTTCGCGCCGGCTCAGATCGAGGATCTCCTCGAGTGCCGAATTCATACGAGTTACTCGGCCCTCAAGATCTACCGCCAAAAGGCCGATATTGATCGATTCAATAATGGACTCGTTAAACTCTTTGAGGAGCTTCAATTCCCCGGCTCGCTCCTGTTGTTCCTGGTAAAGCAAACTGTTTTCAATTGCGACCGCCACATAGCCCGAGACTGTCAGGAGAATGTTCACATCTTCCGAAGACAGCAACGCGCCGTCCGCCGAGCGCCCGAGCCCAATGACCGCCACCATGCGGCCACGGACAACGCACGGCACATAGTAGTGGAGTGCGCGCCGGACGAAACCGGTGGTCTCCGGAATAAGATCCAGATCGTCGGTACGCACCACGCCGGTCTCTGCCGAGCGGACCCGAATCATCTCGCGAAAATCAGGGGGCACAACCATTTCCGCGGAAAGTCCCGCGGCTCGGGCCACCCGGTAACCTGCGTTTGAATTTCGATCCTCAATGAAGATCGCGACGCGACTCACATTCATCACTTCCTGCAGGCGGTTGACGAGTGAGTCCAACAGCGGATCAAGCGCAGTGGTTGCAGAAAGGGTGCGGCCGAAGTCGAGCAAGCTGTGACGCATGTCGTAGCGTTCGCCGTAGAAAAGCCTGTCGATCTGTTCCTGGAGGAAACTCTTGACCGGAGCTGCGATCATAACAATCGCGGCCATGGCGACGATGGCTACGACCACCCGAAGGGTTAGTTCGCCGGAATTCGAATCATCGCCACCAAGGGCGTAAAGTCCCGCAAAGTAAACAACCGTCCCCACCATCAAAGTGATTGCCAAAGTAGTCAGCACATACACAAAGACGCGGCGGACGACTAGTTCGACATCCATCAACCGGTAGCGAACAACTGAGTTTCCGAACGCGAGTGGGATCAGGATCAGCGGCAACACTGCTGCGTCAGTCAGCCACGGATCCGCCTCTCGACCCAACAAGTAGCCTACGCCATAGAGAAATGTAAAAGGGGCAACCGCCAGCAGCGAACCCCACACGACCCACTTCATTTGCTGCCGGATTACCGCGCTCTTCGCCTTCATCCAGGTCCTAATCAGAATCACGACACTGACAATCAACATCACTATGAAGTGTGTGAAGCTCAGTCTGTAAAAGAGTCCGACAAAAGAACCGGAAAGCTCAGGAACACGGCCAAGCGCTGGAACGATTGGGACGATGACGTCACGTAGAAAAACAAAGTTGGCAAGTATCAGAAGTACTATTGCAGGCACGTACAGGAGCACTGCACGCCATCGTTTCTCGCTGAAGAGTCGTTGCCGCTCGGGATAAACCAAACAGAAATGCAGGAAGAGGGGCGGAAAGAGAATGAACGCTGCGTTCTTTAGAAAGGCAATTGCCAGATCCAAATCACGATATGCTCCGACGGGCGAATACGAATGAAAAACGAATGCAGCCAGACAAAGAGTAGCGAAGTGGAGCGCGAAGGGAGCTCGTCCGCCTTGCTTGAAGAGGACAAAAAACCCGACAAACAAATAGACGAGTCCTATCAGATTGATATAAA
The DNA here is from genome assembly GCA_038040525.1 of Acidobacteriota bacterium. Taxonomy (GTDB): domain Bacteria; phylum Acidobacteriota; class Blastocatellia; order Pyrinomonadales; family Pyrinomonadaceae; genus PSRF01. Next base: position 39,374 of record JBBPIC010000046.1, on the reverse strand, counting down.
GCTCTCGCGGCGTCCATTTGTGAATCGAGTCAAGATGATCGAGATCCGCGTAATAATAGCGACTCTCGGGTGGATATGACGGCCGTTCGATCAGGTAGTGGATGGGGCCGCCTGGCTTCGCCTGGTCCAGATAAATCTGGAGGTCTTTGGCATGGACGACCTCCTCGTAAGTCCTATTGTCCAAACTGACCGCAATCAAGCGATCTCCGGGAAGAATTTGACCTCGTTCTCCGGACGACCCCCTCGCAACAGTTTCTCCAATTATCCCCTGTCGCGTATCGGTCCAGCCGATACCGTCCCAGGAAGGCGTTTTATGTTTGAGCCGCTGAGCAAAGTTTAATATACCCGCCGTCAGCAGTAGTGCAGTGCCGGCAAGCACTATCCACGTTCCAGTTGTAAAAACCGATCTTTTCACTGAACCTTCTTCTCAGCCAGGAACTTCCAATCTGGAAGTAAAAAGGCAAGGTATGTTCCCCAATTATTCTGAAGCAGCTTTTCCGGTAAGAGAGTCCTCATTCTTCGCACATCAATGCTCGGAGATTGTTCTGGGGCATATTCCCTCAGTCTGAAGCCTACATAGCTGTTTACTGCTAATCCTGAGTGTTTTCCTAATTCGGATTGTGGGGCGATGACGCTATCCATGTTTTTGGACTTTTCCGAGATTTTGGAGAACTCGGGGACAGAATAAAAGCAGAGCCAAAAGGCGACAATGAAGGATGGGGAAGCTTTCGCTGCGTGTCGTCTCTGCTAAAACCTGACGGATATTCCTCCGCGAACAGAACGACGGCCCGTGCTTAATTGGGTAAGTGTCTCGCCATTGTCGGTGCTCGCCTGGAGGTCCAGTAGATTGCGCGCATCCAGGACGGCCTCAGCTCGAACAGGCAAGCCAAAGCTGGGGAGTTCCTGAGTCACCTGGATGCTCAACGAGGGGTCGTAGACGGCCAGGCGGCCGGCAAAGGGATCGATGGCAAACACGGTGGCATTTGGCGAGAATCGCAAAACAGTGCGGATAGTGGTTCCAGTATCAAAGCCCCCGCCCAATTGCAGGGCACCAGTTTGAAAGAAACCACTTTCAAACATGTCCGCGGGTCGAGAAAGATCGCTCGAGAGTTGTTGACCTCGACCGAAGGAATAGCCCGCTGATGCCGACCAGACACGGCTCAGTCGTCTGGTATAGACCAGTCGCATACCTCTTGACGCGCCTTGCTGATTCGCGACGTTGATAAAAGTTTCCCCGGTCGTCCCAGAGAAGGCGGTCATCGGGGTACTAAGTAAACCAACGCCACGTCCAGTAGTAGTGTCGAAGAAAGCGTTCGCCTCGAAATTGGACTCATTATCAACGACTCTCTCAACGCCAAACTCCAGGCGATGACTTCGTTCCATCACGGCGCGGCCGTCAACGAAAGCAACGGGTCGCTTTTGCACATCGGCAAAGGCCACCTGAGCGTTTTCGAAACCGGCGATGCTATGCGTATAGCCTTCGTCTCCACCCGGCGCGTAAGCCGCTTTCAGACGGGTCCGCGCGTTGACATCGAATTGAAGTCCAATCCGCGGATTAAGAGAACGTGCTCCCCCGGCGCCGATGAAACGCGAGTAGTCGAGCCCGAGGACCACGACTATTCCATCACGAACGATCCACTCATCGATTGCCCGAACCGAAAACTGGCCCAGCTTGTTTGACTGGCTGAGAGCGAATGTGGCCCACGCTGGTGCGCCGAAACGCACGGCGCCGGCGGCGAAGCCCAGCCGGTGACGCTCGCCGACACGGAAGTGAGTACTTGCTTCCAATCGCTCCGGAGCGTTTGGTCCCTGGCCTGTTTGTCCTGCAACAATGAAATCGAGTCCGTCGCCAGGCGAAGTTGCCAGTGCGAAGTTGAGCCCTGGATAACTCGCGCCGTTCGAGTCGCTCGCGAAGTAGGTTTCGACTACTCCCTGCATGCGACGTTGAGAATCTTTTTCGTAAGTTTGATCCGCAGTTTCGACTGCGGTATCCGTTTCGCTCGAAGCTTCACGGGAGGGTTCTATTCCCAGCACCGCCTGAATATCACGGTCTTCACCTTCCTGGGCCTGGAGGATAGAACGGCGCGTTTGGGACGATCGCAGAGTCCACTTGACATCGCCGCGGTCTTTGCGCTGCTCGGGCAACGTCTTGCCTGAGCCAATGGGCTCGAGGTTAAAGCGGTAAATGAGTTCCTGCGAGGCGCGCACTTCCACAGAGGTGAAAACCACAGCGTTAAAGCCATTCGCAATCGCGCTGATGCCGTAGCGACCCGGCGGAATCCGCGCGCTAAACCGCCCCTGCGCATCGCTGCGAGTTTCCTTGATGACTTTAGTTGCTCCGTCCTTCAACAAGGAGATGATGGCGCCCGCAACCGGATTGCCTTTGTTATCTACAACTGCTCCGGTGACCGTTGCCAAAGTAGTTTTTTTCGCGCTTGCCGTAGGCACCTCGAGATAGAGCGAGGCCGACATGACCATTAACAAGGCCATCATGCTTCTGGTAAGTATCTTTCCTCCCGATGTTGTCATGGGCACAAAACCTCCTGACGTCTCTCGTCGGAAACGTTTGAAGCAATCAAATGTGATTGTGGCCTGCGCAAAATAGGAAAGAGTCTCCAAAGTTCTTGCCGTTGGCAAGAGCTAAAGAAAGCCTCGCCTTCACCCAAAAGCGGCGAGGTGGTTCAGGCCAGGAGACTTACCAGAACCTTTGAATAGCCAGCATTTTCCGCCAATAAATAAAGGTCTGTCAAGCATTCCCGAGCGTTTTCGCCACGAAGTGGCCCCCCACTTTGCCGCCGGTTTACGCCATGCTAGGATGCAGAGTCTAATAATTCAGCCAAATTTTGAGTTGTACCAGCCATGATTGACGAAGTTCGCTCGACCAAACTCCCCAACGGCCTTACTGTCTTAACTGAGCATATGCCGGGGCTTAGGTCCGTTACTGCTGGAATTTGGGTCCGGCGTGGTTCACGTCACGAAACCCCTCAGCTAAATGGAATCTGCCATTTCATTGAGCACGCGGTTTTCAAAGGCACTGGGCGGCGTACTGCGCGTGATATCGCCGTTGAATCGGATCGGCTCGGGGGACACTTCGACGCGTTTACAACCCATGAGATGACAGGTTTTGCAGTAAAGGTTGCGGACAGGAGTTTGCCCGAAGCTTTTGATTTGCTCGCCGACCTTCTCGCCCACCCCCGTTTCGATCAGGTCGACCTCGACCGCGAGCAAAAAGTCATCCTCGAAGAGATGAAGATGGTGGAAGACACACCTGACGAGTTTCTGGGCGAGTTATTCAACGCAGCTTATTTCCCCGACCATCCGTTGGGACGCCCCATTGAAGGCACCAGGGAAACTGTTTCTTCCTTCGATCGCAACACGATCTCGGAATTCCACGCCAGCGAGTTTTCACCTTCCAGTTTGGTCGTCGCGGGCTCGGGCAATATTGACCACGACGCTCTGGTTGAGTTGGTGACAGAAGCCTTCGGCCAGGCTCTTTCCAACAATAACGGAAGCAAACTAGATTCGCAGATCCAGCCACCCGCACCTGCGGCGCCGATTCTGATTGAGCAGAAAAAGGAGTTAGAACAGGCTTATTTGGTGATCGCCGCACCATACCCCGACGCCAGAAGCAGCGAACGTTACGCTGCAAGCTTACTCGCTTCCGTTGTCGGAGGCGGCACTTCCAGCCGGCTTTGGCAGACGATTCGAGAAGAGCGTGGTCTGGCGTATTCAGTGGGGGCCGGGGGCAGTACCTTTTCTGACGTAGGCGTCTTTTCAATCTATGCCGGCACCTCGCCCGAGCATCTGGATGAGGTTGTCGACCTGAGCCTCGAAGAGTTGCGGCGCATTGTTAATGAAAGTGTTCCTGAAGAGGAACTAAAACTGGCCAAAGACCAGGCGATTTCATCGATCCTCCTGGGACTTGAGTCGTCGAGTGCCCGCGCGAGTGCGCTGGCCCGCCAGGAGATCATTCATGGACGCCGCATTTCGCCTGAGGAAATCATTCAACAGCTTGAGGCGGTCACGCCCGATGATGTGCAACGCGTAGCCCGCAAGTTTTTTACGAGCGATTCCCTTGCGCTCGGAGCACTTGGAAACCTCAACGGCTTTCGCGTGGATCGCAAGCGGCTGAAGATTTGAAGAAGCGGAACGTAATACCGCCATCCGTACGGGCGTCGCGGATCCGCAGTGTAATAACGTTTAGGCATCGGAAAAATCATGTTTGCCAACTTCGACACTCGCCTCTTTAGCGATCCTGAATCAAAGAGGATGCCGTGCGCGAGGTGATCATTGCGCCTATGCTGTCGCGTCTCGGTGAGGTAAATCGTTTTCTTAGCTTCCTGTTTTCACCGCGCCGGGTGAACTCTTTATGTTGCCTTGATATTTGACCGTCCTTACAAAACTCACTAATCTTCCACGGAATCAAAAGTCAATTTGAGTGGGGTGCTTATGAACATCAAAGTACTGGTGGAACCTGGCGAAGACGGCTATTTCGTAGCTCACGTCCCCGCGCTCAAGAGTTGCTGGTCACAGGGTAAAACCAAAGCTGAGGCTCTTGAAAATATCCGTGAAGCAATAGACTTATATTTAGAACATCAGGATGGACGGGTGATTGTTTTTCCACTCCATAATGAAGTTGACCGTTATACATTAAAGGGTGCTCTTCGTGACGCAGACATCCAGATCGAGGAGTTCCTCAAAGAAGTTAAATAGTCGTCGCTATAACGAATTCAACCCGACTTTCCAATAGCATGGCTTTCATGCTCCGTTCAGGCCGCCAGTAGCCGTTTCTCAGGTTAAATGATAAAGTTTTCCTTGAACGCCTTCTTAGTTGCTCGGTTCTAGCTCTACATCCTAAGCATGAAACTTACCGTTCTCGGCAGCGGATCAACTGGCAATGCGGTCTTGATCGTTGCCGGCGAGACTCGTGTCCTCGTTGATGCCGGACTCAGCGCCAAAGAGATTGCCCGCAGACTTGCCCTCGTCGGCGAAGATGTGCAGCGTCTTGATGCCGTCCTCGTCACGCACGAACACGGAGACCATGCCGGGGGCCTGCGCGTGTTGCTCAGAACAGTCGGTTGTCCCGTGTACATTTCCGCAAAGACGTGCGACGCGTACATAGGTGAACGTTTTAATGTCAGCAATGACGAGCCACAAAAGCGCGCAAAGGCCCTCCGCGACCGCGTTGAGCAAATAGAATCGAGCAAGGATTTTCGTATCGGCGAGATCGATTTTCATCCTTTTACTATTCCGCACGACGCGGTAGACAATTTCGGTTTTACGGCGACTCACCAGGGAGTGAAGATTGCCACCTTGATGGATTTTGGCCACCTGACGACGCTGGTGACTCAACAACTGCGCGGATGTGCGGCGGTCGTAATCGAGTCAAATCACAGTCGCGATATGTTGAAGGCCTGTGAGGCCTATCCCTGGGAGCTGAAGCAGCGAATTCTCTCCCGGCTCGGTCATCTATCCAACGAAGATGTGGCTGACTGGATTGGCGACGGGTTTGATGGCGTGGCCAGATTTCTGGTGCTGGCGCATCTTTCGCAGCGCGCAAACAATCCCTACCTGGCCAAGATCTCTGCTGAAGTTGCTTTGCAGGAGCGCTTTCCGCTCTTCCACACTGATACGCAGGTTAGTCTGTCATTTCCAAAGGAGCCCACGCCCTGGATCGAGGTGTGAAGGACTGATGGGCGATGAACGCGGACGGATGAACCCAGTTGCGGCCGAAAATCTTCATCTCATTCAGAGGTTTCAATACTCGCTTATCCTGCTGGCCGTGATCGTAAGTTGCGGTTGTGGGTTGAAGTCGGAGCGTCGCATGGTTCCGCCTGAAGTAGAATCTGCGATTGCCACCATCAGCGATGATATCCGGGCAGAACGTTACGAAAACATCTATCGCGAAGCTTCCGATCTCTGGAGGCAGGACGCCAGCCTTGAAGACTCTGTAACGACGTTCAAGACTTTGCGGACTAAACTCGGTGAAGTTGAGAACCGGACACTCCAGTCGGCAACCGAGCAGGAAAACTCAGGCGGCCCACTTAAAGGCCGCGCCTTTATCGTGACCTACAGAACGAAGTTTCAGCAGGGTGAAGGAATGGAAACGTTCACGCTGGTAGAGCGAAACGGCCATTGGCAGCTGGCAAGGTATTTTGTAAATTCAACTGCCCTGCAGTAATCCGCAGATTACGCAGCGCGGCTGACCCTGCAAAGAAACGACGAGAGGCGATCCACGAACATACACGAAAGAAACACTAACGTCTTTCGCGCCAGTTCGTAGTTATTTCGTCGATCGTCTTTCTTGCTGAAAAACAAGAATTTGAACCTTTGTTACGCAGATACACGGACTCTTAAGTGGCTGAGTTGGGCAAGTGAAGGATCGCGAAGGGTATTCTGACAAAGCCTTGCGGCATTAATGTTCAAACGTTCCTGTATTCTGCGTAATCGGCGTAATCTGCGGATAGTGGTCTAATGATCGAACGTTACACATTGCCCGAGATGGGCGCGCTCTGGAGCGATCAAAGTAAATTCCAGAAGTGGCTCGAGGTGGAGCTCGCTGTCTGCGAGGTTCATGCGGAGATGGGAACGATTCCGCAGGAAGCGCTCGAGCAGATCAAGTCGCGTGCGAGTTTTTCAGTTGATCGAATAAACGAGATTGAGAAGACGACCAACCACGACGTAATCGCATTCACCACCAATCTGGCCGAAAACATTGGCGAAGCCTCCCGATTCGTACATTACGGTCTGACGTCTTCGGATGTCGTGGATACTGCAAACGCGCTTCTGCTTCGAGATGCCTGCGATATTCTGCTTAAGAAAATCGATTCGCTTCTCGAAATCCTGAAGAGGCGGGCGTTTGAGTTTAAGGACACGCCGCAAATTGGACGCACTCACGGAATCCACGCCGAGCCCACGTCCTTCGGGATGACTTTTGCGCTCTGGTACGCCGAGATGCGCCGCAATAGGAAGCGTTTGAAACGCGCGCGTAAAACAGTTGCAGTTGGAAAAATTAGTGGCGCCGTTGGTGCGTTCGCCCATCTCGATCCAATCGTCGAGGAAAAGGTTTGCGCCCGGCTGGGACTTAAAGCGGCGCCGGTATCGACCCAGATTATTCAGCGGGATCGCTATGCAGAATATTTGAGCACGCTCGCCATTACTGCTTCGTCGCTCGACAAATTTGCCTTGAACATTCGCCACTGGCAGCGAACCGAGGTTGGCGAAGCTCAGGAACTTTTTGCTGCCGGCCAGAAGGGCTCCAGCGCGATGCCCCATAAACGGAATCCGATCATCTCCGAGCGCATCTGCGGCATCGCCCGCATCGTCAGGGCCAACAGCCTGGTGGGCCTCGAAAACGTTGCCCTGTGGCACGAGCGCGACATTTCGCATTCATCCGCGGAGCGCGTGGTCCTGCCCGATTCGAGCATTGCTCTCGATTATATTCTGCATAAGGCGACGTCGTTAATCGAAGGCCTGGTGGTCTATCCGAAGCGTATGCTTGAGAACCTGCAGGCGACGAAGGGTTTGATATTCAGTGGACAACTGCTGTTGGCGCTGACTCAGAAGGGTATCTCGCGTGAAACTGCTTACGAGTGGGTACAGAGAAATGCGATGAGGACCTGGGATAAGAACGAAAACTTTCAAGAGCTCGTAAAGAACGACAGCGATATTGCCGCGCAGCTTTCATCCGCCGAAGTTGATGGGGTGTTCCGGCTCGAGAGTTATCTGCGCAATATCGATGTGATCTTTGATAGGGTTTTCGAGGAACAGTAGGACAGACAT
>JBBPIC010000046.1:0-31492 GCA_038040525.1 Acidobacteriota bacterium | reverse complement strand
TCCTGTCTGTCGGATGCTCGCAAGAGATATGGTAGAGATCAAATGGCCCGCTTAAACAGTCACCTGTCGAGCGTCCGACAGACAGGAATGTCTGTCCTACTAAAGAAGCTTGAGAGTTATCTGCGCAGTATCGATGAGGTCTTTGACAGGGTTTTCGATGAAAAGTAGGACAGACATTCCTGTCTGTCGGATGCTCGCAAGAGATATGGTAGAGATCAAATGGCCCGCTTAAGCAGTCACCTGTCGAGCGTCCGACAGACAGGAATGTCTGTCCTACTAAAGCTACTTGTTCACCATGTTCTCAGCCATGTTGCCAATAATAGGGAGCTTGAAAGTCTCGCCCTGGTAGGCTTTGATGGCGGCGTATACCAGACCCGCAAACATCGCCAGTCCGATCAGCCAGAACAGCAACCAAATCAACCAGACCAACATGCTAACCAGTGAACCAATCGCACCGCCGACCATTGCTCCGCCGATCCCGAAAGCAAACGTCAGGATGATCGCTACAATCGCCAGCACAAACATAATTACGGTGTTGGCCACGCCAAACAGAATTGACTGCAGCGCATGGAAGCGTACAAACCGATTCTCCTTTTCCATGATGAAGAAGATCACTCCCACGATCCAGATGTACGAAAGCGCGGCGGCAACGTTTGGGTCTATGCTTCCCAAAGGAGAACTACTCGGTGTGGGGTTGCCGCTGGGGCTGCCATAACCTTGTTGGCCGGGCGGGGGATTTTGCATAGTGTTCTCCTGGTTTTTGATTGTTTAGATTCAATGCTAACGTCGCGGGCCGAGATATTATGCTATCAACTACACATGAAGCAACGATATGTCTTAGTATAAACAGCAAAGTCGGGAGCAATGCCAAACGAAATGAAAGCGAAAGTCTACGTTAGCCTGAAACCGGGCATCCTTGATCCGCAGGGAAAAGCGATCCAGCATTCGGTCGAACTGCTGGGTTTCACCGGAATCGAGGATGTGCGCCAGGGGAAGTACTTCGAAATTTCCCTGGGGAGTTCGGCCGACCCGGAGCAGGCGCGGGAATCTGTAGCGCGGATGGCGCGGGAAGTTTTATCCAATCCGATTATCGAAGACTATCGTGTGGAGATTGAAGGGTGAAATTCGGGATCATAGTTTTTCCAGGCTCTAACTGCGATCACGATGCATACCATGTGATCTCAAAACAGGTCGGGCAACCGGTCGACTTCATCTGGCACCGTGACACTAATCTAAACTCCTATGACGCTGTGATTATTCCGGGCGGGTTTTCATACGGCGATTACCTCCGGGCCGGGGCTCTCGCCCGGTTTTCGCCAGTGATGGATTCGGTAAAGAAGTTTGCTGCATCAGGCCGCTTCGTGCTGGGCATCTGCAACGGCTTTCAAATTTTGTGCGAAGCCGGTCTGTTGCCCGGCGCATTGATCCGTAATCGAGACCTTCATTTCATTTGCGAACACGTGTTTGTTCGTGTAGAAAGTTCGGATACGCCATTTACGAATGAATTGAAACCAAGGGCCGTGCTGCGAATTCCCATCGCTCATGCAGAGGGAAACTACGTTTGCGATGATTCAACTCTTGCCGAACTTGAACAAGGGGATCGGATAATCTTCCGTTACTGCGACGAGGATGGGAAGGTCACGCTCGAGGCCAACCCTAACGGGTCGCGTGATAACATTGCCGGCATCTGTAATAGCTCGCGCAATGTGCTGGGGTTGATGCCGCATCCTGAGCGAGCTTGTGAGGATCTTTTAGGCTCGACCGATGGCCGCGATATCTTTCGTTCGCTTGCCGCCACGCTGGCGGCTGTAGCGTGAATACCTTTTTGCTTTCAACCTGTAACCGATACGGAGAATATTAAGATGAAACACAACCCCTCCTGGCTTGCTGCCGGTCTTGTGCTCTTTGTTGTTCTGGCATGCAACCTTGGCAAGAAGACAGAAAACGCTAACTCCAATTCCAACTCCAATGCCAATTCCAATTCCAGGGCTGAAACCAATACAGGGTCCGGGGAATATATCAAAGAGATGCACATGGCCAAGGATAACGGCCGCGGGGCCCCCGGGGCTGAGACCGATTCTTTTGCACCTGATGACCGGACTATCCATTGCGTGGTGAAGCTGAAAGAAGCAAAGGCCGGAACGAAAATGCAGTTTTCGTGGTGGATCGTGGATGCCGAAGGCACCAAGAACCAAAAGATAAAGGATATCGACTACAGCACGAGAGCGCTCGAAAACATAGTTCACGGTCACTTGAGCTTGCCCCAGGATTGGCCGCCGGGAAAATATAAGGTGCAGGTTTTTGTTAATGGCGATCTCGATAAGACTTTGGCCTACGACGTTCAGTGATTCAATTGACTGAGCGGCCAATCCAGATCTTCTTAACTCTTCGCGAAAGTGATTTTGTAATCTAAATGAAACGAGTTCTTCCATTTGTGATCATCGCCGTGGTGCTGACCGCAGCCGTAGCGGTGGCGTGGAACCTGAAAAACTCCTCTGTCAGTCCGCCGCCAGCTCCGACACCAGCACCCACCGGGGCGGCTTTGAAAACGCCCACACCAGTCCCCGAACCGGGTGCCCAACCACCCCATGCAAGAGGTGACGCGACCGCGCCGGTGACGCTCGAGGAGTTTGGCGATTTCCAATGCCCGCCTTGCGGCATGCTCCATCCGATCCTGGAACAATTGGAAACGGAATTTGGACCACGCCGGTTGCGCGTGATCTTTCGTCATTTTCCGCTGGTTCCAGCCCATGCTCATGCGCTCAATGCGGCTCGTGCATCCGAGGCCGCCGGCCTCCAGGGGAAGTTTTGGGAGATGCACGACTTAATCTTCGAAAACCAGAATGCGTGGAAAGATGCTTTTGACTCGCGTCCGATCTTTGAGAGTTATGCAACCAAGCTTGGCCTTAACCTGGAGATGTATCGGCGAGACCTCGGTAGTGAAGCTGTCGAGCGTCGAATTTTTCTCGATGGAAAGCGCGCCCGCGCGCTGGGTGTTCAGGGAACCCCAACAGTGTTTATGAATGGGCGCGAGGTGCCCTTCGAATCGCTTCCGGTCGAGAAGCTGCGGGTTCTCATCAATAATGAATTGGCCGTTACCGGCAAATAAACTGAAGTGGAAGTGGTGACAGGACAGGAAGAAACGGACAAACCAAACTCCGGACGACGGGCGGCGATTCTTTACGGTCTCGCCGCTTTTGTCTCCCTGATTGGCCTTGCCGATGCTATCTATCTCACTGTTGAACACCTCTCAGGACGAAGCGTTCGTTGCACCATCGTGAAGGGCTGCTCAGAGGTGCTAAGTAGCCCATACGCCACCTTGAACGGCATTCCGTTGGCAGGGGTCGGCGCTGTCGCATACTTCACAGTTTTCAGTGCCGCAACCCTCGCAGCTTTTGGTTACAAAGGAGCCGGGAAATTCGCAGCATTCGTGGCCGGCTTCATGTTTCTCTTTACGATTTGGCTGGTCTACCTTCAGGCGTTTGTGATTAAGGCGTTCTGCCAGTTTTGCCTTCTATCCGCACTCGTAACTACTGTGATGACGGTTTTGATTGTTTTGGCAAGACGGGATAAGGTCGGCGCAGTGAGTTAATAATTGGCTGCTAGATTGACTTGCAGCTACCTTAATTGCAGAACCGAGCGCGATAGCGGCTGTGTGAAAAGGCAGCGAACAGTCGTCCGCACCCCGGAGGGGTCTGTCGGGATAACCTTTAACTCTCTGTGCGATCTCTGTAATACAAAGGTCTTCTTGTTTTTTTAGCAAGATCGTCTAACCGTTTCCCCCGTCCCGTAGGGCCGTAATGTTTATAGAACGCGCGACTTACAAAAGACTCCTCCTCGCTCCAGAGGAGCGAAACGTAAGGTGGTGTCGCGCACTCATCGGCGGAAACATTGCGCTCCGCTGGAGCGCAGGTCATGGGTTCACAGGAGAGATCTATAAACATTCGGCTCCTCCGGAGCCAGGTCGTTATTTGCTTGCGGCCTGAGCCGCGCTGTGAATTCTGTGTCTTCTTAGTAACTCAGCGAAAAGCCCTTATTTTTCGCGCTTTGACGAGTTACATTTTGTTATCTGCACGTCGAAGACGAGCAGGGATACTCTGTGGTGGATTTACTAAGAAAAACAACCACCACAGATACACAGAGGACACTGAGGATGCACAGAGAAAGACAGATTATCTATTTCCTCGACAGACTCTCCGGGGCGCTGAATTTTTTTGGCTTGGCGACCGGTGAGAGCAACCTTCGACACGTGACGGGATTGCACTAGCTGGCTCGAACAAGCTCTTCGATACGCGGATCAACAACCCTCCAAGCGCACAAATACTGTCCTTCAACCGCTAAAGGACCGCCACACTCAAGGCACTTGATCTTTAGTTTGACGGTGCCGAGTATGGTGGGCTTAGCAGCTAGAATCTCCTTGATCTTATCGACGGAATGAACGCCAGCCATGATCGAGTAGGCCATTATGTCGTAGTAATTCATTTCATAGCCACACTTGCTGCATTTATTCCCTCTGAGAACGGCTTCATTGTTGTGGCCTAAGATGTCGCCCCCAAAAACTAATCCGGCGAGGCGTTCGATGGATCGATAATGGCGGTGCTCGGTCAACGCCGAGGCCGACACCACGACTCTAAATCTCTCTTTACGATGTGTTTCAGTGCCAAGACTTTCGCTGGGCTTGGTAGGCTTCTTTGACATGATTCAAGTCCTCCTCTTGTGGGTTGCCGTGGAAAGTACCTAATGCACATTTGTGCGCTGTAAAATAGCACGATTTCAATCAAGCAGCTTTTCGTTTCTTTGCTGCTTTCTGTTTTTCGTACTTCGCTTTCTGTGCGTCAATTTCTTTGTTAGGAACGGCCATTAGTGCTTTGGTGAACGCTTCAAACCGGCGGAATTCTTCCGGCTTTTCTGCCCGTGCTTTTGGCTTTTTCATGCGGCCATTGTCGCACAATATTCTTTGACAAAGTAGCTCTTTCGCTTGGCACGAGGAAGCCTAACGTGCAACGGCGTTGCCGGCGTGCGTCCTACCCCACCTAACCACGCAGTGGAGCGGAGCGGCCACAGTGGGCATCGGTGGTGAGGGGGATGGTCCAGTGTGGTCTGCGCTACGCTGCGACCACCGGCTACTATCTGACAGCCCTTCAGGCTGGGAGCCCGCCACCTGGCGTCCCCATTTGCCTCCTCTTGTCAGGGGCTGTTAATCTCTCCTTTCCGTTTCCCCTAATCATTATCAACAGGAGTTCCGCTCATGAAGAAACTACTCGCCATTTCCATCACGCTCATCGCGCTTTTCGCGCTAGCGATCGCAACCCCGCGCAGCAACAACGTTGATATCCCCGCGCCTCCGGCAATCGGCGCCGTCATTGACGATTTCACTCTTCCGGGCGCAGACGGAAAGGACCACGCGCTCGCTATGCTTAGAGGTAAGAATGGGACGGTCCTGATCTTTGTGGCGACCAAGTGTCCGGTCTCCAATGCCTACAACGAGCGCATGGAGAAGTTGGCCCAGGACTATAAGGCCAAGGGCATCAACGTCATCGGCATCAACGCCAACGCCGCGGAGCTCGCCGCCGAAGTCAAGACCCACGCTGCTGCAAACAAGTTGAATTTTCCGATTCTCAAAGATCCGGGGAACAAGATTGCGGACCGGCTAGGTGCGACGGTAACTCCGGAGGCCTTTTTCCTCGACGCCGGTAACAAGCTGATGTACCGCGGTCGCATTGATAATGCGCGTGATACATCACAGGTCAATACAAGTGAGTTGCGTGATGCGCTCGAAGCGGCGTTAGCCGGTAAACCAATTGCAAAAACTACAGCCACTGCTTTTGGCTGCACCATCAAGCGGGCTTAATGATTATTGTGGCGTGCCGGCAATTTTTCTTTCTCGCGCTCAGCTTGATTATCCTGCTGTCCGGCTTCTCGGCGTCTGCACAGTCTCCACGGAAAGGCGCCGCGAAGTTGCGAGTCTCATCTGCCCATCCGGCTGTAGTAAAGGCTATTGATCTGGAAGGCCTCAAGGTTGTGCTAAAGCGCGACGCCTCACGTCCGCTGCTGGTAAATTTTTGGGCCACCTGGTGCGATCCCTGCCGGGAAGAGTTTCCCGATCTGGTGAAAATCGATAATGAGTACCGGTCGAAGGGACTCGACTTCATAGCCATATCCCTGGACGACCTGGCGGAGATTAAGACGGAAGTCCCCAAGTTTCTGCGAGCAATGGGGGCGAAAATGCCGGCCTATCTATTGAACGTTTCCGATCCGGAACCGGCGATCAAATTAGTCGATCCGCAGTGGAGTGGCGCACTGCCGGCAACTGTTCTTTACAACGGTAAAGGCGAGATAGTTTTCAAATATTTTGGCCGCGTCAAGCCGGATGAATTGCGTGCGGCCATCGATAAAGAAGTAGGCAGTAAGAAAGCGAGCGGTGAGCAGTAAGCGGTAAGCAGTAATAAAGTATTGCTGCCGTCGCTCTGTTTCTGCTTACTGCTTACTGCTCACTGCTTACTCGCTTACCCGCTTACTCGCCTACTTTCTTATGCAACCGATCACTCCCGAAGTAGTCTCCGCCCACAATCTCACCCTTGATGAATTTGAACGCATCAAAGCGCTGCTAGGCCGCGAACCTAACCTCGTTGAGCTCGGCATCTTCTCTGTCATGTGGTCCGAGCACTGTTCCTACAAATCGTCGCGGATCCATTTACGACGACTTCCCACCACCGGCGAGCGCATTATTGTGCCCCCGGGCGAGAATGCCGGCATCGTCGATATCGGCGACGGCTGGTGCGCTGCTTTCAAAATCGAGTCGCACAATCATCCTTCGTTTATTGAACCGTTTCAGGGTGCTGCCACAGGAGTGGGCGGCATTCTGCGCGACGTGTTCACGATGGGCGCGCGACCAATCGCATCAATGAACAGCCTGCGATTCGGCTCCCTTGATCATCCCAGGTATGGCCGGCGCAATCGTTCACTGTTAGCCGGAGTGGTGGCCGGAATTGCCCACTATGGGAACGCGTTTGGGGTGGCAACCGTGGGCGGCGAGGTAGCCTTCGATGATGCTTACTCTTTCAATCCGCTCGTCAACGCTTTTGCCCTTGGCCTGGTCAGGCAGGACCAAATCTTCTTCGGCAAAGCGACCGGCATCGGTAATCCCATTCTCTACGTCGGCGCCAGGACCGGACGCGACGGTATTCATGGCGCCACGATGGCATCGGCGGAGTTTGACGAAGAAGCACTTGAAAAGCGTCCGACGGTGCAGGTTGGCGATCCCTTCCTGGAAAAACTGCTTTTGGAAGCGTGCCTTGAAGCAATGCGCAGCGGAGCAGTAGCCGGCATACAGGATATGGGCGCTGCAGGGCTTACTTCCTCTTCGTGTGAGATGGCCGCGCGCGCAGGCACCGGAATCGAATTGGATTTGTCACTCGTGCCGCAACGCGAAACGGACATGACGGCTTATGAAATGCTGCTCTCCGAATCGCAGGAACGGATGCTAATTGTGGCCCATTCGGGACGCGAGCGCGAAGTAATCGACATCTTCCGCAAATGGGACCTCGACGCGGTGGTTATTGGTCGCGTGCGCGAAGGCGAAAACATGCGCGTACTTCACCAGGGCGAGACGGTCGCTGACATCCCCGTCGCCCTTTTAACCGACGAAGCGCCGCTGTATGAACGGCCGATGAAACCCTCAAGTCCCAGGTCCCAGGTCCCAGGTCCCAAGTCCGAAGATCAAAGAACAAAGCACGAAGAACAAGACTATAACGAGGCGCTTTTCAAGCTATTAGCTTCTCCCAACCTCGCGTCGAAACAATATGTCTACCGCCAGTATGACCACATGGTCAGGACCAACACCGCGGTGTTGCCCGGCGCTGATGCGGCTGTTGTTCGAATCAAAGAAACCAGACGCGCGCTCGCCATGACCCTCGATGGGAACGGCCGTTACTGCGCAGCGAATCCCCGCGAGGGAGCAAAACTGATTGTCGCTGAAGCCGCCCGCAACGTCGTCTGCGTTGGAGCGCGCCCGCTAGCGATTACAAACTGTCTCAACTTTGCCTCGCCTGAACGCCCGGAAGTAATGTGGTCGTTTTCAGAAGTGGTCGATGGCATCGCTGAAGCCTGTCGGGCGTTTAACACACCCGTCGTATCTGGGAATGTTTCTTTCTACAACGAGACTGAAGGCCGCGGTATTTTACCGACGCCGGTGATCGGCATGATTGGGTTGGTCGAAGACGTGCGCCGTGTGGTCCAGCCAGGCTTCAAAAAAGAGGGAGACTTGATCGCTTTGCTGGGATTAACCAGCGACGACCTTACCATCAGCGAATACGCTGCGGTTGTCGAGGATGCTACTACCGACGAGATGCTTGCCCACGGTTCCGTGCCGAAGATCGATCTTCAACTCGAAGCAGCGGTGCAGGATGCATGCCTTGAAGGTGCGGAAGCAGGATTACTAGCTTCAGCTCACGACTGCTCCGATGGCGGCCTTGCGGTAGCGCTGGCTGAGTGCTGCTTTGCGTCCCTCAATCGCCCGGGATTAGGTGCCGACGTTTCACTCCCTGATGGCCTGCCTTCTGCGAGCGCGCTGTTCAGCGAATCGCCTTCGCGGATTATTATTAGCTTCGCCGAACAATCCCTCGCAGATGTCAAGACTATTGCCGGCCGCGCCAGGTCTCCCTTCAACGTAATTGGCAAAGTGGGCGGAAGCCGTCTTCGAATAAACCTTGGCGACGATGAATTGGTTTCTACCGATGTCACCGAGATGGAAAGCGTTTGGCGCAGTTCCCTTTCCAAAAAGCTTGAAGCCGAAGTGATGGCTGCGGGCAGGGAATAGTCGCGAGATAGTCGGCCTATCCGCAGATTCCGCAGATTCCGCAGATTATTTTAAAGACCTGGGCCATGAGTGAAGCATGAGGCTACTCCCCTGCTATTTAGCTGAATCTGCGTAATCTGTGTAATCTGCGGATAGGAAAAGCAGGATGGCAACCAGGGCCGCTGGGCGTGAACTATTACTAGCATACTGCCGTGCATCCCGTCATTTACCTCAACAAAGTGATGCTTGAAGCGACGAAGGCGCGCGTGGCGCCGGTCTCGTCGGCCATGCTCTACGGCCGCGGAGTCTTTACGACCGTGGCCATCTATAATGGTAAACCTTTCCTTTGGCCCAACCACTGGCGCCGCCTCGCTGACCACGCTGGAAAACTCAATATTGATTGCAACGAAACAAATGAGCGCAACGTCGGTGACGCGTTGAGCAAACTTATCGCGGTGAACCAGGTGAAGGACGGCCGCGCTCGAGTAATCCTGTTGGCGCGGAGTGGTCGCGACATTTGGAAAACAAAGAAGGCAGACGCCCGGAAGACGGATCTACTGATCATGACTGGCGAGCCGCAGAAGGTTCCGGCCACGGGATTGTCTTTGGCAGTGTCACGTTATCGCATCAACACGTTTTCGCCGTTGGTGGGAATCAGAAGTTTAAACTATCTGGACCAGGTGCTTTCATGGGAAGAAGCACAAACCAGAGAATTTGACGAAGCCGTCGTGCTCAACGAACGCGGTGAGATTGTTTCAGCCACGATGGCCAACATCTTCTGGGTCAGAGACGGCACACTGCACACACCGGCCCTCAGCACCGGCGCCATGGCCGGTGTCACCCGTGGCGCAGTAGTCGACCTGGCCGAAAAACAATTCATCCCTGTAATTGAAGGTGTGTATGAACTCGGGGATCTCGCAGAGGCGGATGAAATTTTTCTGACGTCAGCAAGTATCGGAGTGGCCCAGGTAACAACCTTTGACTTCCGGCGGTACGCAATCGCACCCGGGAGCTTCACCTTTCGACTCTCAGATTCATTCCAGAAGCTGGTAACCCTGATGTAAAGCAAACTGTTAGTTTGCGGTACGTCGACCTACAGGCAGTTAGGTCGAACAGTATTGTTGCGATTTCTCGGGGTCTGACGGCGGCTTTGCCGCTCTCCGTGCGGTAAGCCTATGGCTTACCAAAGACGTAGTATTCTTGCCTGAGGCTATGCCTCCTGCTCTGACTGCTTCGGATAGTCATACACGGAGGCATAGCCTCGGAGACAAAACCTTTTTCCGGTAAGCCATAGGCTTGCCGCACGGAAGGCGGCAGAGCCGCGGCTTAAAATCCCGGGGCCAGCATCCGGACCATCAAGGTGGGGTTCTGTATTTTTTGATTGTTCATCCACGCATCCGCTTCATCCACCAGGTCCCCACCCCGTTCTCCGCCCAGTCGTTCACCCAAACGACGTCGCGCCGCCGCGGCGTAGAGGCTGAGGTGCCCGCGATCAAAGCCTTCGATTGCGTCCGTTAACTGTCTGGCGGTTTCCGCTTCGTGGCCGCGTTGATGTGCCACTGCGGCCCTCAGCAAACTGACAAAGGGCACTGCCCAGGAGATCTTTTCCTTCTCGATCTTCCGAGCCATCTTATCTGCAAGAGCCACACGACCCGGCTCATTCTCGTCCATGGCCGACGCCAGGGCGGCACGAGCCCGCAGGTGCATAGCTTCAATTCTCAGTATCTGAATGCGGAGCAACATCGATTGTTCCATGGCTTTCCATTGTCCTTGAATGTGTCTCCACGCAACCTCGGAGTCTCCGGTGTAAAGCTCAATTTGCACGAGTGCATGCATCGACGTGTAGTGCTGAAGATGGAAACCCTCATGCGACCAGGCCTTCAGTCCCTCAATCACCTCTGTCCTGGCCCTTGTCGGATCATCCGCTGCTAACCACACCACATTGAGACGTGTACGAAGGTCCATCGCCGCAAACAGATTTCCCTGATCGAGGGCAGCGGCCAGTAGACCGGGCACACGTCTGGAGATTTCCGCAATCTCACCGCGGTACAGCATGGCGCTGAGCATGAAGCGGTTCGCGGTCGTTAACTCCCAGGCCACGCCGGTGCAGCGATCACGCAATATTTCCGAGGCTCGTTCGCAAAACTCTGCGGCCCTTTTCCAGTCGCCTATGAGATACGCACCCGCGCCGATGGCCCATATCGCCAACCCCACCGCATGCGGATGGTTTACCTTCGCAGCCAAATCCTCGGCGCGCTGCGCAATCTGCAAATGCCGTTTTTTGCTGCCACCTCCGCGCGAGGCCGTTTGCACTGCTTCAAAAGCCATTGCCCGAGCCACCCTGTATGGCTCTCCCGCACGCAAAGCCAGCAATAGGTGACGGCTCTGGAAATCCGCGCCTCGAATGAAGTCGACTACCCCCAGCCCCGCCGACACGGCCCAGCAGATGTCGATACGAACAAGGTCCGCCTCCGGGACCTCGGAGGCGCTGCGCTCGGTAAACTCAAACCCACGCAGTCGAATTTGAATGCGCCTGAGGAGGAGCGAAAACAAAGCACGTTTTGGCCCAGCCGGCAAAGTGAAGCCCACCGCGGACAAAACTGATTTGATTAGCTCCAACCCTTCATTGATGTGTCCGCCCCTCAGCAACTGTTCGGCGGCGCGACGTTTGAAATCAAGGCTATGACTTGCCGAAGTGATGGGCGCAAGATCGAGGTAGGCCTGCGCTGCTTCGGCAGGCCGGCCTGCATTGGCGAGAGCTTCCGCGAGTCCGCGTTTCAGGTCGACAAGCTCGGCACCTCTAACGGGAGCGAGCTCAAGCGCACGGCGGAAAAATGCCGCAGCGCGGTCAAATGCCAACGCGCTTGCGGCCTTCCTTGCGGCCACACCGGCGTGAGACGCAGCGCGCACGCGCTCGCCGGCCCCCATGTAGTGTTCGAACAGTGCTTCCGGGTCGTCAATGCCGCGGGCCTCAATAGCCTGGGCCAGGCCGCGGTGAATTTGGGTGGCAGTGGCCGGGTCAACCTGCGATGCAAGGGTTTCTCTAATGCGGTCGTGATACAGCTCAATAGCGTGGCCTTCGCCGCCGCTGCGAAGAAACTGTGCGGCTCGCAGTGAGCTGACTAATGGAAACTCATCGCCGGAAAGGTTAGCTGCCTGATACACAACTTCCGGATTGATCGGCCGTCCAGCCACCGCCAGCGTATTGAGAAACTGCCGCGCCCCTCTGGGCTGATGACGCAGTCGCGCATCAAGCATCATGCTGAGACTGATGCCGCTGGTGGCGGTTTGATCGTTAGTTGCAGCGTAGCGAGCAAGCTGTTCGAGCAGGAAAGGATTTCCACGTGCCTCACGCAGAATGCCCTCGGTGAAGGGCTCGACCACGGACGCCAGTGCGCCAAGTAAAACCCGCACAAGTTCAAGCGACTCGGTCCTCGAAAGAGCGTTCACCAGCACTTCGTGACAGGTCTCGGTTCCGGTTTTCTTTAGTAGCGATTCCAGGAAAGGCCTGGTCTCGATATCTTCACTACGGAAACTCGAAAGCAGGAGCAGCGGCGGAGCATCTGGAGGCCGCAACAGGTCTTCAAGCAACATCGTGCTGTCCGCATCCGACCACTGCAGGTCGTCGATGTAAAGTATGAGTGACTGGCGCCTGGAGATACGACCTAACAGCTCGCGCAATGCCGCAAAAGCGCGCCGTCTCAAGGCAAACGGATCTGGGATCTCGAAGTCGCTCTGGGGCGCATTGAAAACACTGTCGACCTGATGCATTACCGGAAATAGACGGGCCAGGGCCGGCACATCCCTGGGCATCAGGGCTTGCGCTTTCGCTTCCGGTAGAGACATCAAATATTTTGTGAGGCTGTCTACCACCCCATCGAGCGCCTTGTAAGGAACAGATTCGCGTTCGTAGCAACGTCCCTCGAGAATCACCACACCGCTGTCCTTCGCGCGCAGGTCGTCGAGAAAGTGGTGGGCCAAAGACGTCTTACCCATTCCCGAGCTCCCATGCAGATAGACTGTGACGGTCTGACCTCTGCGGGTGAGAGCAATCGCATCTTCCAGTTGCCGCAGTTGCAGCTCGCGACCGACAAAGTGCGAACCTTGAACCAGCGGTTGCGACACTATGGCGATTGTCGGCCGCAATGGACCAGAACCGCTGTGGCCCAGCATACGCACGATCTCTTTTCCGGACGGTCTATCTTCAGGTTTACGCCGAAGCATTCGAACACAGAGGTTATTTAGATCTGATGGCACACCGCGTAACAGCTCGGACGGTGCCGCGGGATCGAAGTTCTGCTTGTTCATCATCACTTCGAAAAACTTACCTGTGAATGGCAGTCGAGCGGTGAGCGATTGATAAAGAATCACACCCACGCTGTACCAATCGCTGGCCCGTGAAATGGGAAGTTGGGCCCCCTGTTCAGGCGACATATAGTCGGGAGTGCCCGCGAGATTGAGGCTGTCGTGAAGGCCCTTACTTTCGACCTCGGCCACCAGTCCAAAATCCAAAATTACGACGCGGCCCTCTTTGGTCACCAACAGGTTGGACGGTTTAATGTCTCGGTGAAGCTTCCCGGTTTCATGCAAAGCGTGAAGGCCTTCGGCGAGTTGCCTGAGAGCCGATCTCAGACGCACGAGGTCCAGGCGGGACCTGGAGAGCGACGTTTCCTGTGTCGCTTCGCCTTCGGCCTCTTCTTCCACGCGTGGGTTTCTCAGCTCATCCAGCTGCCTGGTTTCAGCTTCATAATCGGCCAACATCTCGTGGCCGGCTGCGGGTGAAGACTTTCTCAGTGTCGGAGTTTTTGAGCTCTCCCCATGTCTGGCGTGGTAGCCCGGCCGCACATATTCAAGAAAGTTGACTCCCTGGACCAACTCCATCGTGAAGAACCAGTACTGCCCGTCAGCCATAAACTCGTACAGCCCGACCAGGTTTGGATGGGCGACGTCGGCCAGTGAGCGAAACTCCTGCTTAAATCGGGAAATATTTGAGGCTTCAGCCCGAGTGAGGGTCTTGAGTGCCACGACCTTATCGGTCTCGACATCGTGAGCTTCATACACGACGCCCATGCCGCCGGATCCCAGCCGGCGGCGAATGTGAAAGCGTTTGGTACCCAGAAACTCGTTTGACTGTTGGCTCATTGATTTAGAGTGATAACCCGAAGAACGGCGCGTGATGTAAGGTAGTATAGATCAGTCTAATCCATAAAGACGGCGGTAATGTTTGTTTGTGTTTGAGCGAATGTTTGACCAAAAAAGACGATCCACGAAGTCACACGAATCAACACGAAATGTGTTTAGTGCATTTTCGTGTGATTTCGTGGCTTGTTTCTTTCTCAGGTCAATTAGAAAGGAAATGTAAATGGACTGGCGCGTGTTTCTGACTACCTTTGGAGTGATATTCCTTGCGGAGATGGGCGACAAGACCCAACTTGCAGCCATGACCATGTCGGCCCAAACAAAAAAGCCCTGGGCGGTCTTCATCGGTTCCGCACTTGCGCTGACGGCTGTCTCAGCCATCGGTGTCGTGGTGGGAAGCGTCGTAGGAAACTACATCCCGCTTATCTGGATAAAGCGCACCGCCGCTGTCGCCTTCATTGTTATTGGCGTGTTGATACTGATGGATAAGTTTTGATGATTCTGGAGAATATTCATGCCGCAAACTCCCCACATAGAACGCCACTTCACCGCGAGCGAAGTGGTCCGCGATGCAGTAATCGGAATGGCTGATGGCCTAACCGTGCCTTTTGCGCTGGCGGCCGGGCTCACGGCCATCAACTCGAGCCGGATTATTGTGACTGCCGGGCTGGCCGAGATCGCCGCCGGGTCAATCGCGATGGGCCTGGGAGGTTATCTCGCCGCCAAGAGCGATGCCGAACATTACGCCAAGGAACGAGAACGCGAAAAGCGCGAAGTCGTTGAGATACCGCATGAAGAAATGCGCGAGGTGGCGGAAGTGTTTGAGGAGTATGGACTGACCAAAGAACAGACCAAGCCCATCGTTGAAGCGCTGCGACTGCAACCAAAGAAGTGGGTTGATTTCATGATGCGTTTCGAACTCGGCCTGGAGAAACCCGATCCTAAGCGGGCCATGACAAGTGCGTTAACGATCGGGGGAGCGTATGCCGTGGGCGGATTTGTTCCGCTGGCGCCTTACATGGCGTCTAACGATGTCACCACTGCCTTGTTATATTCAATCGTGGTTACTTTGTTGGCGCTGCTGATTTTTGGATTTGTGAAGGGCCGATTTACCGGCATGCGGCCAGTGCGTAGCGCGCTACAAACCGCGTTTATCGGCAGCGCGGCGGCAGGCGCCGCGTTCTTGATAGCGAGACTACTATCGGAGTAATGGGTTCGCGATACCATACTGCGCGGCTTGCCACCTTCCGTGCGGCTTTGCCGCCTTCCGTGCGGAAAGGCTCTGCCTTTCCGAGTGCTCCCAATAAAAATTGGAGGCTATGCCTCACTCGGCCGAGGCCTAGCCTCGATTATGAAGGGCTCGCAACGGAAAGGCAGAGCCTTTCCGCACGGAAGGCGGCAAAGCCGCTGTAGGAAGGCGCCGAAGGCGCTGGGGCGCGCCCGCCAGAACATTCTGCGGCTCGTTGCGTATACACTACCCACATTCGGCATCTAAAGAACTTAGGAGAACCTTAATGCAATTGTTTTCAAGTAAATACTTCCTTCAGCGTGCGCTATTAGCGGCGCTGCTGACCATTTCCACTCTGTCTTCGCCCGCGCTCGCATGGCAACAGGGAGCTGCTGCTCCTGCAGCCTCGACGACGGCGACTTTAACTTCGGCTGAGAAGAAAGCGGCCGATCGAATCAAACTCGAAACCATTCGCGATCTCACCACGACGCTTAGTTCGCCGGAGTTTGAAGGTCGTGGAACTGGACAACCCGGCGCAGATAAGGCTGCGAATTATCTCGCCGCCTACTTCGCCAAATTGGGACTGAAACCCGCCGGCGAGAATGGCACATACCTGCAAGCGATAAAGTTCCGATCGGCGGCCGTCCTACCGGAATCATCTGTGAAGGTGGGTGACGTTGCTCTCCAACATGTCGAAGACTATGTAGTTCTCCCGCCTTACACCGCAGAAAAAGTAGACGCGACTGGCGGGGTCATCTTTGCCGGTTACGGCGTGGTGTCCGCGGATTTAAAGCGAGACGATCTGGCCGGTCTCGACTTGAAAGACAAGATAGTCGTGATTCTCAGCGGACAGCCCGCCGGCGTGGACGCAGCAGCGTGGAGACGTGCAACCAACCCGCAAGCCAGGGCCATGAACATCTTTGGGAAAGGTGCGTTAGCCATGATCGTCGCGGGAGCCGGGAACCAGGCACAGCCGTTCTCGACAATCGCCAACTATCTCTCGCGGCGGCGGGTGTCGCTCGGTTCTGCCCCGGTGGTCACGTTCAAGATCCCACCGGTTCTATTAGTTAGCGATGCAGCGATGGACAAACTCTTCGCTGGGACCCAGAACACTTATGCCGAAGTGTTAGAGAAAGCGAAGACTGGCGAAATGGTTTCTCGCGACCTCGGTAAGACTGCGAACCTGGCGTTGCGTTTTAAGCTTGGTGAAGCGCCAAGCAGCAACGTCGCCGCCGTGCTGGAAGGTTCCGATCCCAGGTTAAAGGAAGAAGCCATAGTCTTCACCGCACACTACGATGCCTATGGAATTGATGGCGGTCGGATCTATCCAGGTGCGGCAGATAATGCACTCGGCACAGCAACGATTGCAGCCATTGCCGAAGCTTTTACCAAGGCATATCCAAAACCGTCGTCACGTCCGCGACGTTCGATAATTTTTTTGGCCGTCACGGGAGAGGAATATGGGTTGTTCGGCGCTGAACATTGGGTGAGGCATCCAACATGGCCGCTCGACAAAGTCGCCGCCAACATCAATTTCGATGGCATCGGCACTGAGGTTTACGGTCCCGTGAAACGGGTTGTAGGTTTCGGCGCCGAACATTCTGATCTCGGTAAGATTTTTGAGGATGTGACGGTAGCCACCGGCAACATCGTTACGCCGGACCCGATGCCCGAAGAAAACGCATTCGTTCGTTCAGATCATTTTGCGTTTGTGAAACAGGGCGTGCCTGCATTGATGCTGCTTGGTGGCCCGGCCGGTGATGTGTCGATTTGGATTCCCCGAGCGAGGAAGTGGTTGGAGACTGACTACCACTCACCCAGCGACACAGTGAAGCCAGACTGGGATTGGACCGGGCCTCAAACGTTGGCAAAGGTTGGTTTGATTATCGGCCTGCGCGCAGCTAACGCGGACGCGATGCCGGCGTGGAAGGCAACATCGCCATTTAATAAGCCGCGCAACGCACCCAAGCCAGCCGCCGGTCAGTAGTTGCTACATCAAAGCAGGTGTACAGAGTACAACCTTCAGGTTGCGGTCCCGAACGAGCAGCCTAAAGGCTGAACTCTGAACTACAAGCCCGGGCTGAACTCAACTACAAGCGCGAAGTTTAGAGTTCAAGCTTTAGCTGGCGTCTTTTGCGGCTAAGAGCAACCTGAAGGTTGTACTCTGAACACCTGTTTGCTCACTACTGGCAACTCAACTTAGGATTAAACGGGAAGAAGAGTCCTCTCGGATTATCCCTCCAGGCCCAGACATGCAAGTCGTAGTGCCAGGGTTCTCCGGGGCCGTGACCAGGCATTGGACCATCAAAGGTCTGCCCGAAGAGTGAAGGAGCGGGGTTGTCGATGGCGGGTGGTGGGTTATTGGGCGCTCCGAACCAGGGCACGCCGTTCGACAAGACGGGCGAAACATATTCCAAGCCAACGAGTCGCATTTTCCGATCATTCTGTGGAAGGTAGAGCAATGCCTCCGGCCGGGTCGCGTCTACGGAGGGGTCCGCCAGGCGAGCGGGGTTAATGTAGTGGATGCCCATCGCGCCGAGGCCAGGCACCTGGACACATTGAAACGTGGAGATGAAGCCGTCCTCAAGCGCTTTGCTTTCGTTGTGGTATTGAGCTGTGGCAGCTCTGGCCGCGGTTAGTTGTTCCTGACAATCATCGTCGCACTCACGGCCGGCTTGCGCCGTCGGATTCAAGGTGGGAGTCAGGCTGGCGCTACAGATGAATACGGCCACCACAACGAGGGCCACGAGGGATCGTTTAAGGATATTCCTATCTGTTTTGGTAGACATGTTTGTTTCTCCTTTAGGGCTTGCGAACAGTTGAAAGTTGAACATGGAAGACAGTCACCCGGTTGAAGCGCTCGCTGTCGAAACTTACCTTCGGCTTTAAAGATGAGTGGGCGGGAACCACTCTTCGTTTCCTCGACGGAGGCGGCATGTCGTAACAATCTAGCGTTGCGGGTTGGCGATTATTTGTGTGTTCTGAAACGCTGCGATCTTCCAACCCTCTTTGTCCCTGGTCATAACCATCGTCATGAATGCGTCGCTCACGAGTTCCCTCTCGTTCTCAGGAGCATCCCTGTGCCCGGTGACGTGAACGACAGCCACGTCAAGCCGAAGGAAGCGAATCTGTTTTATCGAGAGGCGAACGGTAGTGTTTTTGAAGACGGTATTGAATATCTGCTGGTGCGCTTTCTCGATTGCGTCACGGCCCTGGAAGTACATGCCGTTGATGACCACGTAATCCGCGTCTGGAGCGAACGGCTTCGCAAACAGCGCCCCTTGTTTGGTATTCCATCCGGCTTCCATCTGTCTCACGTTTTCGCGGATGGCCGCTTCGTCTTCGGCACAGGTAGTCGTTGCGCGTGCCCCCTGGGCCAAGACGGTGAACACGCAAAGCATGAAGGCTGCGAAGGTGGTTAGTAATTTTATGCTCGTAGACGATCTTTTCATTTTTCTCTTCCCAGTGAAATCCGCATGGGCACGTCAGACTGTCTCGTTCTAAAAACCGTGCGGTGAATACATAGACCCGATTTGTTGGCCGGCGACGTGTAGGACGAACACAATCAGCGCGTACCCGATTGCGAACAGTCCCGCAAACGACGCCGAATAACAGAACAGTGTAATCGCGGATAACATCTGCGTCCGTGTGTCGCTTTGAAATGAACGCTTCATTGTCTTAGTCCTCCTATCTGCATCCTTCGATTTGGCGACAAGTCACTCGTATCAACCTCTCACGTATGTCGCCGCTCACTTCTGAAAGCGACGAATCAAATAGAAACCGGTCGGCCCAGGACGGGCGCCCCGTCCTGCTACTCTCCGGTGTTGACGAACTGAATACAGTCGCCCTGATTATTGAACCGGCGTGGAAAGTCGAAACGCATCCACCCGTCGTCTTTGCATTGATCTTTATTGACAGGCGGCCCTGTTTGCGGGTCGCAGAGATCGCCGATACCGTCGCGGTCGAAGTCCGCCTGGTCGAGGTTTGGGACGAGCGGACAGTTGTCCAGAATATCGAGCACAGCGTCATTGTCGTCATCCAGATCGCAGGCGTTGCCGGCGCCGTCACCGTCCGTGTCGGTCTGGTCTGAGTTAGGTGTGACGGGACAGTTATCCGCGGCGTCCGCGATGCCGTCGTTATCGTCATCGGGGTCGCAGGCGTCGCCTATCAAGTCGCCGTCGTTGTCCGCCTGATCCGGATTAGCGACGAGCGAACAGTTGTCGGCCGTATCGGCCACACCGTCGTTGTCATCATCCGTATCGCAGGCGTCGCCTTGGCCATCGCTGTCGTTGTCTGTTTGAGCAGTATTTGCCGAAAGTGGACAGTTGTCGGATGCATCCGGCACGGTGTCGTTGTCGTCGTCTGCGTCGCATGCGTCACCGGCCCCGTCGTGGTCGTTATCTGCCTGGTCTGCGTTTGAGACGAGCGGGCAATTGTCCGCCGTGTCTGCGATACCGTCGGCATCGTCATCCGCGTCGCAAGCATCACCCCGCCCGTCGCCGTCAGTGTCCGTCTGATCTGAGTTCGCTGTGAGGGGACAGTTGTCAGCGCCGTCCGCTATGCCGTCGTTATCGTCATCGGGGTCGCAGGCGTTGCCCGCGCCGTCCGCATCGGTGTCGGTCTGGTCTGGATTGGACGTGAGGGGACAGTTGTCCGCGCCATCTGGTACGCCGTCATTATCGTCGTCAGAGTCACAGGCATTGCCGGCGCCGTCGGCGTCGGTGTCCGCCTGATCTGAATTGGCAACGAGTGAACAGTTGTCCGCGCCATCGGACACGCCGTCGTTATCGTCGTCAGAGTCACAGACGTTCCCCGCGCCGTCGCCATCGGTGTCGAGCTGATTCGAATTAGCCTCGCGCGGGCAGTTATCCGACGTGTCCGCCACGCCGTCGTTGTCATCGTCCGCATCGCAAACGTCGCCGATGGCATCATTGTCGTTATCGGCCTGATCCGGATTGGTTGTGAGTGAGCAATTGTCGGACGAGTCGGCGACACCGTCGTTGTCATCATCCGTGTCACAGGCATCACCCAGACCATCGCCGTCAGTGTCGATTTGATCGGCGTTCAACGTAAGCGGGCAGTTGTCTGTCGCATCCGCTACGCCATCATTGTCGTCATCGGAATCACATGCGTCCCCTGCACTGTCGCCGTCGGTGTCAATCTGGTTCGCGTTCGAAGTCAGGGGGCAGTTGTCCGCCGTGTCGTTCACGCCGTCGTTATCGTCGTCCGGATCGCAGGCGTCACCCGCACCATCGCTGTCGGTGTCAACTTGATCGGCGTTCAACGTAAGCGGGCAGTTGTCTGTCGCATCCGCTACACCATCATTGTCGTCGTCGGAATCACACGCATCGCCCGCACCGTCGCCATCGGTATCGAGCTGGTTCGCGTTCGAGAACAGAGGGCAATTGTCTGTCGTGTCGTTTACGCCATCGTTATCGTCGTCAGGATCGCAGACGTCACCTGCACCATCGCCGTCGGTGTCAATTTGGTCCGCGTTCGAAACCAGAGGGCAGTTGTCCGCCGTGTCGTTTACGCCGTCGTTATCGTCGTCCGGGTCACAGGAGTCTCCTATTTGATCGCCATCGTGATCGGACTGGTCAGGGTTAGAAGCGTCGCGACAGTTGTCGCAAGCGTCGCCCACGCCATCCGCGTCCGCATCTGCCTGATCCGGGTTTGAAGTGCCTTGGCAGTTATCGCAGACATCACCGACAAGATCCGCATCAGCGTCAGCCTGATCAGCATTGAACGCGCTCGGGCAAATGTCGCAGGCGTCGGCCGTGCCGTCCGCGTCCGTGTCAGCCTGATCCGGGTTAGCGTTGTCCGGGCAGTTGTCGCAGGTGTCACCTACTCCATCGCCATCACGGTCCGATTGGTCAGGGTTCGATAGGGTCCGGCAGTTATCGCAGACGTCACCATCCCCGTCGGCGTCCCCGTCCGCCTGATCCGGGTTGGAAGCGTTAGGGCAGTTGTCCTCGCTGTCAGGCGTGCCATCGGAGTCGGTATCGGGAGGAGCGCTCCCATCGAAAGCTAGCCTGGTGACGAAGGCATCGACGTCGGGTTGATTTCCCTGATACTCGTTCTGCAAAGGGAAGTTGGCTGAACCCGTCTCACCCGTGACGTGGATGTTTTGACCGGCGGCGTCGCTGACGATGCCGTGGCCCCTGTCAACACCGCCGCCGCCGAGGTAGGTGCTGAAAAGGAGCGAAGCGTCGCCCGAGGCAGTGAGGTCCAGTTTCGTTACAAAGGCATCTTCGCCGCCCTGATCTCCTTGATACTGATCGCGTAGCGGGAAATTGGTTGATGTGGTATCGCCGGTCACGTAGGCAATGCCCACGGCGTCAATGGCGATGCTGTTCGCGCTGTCAGTCCCGCTGCCTCCGAGGTAAGTGCTGTAAAGGAGCGAGGCGTTGCCCGAGCCGTTCGTGTTCACCTTTATAACGAAGGCGTCGAGGCCTGTCTGGTTCCCCTGATACTGATTGCGCAAAGGGAAGTTGGATGAAAGCGCCTCGCCTGTCACGTAAGCGTTGCCGATAGTGTCTATGGCAAGGCCCCAACCCTTATCGTTGCCGTTGGTGCCGCCGACGTAGGTGCTATAGACCAGTGAGGGGTCGCCCGAAATGTTCGTGTTCAACCTCGTGACGAAGACATCATCGGGACCGCCCTGATACCCCTGATACTGATTTCGCAACGGGAAGTTGCCCGAGTCGGTTTGGCCCGTCACGTACGCGTGACCCAAATCGTCTACGGCAATGTGGTGCACGAAATCGAAAGCACCGCCGCCGCCGAGGTAGGTGCTATAGAGGAGCGAGGTGTCGCCCGAAGTATTGGTGTTCAACTTCGTGATGAAGCCGTCACGGCTTGGTTGGTTTCCCTGGTACTGGTTCCGCAGTGGGAAGTTAGCTGAAAGCGTATCACCAGAAACATAGGCGTTGCCGAAAACGTCAGCGTCAATACCAAGCCCCTTGTCATCTAAGCTGCCGCCGATGTATGTGCTGTAGAGGAGCGAAGCGTCGCCCGAAGCGTTCGTATCCAACTTGGTTACGAACCCGTCAAGGCCGCCCTGATCTCCCTGATACTCATTCCGAAGTGGGAAGTTGGTTGAAGTGGTATGGCCCGTCACATAAACAACGCCTGCCGCATCCACCGCGATGTCACGGCCGAAATCATCACCGCTGCCGCCAAGGTAAGTGCTGTAGAGTAGTGAGGCATCACCCGCTAAGTTCGTGTTTAGCTTGGCGACGAATACATCGATGCCAGTTTGGTTCAGTTGATAGTGATTGCGCGACGGGAAGTTGGCCGAAGAGGTCTGACCCACTACATAGACGTTTCCCATTCCATCGGCGGCGATGCCGAATGCGGAGTCGGGGAAGGTGCCTCCGAGATAGGTGCTGTAAGTCAAGATGGGGTCGATCACCAGGGGGAGCGTGTGGTCATACTCGCCCACCTCGATCCCGATATGGCCCTTGCTCTTGAGCACGTAACGGCTCGCGACCTCGCGCCGCTCGCCGCCGACTTCCTGGTACGCCACCGGCGCGCGCTGCCGCATCTCACCCGCCCCGGTCTCAAACACCAACTCTCCGCCGTCTAGCCTGGTTCGATTCGCTCCCGCGAACTTCAACCGGATCTCGCGAGGGTCTGCTTCAGGGGCGACGATGAAATCGTATTCGAGTTGTCGCTGGTTGCCGTAGTAGACCAGGTCAATGCCGCGGTAGACCTCGGCGTAGCTAACTTTCGCATAGCTCACCACGTCTGTTCGCCACCTCTGCGGGTCGCTACCGATGAAGTAGTTGGTCCTGGGGGTCAATGGCTCCAGCCCTTCGACCCGCGGGGAAGGATTGGCCCCGACCAGCTTCATCCGCAGCGTGCTCTGCCGCGTGGAGACAGTCTTCGCCTCTTCGCCGCTGTGCCGGGGCGCGTCGACAGCGCGTTCCCCGCGCAACACCATTACGGCTTCGTTGGCCGTCAAAAAAAGTTTGTAACCTGGTCCGCGCGCGAGAAATTTCACCTCGCTGTCGGTCTGCCCAGCGTTGGCCTCGAACATTAAGGGCTGCTTGCCGAGGGCTTCCGTGGCTCGAGCTTTTATTGTGTGGTCCGACGTAACCACAGTGGCCACCAGGTGATCCTGGCTCGCGCCGTGTGCGGTCGGTGTAGCGAGGCCAATTAGGGTCGCTCGCGCGGCGAGGTCAGAGGGCAGAACGATTCCACTGATAGCGAATACCAGAGACATTATCAAACCGAATATTCGGTTACCGTTGTTGCTTTTCAGAGTAGTCATGTTCCACCTCTGCGTCTGACGCGACGCTGTTAAACGATTGGCCTGATGAGCGACCATTGAGTTCTGCGGTGAGGTGTTACCTCAATACCGGCTAAAAGGTGACAGTTCGAAGCGTCGAAGATGGCCCCGCTTCGGCGGTTTGGCTGGGCGAGATACGCCCTCCCGGTGAAGCGATCTAATTTCTGCCGTCAGAAGCCCGGCCAACCACCTTCACCGCCACCAGCCTGTTCCTGCGGTGGTTCCACCTTGCTAACCTTGTCCACCGAAATGCTGGTCTCTGAAACAGATGGGTCGACGGGGCTGATATCGCTGGGCGTCGCGTTGCCGAGCGCAATGCCCGCCAGTAGCGCGATGATGATTGTGATATGTGTCATCACTTTTCTCCTTTTCTCGGTCGCGAGATAAACTCGCGCGCTTTGAATTAGCTTTGCGATTCTTTTTAGGCGGCAAACGTTTCGCGGGTTTAATTCAGGTTGCCGCTCACCTCTGAAAGCGACGAATCAAATAAAAAGCGGCCACCCTGGCTTGAGGCGACACTCCCGCGCCCGAAGATTCGGACATCACTTTTCTGGCTGAGCGGGCTTTTCCTCCCGCGGCCCTGTTTCTGCCTTTATCTATAAACGCGATGCGGGCGGGCGAAATCCGGCAGGTCTCCCCGAAAAAAATTTTGGCGCGGGGGGTACTGATGCAGTTTGATTATTTCGATTGAAACGCAATCAGGTACAGAACCCAGCGCGGTAGCGCGGGATCCTTCAGGAAACTGAGTATTAAGTAGCATTGCCGAGCTTACGGCTAAGTTGCCTCCGGCATCCCGCGCTACCGCGCTGGGTTCTGTAATTAGGTACGTTGCTCCAAACTGCATCCGTACCGCGCGGGAATCTATTGCGGGGTCAAGTTAGTGAGAGTGTTATAATCGCGGGCCTTTACTGCGGTTGTTTCGAATCATCTCTACCCAGGGTTTCGTATGACCAATCCCTCACCTTCGCCACAGGAAATGACCCGACTGCTGGCGGCCTGGAGCGAAGGCGACCATTCGGCACTGGACAAGCTGGCCCCCCTCGTCTATGCGGAGTTGCACCACATGGCCCGCCGTCACATGAGACGGGAGCGGCCGGACCATACGCTGCAGACGACGGCTCTCGTCAACGAAGCCTACCTGCGGCTGATTGACCAAAGGGACGTGCACTGGCGGAACCGCGCGCATTTTTTTGCCATTGCCGCACAGATGATGCGACGCATCCTGATCGACCACGCGCGCAAACGTGCTTCGGCAAAAGGTGGCGGCGCCAAGTTTTCGCTCGAAGAGACGGCCGTGCTGAGCGACGAACGAGCAGCAGAGTTGATCGCTCTGGACGAGGCGCTTGATAGCCTGGCGGAGATCGACGAGCGGAAGAGCAAGATTGTGGAGATGCGATTCTTCGGTGGGCTCGGCGTCGAAGAGATTGCCAACGTCCTCGGCGTATCGCCCGATACCATCACGCGCGAGTGGGGACGGGCCAAAGCCTGGCTCCACCGCGAGATTCAAAAGAGTTGAGCCGGATGGATCGCAAACGCTGGCAGCAGATCGATACGATATTTAAATCTGCCCTTGAGCGTACCTCCTCGGAGCGCGCTGCCTTCCTCGACGAGGCCTGCCGCAGCGACGCCACTTTACGAAACGAAGTGGAATCTTTGATCGCTCACGGTCAAACCGGGAGCTTTATGGTTGATCCTGCGTTTGAAGACGCTGCCCGGTTGCTCACGCAGAACACCACCGGCTCGCTGGTCGAACAGGCCCTCGGTCCGTACAAGATTCTCGAGCAGATAGGCGCTGGTGGGATGGGGGAAGTCCATCTTGCTCTGCACACGACGACGAATCGCAAGGTCGCGCTCAAGATCTTGCCCTCTTACCTCATCAAAGATGAGCACCGCGCCTGGCGTTTCCAGCAGGAGGCGCGAGCCGTGCTGGCACTAAACCACCCGAACATCGTCACCATCTATGACATTGGACAAGCGGGCGACATCCACTTTATCGCCACGGAGTTCATCGAGGGAGAGACGCTCAGAGAGCGGATGGCGCGCGCGCCGCTGGAGATGAACGAGGCGCTCGACATCGCCGTTCAAGTGACGGGCGCGCTGGCGGCGGCTCATCAGGCCGGCGTGGTCCACCGCGACATCAAGCCCGAAAACATAATGCTGCGGCCGGACGGCTACGTGAAGGTTCTCGACTTCGGACTGGCGAAGCTGACGGAGAGCGATGGTCTAACTACAGGTTCGGCGATTGCGAAAATGGATACCGAGCCCGGGATGGTGATGGGCACTGCCAGGTACATGTCGCCGGAGCAGGCGCGCGGTCTTCCAGTGGACGCACGCACAGACATCTGGAGCCTCGGGGTGGTGCTCTACGAGATGGTGGCGGGGCGCGCGCCGTTTGAAGGGGCGACGCCGACGGACGTGATCATCTCGATAGTGGAGAAGGAGCCGCCTCCCCTCGTGAGATATGCACCGGAAACGCCGGCGCAGCTGGAACGGATCATGGAGAAAGCGCTGGCGAAAGACAGAGAAGAGAGATTCCAGGCAGTTAAAGACCTGCTGATCGAACTGAGGAGCCTGAAGCGTGAACTCGACATCGAGGCTGAACTGGACCGCGCCGGCCCGCCGGAATCGAGTGGTGCCGCGGCTACGAGAAGTGGCGGGCGCAGAACAGTTGAAACTACGCACGAGCCAATGGCCCAAGCCATAGAGGCGGTGACGACAAACGCGACGGGGCGCGTTAAATACCTGGCCGGCGAAATTAAACGCCACAGGACTGGTGCGATCATCATCGTGGCAATACTTAGCCTTGCGATTGCAGCTGCCACTTACTTCTACTCCGACCGAGGTAATAGAACAGCAATTAGTTCAATCGCAGTTCTGCCTTTTGTCAACGACGGCGCTGATCCAGCCGCGGAATACCTGAGTGATGGGATCACTGAAAGCCTCATCAACAGCCTCTCACAGTCGCCCACCTTGCGCGTCATGGCACGCAGTACCGCCTTCAGTTACAAGGGGCGCACAGTTGACCCGCGACAGGTCGGGCGCGAGTTGGGGGTCGATGCGGTGCTCATGGGACGAGTGACTCAACGAGGAGACGCTTTAAGCATCCAGGCGGACTTAGTGAATGTAGCAGACGGCTCGCAGTTGTGGGGTGAGCAGTACAACCGCAGACTCTCAGACGTCCTCGCCATGCAGCGGGAGATCTCGCAGCAGATATCTGAAAGGCTCAGACTGAGGCTCACGGGCGAAGAGCAGCATCGAGCGACCAGACGCCACACCCATGACACAGAGGCTTACCAGCTTTACTTGAAGGGGGGCTACCACCTGAACAAGCGGACAGATGAAGGGACCAGGAGGGCGATCGAGTTCTTCCAGCAAGCAATAGAGAGAGACCCCACTTACGCGCTCGCTTACGTCGGCTTGGCCGACAGCTATCTTCTGTCCGACTACCTTATTCCGGCGCGAGAGAGATTTCCGAAAGCGAAGGCCGCGGCGCTGCGAGCACTGGAGATCGATGAGACCCTCGGTGAAGCTCATGCCTCCCTGGCAGCAGTTAGAAACTGGTATGAGTGGGATTGGACGGGTGCCGAGCGAGAATT
This sequence comes from Acidobacteriota bacterium, assembly GCA_038040525.1. Taxonomy (GTDB): domain Bacteria; phylum Acidobacteriota; class Blastocatellia; order Pyrinomonadales; family Pyrinomonadaceae; genus PSRF01. Next base: position 4,439 of record JBBPIC010000046.1, on the reverse strand, counting down.
CAGGAGGGCAATCGAGCTCAGCCCAAACCATCCGACGGCTCACCACTGGTATGGTGAGTACCTGGCAAACCTTGGACGATTTGACGAAAGCCTTGCGGAGTACCAAAGAGCATTAGACCTTGATCCGCTCTCGCTAGCCATCAGCTCGGATTTAGGCATGGTCTACTACTACGCTCGCCAGTATGACCGGGCTATCGAGCACCTCCGGAGATTAATCGAGATGGACCCAAACTACACGCGAGCGCATGTCTACCTGGGGCAGGCCTATAGAGAAAAGGGGATGTTCGAGCAAGCTCTCGCAGAGTTTGGGAAGGGTCGTGTTCAGGAAGAGGATCTGCATGAATTTGGCAAGACGAAGGCCGCCCTCATCGATGCGGTCAAGGCGAGGGGTGCGCGAGGCTATTGGCAAAAGAACCTCGACTTAGCCAAAGAAAGAGCACGTAGGGGCAAGCGTGTCTATCCTTCAGAAATGGCCGTACTCCATGCGCGAGTTGGCGACCGGGACCAGGCGTTTAAGTGGTTTGAGAAAGTTTACGAAGAGCGGGAACCAAATCTACTCTGGCTTAAAGTCGCGCCGGATTTTGACAACCTGCGTTCGGATCCGCGATTCGCAGACCTACTGCGGCGCCTCAACTTCCCGATGTGATGGCCCAGGCTGTTCCCCGGCTGACGCTGCATAGAACGATGAGTAGAGACGATCCACGAACATAAACGAAAGGAACACTAAACGTCGTTTCGTCTTAGGTTCATGTCCTTTCGTGGATCGTATTGTCTTGCTCAAAAAACAAGAACTGCTAGAATCCGCTCCGCTACTCGCCATGCTTAACTCACGATGGGAGCGTTCCTATGCCCACCATGTCGCCGCAGGAGGTAACCCGGCTGCTCGCTGATTGGGGCAGAGGCGACAAAACTGCGCTCGATAAGCTCTTCCCATTGGTCCATGCTGAACTGCGCCGCATCGCCCGCCGCCAAATGAGTCAGGAACGCGCCGGCCACACGCTGCAAGCCACAGCCCTGGTCAACGAGGCGTATCTCAAACTCGCCGGTCAGGAAGGTTTCGAGTGGCACGACCGTGCGCACTTCTACGCCGTTTGCGCGCAAGTGATGCGTCACATTCTGATAGACCACGCCCGCGGCCACGCCCGCGACAAACGCGGCGGTGGCGCGATCCAGGTTTCCCTAAACGAAGTTGCCGTAATGCCGGCTGAGCAAGCTGGTGACTTCGTGGCGCTTGATGAAGCTCTCCGCGCCCTCGAAGCTATTGACCCGCAGAAAGGGAGGCTCGTCGAGCTCCGCTATTTCGGAGGTTTGAGCATCGAGGAGACGGCAGAAGTATTAAAGATTTCTCCGCGGACAGTGAGGCGCGAGTGGAGGCGAGCGAAGGCCTGGCTCTATCGCATGATTTCCGAAGGGGACGCAGATGAAACCCGACCGTTGGCGAAAGGTTGATGAACTGTTTGAGGCCGCGCTGGAGCGCGACCGGGCAGACCGCGCCGCATTCCTGGACAAGGCTTGCGGCGCTGACGCTGACCTGCGCCGTGAAGTCGAGAAGATGCTCAAGTTTGACGAGCAGGCCGCGGATTTCATCGAAGCCGATGTTTTCAATCTTGCCGCTGGTTTGATGACCGGAGAAACAGAGCACCTTCCGTCCAGGCAAGTCGCTGCCGAAAAAAAGAGATGGCCCAGAAAGTCACATTCTTCCTTCACTTCAGATTCGATTGACGACGCCAGATTCATACCCGGTGACGTGCTCGCGGAACGTTACCGGATCTTCGGACTCCTGGGCCGTGGCGGGATGGGCGAGGTCTATCGCGCCGATGACCTCAAGCTTAAACAGCCTGTGGCGTTGAAGTTCCTGCCTGAGTCTCTCACTGCAAACGGCGCGGCGCTGGCACGCTTCTACAAAGAGGTCAGTGTGGCCCGGCAGATTTCGCACCGTCACGTTTGCCGCGTTTACGATGTGGGCGAGTTCGAGGGACAGCATTTCATCTCGATGGAATTCGTACGCGGCGAGGAGTTGTCGTCGCTCCTCAAGCGCATCGGTCGCCTGCCCCAGGACAAGGCCATAGAGGTCGTACGCCAACTGTGCGCGGGCCTTGCCGCAGTGCACGAACGAGGTGTGCTACATCGCGATCTGAAGCCCGCGAACATCATGGTGGACGAGCTGGGCGACGTGCGCATTACTGACTTCGGCATCGCGGCGCTCGCGGAAGATGTGACGGGAAGAGAGGCGATGGCAGGCACTCCCGCCTACATGTCACCGGAACAACTTGATGGGCGTGAGCTGACCGTCAAGAGCGACATCTATAGCTTGGGCCTCGTGCTTTATGAAGTCTTCACCGGCAAGAAGGCTTTCGAGGCGTCGAGCTTGCCGGAGCTGCTGCGCCTGCGACAGAGCGACACGACGCCCACCAGCCCGGCGCAACTCGTTCCAGACCTCGACCCGCTGGTCGAGCGCGTCATCTTTCGCTGTCTTGAACGAGACCCGATGAAGCGCCCGGCTTCGGCGCTGCACGTCGCGGCCGCCATGCCCGGAGGCAACCCGCTCGCCGCGGCTCTGGCGGCAGGCGAGACGCCCTCGCCGGAAATGGTTGCCGCCGCACCGAAGGAAGGCGGGTTGCGACCAGCCGTCGCCGTCGCGCTCCTCGCTTCCCTGCTCGTCATGATAGGGGGCATCTGCTTTCTCTCAAGACACATGGCGTTGTACCGGATGGTCCCGTTAGATAAGTCGCCCGAGGTGTTGCGCGATCGCGCACAGGAACTGGTAAAGAAGCTTGGCTACGCCATACCACCAGCCGACAGCGCTTACGGGATGGGCATGGACCGGGCATATCTAAGCTACGTGCGAGATACGGACCCCTCTCCCTCGCGTTGGGAGAGAGTAAAAAGCGGTCAACCGGCGGCGATCTATTTCTGGTACCGCCAGAGTCCCGGCCCGTTCGACGTGTCTAATGGAGGATACGTGGGAGAGAACACGCCCGCACGAGACGTGGCCGGGATGACGACCCTGACGCTCGACACGCTCGGGCGGTTGCGCTCCTTCTATGCTGTGCCGCCGCAAAGAGGATCATCGCCGGGAGTTGTGCCACCGTTTGATTGGTCGAACCTCTTCGCTGAGAGCGGACTGGACCAGGCGAAGTTCCAACCTGTCGCGTCCACCTGGACTCCGCCTCATGAGTCCACGACCCGCGCGGCGTGGGACGGGTCGTACCCGGACCAGCCAGACTTCAAAATACATGTCGAAGCGGCTATCTATGAGGGCAAGCCTGTTTATTTCGAGATCATAGACGCCTGGGAGCGACCGCTCGAACAGCGGGCGTCTATATCGCGCTTCAGCGGCGCTTTGGTCGTTGTTCTTCTCACGGTCTTTATTACCGTAATGCTGGGCAGCGCTTTTCTGGCCTGGAGAAACTTGCGATTAGGTCGCGGTGACCGCAAAGGGGCGTTTCGTCTGGCTGCCTTCGTGTTCGCCCTGTTCTTTCTCAGTTGGCTGTTCGTGAATCATCACGTCGCGACGTCCGACGAAGCTCTTAACTTTATCTCAAGCGTCCAGAGCGTGCTGTTTTGGGCGTTCTTCTTCTGGGTCGTCTATGTCGCTTTCGAGCCGTTCGTCAGACGACGCTGGCCGGGGCGCATCATCTCATGGAACCGCATCTTAGCCGGAGGCTTCCGCGATCCGCTCGTCGGTCGCGACATACTGATCGGCGCGGTCTTCGGCGTCGTAATCATTCTGTGCAATTTTTACCTCACCAACCTCGTTCCGAAATGGATGGGCTACCCACCTGTTGTGCCGTGGTTCGATTTTCCAGCGACTCAACTGCTCGGGATTCGCTCGTTTGCGCATGGCATTACTCAGCAAGTCTTCGCCGCACTCATGCAACCATTCATTCTGCTGTTCTTCCTGTTTCTGCTCTACATCATCCTGCGTAAAGAATGGCTTGCCGCGGTTGCCCTCTGGTTGATCGCGACTTTAGCATTGGGTCTGGTGCACGAAACCCTTGTCGGCATGCCGTTCGTTAGCCTCAGCGCGTTCCTGGTTGTGTGGGTTCTGTACCGTTACGGGTTGCTGGCGCTAATCTCGGCGATATTCTTCAATCACCTGATCGTCTTTTACCCGATCACGTCCGACTTCTCGGCCTGGTACGCAGCCGATTTCGTGCTGGCCCTGCTTATCTCGCTCGCACTCGCCGTTTTCGGCTTCTACACTTCGCTAGCTGGTCAACCGTTGTTTCGCGGCGCATTCCCGGACGACTGAAGCCGAGGCGGAAAACGACACAAACGATCCACAAATCAACGAAAACACCCGAACAATATTTGGTGTTGGTTCGTGTAATTTCGTGGATCGTTCCCCTGGCAATAATTTCAAGAACTCAAGGCGGAATTCAGAGTTCAACCTGCTTTGCCCGAAAAGTTAGTTTGAGGAGATCTTGAAGTCCTCG
>JBBPIC010000108.1:0-10001 GCA_038040525.1 Acidobacteriota bacterium | reverse complement strand
TGTGCCCCTGTAGCTCAACGGTTAGAGCAGCAGACTCATAATCTGTTGGTTCGGGGTTCGAATCCCTGCGGGGGCACCAATCAACTGGCGAGAATACTTACATTTACGGCTTCGTGGTTTTCGACCGATGCCTCGTCAAGCCACGATGGCGCGAAGATGGCGCGATTTGGGAATTGCGCGATCGGCGCGTCATGAGGTCAGTACCGTCCGCGATAGCGGATGGGTTTGACGATCCTGACACGCTCCTCCGTTTGAATCTCACCACCTTTGCCGGCTTACTCCGTCCCAGCGTATTAACTGCCTGACACAGATTCGCTGGCGTTTGGTGCGTGTAAACGCTGGTCATCCTTACTGACGTATGACCAAGTAAGTCTCTGATATCCCATTCGTGAACGCCATTGGCTCGCAGACGCGTTGCGAAGGTGTGACGAGTGTCGTGGAATCTGAGATTCACGAGCCCTGCATCTTCGCAAGCATTCCGCCAGCCTGTCTTAATGGAATCGATGTTCACACCCGTGCGGGCATTGCTGAACACAAAGTCTTTCGGTCCAGCATCCCGCTTGAGCGCCGTCAATTCATTAAAGACAACGTCGTTCATCGGAATCGTTCGAGTCCTGTCGGTCTTGCTTTTGGCGATGAAAACTGTTCGAACAAGAAAGTTCACGTGTTCCCATTGCAAGCCGAGAATCTCCCCACGCCGCATCCCTGTGTTAAGAGCGATGGTGACTACGGAGCGGATGTGATCTCGTCTGCCGGTGAGTTGCGCAAACAATCTCTTCTCTTCCTCTGCGGTAATGAACCTCTCGCGGCTCGGACTCTCTTTCAGCAGGCGCACCCGCCTCATCGGATTCGAGTCGATCAGTTCATTGTCAAAAGCCATTGAGAGGATTTTCGAGAGACAAGCGAGATCGCGGTTGACGCTCGCCGGAGTCCTCGGCCTGGGCCGGTCCTCCTTGTCGTGCTTAGTTGGCGTAGCCAACCGCTCGCGCTTGAATTTCTCAATCATCATTGGCTTGATGTCCCGCAGATGTTTCTCACCAAAGAAGTCTTTGAGCGTAACCGAGCGCTGTTCATCCTCGCGGTGACTGCGCTTGTTAGCCTTCGACCACGGTAAGAATATTTCATCGACAAATTCAGAGAAGAGCTTTTTACCAGGGTCGTACTTTCCTTCGTAAATCTCTTCTCTGCGTTTGCTCTCGGCTCGTTCCGCTTGAGCCTGATTCCGAGCGCCGGGAATCGATTGATGGATGTATTGACCTTGCAGACTAAATTCGATCCACCAGGTCCCTTTGTCCCAATCGCGGTCCGAGCGGTTGAGTCTCCTTCCTTTGTATCGTCTGTAAACTGCCATTTGACTGCTCCCCTTCTGGAAAAGGAATCGCAGCCGTCAAAGTGGCTTGATTCTAAATCCAGAGGGGTTCGGTGTCACGCTGATCTTGATGGACGGCTCATGCGATTCGCAGACGGCGCTTTTCATTCTGAGCGCGTCGTCGATCTGCTTCTTCCTTTGCCCACACGTCAACTTCGTCTCGATGGAATCGCAAGAGGTCGCCCATGTAACCGTGCGGCAGAGGATGCTCACTGCCCGCACGCCTAGCCCACTTCATGATCCCAGCCGTCGTGGGCTCCCCGTTCGCGTTAACAAGCTGCCAGTAACGAGCAAGCTGCGTAGCCGTCATCCACTCGGGCGCGGGTTCCACTGAACGCTGCGCGGCCCCGCGTTGGGTTAGCAGTAGTGCAATGGCGTCCTGTGTCGCACGATCAATAACGCTGGCTAGTTTCTCTTTAAGGTCTAAGTTTTGGTCGAGCATGGTAACGCTCGACCATTACAAGGTATGTGCCAGTTTGAAAAGTCGACTGAAGGAGAGTTAGAGGTTGTGGAAAGATCTAATAGAACCGCGCTTTTTTAGGGAATAAAAGTCCATCGGACGTCTGAGCGGGAGATCGGAAAGTTCCTCTTTTAACAAACGCATGAACCTGTCGGGTTTTACAACTTTGTATGCGTTTCCCAACAGGTTTTGTTCGAGGATTTTCGATCTAACGAAGGGAGGAATCATCACACCCGATGGCGTCCGCGGAAGGACCCACCGTGAGGCGCTTGTAAGCCGCATGTTCCTCCGGGTGCGAGGAATGTGATTTTCTTTTCGATGACACAAAACTCTGCCATTTTAGAAATCTGTTTTTGCAATTCCTGATTTACAAAATCGGCCAAAAAAAAGGCCACAACTAATTGATAGCAAACCGCTTCGACCGGTTCCTGGTTTTCTCAAGATTATTTTAAAGGATTCCTGATTCTAGAGCTGTTGATTGTCAAAGACTTAGGGTGAAATTGAATCAGGTTTTTGAGCTCTATCTTGTCTGCCCACCTGATTTGCCATCTTGATTTCGTTTTCGCTACCGAATAACTATCCCTTTCATAGCGCCCGCGCGACGACCGACTCGATTGTGTTTGCTCTCCCGGACGGTTTGAAAGATTCCTCGAGGGCAACGAGAAAAAGGGGTGCCAAATACGCGGCTAAAATTTTGTCATCGCCGGGCGTACGATAACGTTCATTATGTGCCGGTGCAGGCGACGTGACACTCGCTTCTCAGGTGGCGCGACGCCTGTCTGACCAGGACATAATGCGCCGTTATCGGATGACGGGTCGAGTCCACCTGGGCTCAACATCGAGCTTTGGGACGCCGGACAGGTGGCCTATACTACGACTCTAGCTAAGAAATAAGGAGTACAAGTGTCAGCCGAATGGGTCCAAGAATATAGCGTGTTTGAAAAGCGCGCTGCGGAAATCAGACGCCTCTTGCGTTATGCAGCAAGAGGCGTTCGAAATGGAATTCGCGGGTAACCGCGGCTAAAGGAACTGAGTGACAAGAATGAATTTTGCTAGCCTTTTCTCCGGGTGTGGAGGGTTTGACCTCGGCTTTCAAGCGAGTGGTTTCCGCGCCCGCGCAGCGTACGATTGCGACCCAGACGCTGTTGAGAATTTCGCAGCTAACGTCGATGGTTGCATACGTCAGCTGGACCTAATTCGGGGCGTTCCCAATGAACGCTCTTTATTTGGAATTGATGCGCTGATTGCTGGTCCACCATGCCAAGGGTTTTCAACCGCCGGAAAGAGACGGTTGAACGATGAGAGAAATCATCTTTTGAAGTTGACCGGAACTCTGGCTTTACGTATTTCGCCAAAAGTCCTAGTTGTTGAGAACGTGTGCGGTATCTTGGCAGGCGAGCATTCCCGCTACCTGAGATCGTTGGATTCTATGATGCGTGCCGGAGGTTACCGCACCCACACGATGCGCTGTCAGGCTGCTGATCTTGGAATGGCTCAATTGAGAAGGCGTGTTTTGTTCTTCGCTTGGCGGACAAATCGAGAAATTCAATTTGACCTTCCCATACGTGTTCCAGCGAGTTTACGTTCTGCACTCGCAGGAGTGAGCAAACAACGTAACCACGATCCGCAACTCCTCACAAGGGGTGGCAATGAATGGCTAATTGCCAAGCGAATAAAGCCAGGGCAGAAGCTTTCGAACGTGAGGGGGGGGCCGAATGCTGTCGCCACGTGGGACATTCCAGAAGTGTTCGGTGCCGTGTCGGAGCATGAACGAACGATTCTTGAGATGCTCAGGCGGCTAAGAAGGCAAGATAGGAGACGGAATCAGGGCGATGCGGATCCCGTTTCAATGGGGCGGCTAGAAGCCGCTCTAGGAGCTCGCTTTCGAACACTTGTGGAAGGTCTAATCACCAAAGGTTACTTGCGACGGGTGGATGAAGACGTCGATCTTGTCGGAACGTTCAACGGTAAATTTCGGAGACTCCTATGGGATAAGCCCAGTTACACAGTGGACACCCGTTTCGGCTCGCCTAGATATTTTCTCCATCCGACTGGCCAAAGAGGATTTAGTGTGCGGGAGGCGGCGCGGATCCAAGGATTTGGCGATGCATATGTTTTTCGCGGGAGTGAAAAAGCACAGTTTCGAATAATTGGGAATGCAGTCCCTCCGCCGCTGGGCGCTTTAGCTGCGGACATCGCGAAACGTCTTCTGGGGAAATCACTGTGACGTTAGAAGAGCTTAATGCGAAGGTTCGTGACTGGGACTTGCAATACACCGGAGACCCGGACGCTAGATCCAAATATGGCTTCATCCTCGACCAATTGAACTACCACGCAGCCCGCGAATGGAAGCTTTACCTCCCAGCGGAACACCCGGATTTCAATCAAAGCTACATGGAGCGATTAGCATCGTGGATCGGTAACGTCACTGACGAGGATGATCAAAAGCTGCTCTTGGAGTATGCGCTATCCATAAGCTTTTTTTCCCACGATGACTTCGCAGCGCTGTATCAATCGGCGATGAATCGCGAAGTGACTCGATGGGTCGCGGAACAGATCGGCGCTCATCTGAATAATGGCGGAACTGCGTACGATCAGCTCGTCCAATATCATATTCATCACGAAACTTGGTTCTGTCCTGTGACCGATAGCATGGATATAAATGAATTCTACAAAGTGAACCACTTAAAAGGAATCGGCCACCGACCGGCTTTTGCAACGCTAGTCATGTTAGCTGAAGAAACAGGGATACCCAATCCGGAACTCGCAAGCAGCGTCCTACGATACATGGATAATCCAAGCTTATCTGCGGCTACTACTGCGCGAGCCCTTACGCGTCTCGTATTGCTCGAAGATGTGGTAGGGTCTGGAACGCAGTGTATTGAAGCTGTCCGTTGGGCAGTTGCGAATATTCCTAAGCCAATATTGTTCGTTCCCCTGATCTTGTGCCCGAATGGGGTCGAAGCACTACACCAAGAGGTTCAGCAATCTACTGGGCAGCTAACAGTTCGCCCGGTAATAGAATTGCAGCGCAGCGACTTATTAGGGCCGGAGCGCCAAGGGCATCAAGGCTGGCCGATTGCTGCAGCCGTTGAGGATTTCGCCAACCGTTACGCGTCACGCGCATCGCTAGGCATGGATACGTTTGGATTTCAAAATACCGGATGCTCAATGGCGACGTTTGCGAATACGCCTGATAATACTTTGCCAATCGTGCATAACAAGCCCGCGAATGGGGATTGGGAACCGATCTTTCCGCGCGTCTATCGTGATTGAATGAACATCACAATTAACCCTTTCCAGCAACTATATTTTTCCGACGACATTCGTACGGAGAATAACTTTGTTCAGTTGTTTAGTGATGAGGTATTGCAGACAGCTATTCATCCAGTGTTCCAAGGCGGCAACGTTGTGCTCAGTGGGACACAAGGATGCGGCAAAACGATGATTCTCAATCTGTTGCGACCGGAGATACGAATTGCCTATGCGGAAGCCAATGTGAGATTTCCAGTCAATGAAGAAATGCGGAACTTTGTCTCTGCAGGAATCAACCTAACACGCAGTCGGGTTACTGACTTTGTGCAGGTTACGCTCGGTCAGGGGGACGATGTAGATTTTCAGGAGCTTCCTTTCTATTTTGCGGACTTCTTCAATTATTGGGTTGTTCGGGACCTTCTAGATTCGGTTGAGACCATCGGGGGCCATCCCACTGTCTTCGAATCAATGGTCAACCTCGATCGGACAAGAGCGTTTGTAAGACTGATGGCGCGACAAGACTGTTGGTTCGGCTCTCTTAAAGGCGTTAAGACGTTGGACCACCTTAAGCAACGGTTGTCGGATCGCATCTACAGATATCGGCTCTGGATGAATGGGAACCTCCCACCCGGCCAACTTCCTGTGAACATCCGAATAACTAAGACAAACATCGGAGAGCCCATTGCTAGATCCGCTGAGTGTTTGTGGGAAAGTGAGATGCTAAAGTCCCAGATTCCGGTGCTTATCCGCGTTGACCAAATCGAGGAGATGCACCGAGCATTTACTGAGCGACAACGAAAGCGCCTCCTGTCGTTTCGTAAAATGCTGAATCGTGCGTTTGCCGCGAGGGATGCACGAATCCACTATCGAATGGGAACCCGCAAGTATGGGTGGAACGAGCCAGAATTCTTGAGCATCTGGGGGAGTGAGGCGCGACTAGAGAAACGCCGCGATTATCATCTGATTCAGATGGATGAAGAGCTTTTTGCATATGGGGAGACAAAGAATTCAATTTTTGAAAGGTTTGCCATCGACGCTTTTCAGCGACGCGTCTCATATTATTTTCGCCATGAAATTGGCGAGTTGAGACCTGACTTGGCAAAGTCAGTATTTGGCAAGCACCCCCCCGCCGAGGGTCGTTTGCACCAGCTAACCCTCAATGCTACCGATGAACAAATCGACCGCGCGCTGGGGTTAGACCTCGCAGCAGACGCAGGTCGATGGAGCGAAGAATGGCGAATATTTCTTCGTGAGTTATATCGCTCTGGACGATCAGGAATGCTAGATGCGGTCTTAGCCTCTGCTTGGGGACGTCAAACGGGCGGGGCAAGGTTTACGCGCCAACATCGCGAGGATCCTCCACCGGAAAATGCTCCATGGAAAACTAGGAAGTGGTGGAGAAAGGAACGACTCGATCAAGCAGTGCTTCAACTGACGACTCGCTGTCAACAGCGATTTATGTGGTGGGGATTCCATGATGTAAGGTCTTTGAGTGGAGGAAACATCACGGTTTTTCTACACATTTGTCACCGCGTGTGGGATGGCTTTCTCAAGAATGAATCAAGTCTCCCACCAAACAGACGTACGGAGTTGCTGAAGGGGGCGACGATTGATAGGAATGTACAGGCAGCCGGAATCTTATTCGCGAGTAATGAATGGTATAAGAAATTACCCGAAGAACCCGGTGGCAATGCCCGTCAAAGTTTCGCCGAGCAACTTGGAACCCGACTAAACCATGAAATGATGCAGGATCTTCGGATGGCCTATCCCGGAGGAAACGGTGTTTCGTTCCCTCTGGCGCAATTCGCATCATCGGAAGACCAGGATATCGTTCTTTTACGGAGCTGGATTCGCGACGCCGTCGGCTACGGCGTCTTATTCGAGACCGAGCATTCGTCGAAGTCGAAACGAGGGGGACGAAGAATCAAGTTTTACTTGAATCCAATTCTTTGCCCAAGATTTCAACTTCCTGAAGCCAGAACAAAGGAGCCGTATTATTGGAGCATAGAAGATTTGTTCGCGTTGATTAGGAAGGCGAAGGTGACATTGCGGCCCGTTCAGCTCCCAATCCAGCCACTGCGCGAGGAGTATCCACTACTACCAGGATTCGAGGACGTCAATGCATGAGATATCGCCCGTGGGGTTCGTTAGAATGGGTTCTCTCCTTGAGCACGCCAAAGACTTGGCAGTTTGTCGGAGTGTTAGGAACCGAGGAGCGGTCTTTGTGTAGCTGGGGATACACACGGCAGCTCGGCCTACTCTCAGGGCAACTCATTATCGAAATCCAAGACGTTGATTCGGAAAAACATCGAGAGCGTAACAGAGAAGCCCTGAATGATCGGAGGGTTGAGTTCAGACGCCAAGGTGGAAATCCAACCGCAATTCCCCAAATGATTCTGATGTCCGAATTATTCGAAATACTGAACGTGGCGCAAAGAGCGGAGCGTGCCGGCCCTTCAATAGTTCTCGACATTACGTCATTCCCCAAGCGCTTCTATTTCCCGATTCTTCGTACCTTGATGAACAGTACCCACGTCCGAAACGTTGTGGTGACTTATACCTCGGCGGCGAGCTACGCTCCGGACGACGAACACAATCCCCTCTATGAAGATGTAGGTGAAGATTGGCGAATTCTACCGGGGTTCGGTGGTTCCTCACCAGAAGAGCTTTGGATTGTGAGTATCGGATTTTTGGTAGAGAGCCTGAGACGGTATGTTGGGGATAACCCGGACAAGAAAATGAAGATCCTGGTGCCTTTTCCATCTCCGCTTGCCGTACTGCGACGAACTTGGGAGTCGGTAGCAAATCTGGAAGAGGGACATTCGGACGTGCGGTTCGAGAAAATCAGGGTCGAGCCTCTAGATATTTCGGGAACGTTTGACCGCATCCTATCACTGGCAGGGAAGCCTGAAAAAGTATTGGCGTTTGCACCCTTCGGCCCGAAGCCGATGTCAGCTGCGATGTGCCTTTATGCAATTCAGCGTGACTCTTCAATTCATTATGCCCAACCCACAGTCTACAATCCAGATTACTCCATAGGAATTAAGAACAATAACCCAAACGATGCGGTCGTGGCGTATTGGCTAAAGCATGAGGGAGAGAGTCTATATTTAATTTAATCTAGTCCTCGTTGCAGCCCTGTTCGTTCGGCGTGGCATTTTTTTGAAGATGGGTTAGCTAAAGCATGGAAGCAGATCTAAAAAAGACGTTATCAGAAGGTGGTTTTTTCGGTGTGGACCGAACTCGTTCTCGAATGATGTCTGCTGTGCGGGGAAGGAATAACCATAGCACGGAATTACGTTTTCGCATGGCGCTAGTACGCTCGGCAGTTCGGGGCTGGGTACTTCAGGCAACATTACCGGGAAAGCCGGATTTCTATTTCCCCAGTGCTAAGGTTGTCTTGTTTCTGGACGGGTGTTTCTGGCACGGGTGCAGACGTTGCGGCCATATTCCGAAGACTAATTCGACATTCTGGAGGCTCAAAATTCAACGAAACAGATGGCGCGATCGCAAAAATACGCGCGCCTTGAGAAGTCGTGGATTTAAGGTGCTCCGCATTTGGGAGCACTCACTTCGTAAGCGAGACGATCTCGACTGCATGTTGCGCAAGCTTAGCACTCTTGTGAGCACGATCGGTATCAAGTAATGACCCAAGGGGACGAACCGAATAACAGTGTCCCAAGATGGCGCGATTATGGCGCGATGGCGTGCTGAGACGTGGCAAGATGAAGCGAACTTTGACGGCTGCGGATTCGGTAAATACTGCTTCATCTCACTTCGTCTCGCTTTGTTGATGCCCCTCAAACCGACTCATAATCTGTTGGTTCGGGGTTCGAATCCCTGCGGGGCACCATCATCAGTGGGCAGTAAGCAGTAGGCAGTAGGCAGGAGCCAGTAGACAAAAAGCAGTGTCCCACTTGTCAGGTGAATGTCCTTATGTTTATCCCTCGTGAGCTTTTCCTTATAAGGCTTTCGAACCCACCGCTTGTCTTATGTCTCAGAAGCTAAAGTCCCGTGATGACTCCAATCAGCGGGGCAAGCTCCGCATCGGCAACGACTGGAATGCGATAACGATTATCGCGCTGTCGCAATCGAACCCGCTGAAAGCCATCGCCGAGTTGGTCGAGAATTCCATCGATGCCCGCGCCACGAATGTCACGATCATTCGCGGTCGCAGCGAAGGCCGCCACTACCTGGAGGTCCGGGATAACGGGCAGGGCATTCCCCGCGATACGGACGGCCGGCCGGACTTTCGCTATGTCGCCACCCATATCTGCGACTCCGTGAAGCGACGGCTCAAGGTGGAAGGCGCCGCCGGACTCCAGGGTGAGTTTGGCATCGGCCTGCTTTCCTTTTGGACCCTCGGAGAAGAGCTGACGCTGACATCTACCGGGGCTGACGATCGCGCATGGCAAATGGTCATGCGAAAAGGCGACCCGAGCTACGCGGTTAAAGTCAAACGCTCGCTTTTTGTTGAGCCAGGAACTCAACTGCGAGTAGCGAGGCTGCTCGACGGAATTCGTTCCCTCTCGGGAGAGAAAATCCAGTGGTACCTCGCCGCGGAGTTGCGCAATCGTATCCGCCACACCGGCGTGCGTATTACGGTGATCGACAAGATCGCTCGTAAGCAATATGCCGTGGAGCCGCGCCAGTACGAAGGACGTCTGCTGCATCAACTGCCGGCCATACGGGCCACGCTGGGCGACGTTTACGTCGAGCTCTACATGAACCCACCGAAGGAAACGAATCGAGTCGCGCTGTTTCGTCACGGCACGCGTGTGTTCGAAGACATTTCCGCGAGTGAAGAACTGGCGAAGCCGCCGTGGACCACACGGTATCTTCAAGGTCACATCGATGCGCCCTTCATCAATCTAACGCCGGGCACCCGCAGCGGCATTATCCACGATGAAGCTTATT
>JBBPIC010000045.1:0-57432 GCA_038040525.1 Acidobacteriota bacterium | reverse complement strand
ACGCCACCCCAGCGCGGCTGCCGCGCCGGGGACCCCGGTTGTCGGCGCTTTGGTCCAACCGTAAGCTGCATCGATCTTCGTTGCTAGCATGGTGCGAAACGAAGCGGCGCCAGGCCGCCGTGGGCCAAAGCGCCGCCAGGCCGGCGCACTCCAAGGAGGCACCTTTCGCCTGCCTTGAGCGGCTACGAAACCGACCAAAGCGCCGCCAGGCCGGCGCACTCCAAGAGTGTTGGCACTCGCTCAGACTGCAGCGTACGATAACACCATGAATGCAAGTCACGAACAGTCTTCAGTAATCACCAAGTTTACCGCAATGCACAAGTCAGGATGTTTTGTGCTGCCGAATCCCTGGGACGCGGGAACGGCAGTCTATCTGGAGCATCTCGGCTTTGAGGCGGTGGCCACCACCTCCGCGGGATTTGCTTTTTCTCGAGGGCTGCCCGATTCGGTGTCGGCAGTTTCTCGCGGGCCGATGCTCGCTCATATCGCCGAAGTCGTCGATGCCACGACTCTTCCGGTTAATGCTGACTTCCAGAATGGGTACGCTGATGAACCGGAAGAAGTGGCAACCAGTGTAACCCTTTGTATTGCGACTGGGGTTGCTGGTTTATCAATAGAAGACGCGACTGGTGACGACGCTGCGCCGCTTTACGATTTTAGTCTGGCTACGCAACGCATCAGGGCGGCACGCGCGGCGATCGATGAGTCGGGAGTTCCGGTGGTGCTGACGGGACGTTGCGAAGCATGGCTGGTAGGTCAGCCTGCTCCCGCGCGGGTCGCGCTCGAGCGTTTGGTTGCCTTTGCAGAAGCCGGCGCCGATTGCCTTTACGCTCCAGGGGCATCGGATCCTAACGATATAGCAGCAATCGTCAAAGCTGTGGCCCCAAAACCGGTCAACGTTTTAGTATCCACATCAAACTCGGAACTATCCCTCTCGCAGCTGGCGGACCTTGGCGTCCGTCGCGTTTCCGTCGGTGGTGCGCTGGCGCG
This sequence comes from Acidobacteriota bacterium, assembly GCA_038040525.1. Taxonomy (GTDB): domain Bacteria; phylum Acidobacteriota; class Blastocatellia; order Pyrinomonadales; family Pyrinomonadaceae; genus PSRF01. Next base: position 56,442 of record JBBPIC010000045.1, on the reverse strand, counting down.
TGTTGCCTGGGGCGCATTTATCCGAGCCGCGAAAAGCATCAAAGAAACAGGAACCTTTGAGTCGTTTACCGACGCGGCTCCGTTCGATGAGATTCAGGATCTATTCGTTAATCGACGATAACAGGGCTTCGGAAAGAACGATCCACGAAATCACACGAACCGGCACGAAAAAGGCTATTTCGAGTCATTTCGTGTGATTTAGTGGATCGTCTTGTTCTTTCTCGATCTTTCTCGCCAGATCGCCCACGCGGATTAGCCCGGGTCGAACAACCTTCGCATTGATTCCGCGCAAGTGAAGCTCTCTGCCCAAACTGGAATTCACAAACTTCATCGCATCAAGTCCAAAACGTGAAACAAATTTCTTGCAACCCGTATGAGGCTGAGGGGAGACTTCAATCACCGCGGAACCGAGCGCCAGTTGCGTGCCCGCCGGCAGGTTCTCAGCGCTCAAGTCCATGTCTAGATACAGTTGGTCACCGGCCAATTGCCACCGATCTTTGTCCTGGGCCAGGAGCTCAACAACGCGAGAGTTCATGATGTTAAGCTGCATCTCCGGATGTGCAGAACCATCAGGCGTGCGAGAGCTGCCGCGCGTTTTCCAACTATCCCCGACCAGGCCTTCTAAAGGGTGAAGCTCACCCTCTTCGAGAACCTCGCGTTCTTCGATTCGCGGCCTGCGCACAATCAACTTCAGCACGCCCTCGTTTTTCGGCGCCAAGCGAATTGTATCCAACCCGGCTTCAAGCTCGGTCATTGTCAGATGTTTCATCACGATGTTTAAGTTTTGATATGTTTTTCGAAGAGCGCAGCCTAAAGGCTGAACTCTGAACTACAAGCCTGACGTTTAGAGTTCAAGCTTTAGCTTGCGTTGGGGCAGCCTAAAGGCTGAACTCTGAACTACTGCTGGATCGCTATTGGTTAGCGCTAAGCTTCAACGCCACGTCAACCATTCGCTGACAGGGTTTCAACTCAACAATGTTGTTGAATGCTTCTGCCTCCCGGCGAAGCGCCGTCCTTGCGGCGGCGTTGAAAGCTACCGGCCGCGGGGTTGCTTCGGTTGTCCTTGACGATTCGAGTCGCGGGACGATGAAGTAGCGCCCAGGAGCAATATTTGTAAACGCAAAGCTTCCATTACTCTCAACTGCTGTTTCGAAGTAGCGCAGGACGTTGCCGGCCTCCTCCCGTTCGGTAGGCACCAGATGCACGCGCAGACCTGTCGAGACACTAGTTCCTTCCGGCGCAGTCGTGATGCGCCCACGCAAGCCGGCGGCGTCCTGGCCTATCAGAATGGAGACACCGCTAATTTTTTCTCCAGATTTGATAGTCACGGTCCCTTGCCAAAGAATGGGTGGCTCGGCTTTGAGGGTCTGGTTTGAGCCTGGCCCTGCCTCGGAGCCTCGGTCGGCGGTTCCAGTAGAAGTTTGCGGCCCTCGCCTCGAGGGTAGATTGATCGCGCGAGCGTACCACGCTTCAGTGGGCAGCTTTACTCTGAGACGGTAGGTGCCGGCTTCAAGATTGCGGACACTGAAATCGCCATTGGCGGAAAACGATGCATTAAACCCGCTTAGCATCGTAGGGAGTATTTTATTTCCACCCTTTTTTGGATCGTCATGAGGCAAGTCGATTAACATCTCCATCAATTCTGATCCACGCTTATCACACTTCAACTCTGGCGCAATTGCGTCGAGCTTGATAACCCCACCGAGGGACGCAAGTGGCATCAACGAAAGTTCGACGCCCGTTACGTCACTGCCTCGTACCGTGACGCGTCGTGAGCCCGCCGCCACGTTCTCAATAATGCCTGTGGCAAAAACAGCGAATAAGTCGTATTCGCCGTCGGCCAATCCATTGAAACTAAAGAAACGATTCTGCTCGGTGAGGCCCGCTATTGAAATCCCCAAAACGCTGCTGCTCCCGCCATGAGACAAGAACACGCTAATCGCATTGCCGGCCGAACCAGAATCAAATTTTCCGGTTAGGGTGCCAATTATCGAATGACCTTCCGTCCCCTTATATCTGATATCAATGCCGGCAGTTTCCTCGCCGGCTCGCACCGCGACCGGCACAGCCGTGTCGTATGTCGACGATGGATAATAGGTGGTCACATCGAGGTCAAAACCACTTGACGCAAACCGAGAAAATTGGGCACTTCCGCCGGCATCCACTGTGTATTGTCCGGGCGGCAAACCGTAAATTCTGTAGTTGCCGCGATCATCCGTTTCGGACATTCCCGTGGCCCCAGGAATACTCATGAAGATTGCTGCTCCCTTTGTTGGTGTCGCTCGCACGGGGACCCCGACCACCGGTTGTCCTTTCGAGTTTGTCACTGTGCCAGTAACTACGCCGCCTTTGATGAGCCTGATCCTCAATTGTGAACCAATCAAATAACGTGGCCAGTGTTCCATATCTCCCATAATTGATTCGTCGATATAGCCTGGGGCCGTGGCGAGAATCAGGTAAACAGCCGTAGGCACGTCGTTTAAAGCGAAACGCCCTTCGGAATCCACTTGAGATGTCTTCATTCCTGCGGTGCCATTTATCGCCCGGGCCATGACCATGGCGTTGGATAAAGCCCGGCCGTCATCAGCCGTGACGCGGCCCTTTATTGTTCCGGTCGGTGCGGGAGCAGTGTTCGGTTTTTCCCCAGAGGATTTGCTGGGCCTGGCTTCGGGGCTTGGTGTTTGGCTAGGCTGAGCCTGCGCTTGTGCGAATACCGGAACGACGCAAAGAGAAACTGCAAGCAGCGCTAAAACACAGGCGTGACGAACGGCGCATGAACGCCTCGAAGTTTTCACGTTGACTTTGTCGAGTGGGCTCAATTAGAGCCTTCCTTCCCAGTCAGATTCACCTCGACAGTGACCTGAGTTTCAACGCCGTGTGTGATTGTGACAGTCTGCTTCACAGGTGAAAACCCTGGAACTTCCTTTTGCCCAAAGGCTGCGCGGAGCGTCAGGTCGTAAGTGCCGGGTGGAATATTCTCCGCGGTGAAGCGACCTCGAGAATCGACTTCGATATGTCGGCTGAAGCCGCGAGAGTCTGCCGCGCCGGCTCTTAGCATCATCCAAAAGGTAGCCCCTTCGGGTATTGTTCCACCTGTTACTTTGACCGTGCCACGGAGCGATCCCGCACCATATGCAAAGACCAACCGAACATCGTTAATCTCTGCGCCAGCCCCTACCTCTATGCCCTCGCGCTACTCTATGCCATTGAGCTCGACGCGCAAGAGGTTTAGCCCCTTCGGTGGTGTGGGATATTCCTGAACCGCAATTCTGATTTTGCCGGGCGCCAGACCCGAGAATTTGAAGCTGTGATCGGCGTTGATCCTGGCACGGGCAAACGAAGGCGCACTGCCGGGCTTGCGCTCCGCAAATGCATAAAGATTAACAGTGGGAAGGATGGCGACAGCGGCAGGATCATGACTGTTCTCAACGACGGCAATTCCGTTGATCGTTGCACCCCGCCCTAACTTGATTTCGACTCCACTCACGTCTCCGTCAATGACCTCAAACTTTGTGGTCTCACTGTATGAGGTATTGTCCGTCCCAATGCCCATAGTAAAAGCGGCATACTGACCAGGCTGTAGCCCTTCGAGGGTGAATTTGCCGTTTACATCCGTCACACTGCTGGAAAAGCTCATTCCACCACCGATGGCCTGATTTGGATCTTCGATTACTGAATAACCAACGTAGATATTCGCCGCCGGTTGACCGGACGTCGAATCGACAACACGTCCTGATACCGAAAAACCTCGCGCACCTTTCCCCGCACTTATGTCTATGTCTTTTGCTTCTGACCCCTCCTTGATTTCTATGAGTGTGGCTTTCGATTCATCCAGCACGCCCGGGTAAAACGTTTGTACATACTGACTACCGCTTCGAAACATGGCGTTGGCGGCGCTCTGTGGCTTTGGCTGGCCCACGCTGACTTTGTATGTGCCGGGAGCCAACCCATAACTGCGGTAGATACCCCGGTCATCACTGCGGTTTTTTAGGCCATCCAAATTCGTGACTATGTATGCAGCATATTGAGTACCACTCGGGAGGATAGTCACGTGTTCGCCGATAATGGGACTTCCGTCTGCATCCGTAATGCGACCCGTGATCACTCCTCCACGCACGAGAGCGAAGTCAACTTTTGTGATCTCGTCTCCTGCCAAAACATTTATTGACCGGGGTTGTTGAACTCGGCCGACGCCAGTTGCGGCTATGGCATACGCTTTGGCCACTGGAAGTACGGTGAATCGTCCCGGGGGAAGTCCGGTTATGCGATAGTTGCCTTCATCATCGGTCGCAGCCTTCGCTGAGGCGCGTGTGTCGAAAATGTTGGTGGTTGTGGCTGTAGCTACGACGCTGATATCTGCTGCGCCTTTTCCACCAATGGTAATTCGGCCGGAAATTGATGCCGGAGGATCTTTGGCGACTGTTTGAGCCGAACAAATCGTAGAGCTGAAGCTAAGTAAGCTGATGATCGCGACGATGAGGTGGGCCTTCTTCATTTTGGATAGCCTTGGTTGATTTCCAGGAGCACCATCCTTCATGTTCCGTAACAACTCGCGCGCGCGCAGCTTTGTGTCGGCCGCGGCCGGCACCTCCCAGCGTCGCATATCTAAGCACCGCTAACAGTTACTGATAGTCAGATCCTGCTCAAAAAAGAAGTGCTGCCCGTTCCACTCACCCTGGGCCACAGCCGAGACATTGTCCCCAACACTTACCTCGCCCGGCGTTAGATTGAGAGCCGGATAAGCTATTTCACTGCCACTGGACAGTGCAGTGTAGAACGATGCGAGGGTTGTTCCGTCGTGTGTATTCAGTATGAGGCCGACACCTGTGATACCGGCGCTGGAATCCGCAGAGGTCACAGTGCAGGAGAGCACAATGAAGTTATCATTGCTGTTATGGCAAGCCACCCAGTCTGTAACACTGACAACTTCAGTTCTTGAAGGTTTTTCGAGTTGAGGTTTATTCTCGGCCATGAGAGCCACTCCTTTTTGTTTTTGATTTTTGTTTCTAACGTGAGTGCTTAAAGACCTCCTCAGTAATCCGATGATGCCCGGTTGGTTGAGGAAGCGCCAATCATACCTCCGTCGGCGCATGAGAGCTATGAGTAAGACTGCTCTTGTCTCGGCGTCAGTTTCTCGGGGTGACGGGTTGTGTCGGGGAAGCGGCGTTGAAGCGAACGATCACTGTGTTGGTAATGTCGATCGCGTCGTTGGTGTAAATTAATCCCGACTCGTACTTATTGAAGATAGCCGCCATTCCCATCTCTCTACCAACCGAATCAATCACCGGCTTGATCCTGGCCTGGAGACTTTGAAGTTCGCGGTCGCGCGTAGTGCCGATTTCCTTGTCGGCATCTTCGGCGAAGCGTTTGACAGCGAGCTGTTTCTCCGCCAGTCGTTGCGCAGCCGTGTTCCGTTGAGCGGCAGTTAATGCCGGGTTCTTCGAGTCGTTATCCAGTCGGCGCATTTCTTCATTCATCACTTTGGCCTTGGCCAATTTGTCTTCCTGCAATGCGGTTAACTTTCCCACAGACGCCTTTCCAGGGACTGACTCGCGCAGGATTCTTTGAAAGTCGAGCACGCCGATGCGAGAAGGTGTTGCCTGCGCGGTAGCTGCACCTGGATCGGACCACAAAACCCAGGCCCCGAGACAAACAATCGCAAGCGAAAAAACCATCCACAGTGGAACTGCCGGCGCACGGTTCTGAGTCGGACGTAGCCTTGGAAATCTCATCAGGTTTTCCTTTCGAAGTGCGCGGTACTGCGCAGTCTTTTGGAAGCCATTCGACACAAGAGCTCTTCTCATGCCCCTTCGTGTGATTGCGGGGATCGTCGTCAGTTTCTCAGCGGGCTGTTAGGCCTCCGCTTCCAATGCCGCCTCCATCGTAATCTCTGCATTTAGTACCTTCGACACCGGACACCCCGTCTTGGCGTTGGTGGCGGCCTTTTCAAAAGCCTGCTGATCTGCACCCGGCACTCTTGCTTTGACATCCAGATGCACTGACGTGATAGCAAAACCGGACTCAGTCTTTTCGAGCTTGACACTCGCGGTCGTGCGAATGCTTTCGGCTGTTAATCCGGCCTGACCAAGTTGGCCCGAGAGCGCCATCGAGAAACAACCGGCATGGGCCGCGGCGATCAACTCTTCGGGATTGGTCCCGACGCCGTCTTCAAAGCGAGTGCTGAATGAATACTGAGTCTTTGAAAGAACCCCACTATCTGTAGAAATCGTTCCTTTGCCATCCTTAAGCCCGCCGTTCCAAACGGCTGATGCATTACGTTTCATGTTTCCTCCCAGATGAATCTATCTGACTACGTATGAAGCTAAACTACTAGAAAAGACAGGAAACCAAAAGTGAGGAACCTTGCGAGGTCGTGTCCTGGTTTTGACATTCAGTGTTGTCGCCTCGCTAAAACGATCCACGAATTACACGAAATTTCACGAAGGAGGTTAGTGTTGCTTCGTGTGATTTCGTGGATCGTTTGCTTTTCTTTAAATTAGGACACCTACTACCTGAGGCGCTACTGCGGCCGGTTTGGTAAACTCTTTTGAAACCTGGGCCCTACATGGTACGTTCTAACCACTTGGCTTCAGACTGAAACCCGGAAGTTCCTCGCAAATGCATGAGTTCTACAAATGCCGCCAATGCTGCGGTCTAACTCAATTAACAAAGGAAAGCTCTATGAAGTTGAACACACCCCCTAAAAAAACCGCTTTCGAGAAAATTACAAGTTCAGTTGCTGTCGCAGCATTTCTCGCCAGTACGCTTGCAGCGCTCAGTTTATTTTCGCAAGGCGCGTCGGCCCAGACAGCAGCCGTCAAAAAGTCGTCCAAGCCGATGGCCACGAAGGCCGCTCACAGTGTCCGTCAATACACGATTGAGCAGTTTATGGATACCGTGCGCGTAGGTGGCTCGTCCTTTTCCTCCGACGAGAAACAGATACTCTTCCACAGCAACAAGACGGGCATCTTCAATGTTTACACGGTTCCCGCGATCGGCGGTGACCCAAAACAATTGACGAATTCGACGAAGGAAAGCACCTTCGCAGTTTCTTATTTCCCCGGCGACGCACGTTTTATCTACACCTACGATCGCGGTGGCAATGAGAACAACCACCTCTACGTCCGCGAGTTAGACGGCAGGGAGACCGACATCACCCCCGGTGAAAAGACCAAAGCCAATTTTCTTGGATGGAGCCACGACCGCAAGTCGTTTTTCTATTCCACCAACGAGCGTGACGCCAAATACTTCGACGTGTTTGAGATGAATGTCGCGGATATGAAGCCGGCTCTCGTCTTCAAGGATGAGAATGGTTACGACCTGGCCGACATCTCGAACGACAAGCGATACCTCGCCTTCTCGAAACCCGGCGACTCAACAATTGACTCTGACATATTTCTTTACGAGACCCGTGCGAAAGAAATGAAGAAGATCACACCGCACACGGGTGAGGTCAGTTTCAATGCACAGTCGTTTGACCCGGACTCGCGTTACCTCTACTACACCACGGATGAAGGCAATGAGTTTGCCTATCTCAAGCGGTACGATCTCTCGACCGGAAAGTCTGAAGCTGTAGAAAAAGAGCCGTGGGATATCTGGGGCACTTACTTCTCGCGCAACGGAAAGTATCGCGTGACAGTCATCAATCAGGATGCGCGCACGGTGATCAGGATTTACGATACCGCGACAGGCAAGCTCGTTCCCCTGCCGAAGTTGCCAGGTGGAGACATCACCGGAGTGACCTTCGCACCGAGTGAGACTCGAATGGCTTTCTATCTTAATGGCGACCGGTCACCGTCGAACCTTTACATTTACGACCTGGCGACGAAGAAGGCCGCGAGGTTGACTAACAGTCTGAATCCGGAAATTAACGCCGACGACCTGGTCGACGCCGAAAACATTCGGTACAAGTCATTTGATGGAATGCAAATTCCCGCGATCCTTTACAAGCCACATCAGGCGAGCACCGCCAGCAAAGTGCCCGCCATCGTTCTGGTCCATGGAGGCCCGGGCGGACAGGCGCGGCTTGGCTATAAAGCGCAGGTGCAATTCCTTGTTAACCATGGCTATGCGGTGCTGGACGTTAACAACCGCGGGTCATCAGGATATGGCAAAACGTTCTTTACCGCTGACGACCGCAAGCACGGGCGCGAGCCGCTGTGGGACGTGGTTGAGGCGAAGAAGTATTTGCAGTCGCTCGGTTGGGTTGACGCGCAAAAGATCGGCGTCATGGGCGGCAGTTACGGCGGCTACATGGTTCTGGCCGCGTTGGCCTTCAAGCCGGAAGAATTTGCCGTCGGGGTCGATATCTTTGGCGTGTCTAACTGGGTGCGCACGTTGCAGTCGATACCGCCTTACTGGGAATCGTTTCGCAAGTCTCTTTACAAAGAGATTGGCGATCCCGAAACGCAACTGGAGATGCTCAAGGCCAACTCTCCACTCTTTCACGCCGACAAGATTCGCCGGCCGCTCATCGTTCTTCAGGGCAAGAATGACCCACGCGTGATCCTGCCGGAGTCGGATGAGATCGTCGAGGCGGTGAAGAAGAACAACGTCCCTGTCGAGTATGTAGTTTTCGATAACGAGGGCCACGGCTTCACGAAGAAGGCGAACGAGATCCGCGCGAGCAAGGCGATCTTAGACTTTCTTGATAAGCACCTTCGTGGTCATACGGGAACGGGACACTAAACGTAACGCAAACTGTTAGTTTGCGGATGTGTTTGAATCAGGAACGATCCACGAAATCACACGAAGCCGCACGAAAGGACTCTCGGTTCGTGTTAGTTCGTGTGCCTTCGTGGATCGTCATGTTTTCGAGTGTCTGTAGCGGTCAAACTGGAGAAGTATTGTTTCGCTCGTTCCGTTAGGGAGACGATAAACTCGGACTTGCCGTCAGTGTAGGCCTTACGGTCGTTTGGGTATTTCTGGGCGAGAGTTCGCTTTAATTCTTCGTAGCGCCGCGCGTCATCACCAAAGATTCGCAAGTAGTCTCTAAAATACAGCCTGTCCCACCAATTTGAATCAGCTTCGACCATATGGATATGGTGAGTACGCTTGCCCATGGGGTCGCGCTTTATGAACCAGGGGTATGGAACCTTTACGTCGGTGCGCCAAAAGTAATCGTAGTCGTGGGATTGCAACCGAGGCACGATTTGTCCCTTCGTCTCCTCGAAACTAGTTACCTCAACCAGAATGTCTATAACAGCCTTGGCAGCGAGACCTGGAACAGCTGTGCTGCCGAAATGCTCAATCCTTTTGACAACTGCGTGTGGCAGCGTGGTCCAAAGAAACTCCGCTTCAGCGGCAAACATCTGCGGCCAGCTTGGATCGTAAGGCGACAGCGAAACTTCTTCGCGCAGTGCCTCCGCTATGCGCTGCTCAAGGCTTTTCAATCTATCCTCAAATGAGTGCTACGAACGTGAAGCTCAAACTAGTAACGCCAACTCTTTAAATCCGCTCCCGGTGGTGCGCTTTTCAAAATACGCGCAACAATCTTCGGGGCAAAGAATTGATGATAACGCAGACGTGAAATTGCATTTGGCAACGTGTGGTCGCCGTTCCAACAGTGTTCGGCGCGCGGCTCGTAATCTACTACGCCGTCATAGTGGGGGTTCTTCGTGCTCTTGAGAAAATTCTCCACCAGGTAGACAGCATTGTTGAGGTAGTAATTGTCGGCTTCGCCAACGTAGATGTGAAGCTTCCCCTGGAGTTTCGGTCCAAGCTTCTTCCAGTCGCGCTGGAGAATGTGGCCGAGGTCGTAATGCTCGCGCCAGTATTCCGCTACCGAGCGATCGATCTTGCCAGTAAGTTTGTCCCAGATTGGTTTGGGATAGCCATCCTTGCCGACCGGTGAATAAACGGCTTCCCAAATGTCGAACTGACCGCCGGAGCGACTGTGCGTTCCCAACGCCAGTTCCATGTGGTTCATGTCTTCCACGGTAGCAGCGAGCTCGCCCAAATAGTTTCGCTTGCCCGGCCGTCTTAGATGTTTCCAGGGGGCTTCAGCGTAGTAGGCGTTCGCATGCTCGTAAATATTCACGACGGTGTACGCGCGAAAATCTATCGGGTCCGGACATGCGCCCCATGCGCCGTTGTACTCATCCGGATAAAAGATCTGCGCCGCGAGTGCTTCCCATCCGCCGGTTGAGCCGCCATACATGAATCGCGCCCAACCTTTACCGATGCCGCGAAACTTTTTCTCAATGAAAGGGACTAACTCGTAAGTGATGGCATCACCGTAAGGCCCGAGATTGGCCGAGTTCACCGCGTAGGAATCGTCGTAATAAGGGTTCGCGTGTTGGATCTCGATGATGATCATGCGCGGAAAACCCGGCCCGGTCCATTCCTGATAAAACTTGTGTGCGCGCTCCTGCACGATCTTGTTGTAGCCCTGGAGTTTGAACCGGTCGCTGTACTCCGGTTTCAGCTTTGGGTCTGGAGGGGTCTCGCGAAAGCCGCCAAAGGTGGCAGGAAAGTGGCCGTGAAAGATAACTAAGGGATAGCGAGCTTTCGGATGTGTATCGAAACCCTCAGGCAGCAAGACGTTGGCGCCGAGGTACATCGGCCGGCCCCAGAATTTTGAAAGCAGCTTGCTCTCCATCTTCACATGCTTGATGTACTTTGTGTCTTTCGGGGGCTCGATCGGTGGGATGATCTTGTCGAGCGTAATCTTAATGCTTCGATCATCAGCTGGGCGGACGGTAATCTTCTGCGGGGTGCTGTATAGATTCCCCGGCGCACGGCTCCACTGCTGACCTTCGCCGCGATCCATCGGAAGCTTTACGGTGTGTCCGTCAGACCGCTTAAACGTTTCATATCGATGAAGCAAACCCTGGATCCAGTAGTCGCCAGGCTTTAGATCAGAAAGAGTCCTGACCGGATATCCAAAGGCCCCAGCGTCGACCACCGCCTCCTCGCCTGGTTTCAACCCGTCAACATCAACACCGAAGACCTGTTGCGTGCTGAGGTCTTCGCTGATTTGAAGACGAGGCTCCCGGGTGTTGTCCTTTGAAACCAGCAGCAGGACTCTGCCGTCGAGTGGGTCGCGACTGCTCGTTGCAGGAAATGAAACCTCAAAACGCAGGTTCGAGCTTTGTTGGCTCCTGCTTTCTGTTGAGACAACGAACAATGACGAGACAAGAAGTGTGGGCAATAGAAACAGACGGACTGTTGGCATTGGTCTCTCCTTGGTTGCGATGTTCCTGGCGGATGTTCCTGGTCCCAGCGCCAAAGGCGCGAAATGTGAAAGCCTGGGCCATCGGCCCAGGTGGCCAGTAGAAATCTTCTTAGCGCTGAAGGCGCGAAATGATGTTTCCTCCCATCGCGTCAATGTGGCTTTCGAAGAAGGTTCCGTATTTCGCGCCTTCAGCGCTTCCGGGAGTCTTTCACTCTCACCTGGGGCGTTGCCCCAAGGCTACTACATTTCGCGCCTTTGGCGCTGAGAACGGTCTATTCGCTGAACTGACTAGCCGGCAGCGCCGCGTCTTCTTCGCCGGGCTGCGTGGCGGGTATTTCGTGTTTTGCACTGTCGGAATACTGAAGTTTATAGAGTTTCCAATATAGTCCGTGATGGGCCAGCAGTTCCTGGTGCGTCCCTTGTTCCCGAATTTCGCCGTGATGCAGCACCATAATTTGGTTGGCTCGTTGGACGGTTGAGAGGCGATGCGCGACCACGATCGACGTGCGGTGGCGCATGACGCGTTCGATGGCCTGCTGAATCAGTTGCTCAGTTTCTGTGTCGATTGAACTGGTCGCTTCGTCGAGTACCAGGATTGCCGGCTCAAACGCCAGCGCTCGTGCAAACGAGATTAGCTGCTTTTGACCGACGGAGAGACCCGCCCCCCGCTCCTTAACCTCGGCCTGATATCCCTTTTTCAACCTCATGATGAAAGGTTCAGCGCTAACCTCGCGAGCTGCCCATTGCACTCGTTCTTCAGAAATGTCGGTGCGCCCGAGGCGAATGTTGCCCTCGACAGTGCCGCTGAATAAGAATATTTCCTGCAACACTACCGCAAAGTTTTCCCTCAGGGATTGTAGGTCCCAATCGCGCAGGTCCACGCCGTCAAGGAGAATTCGACCACGCTGCACGTCGTAAAAACGCATCAGCAGATTGGTGATGGTTGTTTTGCCGGAACCCGTGTGGCCCACAAGCGCGATTGACTGCCCAGGTGACACCGTGAAAGAAACGTCTTTAAGGACCCAATCGTCGTCCTTATAAGCAAACCAAACGTTTTCAAATTCAATGTGGCCTACGGCGCGGCCGGATTTCAAAGGCTTCTGCGGCGACGTGATGGCTATAGGAAGATCGAGGGTCTTGAAAATGCGATGAGAAGCGACGACGGCGGCCTGAAGGACGTTGTACTTGTCGGAAATGTCGCGGATAGGCTGAAACAGAAAACCCGAATACTGGATGAATGCTACGAGCGCACCCAGCGTGAGCACAGTATGCTCCGGCGTGTTCTGCATAACCCGGTAACCGCCATACCAGATAATCAATGCGACGCCGACTGCGCCGATAAAATCGACCAGAGGAAAGAAGACTGCGTAGTAGAAGATGGTGTCGATATTGGCTTTGCGATAGTCGGCGTTAATCTCCTGAAACTTTTCCAGGGACTTTTTCTCAGCGTTGAATATCTGCACAGTTTGCGCGCCGGCGAAATGTTCCTGAAGAAACGCATTGATGCGCGCAATCCGCGTCCTCACCATGTCATACCCGCGTCGCGCCCCTTTGCGAAACCAGGACGTTGCCACAAACAGCATAGGCACCGTCAACAAGGTAACCAGGGTGAGACGTACGTCCATCCACAGCATCATGGCGATAATCGCAATGATCATAACCAGGTCGCCGAGCAAATCCGTAATTCCCGCCGTGAAAAGTTCGTTGAGCGCGTCGACGTCGCTGGTAAGACGCGTCATGATTCGTCCGACTGGGTTGCGATCGTAGTAGGCCACTTCCTGATGTTGCAGCTTATCGTAAAGCTCCCGCCGCATATCAAACATCACATACTGACCCACACTGTTGAGCAGCAACGCCTGGAAGTAGGAAAACGCGAAGCGCAGTATTTGAACACCTGCATACAACACCAGCAGGAGCTTTAGTCCAGTGTATTGTCCCGGCAGGATGTACCAGTCGATTGCGTACTGCGTGAATTTGGGTTGCAGGATTCCCAGCAGATTCAACATGAGAGTGAGAAGAATTGCCGGAATGAGGAGGCGAACATAGGGCCGCAGATAACGAAGCAGCCTGCGGGCAACCCGAAAGTCGTAAGTCTTCCCGATCGCTTCTTCTTCGTGAAATTGTTTGACTGCGGCCGACATAAATATTTAGGGAGTTGGTTTCTCTGTTGAGCTTTTGTACGTCGCAGCCTCAAGTTGTTCGCGTCGCGGAAAATGGAATGCGGTGCCCAACGCTGCAATCAGGAACAGCAGGTAGTAGTCGCTGCTCCTGACAATGAAGCGTTCCAACAAACCCAGCAGGGCGGCTGCCTCACACATAGCACACGCGATCACCAGGGCCTTCTGCACCAAAGTCACATCCTGGTTATCGACCGACCGCTCCAGTAGTTTTCGTTTCACCGCAAATGAAAGCACTACCAGGAGAGTACCGACTGCCGCGAGAACGAACGTCAAGAGGGAACTGGGCAGCCCCGTTGGCGGGTTGCCGGGCCCTGCAAAGATAGAGACCAGGAAAAAGACTCCGATGTTCATCAGAATCGCAAACCACAACACAATTAAGGTTTGGTATCGTTTGTTGAGATTGATGTCCATGGAAAATGCTTTCCGTTCCTCAGATGATGATCAGGTTGCGGCCAGCTCCTCTTCAAGGAGTTGTCTTTCATGGAGGTTGGCATACTCGCCGCCCCGTTCTATCAACTCCTGATGGGTTCCTCGTTCTATGATCCGACCTTCATCCATCACGCAAATCAAGTCGGCATCACGGACGGTAGATATGCGGTGTGAGACGATCAAACTTGTTCGGCCGCGCATTACCCCGCGAAGCTTGGTCAGGATCTTCTCTTCGGTGTATGTGTCGACCGATGAAAGTGCGTCGTCGAGGATTAGTATTCGAGGCTCTCGCAGAATCGCCCTGGCGATAGCAGTCCTCTGTTTTTGACCACCCGAGAGAGTAATACCACGCTCTCCGACAAGCGTATCGAGTCCGTCAGGAAAGCCGCTTATGTCCTCAGTTAAACCTGCAACGTCGGCCGCCCATTCGATTTGCCTTCGGTCGGCACTCTCCACTCCGAAGGCAATATTCTCAGCCAACGTGTCGCTAAACAAAAACGTCTCCTGGGGAACGTATCCAATGCTCGAACGTAATTGCGCCAGTGGATAATCGCGAACTGTAACACCGTCCAGGAGCACCGTGTGCTCCGGCGCCTCGGTAACGCGAGGAATGAGATTAACAAGGCTTGATTTGCCACTCCCGGTTCGTCCTACGAAGGCGACGGTTTCCCCGGCGGTGATCCGTAAGTTGATGTCGAATAATACGGGCTCGTCGGTAACGTTGTAGCGAAGCGTTAGATTCTTAAACTCGAGCGCCCCGGCGACTGGCGGCCTTTCTTTCAACGAGGACGCGTCAGCGATGGTGGGTTGAATTGCAAAGATCGCGTTCATGCGTTTCAGGCTGGCAGTGCCACGTTGGTAGAGATTTACGACATACCCGATCGCGATCAGCGGCCAGATCAAACGTAACAAATACATATTAAAGACGGTGAACTGCCCGACGGTCATCTCCCCCTGGATAGCCAGCGGGACGCCCACCCATAGAATCAGAACAAATCCCATCCCAATTAGGAATTGCATCAAAGGTCGCATCAATGCGTCCAAACGCACCAGGCTTAGGTTCTTTTCCGAGTATTGACGGTTCAATTCGTTGAAGGCGGCTATCTCAGCCCCCTCCTGGGCATACGCCCGAACTACGCGAACCCCGGTAAAGTTTTCCTGAGCTCGCGCTGTTATTTGCGAGAAGAACTCCTGAATTTTTTCAAATCGCACGTGAACCTGCTGACCAAAAACCTTCACTGTCAACGAGACAAGCGGCATGGTTACAAACAGCAAGAGTGTGAGTTTCCAACTAATCAGAAACATCAAGGGAAGGATCATGATCACTACAAACAGCGTTTGCAGTGAATACATGATCATAGGACCTGCTAGTTGTCTCACCGCTGCAAGGTCGTTTGTGGCTCGCGCCATGAGGTCGCCCACGCGATGCTCCTGAAAGAAGGATTGAGGTTGATCAACCAGATGCGCGTAGAAATCCTGACGCAGGTCATATTCAATCTTGCGCGATACTCCAATCAGTATTCGGCGTTGAAGGAACAGGAATATGCCGCTAAGAATGCTGGCCCCCAAGATCCTGAGTGCGGAGAAAGTGAGGCGGGTCCAGGAAACCTCGCTCCAGTTTGCGTCGATCGCCTGGCCGACAATCAGTGGAATGTAAAGATTGCAGATAACACTGGCGAAAATGCAGGCAATGCCAAGTGCCAGTTCGAGCTTATGTGGACGGAGATAGCGCCAGAATTTTCTTAGATCATCCATGCACAGAAAGACCGCGAAGCCTCATCACCTTCGGCTAAAATTGGTGAAAGGTTATGATGCGCGATTTTGTGTCAGGACGCCAGAAGGGACAAAGGACTTGTAGGTGACACCAGGCGGCGAGCGGAGAAGAAGGTCGAAGTTTTTTAGAGCCGTTGCATTGTGTCGATTAGATCGAACTTGTGATTACCCACAGGAAGTCGGGGTTCATCGCGAATAATGATCTCAATATCATAACTCTCTGCGGCTGGTAAACTCACTCGATTGCGCCCGGCATTTTTGGAACTGTAGAGTGCTCGGTCAGCGGCGACCACGAGTGTGTCTCGAGATGAAGCATGAGTGGGAAAAGTTGCGACGCCGAAAGAAGCCGTCACTCTTCCAAACTCGGGTACTTCGGTTTGCTCAATTCTTCTTCGCAAGCGCTCAGCGACCAACGTTGCTCCCTCGGTATTGGCTTGCGGGAGGATAATCACAAACTCGTCGCCGCCAAATCTGGCAGGCGTATCGACAGCTCGCAGCTCGGCCCGCAGATTGTCGGCGAGCATACGAAGCGCCATGTCACCCGCATCGTGGCCGGCCTGGTCGTTGATATGTTTGAAGTGATCCAGGTCCAGCATGATTAGCGAAAGCGGCTGGCGCATGCGTGTCGCGAGGTGCAAATCACGCTCGAGTTGAAGCTCGAAGGAGCGGCGGTTGTAGCATCCGGTAAGACCATCGGTGAGGGCCTGTTCCTGCATCTGCGCAAAAAGATGCGCCTGGTTCACCGCGACTGCCAGCTGATCGGCGACTGTGTGCAAGAGTAGTAACTCATTATCGGCCCAGGCTCGTGTGACGTCGTCAGAGCGTACTAACAGTAATCCGACATAACTTCCCTGATAAACAAGTGGAACCACCGCGTCAGCCGGAACCACTGGCCCTTTCGAATCGTCGCCGTCCACAACATAAGCTTCAGGCAAATCTGATAGTCGATTATTAATCAAGTCGAGGTCGTGCAGTAATACGCCCATCGCCTCATCGGAAGCCGCCTCAGAGCGAATGTGGAGCTTTGTCATTTGTTGACCAACGAGGGCGCCTTCGACTCTTACAGCACAGGAATGCACGTTAAGGGCACGACCCACTTCGTTGGCAGCAGTCTGCAAGACGCTATCGAGTTCCAGGGAGTTTCTGATAGCCGTCGCCAAACGGTTAACGGCGATTTCGCGTTCTGCCTGCTCCTGCAATAGCCGCGCGAGTTTAGTTGTTACCCCAAGGGTAAGTTGAAGGGACGTTGCTTTTGGCATCGAAAAGCGCACAGCGTTTGAGAAGACATCGGCATGTAAGGAATGCTCGGCTGTCACGCGGGCCATCAGGTATTCCAGGGCCGAATAGACTACGTCAGGCTCGAAAGTCCAAACCACCAGATCTCTTGCGTCATCACCATCTGTATTGTGGACGGAAGCCAATAGAGCAGAGAAGCGCGAGTCTGCGATTACGACAAACCGTTCGTCGCTATTGTTTTCATTGGTTCGCTCAAGAACAACACACACATCTTCCTTACCCGGGCTGAGCTCAATGCTCGACAATTCATCCTCAGGGCTGACCCAAACGAACAGCTTCTTGGCTGCCTGGTCGAGCTCGTTGATACGAGCAATGTCTCGGGCCGCGCGTTGCGGTGACGCAGGGAGGCTCTCTACCACTAATGCCCCCAGATTATTTTCGAGAACTACGTCCTCAAAATAACGATGAAGCTGAGCAATAGTGGATCCCGCGCATCGGACGGGCATCAACTGTCTGGGATGTTGGGCCAGGAGGGAGTGATACAGGGAATGCATGGTGAAGGATCACCGAAGGGCTGGGTCAGATTGTGTTAGCTTGTTGAGGTTCACCGCACGCGCGGCTTAGGAAGGCCATCGACATTTTACATAGATCAACACATGCTGTCTATCTAATTTCCGGGGATTTCGGGTCCTGGAGCTAGAGCTTGATGTAGGTACTAAGTGCTGTAGCCGTAATGGTTTGCCGACTATCGAAAACCTCGGCGGATACTACAACAAGCCTCCGGCCGTCTCGAACGACGTTAGCAGATGCCCTCATTCGTCCGCTGGTGACAGGCCTTAAGTAACTGATTGTGAGATCCACAGTGGTGACTCTTTCCTTCGGCCCAAGCAGAGGGATTATGGCAAAGGCCATGGCGGTGTCTATTAGTGACGCAACCGCTCCGCCGTGGACCACTCCATGGTTTTGGGTGAGGTTTTTCCGAACCCGGAGGCCCAAGGTAGCAGTTCCTATCCCCACATCTTCAAGCTCAATGCCCAGAAGCTTGGCATAGGGGACGGTAGATAGAGCTTTTTGAATTCGTCTAAGTTGCTTCGGGGTGAGCCTTGCTTCGGTCATGAGCGATAACTCACTTCACCGCCAGTTGGTTCGACAATAACAGCTGTGCCATACGCCAGCACTTCCGTCACGCCGGTCGAGAGTTCGGTAGTGTCGTAACGAGCGCCGACGACGGCATTGGCGCCTATTTCTGTCGCGTGCTGGAGCATGATGTCAAACGCATCAGCACGAGTTTGTTCGCAAAGCTTAGTCCACGCTGTAATGTTGCCTCCGACGATTGTTTGCAGCGAAGCGCCGATGGTGACAAAGATGTTGCGCGAGCGAACAACTATGCCGCGGACGATACCTAGGTTTTGCATGACGCGAAAGTTTGGCAGCTCAAAGGCGGTCGTTACCATTTGATGAGATACCGAGTAGCGGGGCGGGCTAACGTCGTATGGTGGTCTTAGATCCAGCGGGTCTCTATTCATGATGGTGTCCTCAAAGAATCAAGCGTTGAATAAGCTGACTTTCGCTTTCGCCTGAGATTTTCGTTTATCAGGAATCCAGAGATAATCCTTTAATTCGCATCTGCCGCGTTCGTTAAATTGCACTCCCTCGTTTTCCAACATCCGCTGTTGTTTGTCATGGGGCAAAGCTATACGCCCGGTAGAACAGGCACCCTGTGCATTAATAACCCGGTGCCAGGGCGTCTGATCATCTGAGCCATGCATTACAAATCCAACCGTCCTCGGAGTGTAACCCTCCCCCAGGATCTCCGCGATCTGACCGTAGGTCATAACGCGTCCACGGGGTATTAAACGGACGAGACGATATACGCGCTCTCGATACTTCTTATCAGTTCCTTCTTTCATGACATCTTTAATTCAACGTTCGCAATACCGCTCGGGCTGGTGCTCCATCGCCGCTGCCGCCGGCAATCTTCAGAGGCAGGCAAATCAGTTCGTAGGAACCGGCAACTATTTCTCGAAGGTCGAGACCCTCGAGGATGGTGACACCGTTAGAAAGCAAAATTCGATGGGTCTCAAATTTCTCTGAATGAAATTGCTCAACAGATAAATAGTCGATGCCTACCAATTTGATTCCGCCTTCGACCAATAATTTGGCGGCGCCAGAATCGAGATAGGTGTAGTCCGAACGGAAACCTTCACCGGGATTGTTCCAGAAGGCTGAGTTGCGGGTCTTGAAAAGAATTCGCTGCGTGTTCTGGAGCGGAAGAGTTGCAGCAAACCGCTCATCTATCACGTTGATACTCGTGGGAACTTCCACTACTTCAGCGGGCCCGATGAGACTGTCGAGAGACAGAAATTCAACTCTGCTGCCGCCTTCGATGAAATGCGCCGGCGCGTCAACGTGAGTGCCGGAATGTGCGCCGAAGTGTAAGAGGGAGACATTGGCGTGATCACCCTTAGCGAATGTCAGCCACGCCTTGATTTCAATCCCGGGATCGCCTGGATAGGTTGGGGTGGATTCAGAAAGCGGTACACTGACATCGTAGATTTGCATAGGAATGATAACAGTGGTTTCGGCGGGCATAGTAATTGGCGCTTTCGAAACGTGTCAACGTGTTACAGAACCGAGCGGGCAACAGGTGTTCAGAGTACAACCTTCAGGTTGCTTCTTGCGCCACCACAAACTAAAGCTTGTACTCTGAACACCGGTTACCACGCTCGGTTCTGTGCCGGTCGCTTGCGATGTTTGTCGTGAGTTCGCTAGCATCGCGCGATTACTTTTTCATGAGGAGAGTAGCCCATCGGAATCGAAATTGAGAGTAAACCGCGACTCGCGGCATCAAGTTATTTGAATTCGGCCCCGCTGATCTGGAGTTTCACCCGTGGCTCGCGCCGGCATGAAGTTGAACTTATCGATGCAGTGCCTGCCCGATGCGCCGATCTTTTGGCTGAAAAGACTGTAGAGTTTGCGTTGGTACCGGTAATTGAGTACCAGCGGATCGAAAACGTGAAACTCGTGCCTGAAGTCTGTGTGGGCTCGCGCGAAAGAGTGCGCAGCGTGGTGTTGACTTCACGGTTAAATGACTTGAAAAAGATAAAGACGGTGGCGCTGGACGAGTCGTCACGAACATCGGCGACACTCGTCAAGATCATTTTCAAAGAGTTTCTTGGTCTCGAACCTCGATGGACCACCACTTCGCCTGACATCAAACAAATGCTGCGGGAGAACGACGCCGCCTTGATCATCGGCGATCCGGGAATGTTATTTGCCAGGGATCGTCTGCACGTCTGGGACATGGCCGTGTTGTGGAAAGAGAACACCGGCCTCGGGTTCGTATTTGCGATGTGGATGGCACTTGAAAATACTCGAGCCCCCATTCCCGATTTCGCTGCCGCTCGGGATGAAGGACTAGCCAAACTTGAAGAGATCGTTTCCGAGTATTCAAATCAGACCCAACTGGCGGCCGTGGAGATTACAGACTATCTCAACAGAAATATCGTTTTTCAAATCGATGAAGACTTAAGCCTGGGGATGCAGTTGTATTTTGAACTTGCGCACAAACATCGATTGATTCCTGAATTGAAACCGCTGCGCTTTTGTGACGCCCCGCAATTACAAAACCGAGCGGGGTAACAGGTGTTCAGAGTACAACCTTCAGGTTGCTTCTTGCGCCACCACGCAAGCTAAAGCTTGTATTCGGAACACCTGTTACCGCGCTCGGTTCTGTAATACGCCGCTGTGGATTGATAAAGACTTGGCCAGCTAATAGACTATGAGCATGCCACCAGAGGTTAGCGAAATTCTTAAGCGAGCGTTGGCGGGCGAGCGGCTTTCCAGCGATGTCTGCACCGCGCTGCTCGAGTCTCACGATATTGCTGCGATTGGCGCTGCCGCCGATGAAATACGACAGCGCAGGCATCCGGACAACGTCGTTACCTACATCATCGATCGAAATATCAACTATACAAACGTCTGCAATGTTGTGTGCACTTTCTGCGCCTTCTACCGCCGACCTGGCGCCCCTGACACGTACGTCCGAACCATCGATGAGATTTGTGAAAAGATCGATGAGACTATTGCCCTCGGCGGCACCGGCGTTCTTATGCAAGGAGGTTTGCATCCAGACTTCGGTATAGAGTGGTACGAGGATCTACTCAGAACCCTGCATCAGAAGTATCCTACGTTCCAGCTCCACTGTTTCTCGCCGCCGGAGATACACAATATTCATCTGATTTCCGGCCTCGACTACGAGACCATCATGGGGCGTTTGAAAGACGCAGGACTTTACAGTTTGCCAGGCGGAGGCGGCGAGATCCTGGACGATGAAGTCAGGAAGCGCGTTTCCACCAAGTGCACAACCGATGAGTGGCTTGCCGTCATGCGAGCGGTTCACAGCGTGGGTTTAAGGTCGACTGCGACCATGATGTTTGGCATCGGCGACACCATCGAACATCGGGTGCGGCATCTGCAGAGGGTGCGTGACCTTCAGGATGAAACGGCCGGATTCACGGCATTCATCCCCTGGACCTTTCAAAGGGAGAACACGGCACTGGGCCGGCGAATTAAGGAAGAACCTACTGGAGTCGACTATTTGAAAATGTTGTCAGTGTCGCGATTGTTTCTCGACAACATCGAAAACTTCCAGTCGTCGTGGCTGACGCAGGGATTAAAACTCGGTCAGGTGGCTCTCCGTTTTGGGGCCAACGATATGGGCTCGATCATGATCGAGGAGAACGTGGTATCAGCGGCCGGTGCGCACAATCGTGCGAATGAAAAGATGCTGCGTTATCTGATTCGAGAGGCGGGCTTTGTTCCGCAACAACGAGACATTCTCTACCGTCCCGTTTTTAGAGGACCCGAAGGCCTGGACCACGAGCCCCCATCTGAGCCCGTTGACGTCGCAGTCTGTTGAGCGAGCCTCCCATTGAATTCTGCCCCGCCCAGTCCCAGGAAACCTATGTCTCACCGATCGTTTTTCATCAGCGTAACCATTTTGGTTTTGCTGTTCTCCTTTTCAGCGCGTTCACAGGAGACTTCCGCTACGCGAGACTTGGATGAGAGCGCGGCGGCGGCACTGCGGAAGAAAGCAATCGAATTGCTGGAGTCGGTTGCTGGCCAGGTAGACAGCTTACACTCAGCTGAGAACCGTGCACGAATTGGATCAAACGTGGCTGACTTGCTTTGGAGCCACGACCAAAGACGTTCGCGCACTCTTTTCGCGGCAGTCGAAGAAGACATTAAGGCGGGCTTCAACGACACTGATTCCAATGAAGCAGCACACGTTCACACGCTGCTGGTTTTTGCTAAGTTGCGAAGTGACACTCTGGGCCGGATTGCCAAACACGACCCGGAGTTGGCCCTGGAGTTTCTGAAGGCAACCCGACCTGCTCCAGAGGTGCAGTTGCCGCCTCAACTGAATTACGAGAGATCTCTTGAGTCGCGTCTGGCCAGCCAAATTGCCGCGAAGAATCCGCAACTGGCGCTCAAGCTTGGCCGTCAATCCCTGGCGAAAGGCGTTTCTGATGATCTCTTGTCAGTGCTTTCTCAACTAAAGGCGAAGGACAAGGCCGCGGCGCTGAGTTTTCATAAAGAAATCGTTGACAAACTGAAGGGCGAGCACCTGGCGCGAGATTCAGCGGCAAGCGAGGTTGCTGTGAATCTCGCCCGGTCGTTTCAGCCGCCCGAGGCTGACGAGCAGGTTTACCGGGAGTTGATCGGCATCCTGTTGGCGACCGCTTTGGCGAATGGCTGTGCAGATGCAACAGCTGATGAGGCTCCGCGGATTTGCTTCGACGTGGGTTCAGTATTTTCCAAGATAGAAAAGTACCACGGCCAGAGCGCCGCCGCGTTAAAGCGCTGGGCCGGAGATGGGCCAGACTATTACCCTCCACCGATGTCGGCAGATGTCCGCGAAGTCATTCAGAACGGAACAGTCGATGAGATTCTTGCGCTTGGGGAGAGGGATCCGAACCTGCTCAGACAGGTCCGGTGGGCGGCTATGAGCAAGGCAGAACTCTCTGGCGACGTTGCCAGGGCTCGCCAAATCGCTTCTGAGTCTCCCGATGAGGAGCAGCGCAGCTACATGCTCGCGCAGATCGATCAGAATCAAATGTGGAGGTCGGTCAACGCGGAGAAGCTGGCCGCAATTCAGCGACAACTCAGTCGCTTGCGTAGCAACGAGCAGCGAATCCAGTACCTTTTGCAACTGGCGGCCCAAGTTGGTGGGAATGATCGGAAGGCGGCGTTGGGGTTTCTCAATCAAGCCAGCCAGATCATTGATTCGACCAAGCCTGCCAAAGCACAACTCCAGGGACAGCTCGGGCTGGCGATGCTCTATTGCCACTTGAAGAGTGACCGCGGCTTCACAATTATGGAATCACTGATGCCGAGACTGAATGAACTGGTGGCCGCTGCCGCACTCCTCGATGGAGTTGAAAATAATTACCTTAGGGACGAAGAGTGGAATATGACCGGCGAAGGCGTCGTGGGCGGACTACTGACCCGCCTCGCTCAGAACGCACGATCCTTTGCCGTCCTTGACTTTGATCGCTCGGTAACCCTGGCCAGGCAATTTGAGCGGCCCGAATTACGTCTGATGGCCCAGCTAAGGATCGCGCAGGGAATCCTTGCGAACCAGCCAAATCCAGGTCTGGCGTTCCAGTGAACATGGTAATGCGTTGATTCCTTGTCATGACCCACTCAACACGCTCAATCACTACCCTGCTTTTCGATTGGGACGGGACTGTGGTTGATTCCGCTCACCTCGGTCTGATTGCCTACGAGAAGTCGTTTGCAGCGTTGGGGATTCCTTTCGATCATGACACCTATCGATCGGTCTACTCCCCGAACTGGCTTTCCGTTTACGAAGGAATGGGATTGCCGAAAGAGCATTGGCAGCGGGCTGATGAACTCTGGACCCAACACTATGACGAGCAAAGCGCGCAACTGATTGCGGGCGCCGGCGAGACGCTCGGAAAACTACGACAAAAGGGTTACCGGTTGGGAGTTGTGAGCAGCGGAAATGATTGTCGTATTAGTCGTGAGATCAAAGAACTGGGACTCGCAGGGTTTTTTGAAGTAGTCATCTGCCACGAACAGATCGAGAACCGCAAGCCTCATCCTGAAGGCCTCGAAGTGGCGATGCGTTCGCTCGGTTGTTTGCAAGCAGAGTCGTGTTATGTGGGCGACACCCCCGAAGACATAGAGATGGGGAAGCGTGCAGGAGTGTTGACGGTTGGCGTACGCAGCGCGTACCCCACCAGTTGGAAACTAAGGAGCCAAAGCCCCGATATCTACATCGAGTCATTCGTGGAGCTTTCGGATCATTTTTAGACGATGAAGCCAAGTCTCTGGCCCAGAGTCAAAATATGCTGCATCGCGAGCGTTGATGAAGCGTGGATGGCGATCGAACACGGGGCGTCGGCGCTGGGATTGGTATCGGAAATGCCAAGCGGACCCGGGCCCATACCTGAAGACTTAATAAGAGAGATTGCCGCGGTAATTCCACCCGCCATAAGTTCTTTCCTGCTAACCTGCCGGCAGGATGTTGATGAAATCATCGCACAACAAAATCGCCTGGGCGTAAATACCATTCAGATCTGCGACAGACTCGAGAAGGGAAGTCACGAGCAACTTAGGAAGGCCTTGCCTGGCATTTCACTCGTGCAGGTGATTCACGTCACAGGACCGGAATCTATCGACGAGGCCCTGGCGGTGGCTGGAGATGTTGATGCAATTCTCCTCGACTCCGGCAATCAGGCGCTGGCGATCAAAGAGCTTGGCGGCACGGGGCGGGTCCATGACTGGCGGTTGAGTGCAAGAATTCGTGAGGCTGTGGAGACACCACTGTTTCTCGCGGGCGGGTTGAGACCGGCCAACGTGGCGGAAGCTGTTGATCAAGTGAAGCCGTTTGGCGTGGACGTCTGCAGCGGACTGCGGACGGAGGGGAAGCTCGACGAGAAGAAGCTTGGTGAATTTTTCACGGCGATTGGGAGCAATCGTAACGCAAACTGTTAGTTTGCGGATCGTTCCACTGTAGACCTGTCAGCGTTAATTTGAACGCCTTTGCTAAGAACGGTAAGAACGATCCACGAAATCGCGAACGTGCACGAAAAGGAAAACTGTCTTAGAGTCAATTAGTGTGATTCGTGGTTCCGCTTTTCTTACCGAGAATCGTCCAACCGCTTCAGGATCTTGTCACGTGAGGTCCGCAAACTAACAGTTTGCGTTACGATCGGCAGCAAACTAAAAGTTTGCTTTAAGAACAATGAAGCTCATTTTTCTACACGGTATGCCGGGGGTTGGTAAATTGACTGTCGCCCGCGAACTCGCCCGGCTGACAGGATACAAACTCTTTCACAACCACCTGACCGTTGATCTGCTTGGGTCAGTTTTTGAGTTTGGTACGGCCCCCTTTATTGAGTTGAGAGAGAAGATCTGGCTCAACGTGTTTTCGGAGGCCGCCGGCAACAGTATTGCTGGTATCATCTTTACCTTCGCTTTTGAGCCGACGGTGCGCGAGAGCTTTACCGAGAATGTAAGGAGCGTTGTCGAATCCAGGGGTGGCGAGGTTGTTTTTGTGAAGTTGATTTGTTCGCCCGGGGAACTGGAGAAGCGGCTTACTGACGCTTCCCGATCGCGCTTCGGAAAGCTGACTTCTCTTGAGCAGTTTCGTGAACTGAATGCGGCCGGCGTCTTTCTTGATCCTGGGGTCACTGCTGACAGACTGGTTTTGGATACGACCGGTCTCAATGTTTCGGAAGCCGCGTCACGAATTGCAAGCGAACTTGAGTTACCCAAGATCGCCTAGTGCACGATTTCCTCTTAGCTACTTAAGGAAAAACTAAGAGCGATCCACGAAATCGCACGAAGCGGCACGAAAAACCTGAAATTCAATAACAAAGCCTCGCGGGAGTTGAGACTCTCCCGCGAGGCTTCACTGTTGGTTCAATTCTTTTTAGAACGTGAACTTGATTGCCAACTGCAATTGTCTCGGATCGCCAACACCCTGACGCAGGAACCCGTCAAAGTTGAATAAGGCCGATCCTATGGTCGGATCCAGGTCATTCGCGGTGTTGAAAGTATTAAACATCTCGACGATTGGGGTGAGCGCGTACTTTTCGCCAAAGCGAAAGGGCCGCTGCAAGCGCCAATCAAAACTGAAATACTCGTTGTTCTTTCTCAGTGTGTTGCGCGGGAAGCATCGGGTGGCGCAGTTGGGAGATTTTGGCTGTGCCGTGCGAGCTTGTACGCGCGGACTAACCTCGAAGCCCGCCGGCAGATTAACTACCGCGAAGAAGTTAAAGCGGTGGCGGATGTCTCGATCAGACAACCCATAATCCAGTTGCAGGTTGTTTATGTCGAAGGCGCGGTCAGTAAACGGGTCGCGCTCGTTCGAATCGTCGTCTTGATCCTTAGCCAGGGTGTAGTTCCATTCGAACTGGTAACCCTTGCTGAAACGCTTGCGCATACCTACGGTGAAGCCACGATAAAGTGATTTTCCGACGGAGCTGGCCACCATAGTTTCGCCCAGGTAGTCATCGAAAAAACCCGTACGGGCGTAGTCGAGGAATCTCGTTAAATGGACTCCCTTCGCGTGTGTGAAGTCGAAATAGAGTGAGAGATTGGATGCGAGCTGCTGTTCGAAGCCGATGTTGGCTGTGTATATGCGCGGGTTCTCGTAGTCACGACTGAAGACGCGAACTCCCGAGAAACACGGGAAGGGATTGGTGACCGGACCAGGCGCGCTGAACCCGTTGATAGTCGAGCACGAACTCGCACTTGGCGTGACCAATCCGGGCCAGACCGGACCGGGAGCACCCGATGAGATAATAGGTGTGTTGAGGAAGATCGTCTGTTGTTGCACGCCATTCGTTGTAATTGAACCAACTTGTGTGAGCATGTTTTGCCGCGCGTTATAGATGCCGGCGCTTCCTCGTAATACAGACTTCCCCTTGCTCCCAATATCCCATGCGAACCCAAGTCGCGGCTGGAACATCTTCTTCTGGTTGTGCAAAGTACCGTCAGACGGAAATCTTGGGTCGTTGAGAAAGATCCCATATGCAGTTTGGGATGGCGCCACTACCGGATCCGGGAATATTTGAGCTTCCCAACGCAGACCGTAGCTCAGAGTGAAGTTTGGACGAATCTGCCATTTATCCTGGGCGAAGAGTGCTAAGTCCTCATTTTTTATGTCGGAAAAACCGGCAGCGTCTGTAGCAGGGCCATTGGGCCCGGCGCCCTGCAGAAAGAGCAGTAACGGACCGCCGGTGGTAGTGGTCCCCGCCGGGCAAGCTGTAGGCGCGGTGACGAAAGTGCCATTCGAACAAGCTACCGTCCTGGGACCGAAGCCGCCCGCTGCAGCCGGAGCAGCGTAACGAAGAAATCCTGTAACGCTGTCGAAGATGTAGCGGCCCTGGAAGAACCCGCGAAAGATTTGCGAGTTAACGCTATGCATCCACTCGCCGCCGACCTTAACTGTGTGCGCGCCCGAAACGATGGAAAAGTTGTCCTTAATCTGCGTTCGCCAGAATGTTTCGTCCACGTTGGGACCCAGGAAGAAGGGGTGACCGAAGCGGAAGGTCACCGCGAAACCCATCGCTGTGTCAGCAGGCACGTTTGACTCAACCGCGGAGCGAGGACGCTCCTCACGACCATACGTGAAATGCAATTCGTTTACTTTCGTGGGTGAGACGGTCGTAAAGAGATTGGCGTTGAAGGCGTTAATCTTTGAAGGACCTTCGATACCGTTTGCTGAATTGCCATAGGTAGAGACGTCAAAGGTCTGGTTCGTGTTCCGCGAATAGTCGAAGTTATGGGAGAGTGTGAGCCGGTTGTTCTGGGTGATATCGACGTCAAGCTTGCCGAGAAGAGCGTTGTTCCGGATCCGATGGCTGATTGGGTCGCCTTCTTCCTGACCACGATTGGCTCTAAAGAACCCGATTAAGGCCAGCCTTTGGCAATCTGCATTTCCATTGATTAGCGCTTCATTAGCCACCAGCGTTGGCGCTGCAGTCGGGCAGGGAGTTGACCCGACCGGAATGCTGAGGTTAGCTCGGGTGAGTCTCTCAAAAATGTTTTCACTGGAGAAGAAAAAGAAGGCCTTGTCCTTTTTGATCGGTCCACCGATCGTTCCGCCAAACTGCTCGCGCCGGAAGTCAGTAAGAGGTGTGCCGTCGGAAGCGTTCGCAGTTAACGCTTCAAGGCGTTGAAAATGAAACAGACTCCCGTGGAATTCATTCGTTCCTGACTTAGTGATGACATTAATAACACCGCCCGCGGTACGGCCAAACTCCGCGGTAGCACCCGTAGCTACTACCTGAAACTCTTTCACTGCATCCAGCGGGATGTCGATTGCCGCGCGTTGACCGCCTGACTGTTCGCCAAAGAAGCCGTTGTTGTAATCGCCGCCGTCGAGGCTGACATTATTGAAGATGCCGCGCTGGCCAGCAAAGTTGATTTCGTCGCCGTCGGGCCCTTGCACAACGCTAACCCCGGGAGTCAACGTCAGGAGATCTTCAAACTTCCGACCCAGAATAGGAGTGTTGTTCACCGCGACCTCGTCCAGGGTCGAGCTGGATTCTGTTTTGACTGTGTCGATCGTTGGTTGCGCGGTAACGGTCACTCGTTCCTCAACTCCGGAAACCTTCATTGTCAGCGGGAGATTCATCGCCTGGCCCACCGTTAGATTGGCATCCTCCACGACTAAGGTTGCGAAACCCTGCTTCGTCACTGTCAAAGTGTATTTGCCCGACGGCAATAACAGCGCAACGAAGCGCCCCTCATCATCAGTGCTCGCTGTTCTTGAAAAATTTGTATCCACGTTTCGAACTTCAATGCTGGCGCCTGGAACAAATGCACCCCTTTCGTCCACGACCGTTCCTTGAATGGTTCCCGACGTTATCTGCGTCTGCGCAAAAACTGCAGCGCTGCATGCGAGCATTACAAACAGATAAATTCCTAATCCTTTAACCGGAATGGTAAATGAGCGAAGCAACGCGTTGCGCATAATTTTCTCCCTGCTAAGTTGAGATTCAGGCTGTAATTCAGGCGGCGTTCAGAACGTGATTTCGCACACTAATATTGAAAGAAAGGCAAACTAGCTTTAAATGATCGCGCAATGCAAAAATCTTGATGAATACTGGCGAGGCGGCCAATCTTAGTTGCAAATTGTCAGGAGTGTCAACGCTTTCTTCGACCAAAAAATAACAGACCTTTGCGCTCAAAACATTTGCGAGATTCTCTATCCAGATAGACTCCACCGAACGGCCCAACGTTTGTCGTTTGTCGCCTCGGTCCGCGATAATTTCGCAAACTTTTAATTAGAGATTCATTTAGCGAGGTATAAACGGATGCGTTGGAGAGGCGAACGACAAAGCGAAAACGTTGAAGATCGGCGCGGCATGTCGCGCGGAGGTATGGCGATCGGCGGAGGGCTAGGCGGCATAGTCCTCCTCGTACTCGCTTTGTTAATGGGCGCAGATCCGCGGCAATTGCTGGAGCAACTACCAACCGAAGGGCCCAATACTCAGACTTCCCGTCCAACGAGTCCGCAGGAAGAGGAACTCAAACAGTTTGTCGCGGTAGTGCTCGCGAGCACCGAAGATGTGTGGACAGACATCTTTCGCCAGTCAGGGCGGCAGTATCGCGAACCAACGTTACAACTATTCACCGTTCAGGCCGATTCAGCTTGCGGTGTCGCGGGCGCAGCGGTGGGTCCTTTTTATTGTTCGGGTGATGAGAAGG
Source organism: Acidobacteriota bacterium (assembly GCA_038040525.1). Taxonomy (GTDB): domain Bacteria; phylum Acidobacteriota; class Blastocatellia; order Pyrinomonadales; family Pyrinomonadaceae; genus PSRF01. Next base: position 26,895 of record JBBPIC010000045.1, on the reverse strand, counting down.
TCTACATCGATCTCTCTTTCTTTCGAGAGTTGGAAACACGTTTCGGCGCGCCTGGAGACTTTGCACAGGCCTACGTGGTTGCGCACGAAGTTGGACATCATGTGCAGCACCTCCTCGGCACGATGGAACGTGTAGACGCGGCCCGGAGTCGACTCAGCGCGGAAGAAAACAACCAGCTGTCGATACGCCTTGAATTGCAAGCGGATTTCCTGGCCGGTGTTTGGGCCCACTATGCGCAGAGAAGAGGTATCGTCGAACCGGGCGACGTTGAGGAAGCCCTGGGTGCAGCCAGCGCTGTGGGTGATGATCGGTTACAGCGCCAAACTCAGGGTTACGTCGTGCCTGACTCCTTTACCCATGGCACGTCCGAACAAAGAATTCGCTGGTTTCGAAAGGGACTGGAAACAGGCGATATCAGGCAGGGCGACACGTTTAATGCGCGAAGCTTTTAACTGTCGGAGGCCCTAACAGAAGCGAGCGCGGTAGCGCCGGAGCTACTTCGGTGATAATTGCAGGCACGCCAGAAACCAAATGCAGGAGAGTGGCTTTTTCGATCCGGCGCTGCCGCGCTCGGTCCTGTAACCCACATGCAGATCAGAAACGTTCAGGAACCTGCTGCCGCGGAACGCTGTACGGTGAAGGTATCGCGGGCCAGCGCGTTAAATCTCTCCGGATGCTCCTGTTCCGGCATCATGCGGCAGTAATCAAAGACCTCTAACCTAGCGCTTGGGTTGACTTCCAGCAGCAAAGCACCATGTTGAACCGGCGTCTCCAGATCTTGTTTACCCCACACTAAAACGGTCGGTTGAGTTAGGCGGGAAAAGGGCGCCCGTGTGTCGGTATTAAGATAGCCGGACAGAAAAGCCGCGATTGCATGCTGGGCGCCAGGTTGATGGCTGGTGGCGTATAGATTGGTTACGACCCTGTCGGTAACGCGGCGGTGGTCGTAGAACAGATTGTCGCGCGCATAATCTCGGATGCTCCGCTCACTTGCCATCACGTTATAGAAGGAAGTGCCGAGAACAGGAGACTGTAATAGTCCATAAAAGGCGGCGCCGGCCATGCCGGGCCGCCGATTTGTGTCTGAGCCACTTGGTCCATTCAGGATCAATGCGTTAACCAGCTCAGGATGTTCATCGGCGACACGAATGGCATACGCGGCGCCGAGTGAGCTGGCTACGACATTAGATGGATAGCCCGCGACCTCCCGAATGAAGTCGCTAATGAGATCTACGTAAAGGTCAGCGGAGTATGGAGCGGTTGCGGGCTTGTCTGAAAGGCCGAATCCCAGAAGATCCAGGGCATATACTGGGAAGTCGTTCGCGAGGTCGTCGAAGTTTTTTCTCCACATGAAGCTTGACGCACCAGCGCCTATTCCGTGGATAAAAATCAAAGGCAAGCCGGGGTTATCCAATCCAGACCTCTTATAAAACACACGCCCGTGTTTCCAGCTAAAGAAGTGAGCTTCACCGCCCAGGGCACTGTCATCCGGCTCGCTGGCGCCTCGTTGAATTGCAGCGTTGAGCGCCGCCAGAGCGGCTACTCCGGCGCCACCCGCAAGCATTGCCTTCCAGAGGTTTCCCAGTTTTCCCATCTTTGTTTTTCTATTGAGTCTACCGATCACTCGTAACGCAAACTGTCAGTTTGCGGACGATGCCCGGGAGGCATTCTTATAATTAACAATGGCTCATATCGAACGCTCAGCAAACTAACAGTTTGCGTTACATCCCTTAGATAAACGCAAAATCATACTGTTCCTGATGAATTGAAGGATCGCTGTTGATATCTACCGGCCCAAGGTATTCCTCTATTTCATTGAGTACGTCTCGTTCCGGCCCTCGTAACACACGCGCTACTTCGGGGTGAATGCGCAGCGTTGCCTGCTGGTTTTTTCTGTCCCCGTTCATTGCCTTGCCGAGTGTTCGTGCTTCCTCAAGCAGTTCATAGGCCACGGTCTGAGGAGACTTGATCAACCCCGCTCCCTGGCAATACTGACACGGAGCACAAAGCGTTCTTTCCAGTGATTGCTTCACGCGTTTGCGGGTCATGATTACCAATCCGAAGTCGTTGAACGAAAGAACCTTAGTCGGTGATTTGTCATCGCGCAGTGCATCCTGTAATGCCTGCATGACCTTCTGCCGGTTGCGACGTTCTTCCATGTCGATTAAATCCAGCACGATGATGCCGCCCAGATCACGGAGACGAATCTGCCTGACAATCTCGTCGACCGCTTCGAGATTGGTTCGGGTAATCGTATCTTCGAGTCGCCCGCTCCCCCGACCCACAAACTTTCCCGTATTGACGTCAATCGCAACAAGGGCCTCGGTTTGATTAATCACGAGGTAACCGCCTGACTTGAGCCAAACGCGCGGCTTGATTGCCTTATCAATCTCGGCCTGTACGCCGTAGCTTTCCAGGATTGGTTGATCGCGAGTGTAAAGTTTGACTCGCTTCACCATGCGCGGATAAATGCGGTTTACAAACTCAACGATGTTCTGATACTCCTCTTCGGAGTCGACTCGGATAGCCGCAAAATCGTCAGACAACTGATCGCGAAGAATCCGCTGCACCAGGTCCAGGTCTTTGTGGACCATAGTTGCAGGTTTTGTTTTCTCTGCAGAGGCCCGAATGTCGAGCCACGTGCGCACCAGGTAGCGCACGTCTTCCCGCAGGTCCGCTTCACTGATGCCCACGCCAGCCGTGCGAACGATGAAACCGCCGGACGGTATGTCTTCGCTGCCGCGTATTTGGGTAATAAGTTTACGCAAACGCTGGCGTTCGCTATCCGATTCGATTTTCCTGGAGACTCCAACATGTTCCACGGTCGGCATGTAAACCAAAAACCGCCCTGGCAATGCTATGTGTGAAGTAATGCGTGCGCCCTTTTTGGCGATAGGCTCCTTGGCAATCTGAACCAGAATTTCCTGCCCCTCGCGCAGCAGATCGGTGATCGTGGGTTGATGACGATCCCGTCGCGAAAATCCGCGCTGACCGGGACCGCGTCCGCTGCGGCCGCCTCTATCTCTCGTCTCTCGTGAAGGCTGTTGCGGCGCAGTCGCAGGCGCGGCCACTCTCTCCACAGCCACGGGTTCCGGTGCCACTTCCACCGCAACTTCCGGCGCGACTTCAGACTTTGGTTCCTCATCGTTTCCATTTGTTGGAGTGGATGCATCTTCAGCTTCCGCAGTGCCTGATTTGGTAGGACGTCGCCGCCTTCGGCCGCCGCGCCGGGTAGCAAACTCCGCGCGTTCATTTTTCTCATCGACGCTGGCCTCAGCGTCGGCATACTGTTCGTCTGCGCCAATCTCGGTCGTAGACTCAGCAGCGTCAACGTCTTCAGCGATTTGTTTTGCAGTCTTTTTGGACGAGCGTTTGGTCGCGGCTTTCTTCTTTCCGGTGACGCCATTTAAGAGCTTTCCCAGTCGCGATTTTTTGGAAGCAGCACGGCCGCGAGTTGTCTTCTCAGGTTCTTCTGTAGGTGCCTCGGTCTCGAAGGCAGGCGTCGTTTCGCCTTCTGTTTGAGCCTCGTCGTCATCGCTGATGCGCTGAAAACCACCACTTTGAAGCGGGGTCTCCTCAACGTTGTCTAAAAAGCCTTCAATGTGAGCGGCGATGGGCTCGCGGGTTCGCGCCCTCGGGGTCGCAGATGGTTCCGCACTTTCCCCGTCGTCAATTCGCTGAAACGATCCGTCACGATAATCGACGCTCGACATTAACGAGCCAACTTCTGCAGTGCGGAAGTCTTCATCCAGGTTGAATTCGCCGGCGTGAATCTGATCCAGGAGTCGCTCCTGCAGACGTGCATCCTTAAACATTTCACCATTAACGGCAGCGCTATCATCCTCATCAACTATTCTATGAACCGAAGGGTCCGCGGCCACAAAAGGGGTATCAATATCCTCAGCTCGAATCCGAGTATCCCTTGAGTCCGAAGCATCGGTGCGATCATCAGGCCCTTCGTATCCTCGGCCGCGACGGCGTCCTCGCTTGCTACGACGCTTGCCAGCTTCCGCTTGCTCGGCTGCGGGTTCAGTCTCCACCTCGCCTGTTTCCTGTTCCATTTCGCGCAGCGGCTCGACCCGCTCCTGAGTGGCTTCGATGTGATGCTCGCGTTCGACGCGTCCCATCTCGAGCTGCTCGGTGGCGGCTCGCTGAGCTTCTGCCACGTCGCCCTTCTTCGATTTGTCTATTACGATTCGCTCAAACTCTTCTTCCTCGTCGAAAAAGTCGGATACATAAAGGAAGGCGTCGCGCTCAAGTCCGATATCCACGAAAGCAGACTGCATACCAGGCAGCACCCGCATCACACGCCCCTTGTAGATATTGCCCACGATGCCCTGGTTACCTTCTCCGCGTTCAATATAGAATTCGGTTACTTTCTCGTTCTCAATGATCGCGATCTTCTTTTCGCGTCCGTTGACGCTAACGATTAATTCTTTTGCCATTTTCTACTCGTTGTCTCCTCAAACGTCCGGCATGGTCTGGAGATCAGTTGCCCTGCGGATGACTTGGAAAGTTTCCGGAGGGAGTCCTGGTTCATTCTTCCAGCGACGGACGTTGCTAAAAACTGTGAAGGGCCTTTGCGTGCTTCAAGCTGTGAAGCGAAGCACGCGGACAGCCGAATGTCGCGATTTTGGAAAATCGCGCCCTGAATTGTTTTCTGGGAATTGCCGGCCAGCGCCCGAGGATGGGCAAAAAGGATTCGCCCTTTGGCCGGTTCAGAATGGTTTGGTCGAGATGTAGATTTCGAATCTGAACCTTCACGGTCCAGAACGCCACGATCACTGGAACTATTCAAAAAGAACCCTAACTAGCCGCTTCGCGCGTCACGAGAACGCAAACAGGGAGCGCCGCTACTGAACCCAGCCCCGTTTTATCCAAAGTCTGGGCGGTGTGCTCGCGACCTGCTGCGTTAATCTCTATGTCAACGGGATTCACATCCCGGCGCATTCGTTTTTTGGCCACTTAGCCAATGTGCGGCTGACGAGAAAAAGTTAATGATACGTCCCAAGTTGGACGACCCAAAATTCGAGACTCGCTTCGGGAGCACGATCCATTCTTTCGGTGGTTCATGCTGCTTGCGTGTTTCAAAGGCAATTCAATGCCGAAACTTACAACTGCGCAGGGGCGAGCCACTGGAGTATAAACCGAAGGTGCGACAAACACGAAACGGGTGATGGGGATGGCTGTCGGGGTGTCGGGTGTCGTAGGTGTTGATGTTTGCTGCTGAGAATAGCGTGTCAGGTGTCATACAACTTCGCCAGGGTTCTTTTTGTCGTAAAATTTGCCTTCTATAATTCCGACACCCGATACCCACCCTAGTTCACAAATCTTCTCAGCTGAACACTGATTGCAAAGCCGATCGCGATAAAGGTGGCGATCAGCGAAGCCAAGCCCGCGCTCATAAGTGGGAGCGGAACGCCGATCACTGGCAAAATGCCAAGCTCCATGCCGATGTTGATGAAGATCTGGAAGGTCAGGCCACCGACAATTGCCATGATCACAAGCATGCCCATCCGATCCGGAGCCCGCCTTGCGCCCGCAATCAACCGGAAGAGCAATATCCCGTAAGCAAGCAAGACGAGAATGCAGCCAACAAAACCCGAATTGCCGGCGGTGACTGCAAAAATAAAATCAGTATGAGGCTCCGGTAGGAACTTCAGACTACTTTGCGAATGCGCTGAAGAAGTGTCGGCGCCCAGAAGCCCGCCTTCACCAACGGTTAATATCGATTGCCAGGTGTTGTAACCGAAACCGCGACGGTCCGCCTTCTCCGGATCCAGGATCACGTTAATCCGCTCCTGTTGGTAGTTTTTTACCAGTTGGGTTTTTACTCCAACCCAATAAGCGAAAGGCAGCAGAACGATCCCCAACACCGCCGCAGCCACCACGTAGCGAATTCGTATTGCGGAGAGAAAGAGGACGATTATTAAGATCGGGAGATAGGTCAGAACGGACCCTACGTCGTGTTCAAGCAGGATGAGAGCGATGGGGAGCGCGAGTATCAATCCGCCGATGGCAATCTCCTGTATGGTCAAAGTTCCCACGCGGTGCCTGCCGAAGTATCGGGCAAGCATCATCGCCGTAGTGACCTTCACAAACTCTGATGGTTGGAATTGACCGATGCCTGGTACTTTAATCCAGGCACGTTGGCCATTGATCTTCAAACCAATGCCCGGGATTAAAACGATAACGAGGAGCACAAGTCCGAAGATGTAGAACGCCGGTGCGATGTTGATAAGCTTGCGATAATCCGTGAAGGCAACTGCCAGCATAGCTATGATGGCTATTCCAAGCCCGATTAGTTGCTTGACCCAGTAACCTTCTGTTGGTTGAGCGTAGCGAATCTGGACGGTACCAAAAGCGACAATGCCGATGGCCAGAAAAGCCAGCAGCCAATCGAAGTCGCGCAAACCTCTTTTTTGAATTCTTGCCACTATGAAAAGTCAGTAGTCAGAACTTAACTGTCATCCCGCTCGAAGGTCCTGGTCCAACAGAGAGCTTCACTGGTTCTGAGCGATTTGTGTTTCTGGCCGCTCCTTTGGAGCGTTGTTGTTTTCAGGTTTCGGAGTCTTCGCGATAGGCAGAGCGCCCGGTGGCTCCTCATGACGGGTCTTGCGATAGTAGACGTCGTAGACTTGACGGACCGCCGGCGCCGCATGATGACCGCCGAAACCCGAGTTTTCTATGATTGCCACGAGTGCAATCTCAGGTTTGTATGCAGGGGCATAAGAGACGAACCAGGAGTGGTCCTTGTTTTTCCCTACGTCTTTTCCTAACCCTACGACCTGCGCCGTGCCTGTTTTTCCGGCGATATCGAAACCTGCCATTTTTATACGCGCACCGGTTCCGCCGGCGTTAACGACGCTCCACATTCCTTCTACAACCTTGTGCTGGATGTCTTCAGGAATAGGGACGATTTTAGGATTCGGTCGAGCTGCGTCGAGTGGCTCAAAACCCCGGCTGGGCCGATAGTCGGAGGCTCCCGGCTCGCCCACCGGCTTAAACTCTTTCACGAAGTGAGGAATATACAATTTGCCGCCAACCGCGATGCCGTTAATAGAACGCAACAAAGCGATGGGGGTTATTACGTCGTAGACCTGGCCAAACGACGAATAGACGGTATCAATGTCCGACCATTCAGGACTGCGCGGCTGCATTCGTCTTTTGAATTCGCGGGAAGGAGTCCAACTGACGACTTCGTTGGGTATATCAATGCCGGTTCGCTTGTTTAGATCAAACTCATCGACCATCGCCATAATGCCATCGAGGCCCATCTTCAAGCCGAGCCGGTAAAAGTAACCATCGCAGGAATGTGTGATTGCCGTTTTCACATCCGGCGAGCCGTGATTTCCCATGCAACGCGTGAACTTATTGCCCACAGTAATGCCGCCGCCACAGACAATATTTGACTGATCGAGGGTAATTGCTCCCTGTTGTAGTCCTGCGATCGCCATGGGAATCTTCCAGGTTGAGCCTGGGGGATATCGGCTTTGTACTGCGCGATTGAGGAGTGGCGTTTCAGGGTCGGCGAGAAGAGCGGCGTACTCCGCGCGTCCCTCTTTGGTGCTGATGCGACCCGAGAAAAGATTTGGATCGAAGGTGGGCGCTGAGGCCAGGGCCAGGACCTCGCCATTGTTTGGATTCATAACGACGATGACACCGCGCTTGGTCGCCGAGTTTCGAAGCTGTTCTTCTGCCGCAATCTGAAGGTCGAGGTCAATCGTAGTAATAAGATCCTGCCCCGACTGTGCTGGGACGGTCTCAATCTCATCTTGAATGCGTCCCCGGCTATCCACTACAACTTTCCGATAACCGTCCCTGCCTCGAAGATATTCATCGTAGGTTTGCTCGAGCCCGCTTTGCCCGATCACGTCCCCCGGCTTGAATCCCCTCTCCTTGTAAGACGCTTGCTTTAGTTGTTCCGCTCCAATTTCACTTACATAACCAAGCACATGAGCAAGCAACCCGTCAGCTGGGTAACGCCGCTGCGGCTGTTGCTCAACTCTCAATTCCGGAAACTCGAGCTCGTGGGCTTCAACCCAGGCGATATCTCCAGGACTCACGTCCTGCTTAACCAGGATAGACTCGAACGCAGGTTGCGAACTTATCTGATCAAAACGATCGCGAAGTGTGTCAGCGTCTACTGCGAGCGCCTCAGACAATGGCTTGACTAGAGAAAAAAGGTTCCGACCCTTCAAGTCTTCACGAGAGAGGATAACGTTGAAAATGGGGCGAGAATCGACGAGCGGCCGTCCCTCACGATCGAATATCACTCCGCGCGGCGCGGTTATCGGCAAGAGTCGAATGCGCTGATTTTGGGCGATTTCAGCGTAGTGCTTACCGCGAACGAGCTGCAGGTAGTAGAGTCTGACGCCGAGGACCGCCAGAAGCAGCACTACGAAGATCTGAACGATCCACAACCTGCCGCGAAGGTTTTGCGAGGAGTCTTCGAATTTCATGATCTTAATAACGAATCGCCGACAGCTTCCGGCCGACTGACGGAGAACATTGATTCTGCAAATAGGTACTGGCCGTCGTCGGTTTCCGGTCAGCGGTCGTGTTTTTCATCGTACCCGTCGCGCGCCTTTTCGGCGTGAAGCAAAAGTTCGGCGTTGCCGAGCATGTTCGGTAAAAATCAAATCGAGCACATAGATGACCGCTGTTCCAGCTATGGTTGTACCTATCAACCGATAAGACATCGTCTGCACAAAAGGTACGGTCGGCGGGTAACCAAGTGATCGGTGCCAGAAAACGTAAATTGCGGAATCCAGCAACGTCGCGGCGGCAACCACCGGAATCCTCAACAGCGTGTTTTCAAGATTGACCCGGGTGGCGGCCAGGAAAACCACGTATGCCGTCAGGGTCTTTGAGAAACCACCCGCGCCTACCAGACCGCCGCTTGCTGCATCCACCGCCAGACCTGCGATCGTTCCCACAATCAACGCCTGCCAGGCGTGACGTTGTAAGGCGATATAAACAACGACAATTAGGGGAAAGTCAATATAGGAAAGGGGAGACCAAACTGCCCTGAGCGACAACTGCAAAACTATGGCAACGGCGAGAACAGCCGCAATCTTAAGTTGAGGCATGACCGATTTTCGATTTCCAATTGCCGATTTCCTTAAGACTTTTCCGAACGTCCATCGTCGAGTTTGCGACGAGCCTAAATCAAATTGGAATTTGGCAATGGGAAATCGGCAATGACCCGGTTACTTCTTTACCTTGTCCACGTTTGGCAGGGTCTGTTCGGGGGCCGTCCGCTGTGGCGCGTGATAAAGCAAGACCGACACTTCCTCCAATCGATCCAGATTGGCACCGGGCTTGATGAGAATCTGATGCGCCTGCGTGGCAGTCCCGCCCTTCACCTGGATTACTTCACCTACATTCAAGCCCGGCGGGTAGATGCCGTCTTGTCCGGTCGTCAAGATGTAGTCGCCGACTTCAACTTTCTGTAGACCGGAGACGTAACGCATCTCAATCAGACCGTTTTCACCCAGGCCCCGCACCGAGCCGAGTGCATCTGATCCTCCGAGTTGGCCCACGATGGCGCCGGCGGCCGCCTTCTCATCCGTAATCATCATTACCTGAGCCGTCCATGGGCCCACTGCTATTACCCGGCCAACTATCCCGCCACTGGTTACCACCGGCATGTTGAGACCAATACCAGATGCACTGCCGCGATCGATCGTTACAGTGTTAAACCAAACTGATGAATCGCGTGCTATTACGCTGGCGGCAATCTGATTGTATCCACTCTGTTCTTTGAGATTGAGCAAACTCTTGAGTCGCAAATTCTCGTCGACGGCTTGCTGCGCGTTTCGCAACTCAAGTTCCGTCTGCGCCAGCCTCTGTTTCAACTGCTCGTTTTCAACAGCGGCACTTCGGAAATTAATAATCTGTCTGATCAGGTTTGCCCCGGCCCCACTGGCTTTGGCAGAGACATTTTGGGCTGGAGAAGCAGCCGTCTGGAGCCACACTCTGAACATCCGCTGATTGGTAGCATCATCGCGGGCGTGAAAGGCCATGATTACTAAATTCGCAAACAGCAGCGTCACCAACCATAGGGGGGCCCGCTGGCGAATCTCCCTTTGTGTGCGGATAGCAGCCATTTGGGTGAATCGTAAATCGTGAATCGTGAATCGTAAAGATATGAAGGCCGTTTATTCTTCTACTTCTATTTACGATTCACAATTCACGATTTACCGCCTACATTGTCATCGTGTTTTCCCACTTCACTCGTTTAAGGAGATCGAAGTCGGAAAGCATTTTCCCCGTGCCCAGCACGACGGAAGCAAGCGGGTCATCAGCCAGAGATACCGGCAACCCGGTCTCAATGGAGAGGCGCTTGTCCAGGTTTTTCAGTAGCGCGCCTCCACCAGTTAGCACAATGCCGCGCTCTACAATATCCGCGGACAACTCCGGAGGCGTGCGTTCGAGCGCTACACGCACCGCATTGATGATGGTGGAGATTGAGTCGGCAAGCGCCTCGCGAACCTCTTCATCGGTCATCGTGATCGTCTTGGGAATGCCCTCAATCAGATTTCGTCCACGCACTTCATACGACAGCGGCTCGTCCAGTGGATATGCCGACCCCAATTCAATCTTGATGGCTTCAGCGGTCCTTTCTCCGATGAGGAGATTATACTTACGTTTGATGTAGGAGATGATTGCCTCATCCATCTCGTTCCCAGCCACACGGACAGCGCGTGAATAAACAATGCCGCTCAAACTGATCACGGCAATGTCTGTTGTTCCTCCACCGATGTCCACGACCATGTTGCCGTGGGGTTCAGTAATGGGTAGTCCGGCCCCAATTGCCGCGGCCATTGCCTCCTCTACCAGGTAGACCTCAGACGCCTTAGCACGATAAGCCGAGTCTTCCACAGCTCTGCGTTCGACCTGCGTAATCTCTGAAGGTATACCGATGACAACCCGTGGGCTGACCCAGGTCTTGCCGTTGTGAGCCTTACGAATAAAATGCTGCAGCATCTTCTCAGTGACTTCGAAGTTTGCGATCACGCCATCCTTCATGGGCCTAATCGCGACGATGTTGCCGGGGGTTCGACCCAGCATGTCCTTTGCATCGCGTCCCACTGCTTCAACCTGGTTAGTAACTTTGTTAATCGCAACTATCGAGGGTTCCGAAACCACAATCCCTCGCCCCTTGGCGTAGACGAGAGTATTTGCTGTTCCCAGATCTATTGCCAGATCACTGGAAAACAGGCTGAAAATCGATTTGAAAGCCATTTATTCTTCTCTTCCCGTGAATGTAAAAAAATGGGAGCGTCGTCGGGGTGGGCCACTAACAGGTCGCTAATGGTAAGGGCAAATTTCGCAGATGAAAGGATACTCGAACTCAAAACAGCCGATTCACCAGAGCTGCGTTACCATACAACAACTTCGTACAGCACTAAGGTTAAGCCTACCGCACTCACAAGATACACTGATTTCTAACCTTTATGCTATTAGGAAAAGGCTTTTTCGTCGTCGCTTTCCAGGACATCAGGCGGGAGGGAGACCTGAGTCTGGACTTTTGACTCTCGACGAAGCGCGGTCGAAAACCGGATACAATTCTTATTGGCAGCCTTTGCTTCGTACATTGCCGTGTCTGCACAGGCGATAAGCTGCTGCGGCGATGACGCGTGCTGGGGGAAGGCGGCCACACCGAAGCTTGCCGTTAGAGAGAGTTTTAAATTCCTGCCCCCGTTAAAGTAATGCTTTCCGATTTTTGTACGAATGCGCTCCGCTACAGCCCCAGCCAGCTCGATTCCTGTATCCGGCAATACGATCACAAATTCATCTCCGCCATAGCGCGCCACGGCATCGGTATCGCGAATGGAAGAGAGAATTACCGCCGCCATCTCCATGAGTACATGCGAACCAGCGAGGTGACCGTGGGCATCATTAACCTGCTTGAAGTTGTCAAGATCAAGAAACAACGCCGCGACGCTGGAACCATATCGACGCGCGCGCCGAATTTCGTTTAGAAGAAACTGCCTGAGGTAGCGGGCGTTGTGAAGTTTCGTCAGGTCGTCGGTTTGAGACAGGCGTTCCGCTTCGCTGATGCGCACCGCGTTGGCGAGTGCAGATGCAATTGGTCGCGACAGCGCGTCGAGAATAGCGACCTCAGATTTCTTGAATGATTGTTGTTCGCGAATTCCTTCCAACACCCCCAGGATTCTTTCACCGCAAATCAAAGGTACACCCACGACGTACCGAGACTGCTCTTTTCCCTTAAACGTGCCGACTCCAGCCGAGGCGAGTCGTGCTGCTTTTGATTCCGAACCGGCTGGCATCGCGTTGGTGGCAAGCAATAACCTTCGCCACTCATCCGGATCGTGAGGGTCGTTGGTGTCGGAGGAGGCTCGCACGGCAATCACATCCAGCACTGAAGCGTCAGCTTCTCTGGTGTCGGGCACCAGGTAGATGGCCCAACGGTCAGCCGGAACAAGCGGATCAAGTCCCGCCAGCGCAGTATGCGCGGCACTGCCCTGGTCCCCGATAAAATGGAGGGCAGCAACCAGATCAAAAGCTGCTCGCAAACCGCTCGACTTCATTTTTGCCGGAAGCGACAGGGACTCCGCGGGCGTTACCGGCTGAACAACCTCGGGGAGTTTGAGCTCACCGGTCGCTCCGTGACCTTCAATCTCGCGCAGGATTGCCGGCAATTGGGCCGCCCTATCAGCAATGGCGCGAAAGCCCAAGCGCTTTAAAGTCGCCCCATCCAGGCTGCGTAAACTGACCCCATGAAAACCGCTTAAATGACGACGACAAGCAACCAACGCGGCTCCGGGCCATGTCGTGGTGGCGTGTTCGATCGCGCCGTGAAGCTCGACCATGTCTGCGCCCGGCACCACTTCATAAAGAACCGCAAGGGGTGCTTCATCCATTTGTTCGATCCTTGATTTAGGGCCGCGCCGGCTCATGGATGCCTCTACCTCGGCGTCGCGCAACCCCTCAATCAAGGTCTTAACGCCCGCCAAACGCAAAGCTTCAATAAGCTCATACGCCGGTGCCTCGTGCGCGTCAGTCAGGAGTATTACGTGTTTCGACATTTCTATCGTAGTGGCGGCGAGTAGCGGCTCAATTTCCCGAACGGGGGCGACTTGACAGTGCCAGACGATATTGGCTGCTGTTGCCGCGCGAATCTTCTGCGTCGATACTAATTTCCTGTGTCCCCGGCGATGCGGTTGTTTGAAGTTGGAAGACACCTTCGGCGGGCACCAGAGTTTCGCGGCCCACCACTCGAATTGTGGTTCCCGGCTCAGCGCGGCCGCGGATTAGATAAACATTGCCCCCTAAAAGTTCGGCCGTTAAGTTGACAACGGGAACGCGCGAGCCAGTTCCCCGCGCCGCAATGATAAATTTTTGAGGTTCACTCCAGTCGCTGGTCTGGCCAGTTGAAGCAGTAGCGCGAACTCGCCAGAAGTAAACTCCCGGACGAAGATCGCTGGCGGTGAACTCGGTCGCCGCTAATTGATCGCGTTCGATTACTTTGCCGTCGGCCACAAAGAAAGGCGACGTTGCCACTTCAACTCGGTAGAACGCAGCTGCGCCAGATTGAGGCTTAACCCACTTCAAGGGAACAGTAGCCGAGCCATTTCCGCCCACAAAAACTCTCTCGAGATTGAGCGGTTGGGAGGGCAGCGGCATCTCCAGGAGCTTTTGCGGACGCGAGAGCGTGCCTGAAGGATTCACTGAGAGATATTCGCCACCGCGCACGGTGGCCTTTTCACCGTTCCGGTTCGAAGTTTCAACTGCACCTAAATTGACGCGAATCTCTTCAGTCCCTTCCGGATTAACACCAAAACTAGCGCCAGTCTGTTGGCCGATCTTGTTTGTGGTCTTCCGAGTCTCGACTACGTTGTTCGTCCCCTCAGGTTGTTGATCGGTACGCACATACATCTGTCCGCTATCGACCACGACGTGCACGTTAATTTTCTTACCGTCGTGGGCGCTGGCGTTGTCACGGATAATGATAGTGCTGTTTGGACGTACCAGCAGGGTAGAGCCGTCGGCCATGCTTATGCGTGCCCGTCCGGTGGCCTGAGTTTGCACGGTATCGCCGGGATAGAGTTCAGTGTCCGTGCCGGCCACTATAGTCTCTCGGGTAGCGGCACGAACCACGCGGACCTCGCCTTCGAATGAAATGAATCTGGCTCCTGCCGCCATCTTTATTCCGGTGCCCACATTTGCGAGGGGATTGCCAAACTTCCAGACATAGAGCGCAGCGCCGCCCGCTACTGCGGACACGACGAGAAGAGCGGCGATGAGGTAGAGACTGCGTTTCTCTACTACCCACCAATCAAAAACAAAACGACTGGATTTTGTGGCCATTCTTATTTGTAGTATTTAGAACTGAGGGCAACTATTAAAAGCACGCCGGTTTCTGGCGTCAGATCAACCCGGGCGGGATCTGGTAATCGTAAAGGTGTGAAGTAGGGCAGCCGCTTCCAGCGAGCTCTCCTCGCTATTTGCAGCACTAACAGCAACCACAGCCAAAATGGAATCTAGCACAGCCTTAAGCGCTCATTCAAGCTTCGTATCTCAAGCACCTTTTGGAATACTTCCCCGGCTGACGCGGTTTTGACGTTATCGACGGCTAATATTCTCGGGCTCTTCTTCCTTTAGCCGGGCTCGAGTGGTCGCTCCGCCGCCGATTGAATCGTCACTAACGCTTTCAGGAGATAGATCAGAATCACCGTCCACCGCGGCTCCATCATCCCCAAACGGCGAATCAAATCCCGCGGGCAAGTCTACGTCGATTTCCAGCTCCGCCTCCTTGGGCCAGAGCAGGGAAGCTGCCACGGAGCTAAGCAGTACCGTAGCTACAAATATCAGCGATATCCAGATTGGGATATGCACTCCAAGCGCAACCACCAGCATCTTGGTTCCGATAAAGGTGAGCACGACAGCCAGTCCCATCTTGAGATAATGAAATTTTTCGACCACACCGGCCAGTAGGAAATACATCGAGCGCAATCCAAGGATGGCGAAAACGTTTGAGGTGTAGACGATGAAAGTGTTGGTAGTGATTGCAAAAATCGCGGGAATAGAGTCGACCGCGAAAACAAGATCGGTAAACTCAACTATGACCAGGACGAGGAGAAGCAGAGTTCCCGTCAATTTGCCATCCACTCGCGTAAAGAAATTTTCCTCGTCGTAGTAACGCACGATGGGGATGTAACGAGTGACCAGCTTAATGAGAGGGTTATCTTCGGGCTGAAGGTCCGTTTCCTCCTGCGTAAACATTTTGATCCCGGTGTAGATGAGGAACGCTCCGAAGATGTAGATGATCCAGCTGAAGCGATTAATGAGCACTGCCCCAATGAAAATCATTGTCAGGCGCATTATTAGCGCGCCCATTACTCCCCAAAAGAGAACGCGATGTTGGAACCTGGCTGGGACCTTGAAGTAGGAAAAGATTAGAAGAAAGACAAAGAGGTTGTCGACGGAGAGCGATAGTTCGATCAAATAGCCGGTGACAAACTCCAATCCCCGCTGGGTACCCTGGAACCAGAAGACAATCGCGGCAAAGATTGAAGCGAAGCTAATCCAGACGATACTCCAGATCGTCGCTTCCCGATATGTGATTGTGTGAGCTTTGCGGTTAAAGAGCCCGAGGTCGAGGCTCAGCATTAAAAGGATAAAGAGCGTAAAGCCGATCCATAGTGCTGTTGGGCTGCCCATCGATTCCATTCGTGAATTAAAATAGCATTCGCAACTTGTTGCAGCAATCGCGCAACAAGTTATTACGCAAATCGTAGTTTGCGAAACAAGTGACTTTCAGGTGGTTGGAGGCCCATTGGCGCCAACTGACAGTTTCCAGAGCTTTGATATTAGTGGGCGGTAGGCCAGCGGTTGTGGTAGCCGTAATGTCTTAATCTAGAAAGATACGCAAACGATCCACTAA
This sequence comes from Acidobacteriota bacterium, assembly GCA_038040525.1. GTDB lineage: Bacteria > Acidobacteriota > Blastocatellia > Pyrinomonadales > Pyrinomonadaceae > PSRF01. Next base: position 10,979 of record JBBPIC010000045.1, on the reverse strand, counting down.
TTACACCGAATAACACTGAATAACACTAACCTTTCTTAGCGAACTTTGTGGATCGTTTTAACCGGGCGAAAGCACTGAACGCCAAACGAGGACACTACCCTGGTGTCGGACCGGTTGCGCCCGTATCTACGTCTCCCTTACAATTCGCGATTTGCTAGAAAGGTAAGTAAATGCTCAAACAACTAGGGCGGTTGGAACGCACCCGCAGCATCATTATTATTGGCTTCGCGGTACTCATGGCTGTCAGCCTTATCGTATTTTACGCGCCCGGTCGCGCTGGCAACGTAGCAGCCACTAAGAACACTGCGGTGGTGGCAAAGGTTGGTTCTGACGAGATTACGGTGGCCCAGGTGGCCCGGCTCAAAGAGAACTACTCGCAAATGTTCGGCGGCCGAATCAGCATGGCACAGCTGGGCGGCAACAAGCGTTTCCTCGATGGATTGATTCGCGACCGCGTAATTGCCCAGGAGGCCCAGCGACTGGAGTTGGCCGCAAGTGATGCCGAAGTCGCAGATAAGATTCGTAACCAGTTTAAGGATGCTTCAGGGCAATTTGTTGGGCTGGAGCGATATAAGGAATCTATCGTTTCGCGATTCGGTGACGTGGAAGAGTTTGAAAATGACATTCGGAATGAAATTGCTCGCGAGAAGTTGAAGGCATTCGTCACTTCTGCCGTCACAGTTTCAGACGCGGAAGTGCAGGAAGAATACGAACGCAAGAACACGACCTACGATGTGACTTACGCGGTGGTATCCGCTGATAAGCTTGCTGAAAAGATCCAACCTACTGATGAAGAACTGAAGAATTACTACGAATCGCACAAAACCGAATATCGCTATAACGAACCTCAGAAAAAGATTCGCTACGTTTACATCGACCAGGAAAAGTCGGGGCAAAAGCTTGCGATTACAGACAAAGATCTGCGCGACGAGTTTGACAAAATGTCACCCCAGGGCAAACAGGCCGGTGTAAAGGTTCAGCAAATCCTGTTGAAGGTTGCACGCAAGGAATTGGACTCCCAGGTTGAGCAGAAGGCGAAGGATCTGATTGCCAAGGCGATGGCAGCTAGTAAGGAAACAGGCGAACCGGTCTTTGCGGACCTCGCTCGAGGTAATTCGGAGGATCCTGCGACAGCGAAAAGCGGTGGATATCTGCCGCGACCCGTGAAGAAGAATCCGAACAAGGTTGACGCTCTTTATGATCGCGCTGTGGATATGGAGGAGGGCCAGGTTTCAGACATACCCATCAGGTATGGCGGCAACTGGTACATCCTGCGTCGCGGTCCCTCAGTCGCGAAAACTTTCGAAGAAGCGAAACCCGAGCTGCTGGCGTCGATGCGGAACCGGAGAGGATATACAGTGGCTTCCGAACTCGCCAAACGTGCTCAGAGCCGGTTGAAGGAGACGAAGGACCCCCAGAAAGTTGCGCAGGAACTGGCGGCTGAAGCCAACATGAACCCGGCGGAAATGGTAAAGGAAACCGGGTTCGTCAAACCAGGTGACGATGTGCCTGGGATTGGCAGCAGTCAGCAATTCGAAGCAGTGATTGAACCTTTGAGTAGCCCGGGCGACGTGGGAGAACAAACCGGCGTGAAGGGTGGCTTCGCAATTCCGATGCTGGTTGAAAAGAAAGAACCCCGCATCCCTGAATTTGAAGAGGTCAAGTCCAAGGTGGCTGACTCGCTGAAGCAGGAATTTGGCAGACAACAGCTCGAACAGAAGGCCAAAGAAATCGCGTCGTCCCTGAATAGTCCCGCTGACATCAAGGCAGCGGCAGACAAGTTCGGGTTGGAGTCCGGTGCGGAAGAAGGCTATAAGTTGGGCGCAACTCTCCGCGAAGCAGGAACAAGCCCCGCCCTGGATGAGGCTGTTGACGCTCTTAAGAAGGGCGAGGTAACTAAGATACCGGTGAAAGTGGGAGACAACTGGGTTGTCCTGGGCCTAACCAATCGGAAGAATGCCGATCTGGCAGCGTTTGCCGGCCAAAGAAATGAGTTGATGACCACGATGCTCGACGCGCGAAAAAACCAGGTGTTTGAAGACTACATCGCGGCCGCGCAACAACGCATGAAACAGGCAGGAAAGATCAAGATCTATCAGGACGTTCTTGCGAGCCTGGATGAGGGTGAGGCCGAGATCGCAGCGCCTCCCCAAATACCGTTACCCGCGCAATAAATGTTAGCCGACGGATGACCGTGAAACTGTAGCCAACGTCAACTATGGATACGATCGTCCGTCGGCGTTCCTTTAATATCCACGCACAAGCGGAGCAACTTGCGACTGGGCCACGGCAGTTCGGACCTGAATCTCATTCCCCTGTGTCGTAATTTTTAGATTGGTTAGTGCGGTTCGGGCTAGCGCGCTTTTGACCGCAGGCAATCTGTTAATGAAAAACCCAGCGAGCTGCTTCAATCCCTCCACGGTGTCGCCCAGGTTCTTAGCAGAGTCAGCGTCAACTGTACGAGCAGCCAGCGTCAATTCCAGGTCAGCACTAGTCATTCCCAACGAACCATAAACCTTCCGTACCGCCGTCAACTCCCGCGCGATCGCATCGTTAGTCATTCTGAGGTTTTGCATCAGCGCCTCGGAAACGTTGCCCCCAAAGCCAATAATGGCGTCCGGATCCCGACTTGCCATCTCCGTGAGCTCAGGGTTTGCGTGTTTTCGACTCCTGTTAGCGTCGATTACGCCTTGCACGGCCTCCAGGTCGCCGAGCGCCAGCGTGTTGCTGTCGATCGCCGTTACCGCAAGGTCGCTAAGCTTCAGATCCCATAAGCCGGCAAGCTTGATTTGCCGGTCCAGGCTAAACAGGTAGATCGTCTTCCCCTGATACTTCCGCTCCTGGTATTTGCCGTTTGCTGCCAGCCTGCCGGCGGCAACGATGGCGCCGGAGTTGAAAGTTCCTCGCGCAAGTGCCACGGTCCTAATCTTTGTAACTCCCTCAGACGGATAGGTGTACTGAAGTCCCAGGGCTATCTGATCAAACGAGCGGGGATCAAGTCCGGTATCAGCTTTAAATTTGGCCAACTCGGCATTAACTTCAGCAACCTTTGTCGGATTCTCGGCCAGCAGTTTTGGTAATGCTTCGTCGAGCACTCGCTTCACTTTGATGAGCGCCACTGCATCGGATGGTGGCAGCGCTGACAATAAGGTTGGAGCCTGCTTTTTAGCAGTAGCCGTGCGACTCCTTTGGGCCAGACTTGAGCCGGCAAGGGAGACGGTAAGCGTCAGGGCTAAAGCAAACAATTTGAAAAAACTATTCTTCACGTCTTGAAAACCTTTCTTGAATTGGCTCGATGAGCCCTGATTAGTCAACGTATTAATGGGAGATTGAATTCACGGTCAGTCTTTGGTGACACGGGAGTCGGTCATCGGATGCCGTCCCTTGGCCCGGAGGTTGGCCCCAACTAGCCATTTGGCGCTCCACACGTCCACTGTATCTGACGCGAGCGTTCCCCCGAAGCGGCCTATGGGCGTGCGCACAGAAGCTGTCAAATAGACGTTTCTCATTAGGGGTTTGTTAGCGTGTTAAGTAACTGAATTTCATTTGACTAAAAATGGTAGCACACGGTAGAAGTAACCACGAATGTAGCTAAATCCAATGGTTTCAGGCCTCATCCGAAATCTGCGTCGCTGCCAGTGGGAACGTTACCGCTGACTTTCACCCTCGAACTCCGCCGCTAAATTTGTCACCCGTCGTCATAACGCAAAACCGTTAGTTTGCGTCGTCGGGATCATTACTTGATTGGGGCAATAGGTCGTCGATCTTCAGCGGCCGGTATCCAAAAGTAAGCGGTCAGCAGCGGCACCCAGCCTTGCAGGCTGAGGCCATGGATTACTCACATGAAAACTCAACAAAGAATTTCTCTGGTAATGACTGAACGGGTTAACACATCTGAGCGTGCGGAAGCGGCGAGATCGAAAATCACCGAGCTTTTGGATAGTCATGTCGAATGGTTCTGCACGTTCAATGGCGAAACCACTGAAGCGCTTAGCCGTCGCGAGTTGGATATCAGCGTCGCACATGGGCGCTTGATTCTTAATTGCTGGACGGAAAAGGGAAACCGAGCGTGGAAAGTCTTTGCGTGGGATTGTGTAGGCGAGAAGCTGTTGCTACAAGCGTCGCGCAGGATGGGCGCCGAGCGGCCTTTGCTTGAGCTGGTTCCGCGATCACCGGCTAGTGCTATCGCGTTAACAGTCAAACTAGCTCGTCAGGCCCGGTGCGATGTTCTTGGGCGATTGGCTTCTTCAATCGTGCGAGGGTCGAAGCTGGAGCGCTGTGCACTTAGTCCTGGAGCACGGCGCGGACAACCAGGTCGCTATGCGCGAATTGTGCTGCGTCAAAAACAGAAGCGGATCGCGGTCACCGGATCGGTCGCTGTCAGCCAGGCGAGTGATGCTGATTCATTTCTGGCCGCAGCGCTTCTGTGGTTCAAGCGCACGAGCGAGCGAGTGAGGCCTCCCTACATTGAACAACTTTGGTTGGTTGTTGAAAGCGCCTTGACCAGGGCCACTATTCAGCGCGTGGCTTTATTGCGCCAAAGCCTGCAGGATGTGATTTCCGTTTATGAAGTAGACGAACACTTGGGAGAACTAGCCCTTGTCGATATTCCTACGCGCGTGGAGTTATGGAAGCGGCGACTTGCTCGTTTTCCCCCCGCAACGCCATCGGAATCGAGCGAGCTTACAAAACGTTTTATTGGATTTGCGCCTGAAGCGATAGATGTAGTCTACGCGCGCCATGGCCACACGCTCCGTTACTTTGGATTGCCATTCGCACGCGTCCGCCGGGTAATGAGTAGCGAGCGCATCTGGTTTGGTGTCGAAGGCTCCCGGCGGCAAATGCTGGACGACAAAACTGAAAACGACTGCACAAACCTGTTGGCGGATTTGATCGAACACCGTTCGGCGATATCGTCAGATCACTATCACGCGCTTTATCGAAACGCGGGGGAAGCCTGGCTCGAGTCGCTTCTGCGCCGGGATATTACCCGGCTCGATCCCGGGTTGTTGATTGCACCTCTTCACGCGCAGTTCAGAATTACCCGGGGAGGTACGGCGAATGTTCGACCGGTCGATCTTCTGGCGCTCCGTCATGACGGACGCCTCGCCGTCATCGAGCTAAAAGTTTCAGAGTCGCGTGAGCATGTCTTGCAGGGAGCCGACTATTGGCAACGCGTTGAGGCTCACCGACGTCGCGGACACATCGCACGCGCCAAACTCTTCGGCGACAGAAAGATAAGCAACGAATCACCACTCATCTACCTCGTGGCGCCGACGTTGAGAGTCCACGCCGCCTTCAACACCCTGACGCGTTCAATAGCTCCCGACATCGAAATCTATCGCTTCGATATAAACGAAGACTGGCGGGCCGGCGTGCGCGTCATGAGGCGGATGCGAGTGAATTAAACTGACCGTGATTAGTGGCCGAAAGACACACGGCCCTTGTTGCACCATGCTACCAAAGAGAGCAGGGTGTAAGGTGCGGCTGTCCACCAGTCCGCACCTTATTATTTTGCACTGGCAAAGCGGCAAGCGCGTCTCAAGGATCGCAGGTCAACTAATACGACGAGAGCGGTTGCATTTGCAGTCCAAACGATTGTGGGTTTTCACCGATGATTGCCGCGGCAAGGAATCGTGGGACGTAGAATACGTTTTCACTTTTAAAGGTCTCATCGAGTTTGCTGCGGTCCGCGCTAAGGGCGCAGATGCTGCACTGTTTGTTTTGATCGTTGAGCAAAACTTTCATATCGCGGAGTGTTTTGTATGCCCCTCGATTGTAGGCCAGGACCGCCAGTGCTTCTTTCATCGGATCGTCTTTGAACGTGTCGAGGCTGTCAGCGATGTATCGTGCGGCAGCGTCGGCCGACTTCGCGACGTCCAGAAGATCCTGAGGCGAGAGGCCATACGTTTCGCCGGTTTGGGGAAGAAACTGAAACATGCCAATGGCACCCATCGAATTCGGCGATTCGATGTTGACATATTCCGACTCGATAAACGGAATATACAACCCAAAAAGCGGCGAGAGATTTCTCGCTCGGAATGGCGCCATTAGCGTGGGCGCATGAGTGCGGCCTCGTTCGAAGACGACACGAGCATCGCGTTTTGCCGAACTTCCCAAACGGCGATTGTAATTGTTAAGCGCTTCCTGAATGTCTTCCTCAAAACCTGGCGTAAAATCATATTCTCGGGCTGAGATCTCTCTCGCGATCTTTCGAGCCTGCGTTGCCACGAACGCAGAACGCTCCGCGCGCGACATCTGTTGATAAGTCTTGTCGGCTTGAGCGAAGCCGTTTAGACCGCCCATTGGCAGCGAAATCATTGCACCCAATAGCAATGGAACCATCTTTTGAAGCTTCATATCGTTGTTCCTCTTTCCGGATCTGGATTTTGAGAGCCCTTAAGCAAACCTGCTCTCAATTAGTAAAGCGAGAAATGCCCGCCCGAATGTTCAGCGAACCTGCTAAGCGAGAATTCGTCGCAAAAGTGTTCATCATTCTGTGGCACAAACATGAGTTTCTACGACGCGATAACAAACCAAAGTAGGCAGGGCGTGGTGGGGGAGGACCGGTGTTAGAATCGCTCGATAATGGCCACGCTTTCGGCGGACAACTTAACGGGGCTGCTTATAGAATGGCGAGCAGGTGACAAAACCGCGCTCGACAAATTGACCCCGTTGGTCTACGACGAATTGAGGCGAATCGCGCACCGGTATGTTCGTCGTGAGCGAAACGGTCACACGCTGGGGACTACGGCCCTGGTCAATGAGGCATATTTGAGGTTGGCCGGGACCAAGAACATAGCCTGGAATGATCGCGCACATTTCTTTGCCGCTACTGCCCAGGTGATGCGTCACGTATTAATTGACCACGCCCGAAGGCGTCTTTATGCCAAACGTGGCGGCCAGGCCCAACAGGTGCCCATTGAAGATGTCTCTGCGATGTCGGAAGAGCGGGCCGACGAGCTCGTGGCGCTCGACGAAGCACTTCATGATTTGGCAAAACTAGACCCTCGCAAAGCGAGTGTGGTTGAGTTGCGCTACTTCGGTGGGTTGAGTCTGGAGGAAACCGCAGACGTGCTTGACGTTTCTCTGATGACCGTGCGACGTGATTGGCGAGCAGCGAAGGCATGGCTTTATAAGGCGGTAAATGGTGAATAGTAAATGGTAAATGGAAAGAGCCCTCGCCTAATGACCGTTCACCATTCAATCGGCCGTCGCTTTAATTACTATTTACTATTCACCATTTACCCGAATAGATGACCCCTGAACGCTGGCAAAAAGTTGAAGAGGTTTTGCAGGGTGCGCTCGACCTGCCGTCACAGGAGCGTGTCTCTTTTCTAGACGCCGCCTGCGGCGAGGACGATGAGCTGAAAAGGGAAGCGGGTTCATTAATCAGCGCACACGATGAAGCGGGAAATTTTATTGAGCAACCCGCCATCGCCGAGGACGCGCATATTCTTCTGGGCCGTAGCGTTGGGCGTGAGGTTGGCCCATATACGATTCTGGAGTGTCTGGGGAGCGGGGGAATGGGCGAAGTCTATCTGGCCCAGGATCGCCGCCTCGATCGCCCGGTTGCTTTGAAGATTTTGCCGGCTTACCTTGCCGCAGACGATGCTCGCTTGCGGCGTTTCCAAAGAGAAGCACGCGCCGCCTCGGCCCTAAACCATCCGAACATTCTTACGATTCATGAAGTTGGCGAGCACGAAGACATTCGTTTTATTGCTACTGAATTCATTGACGGTCAGACGCTTGGAGAATTGATTGCGAGTGGCAACCTCTCGGTCGACGAGATTGTTGAAATCGTGAGCCAGGTCGCTTCTGCGCTTTCCGCGGCGCATGCTGCGGGCATAGTTCATCGAGACATCAAACCAGAAAACATCATGCGGCGCTCCGACGGCCTGGTTAAGATTCTGGACTTCGGCATCGCAAAACTCGTCGAGCACGAAACGCCTTCGACCTTCCCAAACATTAAACACGACGCTCGAGTGCAGACTGAGGTCGGCGTAGTGATGGGTACCGTCAACTATATGTCACCAGAACAGGCGCGCGCTGTTGAGGTTGACAAACGGACAGATATTTGGAGCCTGGGCGTGCTGCTCTACGAAATGCTCACCAATCGGCTGCCGTTCATTGGCGCGACGCGTATGGACGCCCTCGTCAGCATTCTTGAACGCGAACCGGCAGCCCTCTTTGTGGATGACTCGAAGCCGGAGATTCGGTCGCTGCAGAAGATTGTCGACAAAACGCTTCGCAAGAACCGTAATGACCGATATCAGACTGCGGAGGATCTATTACGCGAGTTGAAGCTCGTTACGAATCCTTCCAGCCTTGGTTTGTCTTCAAGATCGTCAAGCAGTCGACTCACAATCCAGCATGCGAAATCTCGCAAGGGGTTAATGATGATGGCGTTTGGCGCTCTGGTGTTGGTGCTGGTTGGGGGTGCAATTGTTTTCAAGGGATGGATATCGCATCCCCAAACAAACATCGCCGCAGCTCCCACCGGCACATTAACAACCAAAGCATATTTACAGATGAGTGGCGCTGAGCAGCTCGCCTTCATAAGCGAACAGGAACAACGCGTATCCACGATGATGGGTGACCGTCCCGTGAAGCTCAACGACGAAGCGCTTCGTGCAATAAAGACTTATGTAGATCGGTGGGTGGAGCGCGACGGCCAACCCGGCGACCTGGGCGATGAGAGTCTGAATGTGGTCTACACCCGCGCGCAATCGCATGTGCCCTTGATCACACGTTCCTTTGCAGCGCGAAAGGTGCCGGTGATCATTGGTATTTACCTGCCAGTGATCGAGTCGGCTTATCGCAACTGCTACGAAAATAGTATCGGGGCGAAGGGCTTGTTTCAATTTCTGCCCCAGACAGCGCGCCAATATGGAGTGGCCCATGAAGAGATGTGTGACGTGGAAAAGATGGCTCCGGCCGCGGCGCATTACATAGCCGATCGCATGGCTGAGCTGGGTGAGGATTCCCAAAGCGTGACGCTGGTGTTGCTTAGTTACAATCGCGGGCCCGAATCGGTGAGGGACGATCTCCGTGAGCTGAGAGATACCGAGAACTACCAAAGGAACTTTTGGACCTTGTTTGCCCATCGAGACAAACTTGACGAGCAGTTTCGCAAAGAAAGCGCTGGCTACGTCCCGGCCTTTTTCGCCGCCGCTATTATTGGCGAAAACCCAAAGGCGTTCGACTTGCCCATGCCACCTCTTTCAAGCTTAGCGAATCTATAGCGGAAGGCAGACGGCAGAAGGCAGAGGGCAGAGGGCAGATGTCAGATGTCAGATGTCAGAAAGCTATTACTTCTGCCTTCCGGCCTACTGACCTCTGACCTCTGACTTCTGACCTCAGTGTTTTACAAAATTTTCAATCTCAGGAAGGGTCGACACGGGCCGAGTGGCTGGCGCAGGGGTTCGCATAGTACTCATGGCCTGCTCAGCTGAGAGAATTCCAGCGACGCGCATCTTGAATTCATCGGCATTTGTTGCATTGTGTAGCGCTTCCTCGCCAGTGATGAGTCCGGATTGGAAGAGGTTAAACAGCGATTGGTCGAAACTCTGCATGCCATACTGAGATGCTCCAGCTGCGATTGCCTCCCGAATCAGGGCGGTCTTTCCTTCGTTGACAATGTAGTCGCGAATCAAACCCGTTGAGACCATTACCTCCACTGCGGGAACTCGACCCGCACCCCTCGCAGCGCGCACGAGTCTCATCGACACCACAGCCTTAAGAATACCGGCGAGCTGAATTCGCACAGACTTCTGCTGATGCGAAGGGAAACTGGAAACAATGCGCATCACCGTTTCGGTCGCGTCGAGCGTATGCAGTGTTGAGAGCACGAGGTGACCGGTTTCCGCCGCCGTCAGTGCTGTTTCGATCGTTTCGTAGTCACGCATTTCGCCCACGAGGATCACGTCCGGATCCTGTCGCAGGGCGCCGCGAAGTGCCTCCGCAAAGGACCTTGTGTCAACATCAACTTCACGCTGCGTAACAAACGACTTTTTATCGCGATGCAGGAACTCGATGGGATCCTCGATGGTCACGATGTGTCCACTGCGCATCGCATTTATTCGATCGATCATCGCCGCCAGCGTCGTAGATTTGCCGGAGCCTGTGGCACCCGTCACGAGGATCAGACCGCGGCGTTCCTCAGCAATGCGATCGATGACCGGCGGCAAACCCAGGGTCGACACGTTTTTGGTTTGGTCCGGAATAACGCGCAAGACGATGCTGACCGTGCCGCGTTGCTGAAAAATGTTGGCGCGAAATCGGCCCAATCCTGGCACACCGTAGCCGATATCAACCTCAGACACTTCTTTGAAACGCTGCTTCTGGCGGTTCGACATGATGGCGAAAGCCATATCGAGTGTGTCTTCCTGTTTCAGGCGCGGGGCATCGGCTACCGGGTGCAGCTCACCGGCGATCCGCATAACAGGAAATGAACCGACCTTTAGATGGAGGTCGGAGGCGCCATGGCCTGTCGCGACACGCAACAAATCGTCAATTTTGGAGGACATACTCTGGACTGACCTTTCGGAGAACCTAAGAAGTGGTGATTGATTATCTGGGACTAGATTAGGCGCTGGGGCCAACTTGCGGGCGCGTTACCTGAAATGGAGCAGGTAACACAAGGATGGATAATAGCCTTTAACCATGAACAACGTCAATATTGGCTACTTTTTCCAGGAAAATTAAGCGCGACAAAGCCGCGTATGAAGCCACCGCTCACGAACCCAAGCAAAATTGACTTGAGCCTCCGGCGCTACGGAGACTGTGTGAAAACTCTTGAGCGGGTGTTAACTCAGTACTACCTCGCCCTAGCGGGTGGGCTCTTGATTCAAACATGAAGTGTGTTCGAGTTTGAAGTGCAACGGGGTTCGGTCTCTTTTATGCAATCAGCCCGGAGGGCTGGCAGAAAGTAGCCGGTGGTCGGAGCGAAGCGTAGACCACCGGATCGCTTGCAGCCA